>NZ_JBSWWX010000001.1:0-747648 GCF_056160305.1 Planctobacterium sp. AWM4_229 | reverse complement strand
AGGGTGTGGAAGCGTTGTAAGGCGTTAAGCTAACCTGTACTAATTGCCCGCGAGGCTTAATCATACAACACCCGGTATTATTTGGTGTTGTCACCGCCAGGACGGCGGGGAGTAGACAACGCAGGAGCATGTTGTCGAAGAACACGCTTATGAAGAAGAGTAAGACGCGCTTGCCCAAGCAAGAACAAGATTCATACGAAAAGATTTATCTGTCTTTTCCTGTTTAGTTAAACAGGCAAGCAGTTTTTATAAACTACATCCATGTAGTTTACCCCTTCGGGGCCGCACTAAAGTGCGTTAAAAATTGTTCCTGACAATTTTTTGTCTGGCGGCCATAGCGATACGGAACCACCTGAATCCATTCCGAACTCAGTAGTGAAACGTATTAGCGGCGATGGTAGTGTGGGGCTTCCCCATGTGAGAGTAGCACACCGCCAGGCTCCTATTTAGAAAGAAGGCTACCCGGTTGGGTGGCCTTTTTTCGTTTCTGCGGCACTAAATATTTTTATTCCTGGCAAATATATCGGGTAGCCTCCTCTCTAAATAGAACTTACCGTGCTACTTCATTGGGAACCTAACCCATCAATAGTAACTTCATCATCTGTTCTCTGATTAGCGTACGGGGTACAAACATCCCTGTGAGGGCATCCAGCCCCGGCATCCTTGCCGGGTCGTTCGGCTGGGCGGCGCTGCGCGCCTAAATAATCCAGCCTCACCCCCATGTGAGAGCTAAAGTCTGTAGGTCGAACTTTAGTTCGACACTTCCGCCATCCATGGCGGGCGCTACCGCCAGGCTCCTGGTTAGAGAAAGGGCTATCCGAAAGGGTAGCCCTTTTTTGCATTTGCGATTCTGAAAAATGTTGTTGTTTTATCAATACAAGCGGATAGCCCTTCCCCTAAATAGCGATTAGCTATGCTAATCCACAAGAGATGCCTGACCCATCAATAATAACTTCATAATCTCCTCTATGATTAGTGTACGGGGGACAAACATCCCTGTGATGGCTTCTCGACAACTGCTCCTGCGTTGTTCTAATGTCACACATCCATGTGTGCCACAGCCGGGCCGTCCGTTGGCCCGTCGTTCAAGGGGCCGGAACTTCGTTCCTGTAAACACCCCTTTCACCCCCATGTGAGACACACTTGTAGGTCGAGATTTATCTCGACAACTTAGTTACAAGTCCTCGTCTTTGTCCGGCTAAAGCCGAACCTACAAAGAATACGGGGATAGATTGTGAGGAATATCAGGCTTAGCGTCGATATCAATACTTTGCTCTGATCTGTTCGAAGGTGCCATCGGCTTTTAGTTGTGCAAAAGCAGCCGAGAAGTCTGCGATAAACTCTTTATCGATTTCGTTATTAAAGGCGTAATGGGTGGTGAGCTTTTCGATAGTGAAGTGAGTTGAATATTCTTCAGGCTGGACGCCAAGGCGGTTGAATTCAAAAGATGCAATTGCTTCGTCAATGGCTATCACATCTATTCTGTTTAACAACAACATACGAATAAGTTCTAATGAAGTAGGTAGCTTTACCGTAGATTCATTTTCCAGCCCGTATTTCTTGAGGAGCTGTTCACCAATGTCGTTGCGAACAACTCCTACATTAAGCGGGTTTAAATCGGTCACTTTGCTTAGCTTGATATTGTTTTTTAACGTAATAATCGAGATGTTTGAAGGCATAATAGCTTCAGAAAATTGAAACAAAGAAGAGCGGTGCTGTGATTTGGTCATAGTAAAGACCGCCGCATTTGGGGTGTTAAGGGTATGCCTGTATGCTCTGGCCCAAGGAACTACCAGGATATTGTTTTTATCAAAATCGATTTGCATACGTTGCATAATTGCTTCGAGTAAATCAACGCTTACTCCAACCAACTCACCGTCGTAATTGTGAAAGTTGTAAGGCGGATATTCTTCAGTCATCCACACAATGTCTTGAGCTGAATACTTAGAGGTAGCTGGCGCTGAAAAGACTAATAAAGCAGAGATGAATAAGGCCATACAAGCTCGTAGCTTGTTACCTGAAATCGGGAACAGTGTACTGCTTGTGATCATAAAAAATCTTTTATGTTTCTAATGTAAAAAGTATAGAGGATCAGACTTATTATTCTAGTATTGTTTAATGAGGAAAAGTGAAAAAGCGGTAGTGATGGCCAGCAAGGAGCCAAGCTCCTTACTGGCCATGGAAATCATTTTATTAGCCGTTATTTACATCCAATGTTTCGCAAGGTGGATATTCTGCTATCGCCTGAGAAGCCATTTGTTGTAAAAACAACTGGGTATCACTATCCAGTTCAGAATAGCTGAGCTCTCCTAATAACTCGGCCGGGTGAGCGGTGATGGTTTCAAACAAAACTTGAGCTGTGAGGTACGCTCCGGTGTGATTAGAGTGATTACCATCACTGGCATGCAATTCAATCGAGGGTTGAATTAATAACGAGTTATCCCATGCATATCCGATAGGTGCAACGCATGATGGGGTTGATTCAGCGATGCTTTGATGGATGTCATAAATATAAGCCGCTTCATCAGCCAGATGCCGTTGTCCCCATTCTGGAAACAAAACTGGAACTCCCCCTTGTTCTTTTGTCTTGTTAATAAAAGACTGGGCTGCAGTGGTGGGGTATTCCACAGTTCGGGTAACGGAATATTTTTGCGCTTGCAGTATCACGTAGTCCCAATTTCGTTCTTCCAGGTGGTTCAGCGTAGTACTATCCTGCAAGTGATCAGACAGAAATAAGGACTTTACAGCTCGCTCTACAAGTATATTTTGCTCTGGGTAATAAGCCTGAAGGGTTTCTTGTAGTTGTCCCGGGAGGTTGCCAAAATTGGTGTGACTATTTCCAATCATCAATACCGTTAAATCATAATTGTCTGGTGGTGGGGTAGTTGGAGCTGGGGGATTAGAACTACCTTCGCTGCCGCTTCCGCCACATGCACTTAAAAGACTTGTAGTTAACGCTATTAAAGCTAGTTTTTTATTCATTATTGTTATTACTCCCTTAACTTTAAGATTCTCTAATTTAACATTTACGGCCTTGTTTTCGAGTTATTAATCTAATTTCCTGAAAGTCTGATGTGTAAACTTTTGTTGCAAGTAGGCACGCGAAAAGCAGCGGCCACTGATGATGGTTTTGAGGGAAGGGATACCGCATAATAGCGTTACGTTTTGAATACACGGGAAAAGTCATTGCAAGACATAAGCATAGAAGAGATCAATAACAAGGTCGCCAACAAAGAGTCATTCGTTTTAAATCTGGTTGCTAGTTGGTGCCCCGACTGCACCGAGAAGCAGGCCCCAAACCTGGCCACTTTTGAGCAAAGTTTAATGGAGTCTGAGTTGTCGCTTTATAATATCGTTGTACAACACCATAGAGGCGAATTTCTCTCAGCAGCGCATCAGGATTTAGTAGAGCAACTTGGTGGCCATGGTTATCCTCGTACTGTGCTGTTTCTCAGAGGACAGGCAATTGATATTAACAATGTTGAAATCACCTCAAAGGAACAACTTGAAGTACTTGCCAATAAATTCAAAACCCGTATAAAAAAGCCCGCATAATAGCGGGCTCTTTGAGGTTTTTTATTCTGGATCACTTTCTGTCGGATCGTCGAAGAAAGATTCCTGGCGTTTATTTTTCTTAGCCGGTGGTGTGTAGCTAGCTTCAAACTCTTCATTAAGTGAAATAATGCGTGTTTTGCTAATACGGTGACGATAGATTTCACGTAAATACATGATGGCTTTTTTCACGTTTTCAGCATTGAGTCTGATGTCGTTAATAGAAGTGAACTTGCTTTGTTCTCTGATCAGCTCTTTATATTTTTTCTCGTACATCGGCTTAATGGCATACCAGTTGGTATCCAGGATCTTTGCCGGGTTTTCATTAGCTACCAGCATATCCATTAACAATTCTTCATCGAACTCTTCTGCTCTTATAAATTCAACGATAGCTTTATCAATGGTCTCGTCGTAACGGAAATTGTCTTTGGCAAAACAGCGTTTAATGTAGGCAACGATCAGCGTTAAGAAATCGTCACTCAAACAGGGACTTTTTGCGATCAACGTTGTCAACGACAGGTTGGCAGAAGCACCAATCACCAATGCGTAACGTTTTAATGTGGTATTAGGGAACAAAGAATTCAAATGGACTTTTAGCTTGTTCAAGTCCATGTAGGACAGTTTAAAGTCCTTAGGTAACGACACAATTGATACTACAGACGAACAATTTTGATAAAAATGCAGCTTGCGAATTTGCTCGGGATCGAAGTTTCTGTCTTTGTAGTCTTTCAATACTTTCTTGTAGCGACCAGACTCAATCGGCAGCAGACTGATACCTTCAATGGCTTGTGTTTGTTTGTTGTAGTGGGGCAGGTCGATAGAGCGATAGAAAAGATCGTCAATATCGAGGCGTTTGCCATCGCTGTCTTCACTATCCACTACTGATTCGGCATAAGCGATAGCTACCGGCCCAGCTAAGCTCATAAACAGATCGTTGGCATCCAATCTGATGGTTTCGCCGATATCAATACCTGCTCTGTGGAAGTAGTTTTCGTCATAGTCAGTGGTGACTGCCTGGGCGGTCAGAATGTTAAAAATCTGCTGGCTAATGTACTGATTAGCATGCTTTTCCATGGCGTTAACGTCAATTTCGTTAATGGTGCCACCTTTGTCGTTCTCTTCTGCGTAGCGCATGATGTCATTGGAGATCAGCATCATGGCATTCCAGGGGCGAATTCGATTCATTACCTCGGATGTATGGCCATCTTCACTGTCCAGGTTGTAAGAGAAATCCCACTCCTCTGACAGGTATTTACATAACAAACGGCCTGCATTGATATGCAGTGCTTCAGACATCTGCATACTCTTGTCAGTGATGTTGGGCAGGATACAGATACCGCTGGTAAAAATAGGCTCAAATACAAACGATTGATTTTGACTGGCGAGGTCTCGTTCGGGTTTAACATCAAATGTTTTGCTCATGTATGAGTATTGTTGCGCCAAGCCAAATTCTGAGGCCATCCCTGAACCGGTACCGCCGCCAGCACTGAAGATATAGAAATACAATCGAGACTGGTTGGCTTTGATACCGCAGGAATCTATCAGGTAAGAATGAATGAACTTCCAATCGTTATTGGAGAAGTGCTGAGTATCTTTGTTAAGAATTATCTTCGCCAGATATTGTCCGAGGATGGGGGCATTACCGGCACCGCCAGCATGCACTTCTGACAAATCCATGATTTTTAATTTGCGATATTCATCCAGGAAGTTGCTTTCGGCACCTTTTGAGGAAAAGCGAATACGGCCTTCGATGTCTTTATCTAAATCACCCAGCATCACTAGTGGTTCGATCAAGAACACCGGTTGTGTTGAATTGGCAGAATTGAGTTTGAGATTTCGCTGTAACCATTTTACCGGCTTATTATCTGATTCTTTGGCTTTTTTCAGCTCTACATTAAACTCATTCAAATAAAAGTTGCGGGCGTTGTGTACCAGAGACGCCACTTCCAAAGCGATATTCGAGCCACATCGACCTAAGCCAATCAAACAAACCGAGGGAAAGCTTTGCAGTTTAGGGGTTGAGTCAACATCGTTTTCAGTCGGGGGATAAACGTTGTTGCGCAGTGAATCCAGATTGGACAGGATTTTAGAAATATCTTTTTCAGTATAGTAATTGAATTGTGAGGGCAGGGTAGTGGACTCTTTGTCTTTAACAGTGACCGAAGGTGTTTTTACTATTACTTCGTAGTCCTGTTCCTGACCATATTGGTCTTCGTTGTCTACCATGGTTTGCTTATTTCGTATAATTGGTTTCTTGGTACGCATGACTGCCCCCTGCTACGTTCACCACTACAGAAACTCACTATAGTGTATTTATCGTTCACTTAGCAATGCAATATAACACTTAACAAATCATTAACACAAAATGTTTGTTGACCTTTGAATTTTTTAAGTTACTGAAAATTATTGATTTTTGATTTTGTTAGTTGTTTAAGCCGTTTTTCCTCTATATGGTTAGCTAACAGTATTTAATGGATTTACAGGTAACAGAGCTATGAGTGCAGCCCCTTTTCCCATCCTCACCAGTGACCGGCTGATATTAAATGAACTGAAAAAAACGGACCGAAAACAAGTATTTGAAATATTTTCAGACCCACAAGTTACTGCTCATTATGATGTGGAGCGCTTTAAAGAAATAAAAGAGGCAGATCATCTGATCCAGTACTTCAAGTCGCGCTTTGAAACCAACACAGGTATCCGTTGGGCTGTCAGGGAAAAAGGTAAATCGACGTTGATTGGCAGTTGTGGCTTTAATAGTTGGAATCAATACGATGCTAGCGTGATCTTGGGCTACGACCTATCGCCTAAGTATTGGGGAAAGGGCTATGCCAGTGAATCCGTCAATACCATTTTGGAGTACGCATTCAGTACCAAATTTCCCATCAGAGTGAATCGTATTGAATCATTGATTTTGCCCAGTAATCTGCCTTCGATAGCTGTGTCGGAACGGGCTGGCTTTCAATTTGAGGGGGTTATGCGTGAGAAGTGTTTTTGGAATGGGGCTTTTCACGATATGAATCTCTACAGCCTGCTGCGCAAGGACTTTGAAAGAAAATAATAATTACTCACTTAGTAGTACTTTTGCGCTCTCTCTCAGTTGACAATTTAGCTGTTTTTTACCCTCTAGCTTGTGTCGGGATATCAGGGCTTTTTGAGAATATCTCTTGAGAAGCCAGTCTATGAGTAGTTCTGGCAGTTCGTTCGGTTGCTCTCTTTTTGCAATGAAGTGCAGTGCTAGAATTTCCAACACCGGCGCGCTCAATTCAAGACTGCGGTTGCCATAACAAAACAAGTGCAGTGAATTCCTTGCGTGCTCTGCAGTTAACATTAAATGCTGAGATAAATCACTACTTTGAGCAAGCAGCGAGTAGAGGGCATTATCCAGATTTTGATATAAACCTGACAGGTGAAAGCGCAACAGGTGGGAGAAGTTTTGCTGTATCTCGGGCAACGCATCTTTGACTTGCTCGGAAATAGTTCGCAGTAATGTCAGATTGTATTCTGCCGTTGCCTTGTCGCGGTGAAAGCCTAACAATACCGGTTCGCAGCCTGAACGCTGCCAAAATTTAAGTAGTTTATCGGTGGCACCAAAAGAGCTACCCAGATAATCAATGTCATTCGCCAGGCACCACTGGGCAACAAAACTAACTAACCTTTTGCCTAATCCCTTTGAGCGATGTGATGCGGTAACTGCAATGCGAATAACCCGGAAAAATCGTTTACTTAAGTGTTGAGTGTTGGCATTGCCGTATGCAATCTGTTGCGCCAGCATGTGTCCCTGCACGCGTCGTTGGCCAGCAACAATGGCTTGCATTAAGTCCCCATCGTCAAAACCGCCTTCGATATTGCCGCACACTGCTGCTATAAGGTTGTTCGCTGTACAGGGGCCATTGAATAGCGCAAACAGTCTCTGCTCCGGTGCATCCATCAGTGCCATCAGATCATCCGGGCTGGTTTGATAATGGGCGTCCACCAACAGTGAAAATACGGCGTTGACTAAGTCAGAGTTCGCAATTAACTGCTCACTGCTTAGTTCTTCAATATTAATCGTGTTCTTTTGTAATACATCTGGTGTAGTGACAGCCGTTTTTTTGAGGTGAAGAGCCCGCCACCAGAATTGCTCCAGGGCATCATTCTCATACCAGCGGAAAGGCAGTGACAAGCTGGTAAAAGCCCCTTGTGGACGATGCTTTGTAAGCCAGGGTTTGAACCGTATCTCAAAGCCACGACCACTGCCTTCATAGCCATTAACGGTGCTGCTGAAAACAATTCGATGATATCGCTCAGTTAAAGTTTGTAGTTGATAAACGGGTATTCCGGCAGCTTCATCTACCAGTAACAAATCTGCTTCGGGCTGATTAATAATAAGCTCATCGAGTGCCACAAATTGGATGTGCTCAAGGGCACTTTGGCAGATAGTTTGAGCATGTTGAAACAAAGGCTCAACTGAGGCCTTTTGTGGCGCAGTTACCAGAATGCGCTTTTGTCCCTCTTTGCTCAATTCTCCACTGGCAATACCTAAGGCTGATGTTTTACCGCGACCGCGATCGGCGCTGATCACTAGCGGTCGCTTTCTGTGACCGGTGGCGACCTTTTTTATCTGCTCAATTACAGCCCGTTGTTCAGTAAAATGTTTTGAATGTTGATCGGTTGCCACTGCATAATTTTTCCCGGTAAATCCACAGTCATTGAGAAGCAAAACATGCGGGTCCTGCTGGATTTGAGAAATCAGCTGGATAACAAAGTTACTGCTCTTAAAGTTGTCGATTTGTCCATAGGAAATGCGATTGGCCAGATAGGGATCGTTATAAGTCGGCCAACTGGCGAACTCTGGGCATAGCAAAATCATCAGCCCGTTCTTTTTAACCGTTCCCGATAGAGCTGCTAAGGCATTCGCCCTTAAGCCCTGCCAGGCATTGTAAATCACCCAATCATATTCTCGACCCAGGTGATGGCGAAACTGACTGTTATTGGTAACCGCCTGATTCACACCTTCTTTAAAACTGGTATTACAGGTAAGCAGTGCGAAAGACGGTTTTTGAGAATCGGGAATACTATTAACAAGCTGCTCTACCTGATTTAATCCCCAAACTTCAGCACCACTGATAACCAATAACTGGCGGTGATACAGGGCATGAAATCGTTGTTGGATAAAAGATTGCAGCTGTGCATCCATGTAAATAGCCAAAATTCAGGTATAATTTAGGGATAGTTTATGCAATTCAGAATAGGAATTCGAATGAGATTTTTTTCACGACGTTTGGTGATGCCCAACGACCTCAATTTTGCCAACTTTCTGTTCGGGGGCAGGGCACTTGAGTGGATTGACGAGGAAGCGGCAATTTATGCCATGTGTCAATTGGATACTAAGTTTCTGGTAACCAAACACATCGGCGCGATTAGCTTTGAGTCTTCTGCTGCTGTGGGGGATGTTGTCGAGTTTGGCCTTGCCACCAAAAAAGTAGGCCGTACTTCCTTAACCGTGACATGTCTGGTGCGTAACAAAGCCACCAAGAAAACCATATGTATCGCAGACGATATTGTATTTGTTATGGTGGACCCGGAAACCCGCTTGCCAACACCGCACGGGCGTACCTTGGAAGATTTGGAAAAGGCGACACAGCAGGAGCTTGAAAATCTCAATATTCAAAATAGTTAATATTGATATCCGCATGGCTTGTGTATGGCCCGTGTTTGCTGATACACTCGCCGCGCTTCGCCAGGCTAGTTAGCTAACGCGGAGTACAGCCAGGGGGTGCCTAAGTGCTGAGATTGGTTTTTTAAATAAAAACCAGAACCCCAGACCTGATCCGGATAATACCGGCGTAGGGATGGTACAACGCAAATTGTTTCTCATCATATAGCCGTAATGCCGGATCTTTTCATGTTTAAACAAGAAGAGATCCTATCGTGAATTCTAAATTTAAAACTTCGTTAATCAGCTTTGCCGTTGTCTCATCATTGAGTGCGCCTTTGTTCGCTCAAGAAGATGACTCGGTCAACATTGAACGTATCGTTATTTCCTCTGATTTTCGCAATCTTACCGAAAATGAATTACCGGCCAGTGCCAGTATCTTGTCTGCTGTTGATATTGAGCAGCGCCAGGCACAATTTTTAAGTGAAATGCTGGACAGTGCTCCCAATGTAAACTTCAACAGTGGTGCGGGACGTGCTCGTTTTGTGCAAATTCGCGGTATTGGGGAGCGCAGTCAGTTTACCGAACCTTATAATCCGTCCGTGGGTTTTTTCGTGGACGACCTGGACTTCTCCGGCACCATGGCCATTGCTACCTTGTTCGACGTAGAGCAGGTTGAGGTATTAAAAGGGCCGCAAGGCACCACCTTTGGCTCTTCAGCGTTGGCAGGCTCAGTAAAACTGAAAACAGTTGATCCCGATGGCGTTGAAAGTGGCAAAGCCAGTTTGTCTATTGCCCAAAAAGACAGTTATAACCTGGCTGCTGCCTATGGCAATGCTATCAATGATAAATGGCAATTTCGCGCCGCGGTGCAGCAATACCTGAGCGATGGCTATATTTATAATGAGCATCTGGAAAAAGACAACACCGATAACATCGATGAATTCAGCTCTCGCTTAAAAGTCCGTTATCTGGCCAGTGATAACCTGACATTGGATTTTGCACTGCATTATTACGATGTCGACAATGGATATGATGCCTTTTCTCTGGATAATGTGCGCAACACTTTGTCTGATGAGCCGGGTTTTGACCGTCAGGAAACCACGGCCTTCAGTGCTAAGGCAACCTGGCAGTTGGATTCTTTCGACGTGCAAGCGATAGCGACTACCAGTGATTCTGATCTGGATTATGGTTACGATGAAGACTGGACCTATGTGGGCTTCCATCCGTGGGAATACTCTTCTACAGATCACTATTTCCGTGAACGCGATACCGATAGCGTAGATATCCGATTATTGTCCAGTCAGCCCGTTAACCTGGGCGGAATTGAAGCGGATTGGGTGACCGGCGTTTATTTTAAATCCACCGATGAGTCATTGTTGAGGCGATATACTTATGCCGATGTAGACTTTACCAATGACTACGCACTGGAGAATGTTGCCGTTTATGGTGAAATTTACCCGCAACTCAGCGACAAACTAACCCTGACTATGGGACTTCGGGTTGAAGAAGCTAGCATAGATTATTCTGACAATGGTGGTTTTTCAGACTCGGTTGACGATACTTTTGTAGGTGGACGATTGGTACTGGATTATCAGATGACACCTGACATGTTGTCTTATGTCAGTATTAACCGAGGTTACAAATTAGGCGGTTTCAATACTGATCCTCGTGTACCCGTTGAAAATATCTATTTCGAAGGGGAGTACACCTGGAACTATGAAGTGGGTGCTAAACAATATTTTGATGATAATTCAACCTATATTGGCCTGGCGTTCTTTTATATGGACAGAGAAAACACTCACATCAGTGACTTCGTGGTGGAGCCCAATGACAACAATGGTTCAGTCAGTTTTGTGGATGTCATTGCCAATGCGGATATTGGTAAGAATTATGGCATGGAACTAGAAAGTTATTATCAACTTACTGAAAACTTTCAAATTTTCTCAAATATCGGGTTGTTAGATGCCAGTTTTGAGAATTATACCAATGCCAAAGGCGAATTTATTGCAGAACAAGATCAGGCGCAGTCTCCCTCTTACATGTTCAATATTGGGTTTAACCTCGATTTTGCCGAGGCATGGCGTTTAACGGTAGAAGCAGATGGCAAGGCCAGTTACCGCTTTTCCGACGGTCACGACGTAGAGTCGGGGGATTACACGCTTTGGCACTTCAATTTGAACCGCGAGTGGCAAGATTGGACACTGTCAATCTGGGGGAAAAACGTCTTCAATAAAGAGGTTTTCGTGCGAGGATTTGGTGGTTTTAGCAATGATCCCAGAGACTTTTATGAAACCCCTGAACCCTATTTACAGTTTGGAAATGGTCGTCAATTGGGTGTCACATTAGATTATCGTTTTTAAGGAGGTTGTATGAATATTTCCGTTGAAGTCAGCTTGTATCCTCTTGCAGACGGTTATCTGGAAATCATCAAGTCTACGGTAGAGCGCTTAGCTGAGGCACAGCAAGTGACTGTGAAAACCAATGCTATGAGTACGCAGATTACCGGAGACTTTGACGCTGTAATGGCGGTGCTCAAATCAGAGATATTGCAGACTTTTCAAGAAACCAATAAAGCGGTGTTTGTCTGTAAGTTTTTGAACAGCAGTATTGAGTTGTGATGGAGCTTCTCTGGCAACAGATAGTGCAACAATCGCTGGCAGAAGTGCTGGCGGTTGTTTGTTCATTGCTCTACGTACACTTTGCGGCTAAACAACAGCTTTGGTGCTGGCCTTTTGCTCTGGCCAGCACAGCCTTGTACACCTGGATATTTTGGGAAACCAGTTTGTTTTTCCAGTCGTTACTCAATGCCTGGTACCTGATCATGGCTGTGTATGGTTGGTTAAACTGGCGCAGAGTGGCAAAAACGGGGAAAGAGCAGGTGCAGCAGTGGGGAATCAAACAAAATATCCTGCTGTCTCTGAGTTTGCTGTTAGTTAGTGTATTGGCATTTCAGGTATTGTCGTTTGTCAGTCCTGAGCCAATCATTTTTCTTGACCTTGCCATAGCCATCTACAGTGCTTTTGTCACTTACATGCTGGCGCAAAAAGTACTGGAAAACTGGTTATATTGGTTTGTACTCAATAGTCTTACTGCCTGGTTGTGTTATCAGCAAGGGCTGCTGTTAACTGCGCTACTTTTCGCGATTTATGTTTTATTTTCCATCAAAGGTTATATAAACTGGCGTAATAATCATCAACTTGTATACCAGCATTCACATCAGGGCTAAGTTAATTTGAGCAACCGCTTTGGTATTGTGGTCCTGGAACGCTGGTTTTTAAATGCTGTCCGGGACGACCACTAACCTGATGCTCATTTCATTTGCCACACACCCATTAACTGAATTTCTGGCGATATGTAGCTTCCTGCTTTATGTTCTGCTCAGTGCGAAAGGCAATATCTGGTGCTGGGCGGCGGGCTTCCTTACGGCATTTTTATATACCTTTGTTTTTATCGGCGCACACTTACCCGGGCAGGTGGCGCTTAATATTGTGTACATGATGATGTCTATTTGGGGGTGGTCGGTTTGGTTGGAAAATCGCAAACCCGATGGCATAAGCTTATTCACCTATGGTGATGTTCGAAAGCACATAGTATTCACAATTGGAATCCTGTTATTAGCAACAGGGATCAGCTTGTTGCTACCTTCCTATTTCACAAGTGCACAACCTGTATTTGAAGCCATTGTTATCGGATTAAGTGTTTATGCCACCATCCTCACGGTTTTTCGCAAGATAGAGAGTTGGTTGTTTTGGATGGTCATTAACCTCGCCAGCTTTATACTTTTCTTTGAAGAGAATTTATTACAGACTTCAGTAATGTATGGTGGTCTGGTGCTGATTTCAGCATGGGGATATTTTAATTGGCGCCGCTTCCGAAAACTAGAACAACAGCAAAGTCTCAAACAATGACTTGCCCTGACTTAGAACGCTTTCTGCGTACTACTTTTCAGTCGCAACCTTTTACCCTTACTCCCTTTGAAAGCGGCGGTACTAACCGTCATTACCGTGTACAAGCAGATAAAACCTATTTTTTGAAGGTTTTTCAAACTAATGCGCTTCAGGTAGTTTCCCGTAAACAGCAGTACAGTCTGCAATCTCAAATAGCTGACTCCGGCTTGGCGCCAAAACCCATTGCTTTATCTTCATGCAATCGATTTTGGTTGGAACTTTGGGGGGATGGAGAGTGCCTCCATGAACAATCTAACGATAGTCATATTGAGATATTGGCAAAAGCCATGGCCGCGATACACAGGGTACCAATAAAAGCGGCAGTGCTGGATATTCAAGCTGAATGGCTGCGCTATTTAGGCCTTGCCGACATGGACATGGCCTCATTTGAGCATCAAATGGATGCTTTGTTAAAACTTTATCAGTCCTCAAATGACAGCTGTTTTTGTCATAACGATTTGCATCTGTCTCATATTATCAAGGGTAAGCAGTTAACTATTCTGGATTGGGAGTATGCGGCAATGGGGAACCGTTACTTTGACCTTGCAGGGTGTATTCAGGTAAACCAATTAAATGCCGGGCAAAGCAAAACATTTTTAGAGGCATACTCGCAATATTCTCAGCGAGATAGTGAGGCCGTTGAGGAATTCACGGGGGCTATGATCCAGGTAGTAGATTTTACCTCGCAGTTATGGCATAACGCCTATAATAAGGTGCAAGAACACATTAAGAGCTGACGCTTATGGGCATTACAATTACGGCACAAGAAAAGGCAATTCTGCAAAAAGTAGCGATTCCTCCTCGTCCTGAAGCCTTGATTAAAATAGGTGAAGAAGCAAAAAAGCCTGAGCCCGATGTATCTGTTATTGCCAGTACAATATCTGCTGATGTCGGTATATCTGCTGCAGTATTACAGGTGGTTAATTCTCCGGTATTTCGCCGTTCAAAAGAAATTCAGTCTATCCAGCAAGCGGTGATGACTTTAGGCTTAAAACGCCTGTTGCCGCTGGTTAAATCGGTAGCGCTTAAAACCTCCATGGGTAGCGCGGAGAAACTGTCAGAGTTTTGGGATACCGCTTCAAAAATAGCTAATGCCGCTTCAATTAGTGCTGACTTGTTGGATAAAACTGCACTGAAAGATCACGCCTACATGTTGGGGTTGTTCCATAACGCCGGTATTCCGGTGATGATCATGGAATACGGTGATTATTCAGATATTATAGCAATGGCAGAAGAGGGAGGCTGGCAATCTGTGGCCGACGAAGAGCGCAATCGCTATGGCACTTCCTATACCACCATGAGTGCTGTGCTGGCACAAAAGTGGAAGCTGCCAGCGGTGATGGTAGAAACCATTTATTATCAGCAAGATGTTGAGGGACTTTACACTTCCGGAGAGCTGTCAGCTACAGGCCTGGATTTAATGAGTATTCTGAAATTGGCGCGCCATGGTGTGCATTATGAGAAAACCAACTCAGTGGCAGATACCGAATGGGAAGCGGCAGAAGATGCCATTTTGGAGCGTTTTGATTTAACCGATGCCGACATGGAAAACCTACGAGAGCAGCTGGTGGAGAAGATGTCTGAACAATAAGTCAGCGAACGGTTAAGGTTGTGCAATAAAAGCCTTTACCTTTGTAAATCTCTCAGTATAATGCCGCGTCCAGTGTTAGCACACTTTCTGTGTTCTAACTACGACAGGGGTGTAGTTCCAATTGGTAGAACAGCGGTCTCCAAAACCGATGGTTGGGGGTTCGAGTCCCTCCACCCCTGCCACTTTTCTTCGGACTCGATACATTATTCTAAGTCTCTCAATGACAAGCCAGTCGTATTTGGGTACATTTGAACTATGAGTCAAGCTAATACAATTACTCAATCCGAATATCAAAAATCCATTTTGGCTGAAATGGGCATTTCCTGCTGGCAAATGGCAGATACTTCTCTGTTAGACGATGAAGTAGCCAAGGTTTTGGCTATTGAAGAGAAGGTGGCAAAAGACGAGCTTCATTCTCAATCAGCGTCAAGCAGCGCAACTCAATCCGGAAGTGACTCTGGAAAAAGTGTGTTGCAACAACTGTCTGCTCAGTTGGGGGATAAAAAAGATGCGGCACCAGCACAACCGGCTTCCGGTGAATCTACCGCTAGTGAACCCTCTATCGAAGAAGTGGAAGTGATTCAGGAAGTGGATGAACTGCTGCTGTATCAATTGCAAGGCAGGCTGGCACAAGACATTGCCTTGGCTCTACAAAGTATTGGTCGTAGTTTTGTTACTGAGCCTAACTCGGGAAAGGTAAAATATCCTTTTGTGCTGTCGGATAATAACGAGCTTAAGGATTCTACTTCCCATTACTTTTCTTCCCAAAGCTTGAATCAGCCACAAGTTAAAAAACGACTTTGGCAATTACTACAACAAAGTTAATTGCATGGCGTTGCCTGATAAACTTCAGTTTCAATCCATCGATCCTGACAATTACGATGGAGCGTTTAAATTACAAACCGCCTGTCACGCTTTTCCCTGGTCCCGCAAGGTCTTTGCTGATTGTTTGACTAAACCGTATTTCGCCTGGCAAATCATCGATCAACATCAGCAAGTACAAGGTTATTATGTGGGCTTGTTGGCCTCGGTTGAAGCCACTCTGATGGACATCGGTGTGGCCCGTGATGTGCGCGGGCATGGACTGGGACGAGAGCTACTCAAACACTTTTTGCTGCAATGCAATCAGCGCCAGGCACTGGATGCCTGGTTGGAAGTACGGGTGTCCAATAAAACAGCCATTGCACTTTACCTGGATATGGGATTTGAAATCATCGAAACCCGTAAAAACTACTATCCACTGGCGGATGGTAAAGAAGATGCCTTGATCATGAAATTAGAGCTGGGGAAATAGGTCACTTTAACTGTATTTTAAGGTGGCCGTAATATTTACCCGTTTTACCTTTTGTAGTAGCTTTATTCTGTGTTGATATGAACAGGGAAAATGTCAATGAACATCAATGCTACGATAGCTGGACCAGTCATTTTTATTTTGTCTTTGGTCGTCGCTTATTACAATTGTCAGTTTTATACGCAACGCCGGAAAAAGGTCTTTGTATTTATTGGGACCCTGTTTCTGGGGATGTTCTTCATTCCTTTTGCTGTAGCTTTGTATTTGATTAATCGCTACCGACTTAAAGACTATTCTGAAATGGCGGAAGCGCTTAAATCTAAAGAGTCCAAGTCCCAATAAGGCTTATGCCTGAATCACTTTTTTGAAGTGACTTAGAGATGGAGACCCCACGGTCTCCATTTTTATTTTGAAATCATCGAAACCCGCAAAAACTACTATCCTCTGGCGGATGGTAAAGAAGATGCCTTGATCATGAAATTAGAGCTGGGGAAATAGTCTGAATCCCGCTCTTGAACTGGCTTTTTAGGCCAGATTCAGTATACTTCCCGGCCAATTTAACCGTTCGGAATGTTAATCCTAAATGACCTATCAAAAAGAAGTCGATAAGCGACGCACTTTTGCCATTATCTCTCACCCGGATGCCGGTAAAACTACTATCACTGAAAAGGTGTTATTGTTCGGTAATGCGCTGCAAACAGCGGGTACCGTGAAAGGTAAAAAGTCAGGTCAGCATGCGAAATCCGACTGGATGGAAATGGAAAAAGAACGGGGCATCTCGGTCACCACATCCGTAATGCAGTTTCCTTACGGCGATAACTTGGTAAACCTGTTAGATACACCGGGACACGAAGACTTCTCGGAAGATACCTACCGAACGTTAACGGCAGTAGACTCCTGTTTGATGGTAATTGACTCAGCCAAAGGTGTTGAAGCCAGAACCATTAAATTGATGGAAGTGACACGCTTGCGTACCACGCCTATCATCACCTTTATGAACAAGCTGGACCGCGATATTCGCGATCCGTTAGAGCTGTTGGATGAAGTGGAAGACGTTCTGAACATTAAGTGCGCGCCCATCACCTGGCCGATTGGCATGGGTAAAGAGTTTAAGGGGGTGTACCACCTGCTGCGTGACGAAACCATTTTGTACCAAACCGGTCAGGGTCACACCATTCAGGACAGCAAGGTTATCAAAGGTTTGGATAACCCTGAGCTGGATGAAGCGATTGGCAGCTATGCCGAAGAGTTACGGGAAATGCTGGAGCTGGTGCAAGGGGCCAGCCATGAGTTCGACCAGGAAGAGTTCTTGCGCGGTGAACTAACGCCGGTATTTTTCGGTACGGCATTGGGTAACTTTGGTGTGGACCACATGTTGGATGGTTTGACCGAGTGGGCGCCTAAGCCACAATCCCGCCAAACCCATGATCGTGAAGTGTTGTCCGATGAAAGCAAATTCACCGGTTTTATTTTTAAAATTCAGGCCAATATGGATCCGAAGCACCGTGACCGCATTGCCTTTTGTCGCATAGTGTCGGGTAAATACGAAAAAGGCATGAAACTGCATCAGCCGCGCATTGGCAAAGATGTGCGTATCTCTGACGCGGTTACTTTCCTCGCCGGTGACCGTTCGGTGCTGGAAGAAGCTTACGCCGGAGATATTATCGGTTTGCACAATCATGGCACAATCCAGATTGGTGATACCTTTACCTCTGGTGAAAAACTGCAATTTACCGGTATCCCAAATTTCGCACCGGAACTGTTCAAGCGCATTCGTTTGCGGGATCCCCTTAAGCAAAAGCAGCTATTGAAAGGTCTGATCCAGTTATCTGAAGAGGGCGCCGTGCAGGTTTTCAGACCGCTCATCAACAACGACCTTATCGTAGGTGCGGTAGGTGTGTTGCAGTTTGATGTGGTTGTGGCGCGTCTGAAGGCGGAATACAACGTAGATGCCTTGTATGAGCATGTAAATGTAACTACGGCTCGTTGGGTATCTGCCAAAGAACAAAAACACTTGGATGAATTGCGCCGTAAATCAGAAGTGAATTTGGCGCTGGATGGCGGTGATAACTTAACTTACATTGCGCCTACTATGGTCAATTTGTCCATTACCCAAGAGCGTCACCCAGATGTGACTTTCCACCAAACTCGTGAACACTAAGAATTGAGTGCCAAGATGAATATTCAACAACAACTTTTAGTTCGTTTTAAAGCGGCATTGGCCGCGATTGGTGCGCCAGAAGATGCACCTGCACCGCTGACCCAAAGCACGCGTGCCGGGTTTGGTCATTACCAGTTTAACGGTGCCATGGCATTAGCCAAAAGCCTGAAACAAAAACCTCGTGATATTGCTCAAGCTATTGTGGATGCAGTTGACCTGGCAGATATGGCTGAAAAGCTGGAAATAGCCGGACCGGGATTTATCAATATTCACCTGTCTGCAGATTTTATTTCTTCTCGCGTGACTAGCATCAATGCAGAGCCAAAGCTGGCGGTAACTCAGCCTCAGTCGCAGAAAGTAGTGGTGGATTACTCATCGCCCAACCTGGCCAAAGAGATGCACGTAGGTCATCTGCGCTCCACCATTATTGGTGATGCCGTAGTACGCGCGCTGGAGTTTTTAGGACACGATGTTGTGCGTCAAAACCACATGGGTGATTGGGGTACGCAATTCGGCATGTTGCTGGCTCACTTCAGCGATAAGCTACAAGACAATCAAGTGGCAGAAACGGCATTGTCCGACCTGGAAGACTTCTATCGCGAGGCCAAAGTGCGTTTTGATGAGGAAGAAGGCTTTGCTGATCGCGCACGTGCTCAAGTAGTTAAACTGCAAAGCGGCGACGAACAGTGCATGACTTTGTGGCACCAGTTTATCGATATCTCTATCGCCCACAGCGAAGAGGTATATCAAAAACTCGGTGTTACGCTAACCCGTGAAGATGTGATGGGTGAAAGTGCCTACAACGACCAATTGGCCGATGTGATCAGTAAAATGAAAGCGCAAGGTTTGGCTGTGGATGATCAAGGCGCGGTTGTCGTATTTATCGAAGAGCTTGCCGACAAAGAGGGCAATCCAGCGGTTTACATCGTGCAAAAATCCGGAGGTGGCTATTTGTATTCCACTACCGATTTGGCCGCAATGCGTTATCGTTCCTTCGAGTTGGGAGCGGATCGCATTCTTATCTTCACCGATGCTCGCCAGGCGCTGCACTTTAAACAAACTGAAATCGTTGGCCGTAAAGCGGGCTTTAGTCGCCCGGAAACCAGCTACGAGCATTGTCCTTTTGGCATGATGTTAGGTCAGGATGGCAAGCCGTTTAAAACTCGTACCGGTGGCACTATCAAACTAGCCGATTTACTGGATGAAGCCATTGAACGGGCTGAAAAGCTGGTGGCAGAAAGAGACTCTGGTTTAAGCGAGCAAGAGTGCCAAGAGATTGCCGCCAAGATAGGCATTGGCGCGGTTAAATACGCTGATTTAAGCAAAAACCGTACTACCGATTACATTTTCAACTGGGATACCATGCTCAGCTTTGAGGGGAATACGGCTCCTTATTTACAGTATGCTTATACGCGTATCGTCAGTATCTTCCGCAAGGCGGGCATCGATTTGAATACCATCGACGCTCCTGTAGCGCTGCAAGCTGAGCAGGAGATGGCGCTGGGCATTAAATTAGGGCAGTTTGTAGAAGCACTGGATCAAATGGTGTCTGAAGCAACGCCTCATGTGCTTTGTACTTACCTGTACGAATTGGCCAGCTTATTTATGTCCTTCTATGAAGCTTGCCCAATGTTGAAAGACGATGTGGCTGAAGAGCTTAAAATGAGTCGTTTGATGCTGGCTGCGGCTACGGCTAAAACTATCGCTACAGGCCTGGATTTATTGGGCATTCAAACCCTCGATAAGATGTAAGCACCTTTTCTTCTATGTAAAGAGTCAGAGTTAAACCTCTGACTCGTCCGTTTTTACTGCTATCCGAATTTCTGCACCAGAAAGTCAAATACAATCTTTATCCTGCGATTCATACGCAATTCGCGATGAGACACCAGGTACATCTCGATGTTAATGGCCTTATCTTCAGGGAAAATCGGGGAAACATCCGGATCATGATTTCCCACTTCACTGAGCATGCCACTGATCCCCATGTGTTGCTTCACCAACTGCCAGTTGAGCATGTGATTGGTGGTATAAGTGGAAAAGTTGGCCGGACTGAGTTCGAGGTCGAAGTATTGCTTTAAAATACTGATGTATTCCTGGTCATCAGCGAAGCCGACAAAATCAGCTTCATTCAATTTGTCTTCATCAAAAAGGGGCTGGTGGGCTTTGATATATTGATTGGAGGCGAACAGATTCAAAGACATGTCTTTGAGTTTACGAATGATTAAATCCGGCTGTTCGGGGCGATAGGCCCGGATGGCAATGTCGGCTTCCCGGCGTTTCAAATCGGAAGAATCATTGCTAACGATGGTATCAATTGTAATGTTTGGGTACAGGTTTTTGAATTCAGCAATGACAACGGGCAGGGTGAACAAGGCTGTCATTTCTGTGGCGCTGATGCGCACGGTTCCTTCAAGTTCTTGACCGTTACCGGCGGCGGACAAAGATAAATTCGCTGCCGCTTGTGCCATGGGTTTGACCTGCTCGTAAAGTGCCATTCCCGAAGGGGTGAGTTTCAAGCCTTTGCCAACACGCTCAAATAAAACCACTTTGAGTTCATCTTCGAGAGCTTTCACCTGACGGCTGAGTGTCGGTTGCGACAACGCTAACGCTTGCGATGCCGCAGAAAGGGAGCCCGTTTGCACGGTCACATAAAACGCACGTGCTTTGTTCCAGTCGAAGTTTATATCTCGCCAATCCATACAAAAATGTATATCAAACTATTGATTTTGGCTATTTTAGCCAGAAAATTCGCCTGTTAATATACAAAAATGAAAAGTTTATCGATTACAGGAGCAGTATTTTGCAGGACACCAAACGGTTTTGGAACAACGTCGCAATAAAGTATGCGGCGAAAAGTGTACCTGATGAGGGAGTTTATCAAAAGAAATTGCAACTCACACAGCAGGTTTTTAACAAACAGATGAAGGTACTGGAGTTGGGGTGCGGTACTGGTAGTACCGCACTCATTCATGCTCCCAAAGTGGCCGCTTATGTGGGCACTGATATATCCGATAAAATGATTGATATCGCGGACGAGAAACTGGTGCAATCAGAATGCAATAACCTGACGTTTAAAGTGCAAGATGTTGCAGATGCACTGCGTAAACATCAAGGTGTAGACGCGGTATTGGCCCACAGCCTTTTGCACTTACTGGCAGAACCGAAAAAAGTGATTCAGGATATTTATAATACACTGCAACCCGGCGGTTATTTGATTGCCAGTAATGTATGCCTTGAAGGACCGCTGAAATTACTGAAGTTAGTGCTGCCAATTGGCAAGTTCTTGGGCTTTATGCCTGGCTTGACTTTTTATGGCAAGAAAGAGCTAAACAATTGGCTGCAGCAATCCGGTTTTACCTTGGTAGAACAGTGGTCACCAGAAAAAAGCCCACACACCAGCTTTATTATTGCTAAGAAGAAATAAGTCGATATCGCTTTGATGATTAAAAACAAAAAACCAGCCACAAAGGCTGGTTTTTCAATTACGGCATTATTATTAGTGGCGGTTAATGTACCCAATGATGCTTTTGTTGTTTCGCTTCGATGGCCGCTTTGGTCTCTTCCGGCATAAAGGCTTGGTTGTCGTCTTCAAAGAAGAACTTATTGCGTTTGCCTTTTTTGCCAAACTCAGACATGGTAGCGGCATCAAATACCCGGCCATTGATAATGGTGTACTGCACCATTTCACTGAGGCTGATATCGTTTAATACGTCGCCTTCAATCACCACTAAATCGGCAAGCTTGCCAGTTTCGATACTACCAATCTGTTTATCCATACCCAGGTGTTTTGCACCGTCAATGGTGGCACCACGCAGTGCTTCCCAGGCACTAAATCCACCTTGGTTCATGATCCACATTTCCCAGTGAGCGGCTAAGCCTTCCCGTTGTCCGTGGGCACCAATGTGCACGCCAACGCCATTGTCACGTAGCTCTTTGGCATATTCTGCGATAGTGACGTGATTGTATTGATTGTCTGGCGCGGTGGGACGTCTGATAGAACGTTCATCTAATAGGAAGCTTGGTGTGTAGCGCAGCAAGCGCGGATTTTTCCAAACTTCAGTGCGGTCATAGAAGTACTCTTCACCCATCATACCGCCATAAGACACCACAAATGTGGGGGTATAGCCAAATTTAGTGGCGCTCCACAATTGAGTGAGATCCCCGTATCCCCTTGCAATGGGCAAGGAGTGTTCAAGACCAGTGTGACCATCTACCATCATACTGATGTTTTGCTGGAACTTACCACCGCCTTCAGGCACCACCATCATGCCTAGCTCGTGTGCCGCTGCCAGGATTTGTTGCCGTTGTGAACGAGCGGGTTGGTTGTAGCTTTTCACCGAGATGGCACCCACGTCTTTTAAGCGCTGTAAGTGGAACAGGGCATCTTCGTAATTGTTTACGATAGCCTTGTATCCCAATGCCTCTGCACCGTAGAGAATCGTTCCGGTGGAGTAGATTCGAGGCGCAACTATTTTTCCGGCACGCTGTAATTCCGAAGCAGAGAATATCTCTGTGGTATCGTTTGACGGATCGTGAATGGTGGTAACACCAAATGCCAGTAGCGAGTACATTTCCCAGTTTTGCTGAGGGATAATTTCTTCACTACCCTGGCTGCCGTGAGCATGGGCGTCGATAAGTCCGGGGATCACCGTTTTGCCTTTGGCGTTGAGCTGCAGGGTATTTCTCGGGATGATCACTTCATCAGCAGCACCAACGGCAACTATGCGATTGTCCTTAATCAACACCGTGGCGTTTTCCAGCACTTCTTTTTGATTGTCAGCATTGCGCATGGTAACGACTGTACCGCCCACCAATGCCACATGACCTTCTGGTTTGTAGGCTTTTTGTGTCATGGACAAGTTGGTTTTAGTTGCCTTTTCTTCGCCGGTAAGCTCGGTTTCGCTTAAGAAAGCAAAAGAGCTATCTAAACTACGCTCGTAATACCAAGGGCCGTGGAACCAACCAACTGCGCTGCTTTTACCCGTCCAGGACAGATATTCACCCGCTTCTTTAGATATTTGCTGAACGGGAATGTCGCTGCTTCCGGCATTGATGCTCAGGCGTTTACCAATATCAGCAAAGGCCGCTACATAAGGCTTGTATTGCTGGGTAAATGCCACCCATTTTTTATCCGGTGATAAACGGTATTCCAGAATGTTATCACCGCCGTACAGGTGTTCTTTTTTATCTTCACCATCCAGATTAACGCTCACCAGTTGGCGCTCAGGATAGTCAGTACCGCCTACCGATTGGGTAAAGTAAACCCGTTTGTTTTCACCGGCAAAATGGGGATTGCTGCCTGATTTGCTCACCCGTTTACTGCTGCCATCAGCAAGGTTGTGAACATAGATACCGGGCTCAACAGACCATTGTGGTGAAAGCAGGTAACCCCCGGTGAATTTGCGATAAGTAATGAGTTTATCGTCAGTACTGAAGCTGGGCTCCACGTAATGTCCTGGATACTGAGTAACCACCTTGCTGCGGCCACCATTAGCAGGAACCGTTCTGACTGAGCCTAGCTCCAGATCGTGCCAGGTGGTGTACACAATAGTTTTGCCATCGTGTGAATAGCGGGGATAATACTCGTCGTGTTGGTTTTGCTCGGTCAGCCTTTTCACTTTACCGGAAGCCACATCTTTGACGTACAGTTTCCCCAGCGCCTGAAACAAAATAGATTTGCCATCAGGGGATTTTTGCGACCAGCGATGCATCTTGGTATTAAACTCATCCGGGGCGACATCCACGTCAAAGCGGATACTATCGGCATATTGAAGGGTCGCATCTACCGTTACATCAAGAGTTTCTAATGATTTGTCGATGATGTTCAGCTTGTGGAATTTGCCTGCAGTCCAGAACATAAGATGCTCACCGTCAGGTAGCCAGTCGTAATAGGCGAAATAACCTTCGGAGCCAAAGCCTTCTTGCATATCTCGCTCAAGACCCAGGAACAACGGGGTTTCACTGCCGTCTCTGGTGTTTTTGATAAACAAGCCGGTTTTGTTTTTCACTCGGCGGATAAAGGCCACATATTTACCACCAGGTGAAGGCTCGGGCACTACAGCACCGCCAGTACCAGAAATGTAGGTTTCGGTTTCACCTTTTTCCATGTCGTAACGGTTAATGGCAAATATGCCTTTCAGCGGATCGCGGTTGTAAGAAAAGCCATGGCCGCCAGAGGTACTCTGGGTGTAATACAGATATTTGCCATCCGGTGAAAACGCCGGATCGGAGATATTGTTTTGCTCTTTATTGCCGTGTGGGCGTTTGACCACTTGCAGTCCTTTTCCACCTGAATGGTGGTACAACCAGATTTCTCCGGCTGGAATACTGCGGGACGACATAATGCCTTTCATTACCGCAATGTATTGTCCATCCGGACTCCAGGCAGGAGAGTGCAGTATATTGGCATCTTCATTGCTGATTTTTTTCAGCTCAGTACCATCGATGTTCATCACCCATAAATTGGAGATACCACCGCGGTCAGAGATGAAAGCGATTTTTTTGCCATCCGGAGACACGCTAGGTTGGATGTTCCAGGCGAAGTCCTGAGTCAGACTGCTGGCCTGGCCGCCATTGATATCAGCAATATACAGGTCGCCCAGCATGTCAAACACGAAGCGCTTTCCGTCAGGGGTAACATCCAGGCTCGACCAGGTGACTTCTTTGGTATTGATGGCGGCTTGTTTGAGTTCAAAAGGGGGATTGAGTACATCCCACTCTTTAGTTGTTTCTGTCTCAGTGCCTTCCGTTTTCTCTTCAGCCAATGATGTCATTGGAGCGAGTGCCATACCCATCAGCAAGGGCAAGGTTTTCAGGAGCCGGTTCTTGTTTTTTATTTGCATTTTGTTGTTCCGGTTTTTGTTCTGTAATACAGGTTGCGGTTTAAAGTCGATTGCAGCGTTAATACGCAAAAAGCCGCATTTGGTGCAATGCGGCTTTCTATTTTTTACACTATCAAATGTGCATTAGTGTTGATGGCCGCAACCACCTTCACCGTGCACGTGACCGTGCTCTAGCTCTTCTGCTGTAGCTTCACGCACTGCCACGATCTCTACCGAGAAGGACAAGTCCTGGCCGGCCAGAGGGTGGTTACCATCAATGACCACACCTTCATCAGTCACGTCGATGACGATTACTGATTGTTCACCGTGATCTGTGGTGGCGCGAAATTGCAGTCCTGGCGCTACTTCCATACCTTCAAACATGCTTTTCGGTACAACTTGTACTAGCTGGTCGTGACGCTCACCGTAAGCTTCTGCTGCAACTACATCCACTTCAAATTTATCGCCAGCGGTCTTGCCCAAAATGGCGGCTTCCAGGCCCGGGATCAAAAAGCCCATGCCGTGAATAAATACTAATGGCTCGCCATCAAATGAGCTGTCTAATTCAGTTCCATCATTGGTGGATACAAGGTAGTGCATGGTGACTACGTGGTTGTTTTCTATATTCATTACTGTCCTGTTGGGATTGGAGCTATTCAATTGAATAGGGTAGTGGGTGAATGTTCAGTCGTGAATCGGGCATTGATTTTAGTCTCAGTACGGCATCAGCCTCTAAATCATTCGGTAAAACAGCGAAAATCCAAGTCTCGCCCATTTGCCCGTTGTTCACTATACTAGCAATTGTCCCGGCGCGGCGCCAATTTTCACCTAGCTGCATTTCGATACTATCGTCAATTTCAGCTGGCATAGCCAGTTTCCCGGACAAGATAAAACCCGCTCGTTTGTTCTTGCCAAGGTACTTCGCTCTGGCGACGGTTTCCTGTCCCATATAGCAGCCCTTGGTAAAACTAATGGCGTTTAATGCCTGCAGATTGAGCATTTGCGGAATGTACTCAGCAGAAGCCTGTGCAGCCAAATGGGCAATACCGGCCTGAATATCAGCACATTGCCAGGCTTCGATATCTTCACTGATTTCTGCATTTTCGAGAGACTTGCTGCTAACCAGAATAAAGCGCTCGGTATTACCCGGTAGTTTGAACAATTCGGCTTCTGAGGCTTGAGTTTTTGCAAAAGCATTTTCGGGTAGCCGCAAGTCAGCAAATTCCGTACTCAGCTGCGAAAACGCGTCTTTGTCTAAGCCATAGATATGCAGTTGCTCGCTGACATCTTCAATTTCCAGTTTGGAAAATACCGCAAATTTTTTAAATGCTGCTTCACTGAGTGCCAGGCTTTCAGCTAAGCCAATCAATAAAATGGCCTCTTGTTGACGGAGCAAATAGAAGGTACTCAGTACCTTTCCTTTGGCGTCACATTGACAGGCCAATTGTGCATTGTCTTGCTGCAATTGGGCGGTGTCGTTAGTTATTTGTCCTTGCAAATAAGATTCGGCATCAGGACCCGTAAATTTCAGGATTTTAAAATGACTAAGCGGTGTCAAATGTGGCATAGCTAACAATAATATCCGTCTCGACTTTTTATGATCCCCTTATATTGGGGGTAATGTATTAACATGCAAGCATTTCACTGTTTTAATTGATAGAATCCCGGCAGTTTGAAGACACAGAAGACAAATATGGAATTTGAAAAGAAACGTTTATCCCGCCTGAAATGGGCTTGTCGACGCGGTATGTTAGAGCTTGATGTTTTGTTTATGCCTTTTGTTGACGAGGCTTTTGAACAATTGAGTTACGACGATAAAGTTTTGTTTGAACGTTTGTTGACCTGTGACGATCCCGACCTATACGCTTGGTTTATGGGGCATCAACCTTGTGAAGATGCCGAATTGGCGAGAATGGTGCAAATCATCTTAACGCGTGTCAAAGTTTAGAATTGAAGTGGGAGACTCAACGATTCGTCGTTGGGTATATGGCATCTTATTCGCCGTATTTATCGCCTCAGTTTGGAGTTGGGGCAGAGCTGCGTTGCCTTACCAAACAACTGTTCAACTTGTGCTTAGTATCGCGCTGTGTGCTTACTTTTTCCCTAAGGTTATTGCCCGTCAGCCTAACCAGGTATTGCTGATTCAGGAAGACGGACTGGTGACTTTTTTACAACCTTTATCAGACACCGCCTGGCGTATTTCAGAAAAATCCCGCTTCAATGGCTGGTGGCATTGGTTAATAATGACCGAGTCAGTTCTCAATACCGAGAAACGCGTCATGTTATTCAAGGACAGTGTTAAAGAGGAAGATTGGCGACACTTGTGCAGAATAGTGAATCAAGTTATTCAGGGACGTGCGTAACATGCAAAAGCGGGCCGTTCAGGAAGTGAGAGTTAAGCGCATTCAGTTGTTAAAGAGTTTGTTTAAAGGTAATCGAACGCAATCCACAGCTGAGTTGCCCAAGTTACACCGCGGGGCATTTAATGTAATACCTGATGCTCAACAAGTGGCTGCGTTTAATCAGGTGGTAGCATGGCAAAATACAGATTTTTTGCCTCCCACCTGGCTGCAGGTGAGTGCTTTCCCTGTGTATCTCAATCTGTTATCCGATCCGGCTTTTCCATTTTCCCCCCTTGGTCTGGTGCACGTAGCGAATCAAGTGACTGTTTTTAAACCGCTACCTGTCGCAGAGCAATATCAGTTGGATTGTACTTTGGGTAACTATCAAGCCCATAACAAAGGCGTGTTATTTGATATTCAGCTGGAAGCGAAAATAGCGGGTGAGAGTGTTTATCAAGGTATAGCGACAAACCTGGCCATCATAAAAAGCCCTTTTAGCCTGCAAGCACCCAAAAAAGCGCAAGATACGCACTCTAATGCAATGGACTTGGGCGAGTTAGCAAACTGGGATTTGGCCAGCGATGTTGGCAGACGTTATGCTCGAGTATCGGGGGATTACAATCCTATTCACCTTTATCCTTTGATGGCGAAACTATTTGGTTTTCGTCGTCATATTGCCCATGGCATGTACCTCAAAGCGAGCGCCTTAAGCAAGCTACTTGAAGATAGAGAAGCTTCGCCATGCTCTGCCGAAATCACCTTTAGAAAACCAGTGTTATTGCCGGCAAGCTTGTCGTTATTGGCAGCTGAGTTTGCACAAGGCAGCCGCGAGTTTGAACTGGCACACAACGGGCAGCTTCACGCTTTTGGGGGGGTATACGAGTTATAAATACTCGGGCAACTGTCCTGGAATGAGAATCGTCGGTTTCGGAGAGTCCAATTGCTCCGGCCAATCCAGGTTGTAATGTAAACCGCGGCTTTCTTTTCTGGCCAAGGCACAGTGCACCATCAGTTCAGCCACGGTCACCAGATTGCGCAGTTCAAGTTGATTGTTGCTCACCCGGAAATTAGCGTAATACTCCTGAATTTCCTGTTGTAACAACTGAATGCGACGCAGTGCCCGTTCAAGTCGTTTGTCGGTGCGCACAATCCCCATGTAATCCCACATAAACAGGCGCAGTTCGTGCCAGTTGTGTTGGATTACAACTTCTTCATCAGAGTCACATACCTGGCTCTCATCCCAGGCTGTTACAGGCTCGTCTTCAAAGTCGGTATCGTTAGCCTGCATAATAGATTTTGCCGCTGCCCAGGCAAATACCACACATTCCAGTAGTGAGTTGCTGGCCATACGGTTGGCTCCGTGCAGTCCTGTATAGGCAACTTCACCAATAGCATAGACATTGTCCAGATCGGTTTTGGCATTCAAATCAGTCACTACCCCACCACAACTGTAATGTGCGGCTGGCACAACCGGGATAGGTTGTTTAGTAATATCAATGCCCAATGAGCGACATTTGCGATAAATAGTGGGGAAGTGCTTGATGATAAATTCAGCGGGCTTATGGCTGATGTCCAGGTACATGCAATCTGCACCCAGGCGTTTCATTTCAAAGTCGATTGCCCGAGCGACAATATCTCGCGGGGCTAATTCCAGGCGTTCATCAAACTTGTGCATAAAGCGCGTGCCATCGGCATGACACAACCAGGCTCCCTCGCCACGCAGTGCTTCGGTTATCAAAAAGTTTTTCGCATCCGGATGATATAAGCAGGTGGGGTGGAACTGGTTAAATTCCATATTCGCCACTCGACAACCAGCACGCCATGCCATAGCAATACCATCACCGCTGGCAATATCCGGGTTAGAGGTGTACTGATACACTTTACTGGCGCCACCCGTGGCTAACACCACAAAACGACTTTTCACCACTTCAACGGTTTCAGCGTTGCGGTTCCAGACGTAAGCACCGACAACCCGCTGGCTGTTGTTTTTGCTCTTGATGAGATCAACTACATTGAAGCGTTCCATCACCTGAATGTTAGGATGCTCTTTGACCTGTTGGCCTAAGGTTTTTTGAATGGCTTTTCCAGTAGCGTCTGCTGCGTGTAAAATTCGTCGATGGGAATGGCCGCCTTCCCGTGTCAGGTGAAAACGGGTATTGCCCTGAGGATCTTCCTCCTGATCAAAAGGGACGCCGGTACTGATGAGCCATTCCATACACTCTCTGGCGTGCTCTGCGGTGTAGCGCACAGTGGTTTCATCGCACAAACCACCACCTGCCACCATGGTATCCTGGATATGAGACTCGATACTGTCATTCTCATCAAATACCGCAGCAACGCCGCCTTGAGCGTATTTGGTGGAGCCTTCGGATAGTTTACTTTTGCTGACAACCATTACTTGTAGTTTTGAACTGAGCTTTAGCGCAAGGCTCAAACCAGCAGCGCCGCTGCCTACCACTAAAACATCACAACTATATTGATTCGCTGATTGCATTTATCCAGAGTGCTCTATTTTCAAAAATCACGGGATAGTAACACTATAGGTAGATATACCCAAGCTACCTAAAGATACTCGACTTCAGCGGGAGAATAATAGGATTTAGGCAAGGCAAATTGTAGAAGGCATGGTTGTTCTTACATCGATACAATTTAACGCAGCATAAATTCTTTTAGGCCCCGCCCTTCGGGAGCTTTACAGCGCTTCCATTACAGTGTTGCACTTGTTTGAAAGGTAGCCGAAATTCCTTCTCAAGTGCGCCTTGTACTGAAAGCGCTGTGATAGCTCTGAAGCAGGCATCTTGAGGTAGTTTGGGTATATTAAACAAAAATTAGCTTATCTAGCGTTGAGCTAAAGTTGTTCTGTTACTCGGGGACAAACCTTGTAAAATGGTCTCAACGCCCAAATTAAGGGGCCTGCAGCGAAAAAATACGGCAGTTTTTCAAGTTTTTTCAAATTTTTTAAAAATGTTTCGAACTTTTTATTTTCATCGTAGTCTACTTTAGTGCTTGTTGGAGCCAACAGCGAGTGACGGAAAGAGTAGTTAGGAGACAGGGCTCTAATGAGTGAGCAGTTGACAGATCAACAATTGGTTGAAAGAGTCCAACGCGGAGACAAAAACGCTTTTAATTTGTTGGTACAAAAATATCAACACAAAGTGATTAATTTAGTCTCCCGATATGTGAAGAATTCTGGTGATGTCGCGGATGTAGCTCAAGAAGCTTTCATCAAAGCGTACAGAGCCTTACCTGGTTTTAGAGGCGAAAGTGCTTTTTATACCTGGTTGTATCGCATCGCAGTGAATAGCGCCAAGAACTATTTAGTGGCGCAAGGTCGCAAACCACCTGCAAATGATGTTGACGCAGAGGAAGCAGACTTTTACGATGGCAGTGATGCTTTAAGAGAGAATTCCACGCCTGAGCGGGAAATGCTCTCAGATGAAATAAAACGGATTTTGTTTAGTACGGTAGAACAATTGCCAGAAGATTTAAAAATGGCAATTACCTTGAGAGAAATTGAAGGCATGAGCTACGAAGAAATCGCCAGTGTCATGCAGTGTCCGGTTGGGACAGTGCGGTCGCGGATTTTCAGAGCTCGTGAAGCAATAGATAAGGAAATCCAGCCATTACTTGACGCCCATTAAAGGCTCAGTGGCAGGATAATGCAGCTGGTGGAAACAGCGCAAGATATCGGAAGAATATAAAAGCGAAGAGGCAATATGACGCAGTCCAAAATTGAAAATTTATCTGCACTCGTGGATGGCGAGCAAACCGACAGCAAATTGCTGGATGAGTTAGCAAGCGACGCCGATTTGGCAGCCCGATGGCAGAGCTACCATCTGATTAAAGATGGTCTTCGGAATGAATTGCCAGATTCGTTGAATCTGAACATTGCCGATGCTGTTGCAGAAGCGATTGAAAAAGAGTCCGCAATTGTTGCGCCAAAAACCGAGCGCAAGACCCAAAACATCCCTCTGTGGGGCAATGTAGTGCCACTATTCAGACAAGGTGGTCAATTTGCTATTGCCGCTTCGGTCGCGGTTGCCGTAATATTGGGTTATCAACAGTTTAACCAAACGACACAAGATTCTGACCTGAATATCGCTCCGGTTAAAGCTATTACGGGTATTCAAAGTGGTATGTCACCAGTAAGCTTATCGCAAGACAGAGCGGTGCCGAAGGCGGATGTTGCAGAGCAGCGTCGCAAATTAAATGCGCTTTTTGCCGACCATCAACAGAGAATGATGCTCAAAACCTCAGATGATAAAGCTGCTGTAGAGAAAGAGACAGAAGCCACACCTGAAGGTGAAGAGCAAAAATAACGTTGCTGTTAATATTGCCAATATTATAATCAGGCCGAGTTTCTCGGCCTTTTTCGTTTTTGGAGTTTAGATGTTTTTACGAGTGCTGGTGTTGTGTGCACTGTTATTTTCTCTACCCGGTTTTGCCTTGCAAGGAAAGGTGATTGACGGGGTAAGCTATCCCGCCAATAGCGCTGAGGTTTGGTTACAAAAGTTTCGAGATGCCTTACACGAATTAAATTTCACCATTTCCTTTGTGGTGACTCGGGGTAATGCCGAAACTCGTCCCTATACCTGGCGCCATGGACTAGTAGATGGTATATCGATGGAGCATCTTAGTCAGCTCAATGGGCCCGGTAGTGAGATTTTCCGCATTGGCGATAAAGTGAGTTTTTTTGAACCTAATAGCGTGCCTTTTAGTTTGCAATCCAGCCACATTAATGGCCCGGTTCCCTTGACCTTTTTTGAGTCACCCATAGAACTCGCCGAGGCTTATAGCTTCGTTGTGGTCGGACGCACGCGAATATCAGGCAGAGCGGCACAGCAAATACGTATCGTTAGTGAAGATGGCAGTCGCTATAACACCACCTTGTGGCTAGATCAGGAAACCGGATTGTTGTTGAAAATGGATGTTAACAATGCTCAAGGTGATTTGTTGGAACAGCTGCAAGTGACGTCTTTGGAAGTCACTGACGAGCCCGACGAGTACTTCGATAAAATTGAACAATCTCGCCTGCCAGAGATTTCATCTTTACCGGATAACAACCAGTTGCAGTTTTCCTGGCAGCTAAACTTTATCCCTACAGGCATGGAAATCACTCAAAAGGATCGCCGTCGGCTTAGCTCCTCCCGCGATGTTGTAGAATATGTGATGCTCAGTGATGGTTTGGTGGATGTCTCGGTCTATATCAGTAAAGACGAAGGCGCGGTGCAAGATGGTGGCTGGTTGCGACATGGCTCAGATACCTTATTGTCTCTCACCAATGGCAATATAATGGTGACGGTAATAGGAAAAATTCCGCCTGAAACGGCGAATCGCATTGCCGCTTCCGTCGGTCCTGCCCGTTAATGTAGAGCGAGAATAAAGGTGCAGGAAGAAATTGCCACAGTGGTAGATTGCAAAAACGGTTTCGTCGAGGTGTCTACCAAAATCAAAAACACCTGCGATGGTTGTGAGCAAAGTAGTCATTGCGGTACCGGTTTATTGGCACGTTACCTGGCTCCTAAACCGGAAAATTTGCGCTTAAAATCTAATCTGGCATTGCATGTTGGGCAAAAAATAAAAATAGGCTTGCCAGATGCGCTATTGCTTAAACTCGCTTTTGCAATCTACTTTGTGCCAATTCTCATTTTGGTGCTGGTGGCCTCGGTAACTAGCTCGTTCATACCAGGTGTTTCAGAGCTTGTGCTGGTGGCTAGCAGTGCAGGTGCAACGGCATTGTGGTTTCCACTGCTGCGCTTTTTAATTCAGCAGCATCACTTTGAACTGACTGAACCTGAGATTTTGCAAGTCTTTGAGCAAGATGAAACACCGGTTAAGTTCGTTTCTGCGCATTAGCATTCAAATCTCACCGTCAAAACAGTAATTTGTTCAAAATTGACACGATTATTTACGCAATATACGCGGTTAAATTCGCTTTCCTTGACGGAAATTAGTAAAATCGCCGCCTGAAAAAATCCATATTGACTTTTTTCGGGTAGAGAGTAGCCAATCAAGTGTAAAACTCCCCGAAATCCGACGTTTATTTGTAGGTAGTATTTTATTCAATGCAGTTAAAGCATATTCGTAACTTTTCCATCATTGCCCACATCGATCACGGCAAATCCACATTATCCGACCGCTTAATTCAACACTGCGGTGGCCTGACTGAGCGTGAAATGGCCGAACAGGTTTTGGATTCCATGGATCTCGAAAGAGAGCGTGGTATCACCATCAAAGCACAAAGTGTAACGCTGAATTACACCGCCAAAGACGGGGAAACCTATCAGCTAAACTTCATCGATACCCCAGGACACGTGGATTTCACCTATGAAGTGTCTCGGTCGTTGGCTGCTTGTGAAGGTGCCTTGTTGGTGGTGGATGCCGGGCAGGGCGTAGAAGCTCAGACATTGGCTAACTGTTACACCGCCATTGAAATGGACATGGAAGTAGTGCCGGTACTGAATAAAATTGATTTGCCGCAAGCGGACCCCGAAAAAGTCGCACAAGAAATTGAAGACATCGTGGGTATCGAGGCCATGAATGCGGTGCGCTGTTCCGCAAAAACAGGCATCGGCATTGACGAAGTACTGGAAGTCATTGTTAATCAAATTCCACCGCCTGAGGGAGATACCGATGGCCCGCTGAAAGCCCTTATTGTGGATTCCTGGTTCGACAACTACCAAGGTGTGGTATCGCTGGTCAGAGTGGTGAGCGGTGAACTGAAAAAAGGTGACAAGGTTCAAATCATGTCCAACGGTCAGACTCACCAGTTAGACCGGGTTGGGATATTTACGCCAAAGGCCACTGATACCGGCGTGTTAAAAACTGGCGAAGTAGGTTTTGTGGTAGCGGGTATTAAAGAGATCCACGGTGCGCCAGTGGGAGATACCATCACATTGGCGAAAAATCCATCAGACGTTGCATTACCTGGCTTTAAAAAGGTTAAACCTCAGGTTTATGCGGGTGTATTTCCCATCAGCTCTGACGATTATGAAGATTTCCGCGACGCACTGGCGAAACTTAGCCTTAATGATGCATCTTTGTATTATGAGCCCGAGAGTTCAACAGCTCTGGGTTTTGGTTTCCGTATTGGCTTCCTCGGCATGCTGCACATGGAAATCATTCAGGAACGTCTGGAACGCGAATACGATCTGGATCTGATCACGACGGCACCTACGGTAATCTACGAAGTCGAAACCACTAAAGGTGAAACCGTCAAGGTAGATAACCCCTCCAAGCTGCCAGCAGTTAACGATATACAAAGCATTCGCGAGCCAATCGTAGAAGCCAATATCCTGGTACCACAAGAATATCTGGGTAACGTCATTACCTTGTGTGTGGAAAAACGCGGCATGCAAACTAACATGGTCTATCATGGTAATCAGGTGGCTGTAACTTATGATCTGCCCATGGCTGAAGTGGTACTAGACTTTTTCGACCGATTGAAATCCACCAGTCGCGGTTTTGCCTCGCTGGACTACAATTTTAAACGTTTTCAGGAAGCGGACATGGTGCGCCTGGATATTTTGGTTAATGCTGAACGCGTTGATGCCTTGGCCATTATCACCCATAAAGACAATGCCCAGTATCGCGGTCGAGATCTGGTGGATAAGCTCAAAGAGCTGATCCCAAGACAAATGTTCGACATTGCCATTCAGGCGGCGATAGGTAACCACATTGTGGCGCGTAGCACTGTCAAGCAGCTGCGTAAGAACGTAACCGCAAAGTGTTATGGTGGTGACGTGAGTCGTAAGAAGAAACTTCTACAAAAACAAAAAGAAGGGAAAAAGCGCATGAAGCAAGTGGGCAATGTGGAATTGCCACAAGATGCGTTTTTAGCCGTACTCAAGGTGGACAGTTAAATGGCCAATTACTTTTCGATATTTTTGGTAGTGCTAACCGTGGCCAGTGGTCTTATTTGGTTAGCCGATGCGCTCTTGTGGGCGCCCAAGCGCAAGGAAAAACTGGCGATTGCCAGAGCCAATACCAGTAATGCGATTGATGATGAAACGCTGAAGCAAATCGCGCCAATTCCATCCGTTGTGGATACCGCACAGCAGATATTTCCGGTAATTGCCTTTGTACTGGTGCTGCGCTCATTCTTATATGAACCATTCCAGATCCCATCAGGTTCAATGATGCCAACACTGTTAGTGGGGGATTTTATCCTGGTGGAAAAATTTACTTACGGGCTGAAAGATCCGGTGGCTCGTAAGCAGTTTTTTGATGTGGGCAAACCCGAGCGTGGCGATATTGTGGTATTTAAATATCCGGAAGATCCCATGATTGATTACATCAAGCGAGTGGTGGGTTTACCCGGTGATCGCGTGGTATATCGCAATAAGCGGGTTTATATTCAGAAAGCGTGTCCAGAGGGGGATGTCTGTCCTTTAAAACCCATCGATCTTAAGTTTGAAAACAACAACGAATTTGCATTCCATTTCAGCCGTTTGAATAAATTTACTGAATCCTTTGGTGAGCACTCCCACCAGATACTGCAAAATCCTGACAGACCCGCGATGGAAATGGCTTATTATGATCAGCCCGGAACCGCCATTAACGAGTGGCTGGTGCCAGAAGGTCAGTATTTTGTCTTAGGCGATAACCGCGATAACAGCCGCGATAGTCGTTTCTGGGGATTCGTGCCAGAAGAAAACCTGGTGGGTAAAGCAGTTGCCATTTGGATAAGCTTTGAATTCGAGCGTGAAGAAGACAGCTGGTTGCCTGGCTTTGTACCCACTGGGGTGAGATTTTCACGGGTTGGTGGTATTCAGTAAATGGATGATATCCGTTTTAATCAACTCACTAAACGCCTTGGTTATCAATTCCAGGACCGAGCCCTGTTAACCCAAGCGCTAACTCATCGCAGTGCCGGCAATACCCACAACGAGCGCCTGGAATATCTTGGCGATTCGATACTAGGATTCATTGTCGCCAAGTACTTGTACAACCGTTTTCCGGAGCAGCCGGAAGGTAAACTAACCCGTATGCGCTCCTCCTTGGTGAAGGGGGAAACCCTGGCCGATATCGCTCGGCAGATGGATTTGGGCGAGGTGATCCTGCTTGGACCCGGGGAACTGAAAAGCGGCGGTTTTGCGCGGGACTCCATTTTATCTGATGCCGTTGAGGCGCTGATTGGTGCGATTTACCTGGAAGCCGGTATGACCCAATCGGAAACCGTTGTATTGGCGTGGCTGGAAAGCAAGCTGGCTAAACTGGACCCCAATTATCATCCCAAGGACAACAAGACGCGTCTGCAGGAATATTTGCAGGCGAAACATTTACCTTTGCCTGAATACGAAGTAACGCAAATCAAAGGTAAGTCCCACAACCAGCGCTTTTTTGTTAGCTGTAAAGTGCAAGAGCTAAACTATCTGGTGGAAGGTGAAGGGGCCAGCAGGCGCAAAGCGGAACAAGATGCCGCCCAAAAAGTGATCAGGAAATTAGAAATTGAATAATGCTCATTGCGGCATGGTGGCTATCGTTGGTCGCCCTAATGTCGGTAAATCTACACTGCTGAATAAAATCTTAGGTCAGAAGATCAGTATCACGTCGCGCAAGCCTCAAACCACTCGCCATCGTATTATGGGGATTGATACTGAGGATAATAAGCAGGCTATCTACGTAGATACTCCGGGACTGCACAAGGATGAGAAGCGAGCGATTAATCGCATGATGAACCGTGCCGCCAGCAGCTCTTTGGGCGATGTGGGCCTGGTACTGTTTGTGGTGGAAGGTACCCGCTGGACCGAAGAAGACGAACTGGTGCTGGATAAAATCAAACACGCTTTTGTACCTTGTTGGTTAGTGATCAATAAAACTGACAAAATCAAAGACAAAGACGAGTTACTGCCGCATTTCAAAGTACTGGTGGAAAAGTACAAGTTCGAAAAGATTATTCCGGTTTCTGCCAAACAAGGCACTGCAGTTGAAGAATTGCGCCGAGAAATTTTCCAGACCTTACCTGAATCTGAGCATTACTTTCCTGAAGACTATATCACCGATCGCTCTCAGCGCTTTATGGCCGCTGAGATCATTCGGGAAAAATTAATGCGATTTACCGGAGATGAACTTCCTTACTCGGTTACCGTAGAAATAGAACAGTTTAAAATGGCCGAAAACGGCGTGTTTCAAATCAACGGATTAATCCTGGTAGAGCGCGATTCCCAAAAGCCCATGATCATCGGCAAGGGTGGCGCACAGTTGAAACGCATTGGTGTCGAAGCCCGCCAGGATATGGAAAATCTGTTTGATACCAAAGTATTCCTGGAGTTGTGGGTTAAGGTTAAATCCAATTGGTCAGATGATGACAGGGCGCTGCGCAGCTTGGGGTACGACGACTTATAGGATACATAAACTATGTCTTTGGCAGATATTCGAAGAGATTACTGTAACCATCAATCAGATTTAAGCGAGCTGGGTGATGATCCCTTTCAAATATTTGATGATTGGTTACAAAGTGCCATTGACGCTGGTATCCCCGATCCTACCGCCATGACGGTGGCAACAGTGGACCGTTCTGGCCAACCTTCACAACGCATTGTGCTGCTCAAAGACGTAAGTCAGGGCGGTTTTGTATTTTACACAAACCTGGAAAGCCGCAAAGCCAGCGAACTGGAACACAACAACAAAATTAGCCTGCACTTTCCCTGGCACTATATGGAGCGCCAGGTGAAAATTTGTGGTGAGGCAGAGCGGGTTTCCGTTGCCGAGGCCACAAAATATTTCCTTAGCCGCCCCAAAGGCAGTCAATTGGCCGCCTGGGCTTCTGCTCAGAGCCGTCCCGTTTCATCGCGACAAATGTTATTGCAAAAATTAGAGGAAACCCGCCAGCGCTTTTCCCAAGGTAACTTGACGCTACCAAAATTCTGGGGCGGATTTCGGGTTATTCCTCATGAAATCGAGTTCTGGCAGGGGGGCCCAGACCGATTACATAACCGCATTAGTTTCTCACAGACCCAAGGACAGTGGACTAAACAGCGCTTGATGCCTTAGGCGGATAGCCTTGTGATTGACAGCCATTGCCATCTGGATTTTCCCGAGTTTGACTGCGACAGAGAGGTTGTGTGGCAAGCCGCCAGACAAAAGGGCTTAACAGCATTGCTCATTCCAGGCACGGAAGCTCGTTACTTTTCGCGCGTTCAAACTATTGCGCAACATTATAATGATGTCTATTACGGTTTGGGCCTGCACCCTTGGTTTTTAACTTCAGATCACCAGCACCAGCTGTCATTGTTGCAAGACGCATTGCATGCAAGTCGCGATGACACAAAATGTGTGGCCCTGGGGGAGATTGGGTTGGACTTTGCCATCGCTATCGAGCCGAAAGTGCAGATGAGTGTCTTCGAGCAACAGCTGGAAATGGCGCAGCAATTCTCATTGCCGGTTATTGTGCATCATAGAAAATCCCATAACGATACTATTCGAATTTTAAAAGCTTATCCTCGGGTGAAAGGAGTAATTCATGCCTTTTCTGGCAGTGCTCATGTGGCTCAGTCCTATGTGCAGCTGGGCTTCAAATTGGGCATAGGTGGCACCATTACCTATGAGCGCTCTGAGAAAACCAAAAAAGCCATCAAAGCCGTTGGTCTTCAGCATTTAGTGTTAGAAACCGATGCCCCCACAATGCCCCTTTCTGGCTATCAAGGGCAGCGTAACGAACCGGAAAAAGTGCTATTGGTTGCGGAAGCTCTGGCTCAGCAGTTAGACTTGGACTTAGACACTATAAGCTCGCAAACAACAAATAACTTTAACGAGCTGTTTTTAACAGCGGTTTAACGGTTTTTGTAGTGCCACAGGGCAATTCGTCGCCCCATTAAGATACCCAATATCAATAAAAGAAAACCGGCAATAATAAAGGGGCGGTAACTGGCCTGAACCACTGGCATTAATGTTTGTATCAGGTGTTGGCGGTTGAGGGTAACCCTTAAGTAACCTTGCAATTGTTCATTGGCCCAAAGTTCCTCAACATAGATTTGCGGCGATGAATCTCGATAGTTGTAGAGCAGGTGTTGACTGGTAAGCCAGGTATCGTTGTTGATTGCCTGACCATCGGGTGAAAATAGTACAACTTCAAGCACTCCAGGTTGCTGTGAGATATTGCTAATAATGGGCTCAAGTCTGCTGGCATCATGATTGGCTAAAACGTCACCGAGAATGGTGCTATATTGCGCAGTGAATTGCTGACCACTATTGTCCACCCAGCTATGCCATTTACTGATTTGGTAATGCTGCTCAACGACGTACAGATAAACAACCACAATCAGCAGAGATACCACAAGCAACAGATTAAAAACCCGCTTCCAGCCTCGTTTTTTGCGTTGTTGTTCCGTCAGTATTTCAACCAGCGCCATAGTTTGTTAATCGCTTTATGAGATATTCCCGATAATTCTGAATTTCAGAGTATCATAAACCTCATAAAAGAGTAGAATTTAGCAAAAACTTATCCGGGACCGAAAACATTGTATCTGGCCAATTTGACCGCGCAGCAATTTCTTGATTTTAGCTTGTTAGAAACCCTGGCAAACGCCAACAGCACCATCTACAAACTCTCGCCCAGAGAATTGCTGTTTGAATCGCAAAACACTATTGATTCCACTGTGCTTCCATTATCAGAGACGGACGTTAAAGCGCAAACAAGCGAGACACTGAGTAAGTTGGTGGTATTGGGTGAAGGCCTGAACCTGGAGAAACTCCAGCAAATCACTACTGAGTTTGCGGAATTGGATATTCAATCCTGGCAAGTGTCCGCAAAGGTCAGTGGTGAAGGGATCGTAGCTAAAGCGCGTTTGAGCAATGAATTTGAGAATAGCTTGAATTCAAAAATTGCCCAACTTGCCAATCGTTTACATGTTGAACTTGCCCTTGTGCAACAACCACCAAAGCTACAAGAGGGTGGTTTGATGGTGATGGACATGGACAGCACACTCATTGCCGTAGAGTGCATCGACGAAATAGCGAAGCTGGCAGGACTCGGAGATAAAGTGGCGGAAATTACCGAGCTGGCCATGCAAGGTAAACTGGATTTTAAAGAGAGCTTGTACAATCGCGTAGCCTGTTTGCAAGGAGTTGATGTGACGCTATTGCAAGGCATCCGTGACCGTCTACCGCTTATGCCTGGATTATCCACATTAGTGCGTGTGATGCAGCAACATCAATGGAAGATTGCTATCGCATCCGGTGGCTTTACCTTCTTTGCAGATTACCTAAAAGAGCGACTTAATCTGTGTGAGGCCGTGTCCAATGTACTGGAAGTGGCTGATGGTAAATTAACTGGCAAGGTCATTGGCGAGGTAATCGATGCCAATGCCAAAGCCGCAACCCTTAAACGCCTGGCAGAGCAATACAATGTGCCCGCATCACAAACCATTGCCGTGGGGGATGGCGCAAACGACCTGGTGATGATGGCAGAAGCTGCATTCGGTGTGGCCTATCACGCCAAGCCAGTAGTAGGAGAGAAGGCATCGGTGGCAATTCGATTTGGCGGATTGGATACTTTGCTGGAATTTTTAGATTAGTTTTTGCGATAAAAAGGCACCATCAGGTGCCTTTTTTGTTTAGGTTCCGAAATATCCGATATATTAACTATATATCGGGTGGAACAACCATCCCCAGGCGATTATTGTGGCAATCATGGTAGCTACCAATAGCAGGATGGCTGCAGTCACGATAGAGCTGGCATAAACAAAACCTTCTTCTACCGGAATGCGCATAATAATTGGCGTACCGACATAGAGTAAATAGATAGAGTAGGCCAGTGCGCCCATGGCAACAAAACTGAAGAACCACAATTCAGGATAAAAGGCCGCTAATCCTGACATAAACAAAGGGGTTGCGGTATAAGACGCCAGCTCTAGTGATTGTGCCCAACTTGGGTTGGAATCGTAGTGTTTACCCATGTAATGAATGATGTAAGTTAAACCAAATATGCCTGCCAGTAACACGCTATAAATGATAAACGCCATGATCACGGCTTCTGACGAATTCAGGAATATGCGCTCTCCGACACCAATACTCCAACCCAACTTTGCAGCAGAAAACCATGCCATGATGGCTGGAATGATGGTAATGATTGCAATATGTGAAAGGCTAAATCGATAGCTTTCGTGGCGTTTTTCGATGGTGTGCCATTCTTCTTTAGGATGCGCGTAAATGCCCCATAAATGATTTAGTACCATTTTAACCCCTTGTTATTATCAGGTTAACAAAATGTTAACAGTTGATTCAATTTTCATCGGTTTATTGTGAATCGTCAACAGATTTATTCTGAAAAGCCAATTTTGTAGTGAATTATTTTGACCCATGCTTGGATCTGGTATTTGTACTGTCCATAGGGTAAAGTTGCGCCAGCCATTGGCATCCTTTTTCAAACACAACACATTCCTCTTATTGAACACCATGTTAGAAAAATATCAGGAGCTGCTTGCTCCCATTCAATGCTTTCTGCAATGCGAAACACCACAAGCCTGGCTGGATGAAGCCATCAAGCCGGAAAATTTAAAAACTGTTTTGTTGGACCACCTTGTGTGTGAGTTAAAAGCCGCGCAGTCGGCGATGTTATTGATCCGCAAATACGCCGTTGATCCAGAAAGCACCCAGGATTTACTCAACTGGTTGAGACCCTTTGAAGATTTTACCTATCGCAAGCAAGGGGATTGGCGAGTGCTTGCAGAGCACAATAGGCTGAATAAGTCCATGATCCCAAGAGGAGATAAACCCTACAGTCAGGCCTTGATAGAGAAAATGGTATTGCTTATCAAAGAAGAGTTGCATCACTTTTATCAGGTGCTGGAAATCATTTATGAGATGGGCTTTGAATACGATTACATCAGCTCCAGTCGCTACGCCAAAGGCATGCTGTCTCATACCAAAAATCACGAGCCGGATGCTTTTATTGATAAGCTGATTTGTGGTGCCTATATCGAAGCTCGCTCTTGTGAACGCTTTGCTAAACTCGCCCCCCATGTTGCTCCAAGACTCGGAGAGTTTTACGTATCACTGCTTCGCTCTGAGGCCCGTCATTACCAGGATTATCTGACGCTTGCAGAAGAAATTGCCGGGGGCGATATCTCTGAAAAAGTGGCTTATTTTGGCAAGATCGAGGCGGAATTAATTGCTTCACCTGATGAAGATTTTAAATTTCATAGCGGTGTACCTGCAGGTGCGCTAACCTCTGTAGCGGTTTAACCTCACTTCGGGGATCTATAGAAGATGCAAAAACGATTTAGTCAGTCTTGTGAGAACAATCGTTTACCCATACTCGAGCAGTTACAGCGATTGCTAAAAGACAGTCAGCTGCTGTTGGAGATTGGCTCCGGCACAGGACAACACGCCAGCTATTTTGCGCCACAACTGCCGCATCTGTTTTGGCAAACCTCAGATGTTATACAAAACCACGATAGCATTATTGCCTGGATTCAGGACACGAACGCACGAAACCTGAAGTTACCCGTCAGCTTGCGCATTGGTACTGATCCCTGGCCAGAAGGGGATTTTGATGCCGTCTATACTGCTAATACTGCCCATATTATGCAAAAAAGCGAGGTACAATTATTAATGTCACTGGTAGCGCAACACCTGCCTTCGGGAGGCGTGTTTTGCCAATACGGCCCCTTTATGGAAAAAGGGGAATTTAGTAGTGAAAGTAACCAGGCATTTCATCAGCATTTACTGTCAGAAGGTTATGGCGGTTATCGTGATATTGATGAATTGTGCGATTGGGTGGCGGTATCGGGCTTGCAGCTTTCAGAAGTTATCACTATGCCAGCCAACAACTTGATGTTGGTATGGCATAAACAATAATCACTCTTTATCACAGGAAAATACCATGGCTGCCAGTAGCTTATTAGCGTTGATAGATGACATCGCCACCATTCTCGACGATGTTGCAGTAATGTCGAAAGTGGCTGCCAAGAAAACAGCGGGGGTGTTAGGTGATGACCTAGCACTGAACGCTGAACAAGTCTCTGGTGTTAAAGCAGACCGTGAACTTCCCGTAGTATGGGCGGTTGCTAAAGGTTCTTTTCTCAATAAACTCATCTTAGTGCCATCGGCACTTTTAATTAGTGCTATCTATCCACCGTTAATCATTATTTTGTTGGTGATCGGTGGACTCTATTTGTGTTTTGAAGGCTTCGAAAAAGTCTTTCATAAGCTGTTTCACAAACAGCAAGCTGAGCAAGAAGCGCAAGATTTTCTCAATCAGGTTAAAGCCAACGACGCCGATTTAGAGAAGCTGGAAAAGCAAAAGATCAAAGGGGCTATTCGCACCGATTTTATCCTGTCAGCAGAAATCATCGTTATTGTATTGGGCAGTGTTCAAGCCTCACCAATGCTCAATCAAATACTGGTTTTAAGCGGATTAGCGGTGGCCTTTACCGTGGGCGTGTATGGTTTAGTGGCCGGTATCGTCAAGCTCGATGATTTAGGACTATACCTGCTGGAAACAGGTAATAGTTTTAAAAAGCGCCTCGGTCAGTTTTTGTTATCTTTTGCCCCGTTTTTAATGAAGTCACTTTCGGTGATTGGCACCCTTGCCATGTTTTTGGTGGGGGGCGGAATTTTGGTACACGATATTCCTGTTTTACATCATTTTGAAGAAACACTACTTGCTATGGCTGCAGACATTATTGGTTCTGGAGCCTTATGGCAAGGGCTTGTCTCCTTGCTGAATTCGCTGCTGGTAGGCGTTATTGCCGGCGGGTTGTGTTTATTACTTTTAAACGCAGCCAGCAAACTAAGAGCAAAGTCATAGTTGATGCAAAAAGTTAAACAATCGCTCGCTGATAAGCTACTTGAACTGGCCCATTCAAGAGTGGTTTTTCCGGTTTTGACATTACTGTCATTTCTAGAATCCATCATTATCCCAATCCCTTTGGAAGCCATTTTGATTCCGCTGATGCACCACAATCGCGATAAAATCTGGTGGTTGGCAGCCTGTGCATTGTTGGGCTGTTTGCTGGGAGCGGTAACGGGCTATTTTGTGGGCGCACTGTTTTATGAGCAATGGGCCACACAGTTATACAGCCTGTTTGGTTCGCAGGAGACTTTTGAGCAAGTGATTGGTGAAATCGAATCACAGGGTTTTATCTATATACTTGCCGTTGGGGTAACCCCCATTCCGTTTCAGGTGGCAATGCTTGGAGCGGGCATTGCGCAATATCCATTTCTGTTGTTTCTACTGGCTGCCATTATCGCCAGAGGAGCGCGTTATTTCGGTTTGGCTTTGCTGGTATATTATGTAGGGCCCGCTGCAGGGCGCGTGATAAAACGCTATAAATATCAAGTGGCAGGCTTTTTTACTCTGGCACTATTGGGTTTTATTTACTATCAGTTTGCCGCTTGACCTGATCATCACTGTACAGTTGATACTGCCCGTCGTTAACTGATGAGGAGATGATGCTGATGCTAAAACTAAGCCCACAAGAGATGTTATTTATTACCCAGCTAGAGGACTGCACGCTACCTGCTGAACAGTTTGACCATATTGGGCACTTGAAGTTGGCCTTTCTACAGTTGCAGCGCTTTGAGCAAGAGGTTGCAATGCAACGCATTCTGGATGGTATTAAACGGTATGCCACGTCCTTGGGGGCCGCGCAAAAGTATCATAAAACTCTGAGCTGGTTTATGGTGAAGGAAATCGCCTGGCGTATGACTGAACAGGCCTGCATTAACTGGTCAGATTTTCTGGCTACCAATAACGATTTGCTGGAAAACAGTCAAAAGCTGGTGCATCGCCATTATTCAGAGTCATTATTGGCTACTGATTGGGCGCGAGTGAACATTGCTGAACCCGATAAATCAAAGCCGGAGTGGTATGTATAGCATAGGAAAACTGGCCAAACAGTTTGGATTATCCCGAGGCACGCTGCTGCACTACGACAAACTCGGATTGTTGTCTCCGTCGGGGCGCTCTGCCGTTGGGTATCGCCAGTATAGCGAGGGTGACCGAGCCAGATTGAAACAAATATGTGATTACCGTGATGCCGGGATAGGCCTTGATAAGATCAAAAGGCTTTTACAATCCAGTAGTGATAGCGCAGCGCTGCTACAGTCCCATTTTCACTTTCTGGCTGAGCAGATAACTCAACTAAAACAACAGCAGCAACGAGTGCTTAATTTGTTGCAAGCGCCGCAAATGATGGCACCTGACTACATCATGTCTAAACAGCAGTGGGTAGCAATCTTACGTGAGTCAGGGATGACTGATGATGATATGTGGTTGTGGCATCAGGCATTTGAACGGGCTCAGCCAGAAGGGCATACCCGCTTTTTACGAAGCTTAGGTATTGAAGAAGACGAGATTAGGCAAATCAAAGCTCGTTCCAGATAACTTGTCTCTGCTGATTCATTACCAAGGCTGATCTTCAGGTTTTTTACTCCAGATAGTAAAAACAACAAATGGTGATTGACCTTTGTGCTCACATATATGAATATTCACATATGTGAAATTTCGAATGTGTCATGAAGTTTATCTGTTGAGTATGAGCCCACTTTCTTTTTATAAATGCCTTGCCGATGACACCCGGTTAAAGTCTCTGTTGCTTATTCAGGAAACCGGGGAGGCTTGCGTCTGCGATCTGATGCGAGCCCTGCAGTTGGAACAGCCAAAAATTTCTCGTCATCTTGCTGACTTGAGAAAGTGTCAAATTGTACTGGATGAACGTCGTGGAAAATGGGTGTTCTACAAGATTCATCCACAACTGCCCCTATGGGCGAAACAGGTTCTGGAATTGTCAGCACAGGATAACCTGAATTTTTATCAAGACGCCCTGGCACGTCTGCAAGCTCAACCCGGCCCTTGCTAACTGGAAAATTTATGAAAATACTCTATATCTGCACTCACAATCGTTGCCGCAGCATTCTCTCTGAGGCGATCACCAATCATCATGCTCAAGGTATAATTGACGCTCGTAGCGCGGGTAGTCAACCCGCTGGCGAAGTGCACCCCTTGTCGCTGCAATACCTACAGGAAACGGGCTATGCCGTGGATGGTTTGCAGAGTCAATCCTGGGATGAATTCGAAGACTTTGCACCGGATTTGGTGGTCACTGTTTGTGATTCGGCTGCTGGCGAAATCTGTCCTTTGTGGTTTGGCAAATCCGCTAAAGTGCACTGGGGACTTGCGGATCCGTCCAAGTTACAAGGCTCCGATGAACAAAAGAAACAGGCGTTTCTGGACTGTATTGAACAGATCAAAACACGGGTTCAAGCCCTGGTGGATATTGCAAGGTCAAAGCCTGATCAGAAAACTCTCATTAACCAACTGGCGGAACTTGGAGCGCGATAGTTTTGAACGACAAGACCGTTGAAATTAAGGATAACAGTTTACCCAACATGGATTTGTCTCAGATAGATATTCCCACGTTTGAAAAGTGCCAACCTGTTGCTCTTGCGCACCCACCGCGCTTTTTGTTGTTGCATGGTTCGTTGCGGGAGCGTTCTTTCAGTCGCCTGGTAATTGCTGAGTGCGCTCGCATTCTGGCCCATTTTGGGGCGCAGGTGAAAATCTTTGATCCACAAGGATTGCCGCAAACAGATACTGAAGATGCCGATCATCCCAAGGTGCAAGAATTGCGGGAGTTGATGACCTGGTCAGAAGGGCAGGTGTGGTGCTCGCCGGAACGCCATGGCTCAATGACTTCTATTTTCAAAAGCCAGATTGACTGGGTACCGCTATCACTCGGAGCTGTGCGCCCGACTCAGGGTAAAACCCTGGCGGTAATGCAAGTATGTGGTGGTTCGCAGTCTTTCAACGTGGTGCAGCAGCTACGCCAGTTAGGTCGTTGGATGCGCATGGTGACCATTCCCAATCAGTCTTCGGTGGCAAAAGCATTTCTGGAATTTGATGACAACGACCGCATGAAGCCGTCGGGCTATTACAATCGCATTGTGGATGTCATGGAAGAGTTGATGAAGTTCACTCTGTTACTGCGAGGCAACAAAGACTATTTCGTAGATCGATATTCCGAGCGAGTGGAGTCGGCTGAAAAGTTGATGCAACGGGTTAATCAGCGTTCGGAGTAGTTTTGTTAGTGGCCGCTGGTTTTTAATCGGGATTTTGCAGAAAACACTGGCCTAATCAGCGGTTGCAGCAGGGCTTTTAGTATTGCGGTTAGCATTAGCGCAAACAGGCCCAGTTGCACTATTCTGAAGGCACATTCGCCAATGAGCTTAACAAACAATTTCCAAAGCGAACTGCCAAATTGGCAAACCTTTCTGGCTTGCTTTGCGATAGCAAGATAGTATTTTTTTGCCTGCCTCTTAGTGATTATTTTCATCAGCCTATCCCCTCATAGAGTTAAGAAAACGCTGTAATAATGTTATCGGCAGTTCTAAAGGATTAATTAAGAAAGAGGCTGTGGACCCGAGTGAGATAGTTTGGGGCAGACACCTTGAAACCGAATTGATTTTTCAAAGTGACGAATAAGTCCGGTTCAAAATTTCTGACCCCAAAATCAGTTAGCTTGCCAATGCTAGCTGCACATCCACATTACCGCGTGTGGCATTGGAGTAGGGGCAAACCTGATGGGCTTTGGCGATGAGATCTTCTGCAACGGCTTTATCCAGCCCTGGTAAAGACACAGATAAGGCTGCAGAAATAGCAAACCCAGGCCCTTTGTCGTTCTGACCAATACCAATTGTGGCTTTTACGGATAATTCTTCCGGTAAGGTCAGCTTTGCCTGACCGGCAACAAACTTCATGGCACCGATAAAACAGGCTGAATATCCGGCAGCAAATAATTGCTCAGGGTTCGTGCCTTCACCGCCCGCACCACCCAGCTCTTTGGGAGTACTTAACTTTACAGATAAACGGCCATCTTCCGATGCAGATTGGCCGTCGCGACCGCCAGTTGAGGTAGCTGAGGTTGTATATACTGGATTCATGAGAACTCCTTATAAATTATCTAAGTAATAATTATCGCAATAACTAAGTGGGTGTTAAAAAAGCCCAATTAAGGACTTTTTGCGATTAAATCATTATTAAGTTATCGCGATAATAATTTTTGCGCAAGTTATATTTTTGAGATTCTTGTCTTTAGTTCCAAGAGGGTTGTTTTTAATGTTTCCATTTCCTGTAAAGAAATACCGCAACTCTCCGCCAGACAACGATTGACTTCTAGTCCTTGAGTTCGCAAAACTTTGCCCGATTCAGTAAGGGCAATGCTGAGTGCTCTATCGTCTTCTTTACCGCGAATACGTTTAACCAGCCCCTGGCTTTCCATGCGTTTAATCACTGGCGTGAGCGAGCCTGATTTTTGGCCCAGGCGATCTGCAATAGATTTCAGAGTGATGCCATCTTGTTCCCATAAAATCAGCATAATGGTGTACTGGGTGTAGGTAAGCCCCAGTGGCTCCAATAATGGCTTGTAAGCCTGGGTCATAGCCAGTGAGGTGGAATACAGAGCGAAACAAAGCTGGTTGTCCAGCGTTAAGGGATCACGTTGCGTCATGGTGTCGTCTTGATTGAAGCTTTGGCGTAGCTTAATACACTAATGGTTATTGCGATAGCCTAATTGTTGTCGGATCAGTGGCTGAGATTCACCGCCAGTCGGGTGCGAATAAATTCGGCCAGTTTGTCAGTGGCTTCTTTGTTGCGCTGGTGGCGCACGCTAAGTTGAATGGCAATTTTACCTAATGGGGGCAGGGCGGCGTTTTCGATAATGATCAAATTATCTGGCACTGTACTTTTGGCTAAAGCGGTTATTCCCAGGCCTTGCTGTATCGCGGCACTTATGCCAGTGATATCGGAAATGGTGTAGCGAATATGGTGGTGTAAACCAGCAGTATTTAAACTGCGTAGCAATTGCTCTCGATAGCGACAGCCTTCTGGTGCCACCACTAAGTCCACAGAACTTTGAGTGAGCAATTGTTTTTCGGAACCCACCCAAACCAACTCATCTGTCAGGGTAAAACCTTCAGACCCGGCGTTTGCTTCGGCATCGTTTTGTGTGGCGATAGTGAGTAATAAATCGAAGGGGTTGCTGCGATGTTTTTCCAGCAATGAGGCACTCAATGACGATGTCACCTCCAATGTGACATCTGGATACATATTGTTAAAAGAGCCAATAATGGAAGGCAATAGTTGCGTGGCAAACTCGCTGGGAATGCCTAAACGCAAGTTACCCGAAACGGGCTTTTCCGCGAAGAACTGAAAAATGTGATCATTTTGCTTTAACAGGGGAATGGCCAGTTCATAAAGCTTTTGCCCGGCGTGGTTAACTACCTGGCGCTGTCCTTGTTTTTGAAACAGCCGTGTGCCCAATTGCTCTTCCAGTTTTTTGATTTGTAAACTGACTGCAGGCTGAGAACGGCCCAATACTTCACCGGCTCTGGAAAATCCATCCAGCTCTACCACGGTAACGAAGGTACGCAAATTTTCTAATGACAGCTGCTTCATGGGCGTTCGATTATGACCAAAACTACGGTGTTCACTAAATTGTTAGCAATTGTACCTGAGGCTTTTGTTATTAACAGGGAACTTTTACAATTCCCTCCACACTAAAAAAAATTCACCTATCCACTTTAAAAGGGAAGTTATGAAAAAGTCAGCGATTGTTCTGGGACTATCACTACTTACACTTAGCATGCAAAGCTATGCAAATTCGCTGGAAAAGCTGCAAGCTCGTCTGGCGCAATTGGAGGGTAATTCGCCTATCACTGCGCAATTTGGTAATCAAATAGAGAATATCCGTGGCGAGGGCAAGGAGCAGCGTATTCGCACAGGGGAAGCCAGTTTAACCTTGTCAGATGACGGTTCTGGATTGCAAGTGCATTATTCGCAGAGTTTGTTAACCAAGGTAGAGCAAGAACAACAAGCAAAAGCGGACGACGAAGATGTGAACACGCCAACTATGATGGCGCTGGAAAATTTGGATGCTATTGATTTCCAAAATATGATCTCGGCAGGGCCCAGGTTGCAGCGTTTTTTGGCCCGTAGCACCTATGTTGGCGTTCAAGATTTAGAAGAACCTGTGGCAGGAGAAACGGTGTTGCAGTTTGATTTGCCGCTCGAAGTCATCATAGATGATAAGAAAACCCGCGAATATGTGAATAAATTCGAGGGGCAGTTTTTTATTACTGTCGCTGAAGATGGCACCCCACTGCGTTCTAATATCTCGTTCCATGGCAAAGGCAGAGCGTGGGTATTAATGAGCATCAGTGCCTGGCTTGAACGAGAAACGCAATATCAATTGTCGGGAGATCGCTTGCTGCAGGTCAGTCGCAATGGCAAAGGCGGTTTTAGCACGTCGTTTTTTCCGGATACCAGCTGGAGTAGCTCTGAATCGCTAACCGTAGCTAATGATGGGATGGACATGCAATTAAGCGCTAACTAGTTTGCAAGGTTCTGAACGCTAAATTACTGGAAAAATCCGCACATGAAAAAACGTCCGGCATAAGCCGGACGCCAAAAAGTACGCAGTTAGTTAGAGCGTGTAGACCTTTGCTGTAAAATTGTACAGCAACGGTCAATACGCTCTCGTGTGTCGCATCTCTTTATCGAGTTGTTGTTAACGTATTATCGCGTGCTTTTTTATTCGTTTAAAAAATAAACGATTAAGCGTCGCGAAATATTCCAATCTAATCTAAAACAATCCCACTGGCGAATAGTTATGGCCGGGTAATACCGTGGCCAGATCATTGTTAAGCATGTGGTTTACCAATATATCACCATAGATATCGTGGCAGTCCAGGGTGTGCTCCAGGTAGCGGCCGCGATTCAGTTGGTCATCTTCAAGGCCCGGCCAGTCACCGAATATCCCACCATTAATACCACCGCCCATGGCAAACCAGCAGGAAGCATGGCCGTGATCGGTGCCCTGGCTGCCATTTTCATGTGATGTTCTACCAAATTCAGTGGCAGTGAGTATCACCACATCGCTCATCATAGTGCCCATATCTTGATAAAATGCGGTGATGGCCTCACTAAAACGCCCCAGGTTGGGGGGTAATCGCATGGCCTGATCCGCATGTGTGTCCCAACCGCCAACACTCACTGTGGCAATTTCTAGTCCCACACCGGCCTTTAACAACTGCGCCACTTGCTGTAAGTCTCTTGACAGGCCACTGTTGGGATAAGTAACACCATTGTCCGGGATATATTCCTGATTGCGAATATCGCCAATGATGTTGAGATCCGATACCAAGGAGCTGCCAAAACGCTGCAATAATTGGTGATTTGTCATGGCACTGGCGGGTTGTTGGTAAATCTGATCAATGCGCTGCAACAACATGGCTTGTTCGTCATCAGTTACGCCTATGCTGAAATCGGCAAGGCTACCAATGGTTTTAGCATCGGCAGAGCCCACCAATGACTGCGCAATACCGCCACGCCCCATGCTTACCGCTCGAAACGAAGAGGGTAAAAACTGCGATTGCATGTGACGGTTGAGCCACCCATCATCACTCACCTGTTGCCCGTTTCGCACCCCAGGGCGGGCACTTTCAATGTAATGTTGGCTATCAAAATGCGAGCGAGAGGCGTCGTTGTAATGGGTGGTAGGCATAATAGCCAGATTACCTTCTTGCCAGATTTGGTGTAATCCCGTCATATTATTATCCAGACCGAATACACCGTTCAGGTCCAATGCGGCGTTAGCCAGGCCCGAATCCGGTGCAGGAATGGCGATGGTGGGGCGAATGTTGTAGTAATTGGGCTCAGAGTAGGGCACCATCACATTCAGGCCATCGCAACCCCCGCGCTGAAATATCACCACGACAGATTTTCCCTCCGCTGCCATAGCTTTGCGGAACGACAGCGACATGGGGTTATCGGTTAACATGCCGGCAGAAGCAGTGGCAGTCAGTAACCCTTTTACAAATTGACGACGTTTCATATTCACTACTCCTGGGTTTTATTGATACTGGAATGCCGGATAACTCAGCATGGTGCCCAGCAGGCGTTGTAATTTCTCGGGGGCGTCGGGCGAATTGATATTAAAAGACTCTCCCTCAGCGATATTTTCATTGAGTAGGGCAATCGCCACATCCCGCTCCAGATCGGTAAGCCTACCGTTAAGGGTTAAGTCGGCGAGCAAGCCCACAATGGCATCGGCCGAGCTATAGCCCATGGAAATCAACAATTGTTGCAAATCAACACTGGCACCTTCGCGCCCCTCCAGGGCAAATCGATTGGCGAAGCGAATGCGCTGCAACAGGGCATCTGAGCTTAACCAGTCTGCTCCAGTTTCGGCCAGACCAGTAGGCACTGGATACTCAAATAGGCTATAACCCATTCTGGATAAGGTGCGGGCCATTTCGTAATAGTCCGGTGTGGCGTTAACGCTGCGCACGGCAGCCAATAAAACTTCCAATGGCGTTTTAATTTTGCTGCCCTGGTGTTCCAGCGCCACGAATTCATCTGAGCCGAACAACACTGTTAAAACGCTGGCGATATTGCCTCCGGACAACAGGAATTCGCCTTCACACTGACCCTGCAAACTGGTAACCGGAGTATCTGATACAAATAAGGTGATCAGTTTGCGGCAGATATTGCGCGCCGTATTAGGGTGGCTGGCCAAGATATCTAGTGCGCTTTCACCTTCTTGCAGTCCTGATCCCGGTATAGCAACACCTAACAAGGTTTTGTCGCTGAAATCGTGGGCGGTTTCGTTAAAGAAGAAAGCGCCATCTTGTTCATGCCAGCCAGTAAATATCCTGGACAGTTCGGCAACATCTTCAGATGTATAGCCACCATCAACGCCCAGGGTATGAAGCTCCATGATTTCCCGAGCGTAGTTTTCATTGGCTCGGCCCACAAAGTTTTGCGCGTTGTTGAGATAATAAATCATGGCCGGGCTTTTCGCGCTAACCGCCAGAATATCCCGGAAGTTGCCTAAGGCATGTTGTCGGAAGCCTTGGTTTTCAGCCACTTCAAATGCCAGGTTGCGATGCACACCATAATGGGTGTTGAAGTGGTTCTCCCAGAACCAGGTCATCACTTCGTTAAGCTGACGATGTGAGTAAAGCATGTGGTGCATTTGTAATGCTTTGAGATCGTCGATGCTTTCCAGTGTCCAGGACTGCGCCGCTGTTTGCACTTCGCTATCGTCAATCTCTGCCGGATTTAACTGTTCTGCCAGGAAGGTGGCGGCATCCGGTTGATTAACATACAAATCTGGCGTCATACCAAAGGTAATACGACTGATAAGCTGCTGTTGTTGCGGTACGATGGTTTGCACGGCTAAAGCCAGCGTGATGTCGGTGGTTTTATCCGAATTGTCGATAGCACTGAGATTCAGGCTGATGGTTTCTCCGCCTGATACTTTACCGTTGGTAACAATCAGCGCCCATTGCCCGTCTTCTGCCACACTAACCAACTGGTCTTCAATGGTTGTGCCCAGTAGTGGGTCGGTGAGGCTGGCGCGCACTTGCACTGTGCCGGTGTCGTCACTGGCGTTACCTAAAATCGTAAACCCGGTTTCGTTGACACTGTCGTTGTCTTGGTGAGAGACGATGGTGATAACCGGGGCTTCCATATCTGATACCACGTTAAAGCTGCGCTCTGTCGATATACTGTTGAGGGCGGCGTCATAAGCGGTAACCAAAACCGTGATTTGTTCATCAAAGCTGATAGCAGAGTCGGGTACCGGAAATTGCCATTGGCTGTTCTCCTGCAGAGTGGCATCACCTGTGGTGGTGCCTTTCACCGGGTCGACAATGCTCACCTCAACTCGCGCAATGCTGTTATCATCGCTGGCAGTACCGGCCAGTAAAAAGCCATTACCGTTAACATTGTCTCGGGTAGGGCTGGTGATAAATACTTCGGGGTCGGCCAGGTCCAGCTCACCGTATTCACCTTGTTTAACAATAAATTGCACCGCACCTTCGTTGTAAAGAATGGGGCCATAATAGGTTTTATCTTCACCAAAGGGATTGCGTGCCTTTAATACATAGCGGGTACCGTCGCGCAGGCGGTCAAGGTCGAATACTACATTGCCTTCGGCGTCAGTATCGCCGCGTCGTCCCCAGCGGGTTTTGTTGTCTTCATCCAGCCAGTTGGCGTCAATTCTCACATTGCCAATGGCGGCATTGGTGTCGCGGTCGATCAGTTGTACAGGCACAGTGGCAACCCGGAAGTTTACATCCTGAAGGCTACTGATTGTTTCACTGTAGGAATCGCCGGTGGTGAGATAGCGCGCTTTGAACTGATATACCGCGCCGCTATCAAAGCCTTCCAGATCGAACTGGGCGACACCTTCGGCGTTGGTATTGGCGCGCTGGTAATATTTAAAACTACCGTCGTCTTGTTGCTTGCGGGCGTCAATTTGAAAATCTGGTACCACACTGTTATTGGCCACATCAAACAGGCTAACGTTCACCGGCATATTGCCCAGAACAAATTCCATGCTGTCTACATCGCCGAACGGTTCGCTGTAGCGTTTTACGTCGTTAATCTCACTGTAAGCGCGCAACAGGTATTGCTGACCAATATCCAAATCCGGCAATTTAAAATAGGCCATACCGTTTTCATCGGTGTCCTGACGGCTATACCACTTAGTCTCTGTGCCCGTTATCTTGTATACATCAATGCGTTTGCCGGGTAAGGGCGGTTGACTGGCCTGGCTACCGTCCAGCAAAGTGACCGGGATACCATCGGCATCGTAATAGATGTCGAAATTGACATCGCCAGCTTCTGTGATCACATCGCTATAGATGTATTCACCGTCAAAGGGGCGTAATTTAATTTGATATTGTCGGCTCTCATAAAATCCCTGCACATCAACACTGGCAAAGCCATTTTCATCCGTGGTAAGGGTGGCGAAGTGTTTTGAATCTTCTTCGGTAACATCCCTCACACTGATGCGCATATCAGAGATGGGTGAATTAGTGCGGGTGTTGTTCAGGGTAATGTTGAGCATCTGTGGCAGCTTGCCAAATACATGCTCAGAGCCACCTAGGCCGGGTAACAGGGATTCGTAGTTTTTACGCTCGATGTTAACAACGGCCTGGTATTGCTCGTCTTGTTGCAATTCTGGTAGTGCAAGTAAAACCTGACCATTTTCATTCGTGTTTGCATGACTGATTTTTTCACGTTGTTCTCCTGCTAGTCGGTATATGTTGACGCGGGTATCGGTAAGAATGGGATTACCTTCCACCCGGCCGTTAAGAATCGTAAGTACGGTATTACCCAGCGGGAATTGATGCTCGCCAGTGCTGGTAATGGGCATTTCTGCGCGGAAACCGTCGCTGCTGATGGCTTTTAACAGGGCAGGGTGCTCGTTATTGAGTTCCCCCAGATGAAATACCACCTGGCCGTTTTCATCGGTATTTTCGCGTTTTTCGGTATACCAGCTGCCATCTTCTCGCTGCCGTCTGACATCAATGCGGGTATTGGCAAGTGGTGCGTTGCTCACCGGGTTTACCACTGTGACGCTGGTGGGCTGATAACCCACCACAAAATCGTGGCTTCGATTACCCGTTAGTGGTTCGCTGTAAAAGCCGCGACTGGTTTGGGTATGGTTGGCTTTAAGCACATACTGCTGACCTTTTTCCAGATCCGGCAAGGTAAAGGCCACGTTGCCCGAAGCGTCGGTATCTTTGCGGGTATACCAATGTTTTTCTTCGCCTTCCAGTCGATAAACATCCACCCGGCTATCGGCGATGGCTGTGGGGTTTGGTTGGGTGCCATCCAGAACATTCACCACAAATCCCTCAGGCTCCAGATGCAGGTTGAAAGTCAGATCTGCAGGACTGGTGATAACATCACTGTAGATACGCTCACCATCATAAGGTTTAAAGCGTACCTGATACTGACGATCCTCGTAAAAGCCTTGGATGTCTGCGGCGATTTGTCCATTAGCGTCGGTTTCCAGGGTTTTAAAATGACGTGACTGCTCTTCAGTTACATCGCGTATTTCCATACGCATTCCCACAATAGGCTGTGCCGTGGCGGTGTTGTTCAGGGTCACCCGCAACATTTGCGGTAGCTTGCCAAATACCGCGCTGCTGTCGCCGGTCTGGTTGATGTCGGCAGTGTAGCTTTTATCGTTGATACGCACTTTGGCGACATAAGTTTGGTTTGTGCCAAGCCCCGGTAAATCCAGTAATACCTGACCATTGACATCACTGGTATTGCGAAACAGGTACTCAAGCCCCGAATCAGATTGTTGGTAGAGAGTAACTCGTGTGTCAGGTAAAATCGGTTGGCCTTCTTCGCGCCCGTTTAATAGTTGTACTCTGGCGTTGCCAAAAGCGAAGGTTAGAGTGCCGGTATCAGATACTACGCGTTTTGCGAAAAAGCCCTCAGCGTTATAGGTTTTCAATTCGTATTGCACGCCGTTGCCCAATCCCGGTAAATCAAATACCGTTTGGCCGTTGGCGTCGGTTTCTCTGCGTCCCGCCCAGGAAGTACTGCCGTCAGCTTCAATGCGTCGGGCGTCAATGCGCTGCGCTGCAACGGGGGCACCGCTGATACCGTGATTTAGTTGTACGTTGAGCGGTAGATTGCCCACCACAAATTCCAGTTCGCCTGTGGCACTGGTAATTTCGCTGCGTTTTTCTTCATTAGTCAGGGTAGAGCGAGCAGTGAAGACATATTGCAGGCTTTCGTCCATGGGATTAAAGCGCACTATGCCGTTTTGATCGGATGTGGCTGAGCTAATCCATTGCAGACCACCATCTGCTTTAACTGCTTTTAAGGTGACTTTGTGCTCTTCTAATGCCGGGTGATTGGCATCAGCGCCGTTTTTTAGATAAATCAACTTTTGCCCCACCGTAAAGGTGTAATCGCTGACATTGGTCACGGCTTGGCTGTAAATGCTACTGGCATTAAAGGCACGAGTTTTAAATTGGTACTGCGTGCCAGACTCGATACTGTCTAATTCAAACTGTATCTCACCATTGGCATCGGTACTTTTACGGGCCACCCAGTCTCGACTTCCGTCTGTAAGAATCCTGTAGGCAGTGACTTCGGCATCTGTTGCAACGGTGCCTGTAGCATTATCAAACAGGGTAAGGTTGAAGGTGCCGGCCTGTGCCTGCCCGAACAACGCCAGGGCAATTAACCCGACTATCCAGAGTCTTTTGAGATACCAATACCGCATGCTGTTGCCTCCTGAATAAATATCAAGGAGCCGACCCCTTGATGAATGTTCAGATAATAGTCGCTGAATGAATTGCTAACAGAAAAAGCAGGCATGCGGGTTAATACCCTGTAAGTCATGGTTATACCTAAGTAACAAGAAGTTGACTAATTGGTAAAGGGTATAAAAACTCCAAATGTTATCTGTACTTTGCATTTAAAAATATTATGTATTTATAAGTAATTGCAATTTGTTGCAGGGCCTTTAACAGCCTATAATTTGCGCCAACTAAAAAGCCCTACAATTAAAAAGAGAGCAAGCCATGCTGCAAACCACACCGCTTCATGCCAAACACCTTGAATCTAATGCCAAAATGGTAGATTTCCATGGCTGGGAAATGCCCCTCAATTACGGCTCTCAAATCGAGGAACATCACGCAGTACGTCAGGACGCTGGTATGTTTGATGTTTCCCACATGACTATCGTGGATGTTAAAGGAGCTGATGCAAAAGCCTATTTGCGTAACTTGCTGACCCACGATGTAGAGAAGTTGCAGGTAGCAGGCAAAGCGCTATACAGCGGTATGCTAAATGAAGCGGGCGGGGTAGTAGACGACCTTATCGTGTATTACTTCGACGAGCAGGATTACCGCGTAGTGGTTAACTCAGCCACTAAAGAAAAAGATTTAAACCACCTGAATAAATACGCGGAAGGTTTCGACGTAAGCATTACTGAGCGTCCGGAGCTGGCCATGGTGGCGGTACAAGGCCCGAATGCTAAAGAAAAAGTGGCGACTATTTTATCTGATGCGCAAAAAGCCGCAGTAGAAGGCATGAAAATGTTCTTTGGTGTACAAGCCGAAGACTTGTTTATCGCCACAACGGGTTACACCGGCGAAGCGGGTTACGAGATCATCGTAGCTGAAGACCAGGCCGCTGCTTTGTGGGACAAGCTATTGGCTGCAGGCGTTAAGCCTTGTGGATTGGGCGCGCGTGATACTTTGCGTCTGGAAGCGGGCATGAACCTGTATGGCCAGGACATGGACGAGACAATTTCTCCGCTCGCGGCCAATATGGGCTGGACAGTTACCTGGGAACCAGAAGACCGCGATTTTGTGGGCCGTAAAGCCCTGACCGAATTAAAAACCAGCAACAACGACAAGCTGGTGGGCCTGGTGATGACCGAAAAAGGCGTATTGCGTGCTGGCTTAAAAGTAAAAGCTGACGGTGGCGAAGGCGTGATCACTTCTGGTACATTCTCACCCACATTAGGCCACAGTATTGCCATGGCGCGTGTACCAAAAACCGTGGGCGACACAGTTGAAGTGGAAATGCGCAAAAAGTGGGTTACAGTAAATGTGGTAAAACCCAGTTTTGTGCGTAATGGTAAGTCAGTTTTATAATTCAATTTTTGTCTGACTGAACCGTTAAAGAACCGATTAATTCATCAAATTATAAAGAACTATCCGAGGAAAAATTATGAGTAACATTCCTGCTGAATTACGCTATGCCGCAACTCACGAGTGGGTTCGCCCGGAAGGCGATGGTGTTTTCACTGTTGGCATTACTGAGCACGCTCAAGAATTATTGGGCGATATGGTATTTGTTGATCTGCCAGATGTTGGCGACCAGGTAAGTACCGGTGATGACGTTGCTGTAGCTGAATCAGTAAAAGCAGCATCAGACGTATATGCCCCTATCAGCGGTGAAGTTGTCGCGGTTAACGAAGAGCTGGAAGATTCACCTGAGTTGGTTAACTCAGATGCTTTTGGCGACGGTTGGTTATTCAAAATTAAAGCCGACGATGAAGGCGAGGTTGAAAACCTGATGGATGCCGAAGGCTACGAAGCCAGCATCGACGAAGACTAATCGTCAACGCATTATAGGGTCAGAGCCGTTTATCCAAACAACTCTGGCCCTTTTTGTTTTAGGCACACACAGATACAGATAATTGGGGTCAGAGCCGTTTTAACTAAAAACCGGTTCTGACTTTTAAATTTAAACTTTTTTAATTAAACGGGTTTATCCCCTGGGAAACTGAAATAGCATCATGTCTGAGCAATCTCTCTCATTATCTCATTTAGAACAAACTGAAGATTTTATTCGTCGCCACATTGGGCCAAGCGAAGCCGAAACGGCTGACATGCTGGCTGCTGTGGGTGCAGAGTCATTGGATGATTTGATGCAGCAAACGGTACCAGGATCTATCCGTTTACCAGAGCCGATGAATGTGGGCAAAGCGGTGACGGAAGCCGAAGCTTTGGCCAACCTGAAGCAGGTCGCTAAAAAGAACAAACTGTTCCGCTCGCATATTGGTATGGGTTACAGCGATGTGCATGTGCCTAACGTGATCTTGCGCAACGTACTGGAAAATCCAGGTTGGTACACGGCTTACACCCCTTATCAGCCAGAGATTGCTCAGGGTCGTTTAGAAGCACTTTTAAACTTCCAGCAGTTAACCATTGATTTAACCGGTCTGGAGCTGGCTTCTGCCTCGTTATTAGATGAAGCCACCGCCGCTGCCGAAGCGATGGCGCTGGCCAAGCGCGTTTCCAAAAACAAGAAATGCAATACTTACTTTATCGCTGACAACGTGCACCCGCAAACAATCGACGTGGTGTGTGCCCGTGCTGAAATGTTCGGCTTTGAAGTAGAAATCGCCGCAGCTGAAAAAGCCGCAGACGGCGATTATTTCGGTGCGCTTTTACAATATCCGGGCACCACGGGTGAAATTACCGATATCAGCGACCTGATTGCCGCAGTGCAAGCCAAGAAAGGTATCGTTGCAGTCGCTGCCGATATCATGAGTCTGGTACTGCTTAAAGCACCGGGTGAGCTGGGCGCTGATGTAGTGCTGGGCTCTGCGCAACGCTTTGGTGTGCCTATGGGCTACGGTGGTCCACACGCTGCGTTTTTTGCTACCAGCGACAAACACAAGCGCTCCTTGCCTGGCCGTATTATCGGTGTTTCAAAAGATACTCGTGGCCGTCCGGCACTGCGTATGGCATTGCAAACTCGCGAGCAACATATCCGCCGCGAAAAAGCCAACTCTAACATCTGTACCGCGCAGGTATTACTGGCCAACATGGCCTCTTTTTATGCGGTTTACCACGGCCCAGAAGGGTTAAAAACCATCGCTAATCGCATTCACCGTTTTGCGGATATCTTCGCCCAAGGCTTGAGTGATAAAGGCTTTACGCTGCGCAATGGCACCTGGTTTGATACCGTGAGTGTTAATGTCAGCGAAGAGCAAAAAGCCAGCATCGTCGCAAACGCATTAAATGCCGGTATTAACCTGCGTACCGACGCAGAAGGTATGCTGGGGGTAAGCTTTGACGAAACCACGACACGCAGTGATGTAGCGGAATTATTCAATGTATTTTGTGGTGATAACCACGGTCTGGAAGTCGGTGCATTAGACGCCCGTATCGTATCTCAGGGCAGTAACTCCATCCCAGCAGACCTTAAGCGCACCACTGACATCCTGACCCACGAAGTCTTTAACCAGTATCACTCCGAAACGGAGATGCTGCGTTATATCAAATCGCTGGAAAACAAAGACCTGGCGCTGAATCACTCCATGATTTCTTTGGGCTCTTGTACCATGAAATTGAACGCCACCGCCGAGATGATCCCGGTAACCTGGCCAGAATTTGGTGGTATTCACCCGTTTGCGCCAGTGGATCAAGCGCAGGGCTATCAGGAAATGATCAACGAGCTGAGCGACTGGCTCATTGAGATCACCGGTTACGACAACCTGTGTATGCAGCCGAATTCCGGTGCACAAGGTGAATACGCGGGCTTGATTGCCATCCAGAAGTATCACCAAAGCCGTGGCGATGCGCATCGCGATATTTGCTTAATCCCCAGCTCTGCCCACGGTACTAACCCGGCTTCTGCCAACATGGTAGGCCTGAAAGTAGTGGTAGTTGATTGTGATAAAAACGGTAACATCGACATGGCAGACCTTAAGGCTAAAGCCGAAGAGGTAAGCGAGAACCTGTCTTGTATCATGGTTACTTATCCGTCTACCCACGGTGTATACGAAGAAACCATCAAAGAAATTTGCGACATCGTGCACCAGCACGGCGGCCAGGTGTATATGGATGGCGCCAACATGAACGCACAAGTGGGCGTTACGTCACCGGGTTTAATCGGCGGCGATGTATCTCACTTAAACCTGCACAAAACCTTCTGTATTCCACACGGTGGTGGCGGCCCGGGTATGGGACCCATTGGTGTTAAAGCGCACCTTGCACCATTCCTGCCGGATCACAAAGTGATCAACGTGGTTGACGGTAACCAGGGCAACGGTGCGGTTTCTGCAGCGCCATGGGGCAGTGCTTCAATTTTACCTATCAGCTACATGTACATCCAAATGATGGGCAGCGAAGGCCTGAAAAAAGCCACTGAAGTCGCCATGCTGAATGCTAACTACATCGCTAAGCGTCTGACGGGCCACTTTGAGGTGCTATATCGCGGCCGTAACGACCGTGTTGCCCACGAATGTATTATTGATTTGCGCCCACTGAAAGAAGCCAGTGGCGTAACAGAAATGGATGTGGCCAAGCGCTTAAACGACTATGGTTTCCACGCGCCCACCATGAGCTTCCCGGTAGCGGGTACGCTGATGATTGAGCCAACGGAATCTGAAGCCAAAGCCGAACTGGACAGATTCTGTGATGCCATGATCAGCATCCGCGAAGAAATCGCCAAAGTTGAAAGCGGCGAGTGGGATGCCATCGACAACCCACTGCACAACGCTCCGCACACACTTGCTGACATCTGCGATGCCGACTGGAACCGCAGCTACGACCGACAACTTGCAGCTTACCCAGCCGAAGCCGTTGCTCGCAACAAGTTCTGGCCCACCGTAAACCGCATCGACGACGTATACGGCGACAGAAACCTTGTGTGTAACTGCCCGAGTGTGGATACGTATAGAGAAGAGTAATCGGTTGTCGGTTTCGAATGAAATTAGAATACTGAAATGTTAAAAAAGCGAGCTATTTAGCTCGCTTTTTTTTGGACTAAAACTGTTTAACACAATATTCAGAACGTGCTTGTTTAAGTTGGGCGTTTGTTACGGGTCATTCCTGTAACCGGGTAAATAGATCGGCTCTTCTTTATAAGCCGCCTCTAACCACTCTTTAACATAAGGCCTGTTCAGTAAAAGTGCTACCCAATGTTGAACGCCAGGCCATCGTTCATCAGGCGTTAGATGGGCTGTTAATCTAACAACAGACGGAACGAACATGATATCTGCCAATGAATATTCACCCACTAAATAATCGCCACCAAAATCTGAAATGGATGCTTCCCAAATGGCGTAAACCTGCTCTACAGACTTAACTTCATCTACAGATAACGTTTTCTTCTCACTGTAAAAAGCACTTTCAAAAAACAGACAAGGACATACTCTGCCAAAGGTTGAATGTTGCCAGGATGCAAGTGATCTGGCCTTGGCTCTGGCTTTGATTTCAGTTGGTAGTAGAGAGCCTTCTCCTAATTCGTTGGCATATTCCATAATGGCCATAGAGTCATAAATAATGAATCCATTGTCATTGAGCACGGGCACCATTGCCGGTGGCGAGAATTGTCCGATTTCTTCCAGGTTTTTCCATCTTTGCGGCCTTTTGATATCCACGATAATTTCTTCAAAGGGAATGCCTTGTTCTTTTAAAGCTAACCATGCCCTGAATGCCCAACTAGAGGCATTGCGATTACCACTGTATAAAATTCTTTTCATTAGCGAACCTTTCAATGTTGCTCTTTTGTGGCGACATTATAGGTTGCCAGGTTTTCCTTATCGCCGCTAAAATGGCTTAATTGCGCCTGTTTGAGTGCGTAATTTTCAATAAGTTGGGGTAATTTAGGCGTGGATGCGTTTGATAGTGCTATTTTGAAAATATTACAGCTGGATAGTAGAACCAGTACGGAAAAAATCGGCGAACTAGTGGGGCTTTCCTCATCGGCTTGTCAGAGAAGAATTAAAAAGCTCAAAGAAAAAGGCGTTATCGAGAAAGAAATCGCGGTTATTGATAGAGAAAAGATAGGGAGCTTTACCACCGCGATTATAGATGTAACCCTGGAGCAGGGCGGTGTGCCCGCGCTGGACAGTTTTATCACTAAGCTAGAGCAAGAGGAGCTGGTTCAACAAATTTATTACACCGCTGGCGATGTCGACTTTGTGCTTATTGTGGTGGTAAACAATATGAGTGAGTTTGATGCTTTTACGCGTCGCCTGTTAATGTCTGAGCCAAATGTCAAAAAGTTCCACTCCAAAATTGTGATAAAAACCAACAAAGCGAGTTTGAAACTGCCAACTCAATGTAATACAAACGCTTAGATCTATTGTTTGTACTTAGGCTCTGGTTAATTACGAGCTTTAAATCATTCCACTCTGAAAAGAACAATAAGTAAAACTGCTTTTTCAAAAACCTCTAATAACCAGGGCAATTTAGCCCTGGTTTTTTATTGGGGTGTTTACGCGTTAGGAGGTGGACTTGAGCAGCTTTCTTCTAATCGCATCATTTTTGAATTGATTTGATAGAGTTAATGATCGTCGTTTTCTCGCTCAAAAACATCAGACCAGGCAATGACTTTATTTTGATTATCCAGCAACAGACTTTTTTGGTTGGTGACCATAATCGTGTATTGGTTGTTTTTGAACAGAATAACTCCAAGATGCAACTCTCTTTCTTGGGTGCTTTGGTTTAATGCTTCAATTCGTGTACAGGAGACAAATCGGTCTTTGTTTATTTCTTCCCAAGTTGTATCTTTGCAGACTGCCTTTTCAATATAGGTTTTCCCAGATTCCAGGCCTATGGCTCTGGGGATACTTAACAATAAGTTGCTAATTGCAGCGAAGCCCAGAAAAAACACCACAATGATACCCATAACCGCAAACGCTTCGAAACTCTGAATCGTTCCGATTTTTAAACTGCCAATAATGCTGTGAGGAAAGTCTGTGTTGGTTGGCGTTTCGTTACTCTTCTTTCGGGTGAAGCCACTTAAGTAGTGGTAAATGGAATACATAAATATGACCAAAATAAGAGCGCTGGACAGAATAGTAATTGTATATATGAGTCCGGATAAACTCGCGTTTATCATCCCATTGACTATATCCCTGAAAGACAACGATGCTTGATACACCGATTCCAGAATCGATAATTCTATTTCAATATCTCCCAGTCCCACCATTTGCAGTTTTCCTTTGAGGTAGGCATAGCCCCAAAAGTGGATATAGGTGGCGATAACGGCGGTGATTAGCGGCAGTAGTATTTCTCTTTGCTGAAACAGCGAGGTTTTTGACTGGCGATTGCTTTGTGACTCTGTTTGTTCGATATCCATATCACTCATATTGTTTGGGTAACATAATTAACCTTGATAAGTTGTATGTCAGATAAGAGAAAAGTGCAAGCGTAGATGCGCAGCGCGATTAGTTTTGTACGCGCTTTTTGTGAACAAAGGGCAGGGCGCAAAATTGCGCCCCGGAATGAGGTGTTGGTTTAGGTTTTATTCTGGCTGGTACTTACCTAAGCTGGCTTAGTCGTTCGCGCACGCTTAGCCAATATCAACCTCGCCATTAGCAGCATCACAATTACCACAAAGCCTGAGAACATGGGTTGCCAGGCGCTGGCGATGGCTTGTTCAAAATGTAAGAAGTCGGGGTAGCCGGATTGCCACAATACCCATTCATAACCGATTTGGCTGGCCACAAAGTCGCCGCCAGTACTGAGTACAATCAGAGCGTCGCCGCTGATTGGGTTGATGCGTAGTGTGCTGTTGATGGCAGGTTCGTTAGAGCCGTCGTGGCCGAAGATAAACATGTTTTTGTCTGATTGCGCTTGTGCATCATCCAGAGGGGCGTACAGCATGGTTCCCAGGCCCCAAATGGGTGCGCCCAGTTTGTTGCCGAGAGGCTGGGTGAGGGCCTGGCTATGGCGGCTTATTACATCTGAACTTAGCAATTGAATCAGATCGTGGGCCGACAAGGATAAACCAGTGGCAGCCGGGGAGGCATAGTGATAAAGCGGTGCCGAAGCACCATCTTTATCATAAGACTTTGAATGGTTATCCAGCTTGCTAATAGGGTCGTAAGTGGCACGGCTCATGCCGGTGGGGGCGAATACCGATTGTTTCATCCATGCTTCAAATGCCATACTGGTTTGTTCTTCAATTATCAACTCAGTGATCAAATAGCCACCACCGGAATAGGCCCATTCGTTGCCAGGCTCTAAACCCACAGTTATGTTTCTAATACCATCGCTGGCAAGCGGGGCATTGAGTGAATCAATAAGGTTGGGCACATCTTCTGAGCTTTGATAATCAGCAAAACCCAAGCCATCGGTTAACCCGGCGGTATGAGATAGCAGGGCGCTTAAGGTAATTTTGCTGTGATCAAATGGGGATTCTGGTAACTGCCAGCCAGTGATTAATTCCGCAATGGGCTGGTCAAGTGATACCGATGTCGTCTTTTTTGATTTAGGCTCGGTGAGTTCCAGCACGCCCAGCGCCGTGAAAAACTTACTCATAGAAGCAACAGGGAACAGGGTTTCGCGATCTATCTCATCCAGAGAGTGATTGTAGTTTTCGTAAACCACTTCGCCGGACTCAATCAGTACCAGTGCTACGTTGCCTTTAACTTCAGTTGCCAACTGTTGCTCTATAGCGCTGGTAAAGCCATTCACATCATCTTTGTGGGCCAGCGGTTTTAACCACCATCCACTTAATCCGCCATACAGGGCCACTGCACTCCACAGCAATAGCAGAGACAACAACAATAAAATGCGTTTGAACAGGATTTTCATTTAAACCACCTCAACACTGGTTGGGCTTTTAAAATAGTAAATGGCCAGCACCAGCATGGCGGCCGGGAATAACAACAGGCTGACAAAAGAGAACACCACAGTAAGTTGCAAAGCACAGCTGATGAGAAACAGAATGCTGAATACTTTGATAAGGGGTGAGATCTCTTTGGCTTTTAACATTAACAAGATGGCAAACACCAGACCCAGAATGCTGTAGATGATGAGCCCACCGATGGAAACTGCGATGGCAATGTTATTGAGGCTATCTATGGTCTTTGTAGATGGGGCCTGCGCCATGGCAAGGTACAGATCAAAAATCAGGGTGCTATGAAAGGCAATGACCGCTATGCACATCAGCAGCAATAATATCTGTGGCGCCCTGGTACCCATGTAGTCTTTCAGGGTTTTACGCAAACTTAAATAAACGTAAATCTCCAGTATTCCCAGTACTAAAAACAACAAGTCGCTGAAGTCCAATGCTGTCAGGTTGGCCCGAATCGACGCCTCAAAATCTCCCATTGCGTCAGATAAGCTAAAGATCCAATAAATTGGAAATAGTGCTGCTAAAGCAATAGCTGCTATCCCTGATGTTATTTGTTCGCGTTGCTCCATAAAGCCTCCTGATAAGGTGATCGCCATTACTTGTTTTGCTTCTCGTACACCAGAATATCCCCCGGTTGGCACTCCAGTGCTTCGCAGATGGCTTCCAAGGTACTAAAGCGAATGGCTTTTACTTTTCCGTTTTTTAATAAAGATAAATTGGTCATGGAAATACCAATGCGCTCAGAGAGTTCGGTGAGCGACATCTTTTTCCTGGCCAATTCAATATCGAGATTTATGCGTATGTTCATGCTGTTTAAAATAACGGCAGATTTTATGTTAGTCAAATTTTATTTTATGATAATCGTAAAATTATTTATGTTTTGCAGTGTTTTTGCTCTGAAGCGATGTAGTTCAATTAAGGCCTTTTATCTGGTCCATTCACGCTGGTCTGGCTTTTATAGCTATACTTGTTTTATTCAACTAAACATAGATTTGTACACAAGTTTGAGATGCCGAGCTTAAATACAGCCAGATACCTATTTACCAGCAATTAAAGGAAGGGGGGCAGGTTGCGATTATTTTTCCTTCTTGTGTGTTTTTGTATAACTAGCACGCAAGCGGCCGACAACAGCAAAGCAGATAAGCATCCGCCTTTGAAGCTATCCCTAACCCATATTGAGGGCGTGATGGATGTTGCTGATGAGCAGGCACCCTACAACCGCCTGTTGAGCGTGTTAACTGAGCAGTTTGATTTGCAGTTTGACGCGCAGTTCTATCCTAGTGGCCGTTCTAATTTTTTGCTGGATCACGGCAAGATTGATTGTATTTTCCCAATCGCCAAGGGAGTTTATCGCGGTGACATAGAAACGCGTTTTTTAGAACCCGTTAATCGCGTTTCTGTACATTTATTCTCTTATGGTGATACTACCTACACCTCGCTTGAGCAGGTGCGCCGTAAAACGGTGGTTTATCCGCAAGGTTACTTGTTTAGTAACCTTATTATCGATAATCCCTTTGAAGCGGATTTTACGCCAGTGTTAACACCCCATTCCGGTATGGAAATGCTAAAGAAAGGTCGCGCAGATGCGTATCTGGATTATCTGCCTGATCTGCGTTTTTCACTGACGGCCGCCGAGCTGGAGGGTATTAAATATTCTGCCGACAACGCCATTTTCAGCACCTTTGATGGTTTTGAATGCCGCATTGACCCGCACAAAACCATGGCATTGGAAGCGCTAAACTCTGCTATTTTAAATCTCAAACAATTAAAACAACTGCAATCGATATTGGGTAATTATTACAATCTTTGACGAGAAAAGACGATATTACCGATATTTTTGATCTTTTTCCCTCTTGCTTTTTAGATTGATGCTCCGACTATTGCAGATTTGTTACAAGAAAACCTTCAAAAATAAAGGGTTTGAGAAGCAATCCATCTTTAGTCTGGTAAATCTGTTAATAACTGGTTTACACATTATAAAAACTAATGAAAAAGATGCAATTTTTCTCAATTGTCAACTTTTGATCAGAAGTTAAACTGTGCGCGTTTTTTGTTCTGTACCCATTTTATTATTTAAGAGGTTGTTATGTTTAAGTCTTTGTTCGCTGCTGTTGTTGTTGCTTCTGTTTCTCACACTGCTACTGCTTTTGAATTCGTTAACGTTGACGGTTCTGAGTTCAGCCAAAAGTGTATTGTTGCCGTACAAACTGGCGAAACTGTTAAAGGTCGTGATGCCAAGGTTACTTGTAACGGTATGCCTATCAACGAGTTTGTTGCTAAGTACAACAAAGAAGCGAAACAAGTAGCAAAAACTATCGCTTTCGAAAATGTAGACAATGCGCCAGAGTCTGAGTTGTGTATCGCTGCTGCTACTTCAAATGAAGCGTTTGTTGCTGCAAAAAGCCGTTTGGCAATTAGCCAAAGAAACATCAAGTGTAACGGTGTTGAGTTGAACAAATTCGCTAAGCGTTTCAATAAAGAATTCCAAAGCTAATTGATACTATTGATATAGTGTTACATTAGAAAATGTATAAGGCGAACTTGTGGTTCGCCTTTTTGTTTTCTGCTTTTTAATTTAGAGTTAAGTATCGATTATTCGCAGGATGCTGGTCCGATGTCACTCCACACTGCGGCCACGCCGGGTTCATCTCCCTGTGTCCAGTAGGCAGCGCTGTAGCGTCTGTCCAGGTGATTCACTTCACTCCCGCCGGTGTAGGCCACACTGGCATCCCATGGGAATTCAACATCGCTCAACAGTGTCCAGGCAGAATTGCTGTTGGACGGTTCAGAATTTTGATTCCACCAGTTTGCCTGCCATACCAGGTTGCTATGACTTACGGTTGCGCCGCCTGTGTAGGTATTACCTGCACTCCACGCTGGATGATTGCCCGCATTGGGATCGCTGGCATCACAAGGATTGCCAGTGGTACTGCCGGTTACCGTTATGGTTACCGTGGCCGAATCGCTGTCCGTGCCATCATCCACCAGAACCTGGAATACCAAATCTTCGTTGCTGGAAACCGTTGGTGCAGTGAAGCTGCTTTGCACTGAGTTGGCACCCGCCAGAGTCACAGCCGTTCCCGACACTTGTTGCCAGCTGTAACTTAAGGTATCGCCATCGGCATCGCTGGAGCTACTGGCATCCAGGGTTACCGTGGCACTACCTGCTACCGTTTGATTGTTGCCCGCATCAGCCACAGGAGGGGTGTTGCCTTGTGTTGCCGCTTTCAGGGTAACTTGCACTGTGTCTTCATCATCTAGCGCGCCGTCATTTACCGTCAGACGAAATACCAGGGTTTGATCCATGCTTACTACACCAGCATTAAAATTAGCTGTGGCGCTATTGGCATTGTTTAGGGCGACAGCTGTGCCGGAAACTTGCTGCCAGAGATAACTCAAATTGTCGCCATCGGGATCGGTTGAGCTGCCGCCATTAAGGGTAACGGTCGCAGGTAGGTTGGTGATGGTTTGATCCAATCCCGCACGGGCGATGGGGGCATTATTGCCGGTGCCACCACCATGACCAAGCGCCTCATGCATGGCATTGAGAATGTCTCCGTTGTCGGCATCAATTTCCCAGGAGAACAAGCCCGCCAGACCTTTTGCGGCCACTAAATCGCCTTTGGCCTGCACGGATGTGGCGTCGTCGTAGGTAATCAAATCCCCGGTACTGGCTTTAAACAAGTAAGGCGCTTCGGCGGCATTGTCGTAGTGATAGCTCCATTCAGACGAGTTGCGGTATTGGGCGATATCCCGATAATCCACTACACCTGGCTCCCAGCTACCTGCAACCGGGCCTGTGGCTGTACCAGTCATGTGGCTGTTTTGATCAAAGCCATTAACGCCAGTCCAGCCGCGACCATACATGGCCACTCCCGCTACTAACTTGGAGGGGGACACCCCTTGTGCCAGAAACTCATCTACCGCACCGCTTAAGTTAAATTGCTGTGTTTGAGCATCGGTGGGGCGGAAGTCGGGAGCATAAACCCCGGTTTGATGACCCAATTTGTTTAAATCAAAGGCGCCATAAAAGTCGTAGGACATAATAAAGATATAATCCATATACTGTTGCGTCGCCTGATAATCAATGCGATTGATTTTTTGCTCGGCGGCACCGACTGCAGAGGTTAGCTCATAGGTTCTACCGGTTTCCGCTTCAAGAGAATCCAGCATGGCTCTTAAATCGCGCATTAATAGTCGGTAGGTTTCACCGTCGTTGGCCGGATCGCCCAGGCTACCATTGGCGCCGCCACCGCCGGGGTATTCCCAGTCGATATCTACACCATCAAAGAACTTCCAGGTGCGCAAGAATTGCTCTACCGAATCCACAAAGGTTTGTCGGTTGCCTGCATCGCCTAAATAATAAAAGGGATCAGACAGAGTCCAGCCGCCAATGGAAGGCAGGATGGTTAAATCCGGGTAAGCTTGTTTTAACGCCATAAGCTGGCCAAAGTTACCGCGGTAGCTGTCACCAGATACCTGACCGCTTTGGGTTTTAGTTACGGCCGCAAAAATATCGTGAATGGTTACGCTAAAGTCCGGCATGCCATTACAGCTGGCCACCAGTACATTGTGACCACCCGGATTGGCTGCTTGCAGCGAATCATTAGGGCCACAGATGGGGATAAAACCATACAGGATATGGGTAAGATTGTAGGCCGGGATCTTATCTACCGGGAATTTTCTGCCATAGACTCCCCATTCCACAAAATAGCTTCCCACCACCGAGTCGCTGCTATTGGTATAGGGCTGGTTGTTTTCACCATCGGTTAATACCAGCGGATCCATATGACTCCCGTCTGTATCTTCCACTTTGATGGTTACGGGAGCCGCAGCAGCTGTGCATCCGTCGTTATTGCACAGTTCGATACTTAGCTGATATTGCCCGCCCGTGTCCACTTGCAAGGTGGCACTGCCGGTTTGTGAATCGCCACCGCCAGTTAAGGCTTGTTCCAGAACTACGGTGTCGTTCAACAAATAGCGAGCAGAAGTGGCGGCATCGCCTGACCACTTTGACCAGCTTACCGGCACTTCCGCGTAGTCTTTTATGGTCACCAGTTGTTGATAGGCACTGGCGGTTTCATCAATTTCGATGATGGCAAAATTGGTTTCCATCCAGTTAATGGTGGGGGCGCCTGGAGCGGCGGCCAGAACTTGTCCGCCAATTCCGGTGCCAAGTAGTGCTGTTGCCAGCGCGAGTTTTTTCAGTTTCATTTTCGATTCTCTTGTTGTCTTGAAGTGGTTGTTAATAAGCGGGGAGCGGCCATCGCTTAAAGCATGCCGTCCCCCATTTGTGTTAGAAGTTGCTTTAGTAGCTGCACACTGCCGTCCAGCTGCCATCGCTTCCGGGTTGTGCGGTTGTCCACCAGTTGGCTTGCCACACTGCGTTTTGATGAGTTAAGCGATCGCCGGTGGCAGCATGGCTAGGGTTGCCCTGCCAGTCGGTTTGCGGAAAGTTGGGGTAAGCAGGATAGCTGTTCGGGTCGATATTCTGGCTTTCACAGCTTGCGCCTGTTCCACCGTTTCCATTATCTCCATCACCTGTGTCTCCATCTCCTGCGTATTCGGGCAGGTGAGGGTAGGCGGATTTCAATCCCAACACCTTGTCACCAATGTGGATGCGCAGTGCGTTGCCAAGGCCGGATACAGGCAGGTAATACACCATAGAAACCGTAAACTCAGCTCCTGCTGCAATGCTGGTATTGCCATTGAGTGGAATGCTCACAGTGTGAACGTCTTTGCGGCTGCCGTTCAGCTTAAAGTTGCTGCCAGTGTAGCCAGATTCCGCTACCTGCACGCCAGCACCGTCCCAATCCTTAACTTCATCGCCAGTGGAGGTGGGCATTAAGAAGGTGATTTCGCTGCCAGCCGGAATAGCGTGCTGGCTATTGTTGCTGAGCACCAAAGTAGGATTGATAGGGTAGTTGTTATCGCCTGCTGGCCAGTCTCGGGTTGTCACTGTGATATCAATGACTTCATCTGGTACGGGCAGGGGATGCGACTCTTGCATCATGGCAGAGGCCGTGGCAAAAGTGTCGTAAGCCAGATCAGTGAGCGTGGTACCAAAGCTGTATTCACCTTTTTGTGCATCGAAGCCGTAGTCGCCAGCCATTTCCCACACCATCATGCCGCCAGCGCCTGTCTCAATGATAAACGCCAACTTTTGCGCTAACGAGGTTTCATCTTCTATAGACAGGAACACTTGCTTTTGCGGATTCCACAGCCAGCTGGCGCCAAGCTCTGCACTGTAGTGATATTGGTAGTCGCCGTTGATCACATCGGCGGGTTCGGTGCTATCCAGACCCCAATCAGGACCGTAACTTGGCATGGCTCCAAAGTTCAGAGTATCGGCATGCATCAGGTTCATGGCGTGCCACATAGGCATAGATCCCGCGGGAATTTCGTTGCCATCGTCGTCCAGATCATGCCACAGATTATCAATACCTTGTGCGCCATAGCCACAAGGCGTATTGGCTCCGGTTCCGGGTAAACATTGAGTTTGATCCGGTAGTACGGCTTTGCCCCAGAGTCCATTCACACCGCCGGTTACTCCCTGGAATCCACGGGTGTAATAGGGAATGCCAATGTTGATTTGGGCTGGCGAAAATGCGCCCCGGAAGTACTGGTATGCCCAGGCGGTATTGAGATAACCAATTCCTTGATACTGCGCTGTACTATAGACGCCTGCAGCGGCCAGCTCGGCATCGTCACCATTGTCAAATAGCGCGGCTTGCGGACCCACATATTCGTTCCACGCTCCGTGCAGGTCGTAGCTCATGATGTTGACGTAATCCAGCACTTCGCCCAAGGCAAAATCTTCCATACCTCTGAGCAGATAACCGGAAGAGGGAGCAGCAATGGTGAGCATGTATTTGCGATTGTCCTGCTCGCCTGCTGCATCCAGCGCGCTGCGTAAATCCGCCATGAACACTTCATAATTGTCCATCAATTGCGCGCGACATTTATTGGATATGGCGAAATCAATTGGATTGCCCGAGTCGTTCATGGAGGAGGGGTACTCGTAATCCACATCCACGCCGTCAAAACCATAGTCACGGATAAATTGCACAGCCGAGGCATTAAAGGCATTGATCCCTGCCTGGTTTACGCCACAGGTATCCAGGTTTGTGGTCATGGCGTAAAACCCGGTGGTTTCAGCCCAGCCACCCACGGAGATGAGGGTCTTCACATCCGGATATTGTTTTTTCAGTGACGAGATGTGATTGAAATGTCCTTTGTAGCTAAATTCGGGATCCATTTGGGCACCGGCAATTTCCGGCCATTCGAGCTCCGTGGCTTCGGCAGACACCTGAATTTCATTGGTCTGAGTGTTGATACTGGCAAAGGCGTAATTGATGTGAGTGAGTTTGTCCCAGGGAAGGTCTTTCGCCAGATAGGAGGGCAAGCCGTTTTTGCCAGTACGCCAGGAGGTAAAGTAACCAATGATGCGACGCGGGTGATCATCGCCCATACACTCGCTGCCGTCAGCGCGATAAATCTGGCTGATATCACAGGAAAGGTTACCGGTTCCTGTTTGTTTTACATTTACTGTTACAGCGCTACTTTCACCGCTTAATTGTGTGGCATCCATAGCAATGGCGCTTAACTCCGTCGTTCCTGTCTGAGCAGGTTGCCAGGTGATGCTGTAAGGGGCCTGTTCACTGCTTCCTAGGGAAATGCCATCGGCAAAAAACTCAACGCTTACCACGTCGTTATTCACATCCGTCACTTCGGCTGTAAGGTCTATCGATTGATTAACAAATACATTACTGCCGGGGGAGAGCAGGGTGACTTGCGGCGCTTGTGGTTCAGTGACCGCTGAAACCAGAATAGTGCTGATGGCGGTGTCATTAATCTCACCTGTGGTATCTACAGCCGTCGCTGAAAGGCTGATCTCGCCATCACCTTGTGCTTGCCAGTTGGCAGCGAAAGGGGCGACATTGTCGGTGCTCAATAATTGTCCGTTAACGTAAAACTCAACGTAGCCGGTGCTGGTATTTGTGGCTGTAACGCTGGCTGTGATAGCGACATTCTGACCCGCATCAAAACTTGCTCCGTTGAGGGGGGAATCAAGTGTTATGGATAGTGAGGGTTCCGGATGATTGTCAATTATCGATATGACAGCGTTGTCATCTGCGCTTAAATTATTGCCGTCGCTGGCGATCACTTGCAGGTTTTTGTTACCCAGACCTTCTGCCAACCAGGTGGTTTGCCATGGGGCTTCAGTATCTGAAAACAGTAACTGCTGATCCAGGTAAAAATCCACCTGTTGCACTGTGGTGTTGTTGGTCTGAACATTCGCGCTAAGTAATACATTTTCCCCTTCAATAAATTCAGCATTGTCCGCCGGGGCGCTGAAGGTAACGGAGAGAGTCGGAGAGCTGCTGCCATCAAGCGTTAAATTGAGGCTATTTTGTACCTGGGAGACACCAATCTGGCCGCTAATGCCATAAGTGAGCACCACGCTGTTGCCGGGTTCTAATAAGGAGTCTGTCCAGCTATTTTCTTCAAAGTCAAATTGTACGCGGTTGGAAAACACGGCATTGTCCGCTGTTGAGCTGGCATTGAGTGTGGGGTAACTGATCCCGGTGCCTGACCAGTTAGGCGTTGTTGTGGCTATTTGGGATTGGAAGCTAAGTTGAGCATCGTCCAGGTCGATAGCGTTGGTGCCGGTATTGCTGATGGTGATGGTGTAGTTGTTCCACCATTGACCTTCTTCGCCCACAACGGCGACTTCGGTTTGCCAGGTGTTGGCACATACTGCCGAAGAGAGCAAACAGCAAGTCGCGGCTGTTGCCTTGCCAATCTTTTGCAAGATGGCGTTGTATTGAAAAGTCATTCTCGGTTCCTCTGTTGTTATCGCGTTAGTAAAAACGATGTAGTTATGACAGCGTTGTCATTCCGTAACAAAGAAAAAGGAACTTGCTTGTTGTTGTTCCTCTGTCCTGATTTCACTTTCCGTGCTCAATGCTGAATTTGTCACCAGTCTTATTAAAGATTTAACATTTAGTTTACAAGGCGTAAAGAAATATTACCCAAAAATAGCCATATATGGTGATAACTGCATGATTTTGATGGTAATAAAGTTACCGGGGCATTTAACGAAAGAGTAATATTTAGGGCGAGTTTTAACCTGGATAATGGATAACATCCTGGAAAATGCATTGCGCGGAAATGGCTCTGTAGCCATGGGGTTGATCGCTAAAAAAGCGCACGCTTTCGCCCGTGTTAAATACCTGCCACTGATCATCGAAAAACAATGCCAGTTGGCCTTGTAAAACATGAATGTGCTCAATAACACCAACACTATGGGCCGAAGATAACTGCTCATGATGATTTGTTAGTGTGATTTCGAACATTTCCAGCCGGGTATCGGCTTGAAAAGGAAACAGCGTTTTAACTTGCATATTGCCATCCTCAGGAAAGGATTGTTCGCTGCTGCACAATGCCGGGGCGTTGCCAAAAAACGCCGAAAATGACACTTCCAGGCCGCTGGCAATTTTCCACAATGTTGCAATGGTAGGGCTGGACTCCTGGCGCTCAATCTGGCCCAGCATCGCCTTGGATACCCCGGTAAGTTTGGCAGTGGCATCCAGACTCAATCCTTTATTTTTGCGAATGCTTTTCAGGTGTTGCGCGATTTCCGCGACGAATTCAGTGTGATCCATTGGTAAGTGTACTCGTGTTTTTTCCTGATAATTATCGGTTGTGCGTTATAGCGCACGATGATATGGTTGTTCTGTGCGTTATAACGTCCATAGTTTAGCAGGTTACTGTGCATTCGCACACTATCCGCCTGCAGATTATCCAAAGCCAATTAGGGGAGAATGCCGTGAGCAAATTCAATGTCAGTCATATTTCGGCGGGCTTTACCGTGGTGCTGGTGGGTTACACCAGTGCTATTGCGATAGTGATTCAGGCGGCAAATGCAATGGGAGCAAATGCCGCTCAAACCCAAAGCTGGTTGTTGGCTCTGGGGCTTGCTATGGGGTTATCTTCTATCGGTTTTTCCTGGTTTTATAAAACACCGATAGTGACCGCCTGGTCTACGCCGGGTGCTGTGCTTCTGGCTGGCATGAGTTTTCAGTACGACATGGCACTAGTGGTGGGGGCATTTATGGTGAACGGCTTACTGATCTTTGCAACCGGAATGATAAAACCATTGAGTCGAGCCATTGAGAATATACCGCCAGTATTAGGCACTGCCATGTTGGGCGCGATATTACTGCCATTTTGTCTTGACAGTTTCACTGTGGTGAGCACCATGCCCATTGCGTTTGCCTTGATGTTTGTGCCCTTTTTGTTGGCCAAACATTTTATGCCCAAATACGCCATGGCGTTGCTTTTAGTGATTGCGATATTACTGGCGATATATCACAGCAAGCTGACGCTGTCCCAACTGGATTTTTCAATTGCGAAACCAATCTGGACCACTCCGCAGCTGGAGATAATGGCCGTGCTCAACTTAGCCATTCCTTTATATCTGGTTACCATGTTGTCGCAAAACTTGCCCGGCATTACTGTGTTGAAAACCCACGGTTATATTGCGCCAGTAAAGCCCGTGCTACAGGGTACCGGACTAATTAATGCAATGATGGCACCGATAGGGGGGTTTAGCTTGAACCTCGCGGCTATTACCGCAGCTATTTGTATGACGCCAGAAGTGGATAGCGATCCGAAGCAACGTTACAAAGCCGCAATGTGGGCGGGGGGATTTTATTGTCTGGCAGGGGTTTTTGCCACCGCTGTGGTGGGGCTGTTTTCCGCTATGCCGATAGAGATCATTAAAATGCTGGCGGGTTTTGCGTTGTTAGGCACGTTAGTGATGTGTTTGCACTCGGCGTTTAGTGATGCCAATAGCCGCGAGTCGGCGCTACTGACTTTTTTGATTGTACTGTCAGGTATGCAGTTTTTGGGTTTGAGTTCTGTGATCTGGGGATTGTTGATTGGCGGCGGGCACTTGTGGTTCGTGCGTAAGCGTAACCAGGGCTAATTAGCCCTGGTTTTTAGCGCTCAAAATATGTGATTTAAAGTTACTCCATTAGCCACATTCTGGCGCCACGGCCGGGTAGATAGAACTTGTGCCACTGACTGGTGATGTACTGCACATCCGTGCTTAGCACATCACGGTAGTTGCGGTACCACCACAGGTTATCAGTCGCGGTGTCCACCCATACATCGATACCATTTTCACATTTGTTAATACCCACCACACCTTGGTGATCGCGTTTGAACAAGATGTGGCAGTCACTGTGGCTTATCACCTGCATGCCTGCACCTTGCATTTCGTTGTGAAATTCCACCATGCTCGTTACGTCATTGCGTTTGTACATATCTTGCCAGCGACCATTGTCACCTTTGTCGGCACTTTCATTGTGATCTGAATAAATCATCGGAACACCGCCATCGCGACCCAGAATATACGCATTGGCCAGGAATTCATCGGTGGCGTCTAAAATCTGAAAGCGAAAGCCATCGTTGAGTGGAATATCGTGAGTAATACTGAAAGTAACCGCTTGTGCACCTGGCAACGCCTGGCCATAGGCACCCGGATCAACAAGTTGACTCATGGAGCCACCGAAACCCAATGCACTGCGCATTTGGGCGAAAAGCGGGAAGTCATAAGCTGAGTGCCCCGTGCCGCTCATGTAGGGGACCAGGAAGTTGTCATTGTCAGAGTTGCCTGCGCCGCCAAAGGTGATCACTTCACCGAAAACATGCACACCGTTTTTGATATTTTGATCAAATACCGCATTGATGTGATAGTTGCTCATGTGTTTAACGGCATCGACTCTAAAGCCTGTTACACCCATGGTTTTTAACGCCTGCAGATACTGTTTTTGTTGCGTAACAATCCAGTTGTTGGGATCCAGATCCGGTAAGCCAACGTCACCATTTCCGCCACATAAGCGCCAATACTGGACATGACCCGGATCATTCCAGTCAGTGATGCAGCCTGCCGCATGAAAATCCCAGGGGGCGATGAGATTATCATCCAAATCACCAAACAACTTGATTGAGTTGTAATAACTTAAGTTTTGCGCGTATTCGTCCAGAACAATGCTGCCCGGATAGTTGAGATCTGAGCGCAACCAGGCTTCGTTCGCCATATGGTTGAAAACGATGTCGGCGTAGGTTTCCACTCCTACTGACTGCAATGCCTGAATCATGGCTTGAAAATCTTGGGTGTCTCCCAATGGATTGTCGATGACCCGATAATCTTGTGGTTGGTAGCGTCCCCACCATTCGTTGCCACTGGATTTATAGGCGGGTGAGACCAACACTTTTTTATACCCTAAGTTGGCTATCTCCTGGGCTTTTGCGGCCACCTCGGAATATTCCCAATTGAATGCATGCAGGATCACATCGGCGTGAGCGACTGGTAAACAACTTGCGGCAGATAACACCAGGCCCGCAAATAACTGATTAAATTTATTTTTCATTTTTACATCTCATAACGGTTAACTGCTGCCCATTCCAGTGTCTATAGAGGAATGGGTACGGCATCAAAAAACGTCAAACCGCTGTGTGCACAAGGAAGCGGGAGGATTAAATTTTGACCGAGCCAAGTCTGCCCATTTGTGGATGATTTTTAAACTAATTGCATACGTATTCATTACAAAAAATTAACAAATAAGTAACATTTTGCGCTGCTGGACGAGCCGGAAAAGGTTAAATTCCCGGTAAACTCACTCGCACACACAAGCCGCCGTCTTTGCGGTTCTGTAGTGCGATGTGGCCGTGATGGGCTTCGGCGATTTCACGACACAGGGCCAGGCCCAGGCCGCTGCCACTGTTTTTGGTGGAGTAGAAGGGGATCAAGGCCTGGGATAGTACTGAATCTGACATACCTTTGCCGCGATCTAACACTTCGATAATGATGTTGTGATTGAAGGCGCGAATAGTCAGGCTAACCTGGTCTTTATCAGAGCCGGATTCATGGGCGTTTTTCAATAGATTGATAAGTAATTGCTCCAGCTGAATAGGGTCGGCATTAAACTGGATGTCTTGTTGCTTGTCGTAATTGAAGGTCCATTGTTCAGCTAACTGCGCGGCTAATTCATTAAAGTGAATTTTGCTCAGTTTGGGGGAGGGCAACTTGGCGAACTTGCCATAACCTTGAACGAATGTCACCAGGTGTTGGATGCGTTCTTCAATGGTATTAAATACCCGGTTCAGGCGGTTGTCTTGTACCTGCTCTGTGAGCAGCTTGCCACTGTTAAGCATGGAAGAAATCGGGCCTAAAGAATTATTTAACTCATGACTGATAATGCGGATCACCTTTTTCCACACGGCCACTTCCTGACGACTTAGTTCCCGGGTCATTTGTTTCAGTATATACAGCTGGTGCTGCTGGTTATTTAACAAGAACTGTCCTGTGGCCAGGTGCCAGGTTTGCTGTTCATCATTGTCATGGCTGATGCTGAACAGACCTTCTTGCGCTGCTTCAATCACATTGCTGACGCCTTGTGGGGCATTTTCCAGTAATTCAGATAACGACAACCCCTCAAGCTTGGTGTTGTTTATGTGAAAGAAATGGCGAGCTGCCCAATTGCTGAATACTACCTGGTTGCGATCATTGATTAGCACCAATACCTCAGGTGAGTTTTGCAGCACCTTATCCAGCATCAGCTCCCGCTGGTAAATCCAGTGTTTTTCTGCCCGCAGCTTTTCTGCGGTTTGATTGTATAGACGACTAAGGTGGCCTAATTCATCATTATCATCATAAGACAGTAGCGAGGCGTACTCGCCATCCAGAAAGTTTAACAAGCCGGTTTCAAGGCCCGCCATGCCCAGGTTAAAGCGCTGCAGCGCATAGCCGCTAAGTTGCCAGCAGGCAAACACGATGGCCGCCAGTAGCAACAATTTATTGCCGGCGCTGGTGTCCAGCAAATAAAAGGTGGGGATACAGGCAAATAGCGTGCAGCACAGCACCACTTTTTGCAGTTTTAATTGAAGATTCATGCTCTACTATCGAGTTCCAATATCCGGTGTTTTGCTGCAGTGTTAATAGTCTATGCCAAATTTTTGCAAGCGGCGATATAGGGCTTGTCGGCTCATGCCAAACTGTTTTGCTACTCTTGCTATTACGCCCTGATGAGCCTTCATGGCATCCAGTAGTGCTTGTTTATCAGGCTCAGTATTGACTTGTGTTGGCGTACTGCTCGCACTACCACTAATTCCAGAGACAGCGCCAGTTGTGGGCGCGATGGTTGTGGCTTTGGGCTGCAGTGCAAAGTCTTCAGCTTCTAATATGCCCTGCGGCTTGAGTACCTGAACCCGTTTGCAGGCGTTTTCCAGCTCACGTACATTCCCCGGCCAGTCGTGTTCAGTAAGACGCTTTTGTGCGTTGCGACTAACGTCACGGCCGGGCAAAAAGTGCTTTATCAGTGGCATGATATCGTCCCGGCGTTCAGCCAGAGGCGGAATATTCAATTCAATGACATTCAATCGATAATACAAATCTTCCCGGAACTGGCCATCGGCGATCATTTGCAACAGGTCGGCGTTGGTGGCGGATACCACTCTGACCTTAACATTTTGGGTGGTAACTGAGCCCAGGCGTTCAAAATCCCCGGTTTGTAATACCCGTAATAGTTTAGTTTGGCCATCCAGGGGTAAGTTGCCGATTTCATCCAGAAACAGGGTGCCACCATCTGCTGCCTCAAAACGACCAATACGCGCTTTTTGGGCACCCGTGTAAGCACCGGCTTCCGCACCGAATAATTCCGCTTCTATAAGCTCTTTGGGCAGCGCACCTGCATTCACTTTGATAAAGGGGGCGTTGTTTAATGGTGATTGTGCCTGGATTAGTTCTGCAATTTTTTCTTTGCCACTGCCATTGGGCCCTGTGATCAACACAGATACATCGGAACGCGCTACTTGCAAAGCCATATCGATGGTACGCTGCATTGGCTCGCTGGCATACACCAAGCCAATGTGCTCAGCGGCTTGATGGGCGCTTGCCTGCGCCTGTTTTACTCTGGTTAATTGCTCGGACTGCGCATTGGCTTTGCCCAGCGCCACCAGATTGGCAATGCTGGTAAGTAACTTGGCATCATCCCAGGGTTTAGCGATGTAATCTGCCGCGCCGGATTTCACCAGCTCAATAGCTTGCTCTAATTCAGTCCAGGCGGTGATCAGAATGATGGGTAAATGCGGGTTGAGTTCGCGTAATTTATGAAACAGCGCGACACCTTCTTCACCAGAAGTGGTATCGGCGGTAAAGTTCATATCCTGAATCACCAGGCTAATACTTTGATAGTCCACCACCTGAATGGCTTCGCTGGGGCAGGTAGCAGTAACGGGTTGGTAGCCGTGCAGCTCTAGCATTAATGACAGTGCATCCAGCACGGCGGGATTGTCATCAACAATCAGTATTTTATCCATATTTCTTTTTGTTGATCCTTTCTGTGTTGATCCTGTCAGTGTGATGAAGATTAGTAGCGCCAGGGAGCGCTGACGCTACTACTGACGGTTTATCAGATACTGCGCGTCGCAATACTCGGTGAAATATTGGCCGCTCGTTTGGCAGGTACAATAACCGCTAACAAGCTGATCAGCAATACAAATACCGCAGTACCTGCCACGTAGGCATAATCTAACGCCGGCAATGAATACAACTGCATCAACTGCTGAGCCACTAAAATTGCACCTATACAGCCAACCACTAAACCTCCAACGCACACCATGGTATTTTCCAACAGAAAATAACGGATTATGTCGGATTTGCGGGCACCAATGGCACGGCGCGTACCGATTTGTTTGGTGCGTTTACTGATATTGAACAGCGTTAAACCAAAGATACCCAGTGCCGTAACAGAAACCAGTACCACAATTAATACCAGCAACATGCGCAACATTAGTGTATCTGAAGCATTGTAATCCGCTTTGGCTTCATCCAGTCCTTCTAAAGAGGTGATCACCCGTTGGTTATTCTCCTGCAATAACAGGTCTTCTACCTGACGCATTACAGCGGCACGTTCACTGGCATGAGTGCGGACAATAAATTTTTGTCGGGCTGTGCCATTCACCATCGGGAAGATAATCACTTTATCTGCCACACTGCTATTGGGCCACGGGGACATCATGTGCTCCACAATTCCAATGATTTTGGCCGGATCTGCACCTGCATAAAATGTTTTGCCCAGCGGATCTTCATCGGGGAATAGTTCGTCTGCCCAGGCTTTGGTTACGATAGCTACGGTGGGTAATTTGTCGTAGTTCTGAGTGTGCACCACGTCTTCTTCATTAAAGTTACGCCCGGCAATTAAATTGACACCCAAGGTTTCAATGGCATTGTGATCCGCCATGGTATAGCCGGCGTTTGCGGAACGACCATCCTCAGGCGCCGGGACAATGCTGAAGCTGGAACTGGAACCACTGCCAGACAGAGGCACGGCACTAAAATGAGTGGCATTGATAACGCCCGGAATATTGCGTAATAGGTTTTCATCCAGTTCAATCTGTTGATTGTAATCAGCGTTTTCCGCAAAGCTGGTAACTCTGAAATAAAATATTTCATCCTCAGGATAGCCGGTTTCCTGATTCAGATAAGTCATGCGGTCATAAATAATGAACGCGGCATTACTGACAATCGCGGTGGTAATGGCGATTTGAAACAGTAGCATCAGGGCGCCCGCTTTGGAGCGTAATAAGGCATTAAAAATGGGTTTTAATTCTGACATGGTGTCGTGCTCCTATTGAGTTTTCAGGTAAGTTGCAGGTGTGGTTCTGCAAACTAACCAGGCGGGATACAAACCAGCGATAATGCAGGCGCTAATAGCAATGGCCGGAGCCGCCAGTAACATGCTGATGTCCATGGTGGCCAAATCGGTGTAATAATCTTGAGTGAGACGCACACCCCAAAGCCCCAGTTGCGAGATACCAATACCCACAATACCGCCCATTAAGCCCAGCAGAGAGACTTCCACCAGGTGCTGATAGAATACTTGTCTTTTACTGGCACCCAAGGCACGACGTACGCCCACTTCCGGTGCACGGCGCAGGAATTTAGCTAATAGCAAGCCAAGAATATTGGCAAGGCACACCGCTAAAAACATAAAGCTCAGTCCAACAAGAATGCGGTTGTCTTCCGATACCACTTCGCGATATTCCATGGTTTCGATGACATCACGCAACGCATATTGCAATTCTTCACGGTCAAAACGCCCCAGCTTTTGCTGCTCCTGCATATAAGCCATCAGGTATTCACCGTATTCACGCTTTTCTTGCTCGCTATTGAGTTCCACCCAAAACTGCAGCCACATCTCTTCCGATTGCATTTTTTTCTGGAAGGTACTGGTGTCTTCGTGTTTCCAGCCATTGGTATTGCCCCAGGTATCAATTTCAAACGCGGCAACCAGAGAGAAAGGCAAAAACAGCTGCTCGGCATCGTGGAAGGCACCATTGTTAACATCGTAAAATTTAATGTTGATGTTCCACTGTTTCATCACACCGGTAACAACATAACTGCGGTTGTCCAGATAGATCATCTTGCCCACTGAGTTTTCGCCGCCGAATAGACGATTGTTAATTTCTTCGTTGATCACCACTACAGGTGCAGCGTTCTCCTGCTGCTCTAGAGACCACGGACCGCCATAGACGAATTCAAGATTGAACATGTCAAATACTTCGCGATTGGTCATGCGAGCCAGCTCAATGAAAGGTTTTACCTCAGGGTTATTCATGTGTACTGAGAAACCCGCTTTCATACTGGGGATTTTACGCTCAGGAATCGGGGCTTCAGTTAGTGCTATCACGTCCTGATAAGTGAGCTGAAATGGCAGGCCATCTGGTGAACCGCGACGGGTTCCTTCGCCCTCCATGGTGTGCAACTGCACATGAAACAAACTGCGACTTTTTTCCGGAATCGGGTCCATCGACATCATGTGGTATACCGACAGGCTGGTCATGGTGACACCAATACCCACCGCGACAGCCAGCACCATTAAGGCGCTGACTACTGGTGTGCGCTTAAAGCTGCGCCAACTTAAATCCAGGTAATGTAAAAACATCTTAAGCTCCCGCGACTTTTTGCATTGGCTCTACGCCATTGCGTTGATACAGGGTAATATCTGCCATCTGGCCATCCACAATCTGTACATTGCGCGGTGCACGACGGGCCAGTTCAGGATCGTGAGTTACCATGATGATGGTGGCACCATCGCGATTGATTTGCTCCAGCAACTCCATTACCTGACGTGCCATTAAGCTGTCCAGGTTACCAGTGGGTTCGTCGGCCAGCAAAAAGCGTGGTTCACCCGCCAGGGCACGGGCAATGGCCACGCGTTGTTGCTGACCGCCGGATAACTGCTGTGGTAGATGCTTGGCGCGACTGGCAAGGCCAACTTGCTCCAGGCACTTTTCGATGCGACGTTTTCGCTCTGCGGATTTAATACCGCGATAGCGCAGTGGAACTTCCACGTTTTCATATAAATTCAGATCGGGAATCAGGTTGAAGCCCTGAAAGATAAAGCCGATTTTCTGGTTGCGTAAGTCGGCTCTGGCGTTGTCAGACAGGCTGCCAACATCTACTCCATCTAAGGTGTACGTACCGCCCGTAAAGGGCTCTAACATACCGGCGATATTCAAAAAGGTGGTTTTACCTGAGCCGGAAGGGCCGGTTACAGCAATGAACTCACCTTCAGCAACGTCCAGGTTAAAATCTTTTAAAGCATGCGTTTGTACCATTTCAGTTTGATACATTTTGCTGATGTTTTGCATGGTTAACATAATCTGTTCCTTCTTTGTTCTGTCTTGTAATTTATCTGGTTTTAGCGCAGCAAGATGGCTGGCGCTTGTGCGAATTCGTCGTAATTAGAGATGATCAGTTGGTCTCCCGGCTGCACGCCACTTAGCAGCTCTACTTCACGCATACTGGTGGCACCGATGCGGATATCGATACGATGTGCCACATCACCATCCAGACGATAGGCCACAAAGCCGCCAGCTTGGGTAAAGCTACCGCGACGTATTTTCAGTACATCCTGGCGCTGCTCCAGTAACACGCGAGCGGATAGTTGTTGGTTCTGGCGGATATTCATACTGGCGTCGTGGTCAAACTTCACTCTTGCGGTAACCTGGCGTTCCGTTACTTCCGGAGAAATCGCAGAGAGGCTGCCTGTAACCGTGCGGTTGGCCAGTTTCAGTTCTACATCCATACCCAGGCCTAAATCATTGGCGTAACTTTCTGGTACATTAATTTCAGCTTCATAGGCACTTAAATCTACTAGCGTCATCAGGGTATCGTTGGCGGCAACCAAGGCTCTGTCTTGCACAAACAGGCTACCTACCATGCCATTGACACTGGCTTTAATGGTTAGCGCTTCAACCTGGCGCTCTAGTTCCGAAACCACAAGACGCTGGCGCTCGATGGTATTGCGCACCGATTCCAACTCAAAGGCGAGGGTATCTTTGGCCAGTTCCACTTCTTGCTCGGCGTGCTTGAAGGTAACCTGCGCCCGTGCCAGTTCATCTTTGGCTTTTTCTAAATCAATTTGATTGATGAGGTGATCTTTAATGGAAAGCTGAGCACGGCGATGTTCTCTATCGGCGGCCACCAAGTCCAATTTGGCCAAATCCGCCTGTTTAGTAATAGTCAGCTCTTGGCGGCGGGTATCCAGTTCTTTACGAGCCAGCTCACCTTCCAGTCGAGACAACTCAGAGCGTTCTTGCTTAAGTTGGTTGTCCAGTTCCGGGCTTTCAACCGTCGCTACTATTTGCCCTTCGATAACATCTTCACCCGCTTTGACTTGCAGATTCACAAAACCTTTTTCCGGGCTATACAGCTGCGGCGCATTGGCGGCCACAACCCGACCTGTGGCTACGATATCTCGCATTAATTCACCGCGTTCTACAGTCGCGATTTGCACCGCCGAACGCGCCATTGAGACACTGGCATCACTGCTGTTAATAAAGGCATTGGCTGAAACTCCGGCGATAACTAAAACGACGGTAGTTAGAAACAGTTTTATTTTTTTCCGGCGTGGCGATGTATTCATGACCACATCCTGTGCACCAGTATCGCGAATTTTGCCGTCATTACTGCCTGTGTTCATCCCCTGGTTAGTCATTATTTATCACCCCGCTTTAAAGCCAGGTAATCGTCATAAACCGCCACGCAAAAAGCGAAAGCAAGGATTGTCAGTGGTGTGGTAAAAAACTGTAAAAGCAACATGGTTTCATTCCTTCGGTAAATCTCTTACAGAATAAAGCTAGTAGCGTGCCAGTTTTTAAGTGATTGAAATATAATAAAAATTTGTTTTTTGTTGGATGTGTAAACTGTCCGCGGACACAAAAAGTGTCCGCTGCGGACACTTTTGTTGGGTCTATTTTTGTGGATTGCTAATTGGTATTGCGTGTGCTGAGTTGGTGAGATTCAGACAAGATGCGAATGTTAACCAGAAATCTGATATCTACGGGGTTAGGATAAGGAGACTAACTTACAAATATGCTAATTCTAGGGTAATTTTGCCCTGGAATTTTTTCGTATTAAATTGGGGCGATTTAGCCCTGGTTTATCCATCTTGTGAAAATTCAGTGATGTGTCCTTTCCAATTCCACTATTTTTGATTACCGTTTCTGTAACACGCGTAGTGTATGCGTATGGATATTTCGGAATGAATATGAGTTTGCGCCAGAAAACCTACAACCTGTTAGAAAAAGATTTGAGTCGTTCCCTGGCCAATAAACTGTTGGGCAGTTTTATTATTGTGCTGATTGTTAGCAACGTGATTGCTGTTGTTCTTGAATCCCATCAGGCATTTGGCCAGCAATATGCTTATGGCTTTTACGCTTTCAATGTATTTTCTGTTGTGATCTTCACCATTGAGTACCTGGCGCGCGTTTGGGTGTGTGTGGAAGCGCCCGGTGCGGATGCCAGCCAACCCATTAAAACTCGACTGCGCTATATGTTTAGCGCTGTTGCATTAGTCGATTTTCTGGCGATTGCACCATTTTATCTCACCTTCTTTATTAACATTGATTTGCGCTATCTACGTATGTTACGCATGCTTCGCTTGCTGAAACTCACCCACTATTTTAAAGGCCTGGACATGTTTGTTTGCGTGTTACGCAAAGAACTGCCCACCATTGGGGCTGCCATTTTTACGGTAATGGTGTTGGTGGTTATGTCAGCCAGTATAATGTATGCCATTGAGCACGAGGCCCAGCCAGAGGTGTTTGGCAGCATTCCCAGCGCGATGTGGTGGGCAGTCGTGACCATGACCACTGTCGGTTATGGTGATGTTGTGCCAGTGACAGTGTTTGGCAAATTTATCGCAATGTTCATTATGCTATTGGGCGTTGGGATTGTGGCGTTGCCTGCAGCCATGCTTGCCGCTAAATTTGGTGACGAGCTGCGTTTGCGCAAACAGCAACTGGAAGCTGAAGTTGATCATGCGCTGAGTGACGGATATGTGTCAGAAAGTGAGCGCGCTGATCTAGATCAGCTGGCAGAGCAGTTGGATTTGAGTCGAGACGATTTAGAGCAGTTAATCAAAAACCGAACTCTGGTATTGGGCACATCGATTACGTGCCCTCACTGTAAAAAGGCGATTAAACTCAGTCGTCATTCTGCGGCAGAGTAACGCATGCCTGAACGGCTTCTTCTTGTTCTGCGCTGGTGGCTTCTTCCTTAGACAGTGTCAGATAGGCTCTGGTCAACGGAATAGCAATTTGTGATATCAAAGCGCTTCCCCACAGCAGGTTACCCACCAGTGCCGGGACGTGAGGTACAACGAGTAAGGTAATTAAAGCCAGTGCGACACCCAACATTCTGATTTTGGCCGTGGCAAAGCGATGGGCGACACGCTGTTCGATATTGTACTGGATCCAAAGTAACGCCAGTAAATAGCCCGCCAAACCAAGGCAACCAATAACAGCATACTTATAAGGGTAGGGGTCCCAGAAGCCCACTTTTACTTCACCAGCAAGGGCAACCCCTACCATAATGGCACACAGCATCAACACCAGGTGCCCAAGCCACCAACTCACCAGCGTGGATTTTTCAGTGTTTTTGGGTTTTCCGTTACCCGCAATGTCAAAGTAAATCCAGCACAGCACAAACACGGATATACCGCCGAACATGAAATTGGTGAGTACTTCATAGTTGGTTTTATAAATACCCTTTTCAGAGAGGGTAACCACTAGTTTGAAAAAACCTTCTCCTACGACTATCAGCATTAATAAGGCGAAACGTTCCGACATGTGGCCGAGTCGGGGCACGAAGCGCTCCAGTTCCAGCAAACCCACTTTGGGCAACATGTATTGTAGTTGAATGGTGACGATACCCGCGGCAAAGAGCAGGTAACTGTAGGGCGCGGGAATGAATGCACTGATGGCAAATACTATTGCAAGTAGCGAAAAATTGCGGCTGGTTTTACGAGCAAGAATGGACTCTTCCACCCCTAAACGCTCGGTTCTGTGGTACAGGAAAGCAGTAATTGCCCGGTTGGCAGCGTAACCCAGTGCAAAGAACATCCAGCCTTTGTCGTGGATATGGGGGATAGAAGCCGCCATCACCATAGCGGTAATGATTTGGCTGGACATAATCAGTCGGTGCTTAAAATCAGTACTCACATATAAAGAGTTAAAGACACTGGAGTCTGCCCAGGCGAACCAGACGGCGGTGAACAGACCTGCAAAAATGAAAAAGCCTTCTACCGTTAAATGGTGACTCAGATAATTTCCCAGCAAAAAGATGATCACTACATGAATAAGATCGTAAAACAATTCTACCCAGTGCACATGATCGTGGGCGTGCTCGGCGTCCATGTGATGTTGCGGCGCACGCCACATAGGATGATTATCTAAAGCCATGTTTTGTATTTCTCGGAATCTAAATTTTATAAGTTTAGCAAGTGTTTATGACATTTAAGAATAAATTGCAGGCACAAATTGACAGAAGACATGCCTGATTTTTTGTTGCCCATGAGCTGGTAATTCCAGGGCTATTTAACCCTGGTTTTTCGCATTGAATTATTAGGGCGATTTAGCCCTGGTGTTTTGGCTGATTGAACCAATTCTCGATAAACTCGATAAATTTTGAAACCGCGGGAGGTAAGTGTTTTCGATTTGGGTAAAGGGCATAGAGTGTCAGTTTAGGTTTTGGCAATGTCGCCAGTACTTCCACCAAACGTCCGCTCTCAAGTCCTGGCTGAGCTACAAATCCGGGCAAAAAAGCTAAACCTAATCCTGCCTCTACGGCTTCTCGGATCATCAGGGTATTGTTAGCTTTTAAACTTCCCTTTATTCTGATTCCATTTGCGATTGGCCAATCTTTACCACTTTTGAAGTAGCTGTATTCAAAGCAATTGTGTTGCAACAAATCCTCGATTGCACTGACAGGTGCATGATTTTTCAGGTATCCAGGAGAAGCACAAATGTGATAATCAAATGTTTTTAATGGTTTTCCAACATAATTGGAATCAAAGGTTTGACTGCTGGCCCTGAACCCAAGATCAAAACCTCCTTCCAACAAGTCCACACTTTCATCACCTAAATGAATGTCCAGCTCCACATCCGGGTAGCTTTGCATGTATTCTGCGATCACCTGGCTTAAATCGGTTAACCCCAACACCATGGGCATGTTGATACGCAATTTACCTCGCATACTATTTTGTGTTTGTTGGATGTAGGCGTCGGCTTCATCTACTTGCGCAAGTATTTGCCGACAGCGAGACAGATAGCCGTCTCCGATTGGAGTAAGCTGTATTTTTCGGGTTGACCGGTGCAATAGCCTGGCACCAACATCACGTTCTAATTTTTGTATTTCTTTACTCACCATAGAAGCCGTTGAGCCGATCTCCTCCGCCACAGCGATAAAACTTCCCAATTCGGCTAAGCGACTAAACAAAAACATTCCCCTAAGCTTATTCACCTGGTTCCCAACTGTTAAAAGGTATGATTTATTAATTCCATATTGGCACTAATGTAATTCTATTTATAGTGTTTTTGTTTTGTTTGTAATGGGGAAAATGACTAGTGCAGCAATGTTGCTGTGTTATCTGGAGCGAAAAACTCATGTATACCCTCTATTACCTGCAAGACTCTTGTTCATTAGCGACGCACACGATTCTCAAGTTGCTGGGACACACGCCCAAACTTGTATCAGCCACTTCAGTGACCGATTTTGGTGAGATTAACCTTGCTCAAGTCGTGCCAGTGTTGACAACCCAAGGGCAGGTGTTAACTGAAGGCGCCGCTATTATCATGTATCTGTTGGAGAATCATCCAAACGATTTACTACCGCCAAAAGGGCAAGGGCGTCAGGTTGTGCTGGAGCATCTGATGCTTGCCAACGCCAGCATGCATCCCGCTTATTCCAAGTTATTTTTTGCTGCGAGACATATTGAAGATGAAGCTACGAGGACTGCGTTTTTTACAGCGTCTGCTCAGGCGATTAATCAATTGTGGCAAGTTATCGAAAACAAGATCGGCTCTGGCCCTTATCTGCGTGGTACCGAGTTATCTCCAGCGGATGTGCTGCTGGCTGTTTATTCTCGTTGGGGGCAGGCTTTCCCGGTGGACATTAAGATTGGTGTCAAGGCACAGCGAATGATAGATCAGGTTATCAACCTGAGCGCGTTTCAAGCTGCGTTACAAGAACAAAATAATGACGTTGTTGGTGGCAATGAGTAAGTCTGTAAATACAACAAATGAATCTGCTGAGGTCACCGTAAGACAAGTGATTCAAGATTATTTTGATGGTTTGCATTTTGCGGAAACCAATTTGCTGGAACGTGTTTTTAGTGAGGATTGTGTTTTGAAGTCTCCGGGCATTCGGCGAACAAGGCAACAGTGGCTTGAGTTAGTGGCAAAGCGCAACGTACCGGCGGAGTCAGGGGCAAAGAAAAACTATCAAATATTGTCTCTGGAAGTTGTTGGGGAGCAAGCCATGGTTAAAGTACTTTGTCCTTTGCTGGATGATGTGTTTATCGATTATTTGGGCTTACTAAGAGAAAACGGACAATGGCATATCGTAAATAAAATGTATGCACATCAACCATAATAAAAACAGGAGGGCGTAATGCCATATGTAAATATTCAAATCACTAAGGAAGGTGGGGAAAGTGGTGAAGGGATTAGCAAATCACAAAAAGCTAAACTCATCAAAGGCGTTACCGAATTATTGCAGCGGGAGATCAATAAAGAACCAGCAACTACTCATGTAGTGATAACGGAAATCAGCCTGGACAATTGGGGGGTGGGAGGCTTGCCTGTAGAAGCTTATAGACAGACTCAGTGATAATTGCAGTTAAGTCGAAACAAAAAAGGTGCTGTCTTGCGACAACACCTTTTGCAGTTTCTGAGCTGACAGAATAATGTTTAAGTGTGGTAACCGCGTAGCAGATTGTCCACAGCTTCCAGCGTTTCTTTGTCCAGCTTGAGGCGATGCAGCGCATCCATTGCCTTATCGGCGATGGCATCCTTATCTTCCGGCACCGGTTTCGCTGCTGCAGAGGCCTTGGCCGCTTCTGAATCATCGGTGAGCTGGTAAAGGGTCGAAAATACCAGGTGGTTTAACTGAGGAGCCAAAATACCCAGTAGTCTGATAATGGTACCCGTTAAGGTATTCACTTCGGCTGGACGATTAATCATGGCGCTATTCACCAGTTTACCCGCCTGTTCCGTGGTTAGTACGTTAACACTTTGATATTGCGTGGTAGCGGCAATCATCTTAGTGCGCACCAGTGGCATGTGCACGTTGGTAAAGTGAATATTATCCGAAGCATATTCGAATGCAGCGGTATTAGACCAGGCATCAAGTGCGCTCTTCGATGCTGTGTAAGAAGAGAATCTCGGGCTACCAGAGCTCATCGCGGCAATGGTGGAGATGTTCACTACGTGACCGGATTTACGTGCTGTCATTGAAGGCAACAAGTTCATGGTGAGACGAATTGCCGAGAAGTAGTTTATTTGCATTACCCGTTCAAAGTCGTGGAAACGTTCATAAGTCAGTTTTAATGAACGGCGAATCGAGCGGCCTGCATTGTTGATGAGGATATCCACATGGCCATGGTCTTTTAGTACTTTTTCAGTCAGATCATCCAAAGCATCCAGGTCGGATAAATCACACGAGTAACTGACGGCATCACCACCGGCAGCTCTGATTTCTTCAACCGCTATATCTAGTTTTTCCTGAGTTCTGGCCACCAGGATAACCTTCGCACCTGCTTTGGCACAGTTATCCGCCACTTCGCGACCGATACCCTCTGAGCCACCTGTGATCAGTACGTTTTTACCTTCTACCACATCAGGCAAATAATGGGGCTTCATGTATTCTGGATTGAGATTCTGCTCCCAATAGTTCCACAAACGGCGAGCGTAGGTTTTCAGTGGTGGGCAGCTGATATCACTGTCTTCCAGCGCTTTTAGGGTATTGCTACAGTCGTATTCGGTGTTGAGATGCTCAGTGAGCATCACTTCCTTGGGAATTTTCAGGTTTTGTAGAACCTGCATTTTCACACCTTGCACAATGGCCTTGTTCTTCAAGAACATGCGTGGGCCGGCAGGTACAAAATCCATCAATCTTTCAGCGGGAATATCCAGCTTCATGGTGGGGCCTTTCGCGGCCTTGAGGAAGTTATTGATGACCTTGCCGAAGGTCATGGGTTCCGGATTAGTTAAGTGGAAGCATTTTCCATCTAAATCCGGTTTATGACTGATGTGATCTAGCGCATCTGCAATAAAATCTACCGGGACGATGTTGGTGGCGTTGCCACGATAAACTGGTAATGGTACCCAGCGAGGCACTAATTCAGAGATACTATTAATCAGGTTGAAGAAGTAGTAGGGACCATCGATTTTATTGATCCAACCTGTTTTTGAGTTACCAACAACAATACCCGGACGATAAATCCGCCAAGGCACACTACACTCGTTACGCACCAAGCCCTCTGATTCATGTTTGGTCTGGAAGTAGGCATTTTGCTCAACTCCTACCGCTTCATCGAACATACTTTCTTTGAAGACGCCGGGAAAGAAGCCCGCAGCCACAATGGAGCTAATGTGGTGGAAGCACTTAACGCCTAGCTTTTCAGCCAGAGCAATGGCCTCGCGAGTACCGGTAACGTTGGCCTCTTTTTGCTGTTCTTGATCTGCAGTGAGATCGTAAATGGCACCAAGGTGGTAAAAATGATCAATGCTGTCGAGATCGTCAGGATTAACGCCGCACAGACTTTGCCCTAAATCGCCGGGAACAGCCACCAGTTGCTCTTCTGTCAGGCCATGATCAAAGCGCAGTTTCTCGATTTTTTTCACTGATCCGGGTCGGACGAGCGCAAATATCTTTCCATCTCTTTTGCTTAATGATTCTAGAAATTGTTGTCCTATAAAACCGGTCAAACCGGTAACAAAGTAGTTCATGCCGCCTCTCTTATTTATGACGCTTTGGGTACTTAAAATTGTGAACTGTTATCGCTGGGGAGATCCCCATTGGATTTAGTGTAGTTCGGAAACCGGGCATTTCAATTTTTTTGCCCCGTTCTTGGTATTTTGCTGAATAACGAGTGTTTTTCCCGCAATAACTGCTGGATTTTGCAACTTTTGGGGATAGTGCATGAACAGAAGAATACAAAAAAACAGGGCAAACTTGCCCTGGTTTTAATTGATAAAAAGGTCGTTAGCTTTTAGTACAGTTCCGCCAACATAGTTTCGTTGTATTCGGTTAAGCTTTCGCCGCTTTTCACTTTGGCAATGTAATCGGGGTTGGCGATAAAAGGGCGCCCAATTGCCAGCAAGTCAAAGCGCTCTTGTGCGATAGCTTCACTGCCAGTTTCAGCGCTATAACCACCTACACCCATTAAGGTTTTGTGGTAGTGCTTACGTACAAAGTCTGTTGCCGAGCCACCCAGATAATCGAATTGCATGCTGTCATCGAACAAACCCAGGTGCAAGTAGGCCAAGTCACGGTTGTTGAGTTCCCTCAGTAAAAACTCAAATACCGCGCGGTCTTCCTGATGTCCTTGCATATTAAAATAAGCCCCCGGAGAAACACGTAAAGCGGTACGCTCTGCACCGATGCGCTCGATAATGGCATCCACCACTTGCAGCGGGAAACGCGCCATGTTTTCCGGGCTACCACCAAACTCATCATCGCGTTTGTTGGCAGCATGATGTAAAAACTGATCTAACAAATAACCATTGGCTCCGTGAATTTCTACACCATCAAACCCGGCTTGTATGGCATTTTCTGCCGCAGTAGCATAATCGGCTACAAGCTGTGCAATCTCATCTTTGGTGGCAGGTTTGGGCACCTGATACTCCAGTTCTCGCATACGCGGAACGGTTCCTTCGACCTTTTCTGCCGATGGTGCTAACACGTGTTCGCCTTTGTAGAAAAATGGGTGTGATACACGGCCACAATGCCAAAGCTGGAGGAAAATAGTACCGCCTTTGGCGTGTACCGCCTCCGTGACTTTTTTCCAGCCGTCAATTTGAGCCTGACTAAAAATTCCCGGTGTATTGGGGTAGCCCTGTCCATCAGGACGAATAATGGTGGCTTCAGTGATGATCAAACCGGTATCGGCTCGGCGTGCATAATAATCCACTGATAATTGTGAGGGCACCAAATCATCATCCGCCATGCAACGGGTGAGGGGAGCCATAGCAATCCGATTCTGTAATTCAATAGCTTGATTAAGTGCAAAGGGTTGGAATAGGTTTTCAGTCATAAAATCTTTCTCTGTTGACGCTGTAATTTGAATGCCCATTCAAGATAAGGGTTTTTGAATGATCATTCAAGTATATTTTTGAATGATTATTCAAATTAGATTACAATCTCAAACGTTATGACCAACTAAAGTGGAAAATTGAACCTTGAGAAGTGCGGAATTTGACAAAGAGCAGGTGTTACGCAATGCCATAGCCCTGTTTGCCAGCAAGGGGTTTGCTAATACCAGTATGCAGGATCTTAAAAAGGCAACCGGACTGCACCCGGGTTCAATCTATTGTGCTTTCGAAAACAAACAAGGTCTATTGGTGAGTGCCCTGGAGCAGTATCGCAAGGACCGCAGTGTTGAATTCCAGCAGTTGTTTCAGCGAGCTCAATCGGTAAAGGCGGGTTTAAAAGCCTATCTGGATAAAACCATTCAAGATGTAACCTCTGTGGATAATCACTGCGCTTGCTTGTCACAAAAAGCCATGAGTGAAATGTCGCAATTAAACGAGGCAGTTGAGCAAGTGATCAGCCAGAACATCGCTGCCTGGCAAGCGGGCTTTGTGCATGTGTTGCAAACCGCTATCGACAATGGCGAAATATCTTCCAAGCGCAATGCTTCTCAGCGGGCCAGTTATCTGGTGATGGGGTTGAGCGGTATTCGGGTTTTTGCCCAAAGCAATAACGACATTGTGGCGCTTAACGAGTTAGCTGAACAGCTACTGGAAGATGTTTGTCGTTGATACAAAACCAAGACGATTAAGTCTTGGTTTGTCAGTATTTCATTCTCGTTTAGTTTTTCTTTAGTGTCTTAGCAAGGGGCACCGTTGCACGACCTATGAGTTTACTCAGGGTTCCAGATTTTTCCTCTAACCAACCTTCAGCAGCATATCGTTCTGAATCCGCAAGTGCATGAGCAAAGCCTTCGGGTAGGCCCGCGCCTACTAAATGTTGAATTTGTTGTGCTTCACTTTGTAGGTTGAGGTTGATGGATTTGCCTGTTAACTCTTCCAGAGTGTTAGCAAATTCCTCCATTGTCCACCCCGTATCACCTGCTAATTCGTAAATACGGCCATGATGACGGGCAGGGGCTACCAATACGTTTGCGGCTGCTAATGCATAGTCATTGCGTTCAGCAGTGTACAATTTACCCTTACCTGCGGCACTGAAAATGGCACCATTTTGAATTATATCCGCAACACCAGCACTATAATTTTCGGTATACCAGCCATTGCGTAGGATCACATAATTAATACCTGAACGTTGTAAGTAAGCTTCAGTAGGCTGATGCTCTTTGGCTAATATCATTGGGTTCTCTGTCGCCTTTAACACGCTGGTATACACCAGTGTTTCTACTTTGGCATTGTTCGCGGCGTCAACAACCGTCTTGTGTTGAGGTACTCGCTCACCGATAGCATTGCTTGATATTAGCAATAAGGTTTTTACGCCAGACAGTGCCTCTTCAAAATCTTTGGGTTTTGTATAATCTGCCACTCTCACTTCAATACCTTGATGTTGCAATGCCATTGCTTTGGACCTATCTCTAACGATTGCCGTGATATGCTCGGCGTTTGTTTTTTCGAGTAAGTGTTTGATTACCAGTTTTCCCAATGCTCCCGTAGCACCTGTTACTGCGATCATATATTTCTCCTGTATTTTCAGTATCAATCGATAAATTTGAATTCGCAGGCAGTTTATCTTTGTCTTATAGTTGCCATAAGTGGTTCTTAATGGAATGAAGTGTTCCGAAAATGAGTACAATTAAAATTTCGCATTTAAAGCTAATGGCCATCTTCACCTTGGTTGTTGAACACAATAGTTTTGCCGCGGCTGCTCGGGCTTTAAACACCTCCCGCTCTAGAGTGAGCGAGCAGGTGTCGTCATTGGAGTCGGCGCTTGGGGTACGTTTACTGCAAAGAAGTACCCGAAAGTTGTTGTTAACCGAGGAAGGACAAAAGGTATTCGCGCAGTCGGTGCAACTGAATCAAATATTAAAAAATGTAGAAGCCTCAGTTGCGCCAGATAAGCCAGCAGGACGAGTAAGAATTTCTATGAATCATGATATTGCTCATCAATTTTTCTTACCTATTTTCTCGAAATTTAATGAGCAGTTTCCTGATGTAGTGGTGGATTTAGTGCTTGATGACGCACCCAAAGATCTGATCGCAGAACAAATAGATGTTGCTATTCGTATTGGCTTTCCCAAGGATTCGTCACTTGTAGCAAGACCCCTATTTGAGGATTGCTTTCGTCTCTATGCCAGTCCGCAGTTTATCAGTCGGTTTGGAGAACCTGAAAGTTTGCGACGTTTAGAAATGGTGCCTTGGGTAGTGTTGTCGCAGGTGTTTGCTGATGGAATAGTTAGTCTCCAGTATCAAGGTAACATTATTCAGCTAAGGCCACAAAAAGTCACTGTGTGCAACTCTCCTTATATGGTACAAAGAATGGTGACACAGGGAGTAGGGGTTTCAACACTGTTACCTTGTACCGTGGCGGAAGAGATTAGCAACCAGAAGTTGTTGCCTATAATGCCTTTAGTTGAATCTGAGAAACTGATCTTTTCAATAGTGTACCCCTCTCGAAAGCATTTACCTTCTCGTACCCGATGTCTTGTGGATTTTATTCTTCAGAATAATCCATTTGTACTTCAGCCGCGCAACCCTTAGTTGATGTGGTACGTCTGTTTTTTAGCAAAGCTCAAGGTTCTTACTATACTTCTACTAACTTGCTATTGAGTGGCTTACAGAGATTTGTTGTAGTGAAGAGGTTGGTCTTTCCGATAATGTTGCTGGTAGCTGGCTGTTGTTTAAACGCCTTTGTTCTACATGCAAAAGAGCAACCCCCAATTCGAGTTACCTTCTTATCGCCCAATCCTCCTTCTGTTGGGTTTTGGATGCACTACAACAAAACCATGCAAGCAGCAGCTGATAAGCTCAATATTAAGCTCACTGTTTTGCATGCCAAAAGTCTGGATAGATTCGCTTACCTGAATTCATTAGAAGCCATCAATCTCGAAGAGACCGATTATGTGGTGGCGTTAATGCGATACAACGTAGCGCAAAAGCTGGTGGAAAAATTTGAAGGTTCGCCTGTAAAGTTTTTTGCCAGCAATGTTGATGTACCTGAAAAGGACAAAAAAGACATTGGATTACCACGTCAGCGTTATAAAAACTGGATTGGTCATACTATGCCCGACGATTTTCACGCGGGATACTTGTTGGCACAGCAGCTGACTCAGAGTGCCAGTAGCAGCAAAATGGGCTCAGTGGTTGGAGTTTCTGGCTCTCGGGATTCCTCGGTTTCGTTCCTGCGCAACTTGGGACTAAGTGATTATATTGATAATCAAAAGGGCATTAAATTAGAGCAAGTGGTGCACACTGACTGGCGCTATGAAACCGCGCTACAAAAAGGACGCTTGTTATTCAATCGTTACAATGACGCCAAAATTATCTGGTGTGCCAGTGACGAAATAGCACGCGCTGTGTTACACACATTAAGTGGCTATGAGGGGATCAACGATTACCACATAGGAGGAATTGACTGGTCTGCGAGTGCCATTAACTCTTGGGGGCAATCTGGTTACGTTACCTCTGTAGGTGGACACTTTCTTGAGGCGGGTATCGTATTAACGCTGCTCCGTGATTACCACGATGGTCATGATTTTGCTGAGCAATTGGGCACACAAATGCGTCTGAGGATGGCACCATTAAGCGAGCAAAACTTGCCTCTCGTTCGGGACCTCATTCTCAATGAAAACTGGCACAAATTAGACTTCTCAAAGGTATCGCAGTCTTTTGAGGGCGACAGGCATATACTTAGTCAAGACTACCAAGCTGTGCTCAAAGCGGTTTACGTGAAAAATGACGATTGAGCTAATTTAGTTCTGTAAAGCCGCGTCCGCCAGGTCTGGCGTATGTTGATTTAACTTTTGCCTTACCAAAGTAAGGGTGTCTTCAAAACTCATTGCTTCAATTTCTTGCCAGTCGCAAAACTGAAACGTCTGCATTAATTCGCGATGGTCGGCATTTTTATCTGGTGGTTGATAGTCCATTACAAATCCTTGAGCTTCTGCAGCCTTGGCTACTGAAGTCTTAAGGGAGTCGTTATCAATACTATTAAATAATCTTTTATTTTCGGCCATTTGTTGCTGACTGTAACTTTCAGAATGACGTTGTTTAAATACCCACATCATCCATTGGTAATAGGTTTCCAGTAATTCGTTAGGGTGTACTTTGAGTAAACGCTGCATTCTTGTTGATAAACGTTCAAAGGATAGCCAGTCTTGTAAAAACATGCTGCTCAACATCAAATTTAAACCAGACAAGAGCTGACCTGAAAGGTGGTTTTGCTCAGTGCGCAGAGTCAGTGCTGTGTGAAAATGATGTGCTGCCACATCAAATTGCTCTTGCTGTAATGCCACGACACCGAGATTGTTATTCAATGGTGCTTCAAAGCGTTTATGTGGAGACTTTTGAGTACTTTCTAGTGCCAATTGATAAAGCTGTTTCGCTTTCTCTAAATCACTGGTGCGTTTGTTTAAGCCGAGTGATAAAACACTGGAGTAAATGCGCTCTATGTCGTTTGCTTTGTGCAAACTACAAAGGGAAAAGTGAAAAGAGGTTTGATAGTCTCCAAGATGCCAAAGTTGAACGCTGATGGCTCTCAATATTTTACTTTGTTGTTTCGGAGATGAGGCCTCATTGAAGGCATTGGTAATCCTTGTGCTATAGGTTTGCAATACTTGCTTATCGGCAAGGTAAGCACCCGCCCAAAGTGCAGTATGCCAGGCTTCAAATTGCAGTGCTTTGTCTGCAGAGCTAAGTTCCGATTCGGCATTTTGGACAATCTCAAGAGCGACAATAGGCTTCACATGCAAATAATCAAAAGCTTCTTTGAGACGTTCGCTGAGAGAGCCTTGCGTCGATGAGCTGTGAGCTACCGTAATTGTCGTCACAGACAGAGAAAGCGTAAATAATAGTGTGACAATGATTTTCATGGTTAAACTTTGTCATGCCCGAGTTTGTGTAACAGACATACGGTAACCTGGTAGTTAACCACTTAACAATAGCTCGATTTCATTTAGTGTTTCCTTCGTCCTTTATTAATCAAGGTTATGGTTAGTCATCATCAAAAAATTTTCATCGTCACAACAATAAATTTTCGTTGTTCAAATGCCTGAATTCCATCTAAGTTTCGCGAAAATTCATCAGTTTTTGTCTCAATACCGGCTGAACTGATGACGGATTTTTATTTCTTAATATGTTGCCAAAATGAAGACCATGACACGAGAAAAACCCGACGTCGAAATCGTCAGAGATGCTTACGATTATTGTATGGATGCTATGCAAGATAAAGATGCCAGTGATAAGCAAATTTTGCTGGCCATTAATGATGAGATGAGCTCTGAGGGGTATGCGCCGTTTCCTAGCCTGAAGGCTGTGAAGTCCTATATTAAATCCGCCCGAAAAGACTAGCTAAACATCACCATGAAAATTGTTTCTGGCGTTTTTTTCGCCTTTTCCGTATTTGTGCCCGGAAGTGGCCAATGAGCGCTGCCTTTGACTTAAGTTACAACGCCACCGGGGCCGACGAGACGTTGTTTGAACAGATTGCACAGCAGCTAACCACGAAGGGGTTTAGTATCAACCCTTTTGCCTTGCCAGAGCCTTTAACCATCTGTTTACACGAGCATGTGTGTGCAATGCAAAAAGAAGCATTTGAAGCCGCTGGGATAGGGCGAGCCGATGGGCACAATCTCAATCGTTTTGTACGCAGAGATGAAATAAGTTGGATATCAGGTAAAACACCAGCGGGACAAAAGTGGTTGCAATGGGCAAGTGCACTGCAAACATACCTTAATCGCCGACTCTACCTGGGTTTGTTTTCCTTCGAGAGCCATTTCGCAATTTATAGCGAAAACGACTTTTATAAACGCCATGTTGATGCATTTAAAGGAGATTCCAACCGGGTCCTCTCTTTGGTGGTTTATTTAAACCCCAATTGGACCAGTGAAGACGGAGGAGAACTGGTGTTATACCTCAATGAAAAGGATGTTGAAGGCGTTAAAGTCATGCCGGGATTAGGGACAGTGGTGGCATTTCTCAGCGAGGACTTCCCCCATGAAGTATTGCCAGCCAAAAGAGAACGAATTTCAATCGCTGGCTGGTTTCGCGTTAATGGCACGTATCACGACCGCGTCGATCCACCGAGATAAATTGAACTAGAAAACCAGGGCAAATTAACCCTGGTTTTTAAACTACTTTTATTGATTGGCAAATGCAGTATCGTATCGGTCAATAAGCTCGTTAGCATTTTCTGCGCTGTTGTGGATAACAAAATAAATGGGAATTTCTGATATTTTCTTGTTGTTTAATTGCACATCGGGCATGTTTTTTTGCAGGTAATCCATCAACGCCCAGTAGCCTAATACATAGTCAGCTTCTCCTTTTAAAAGCAACTCAATGGCTTCGGGTTTGGTTTTAGCTTTCAGGAAATTTTGACGGGCTTTTTCTGACAAAGCTTCCTCCAGAAAACCGCCGTAGTTATAGCCCCGGGTGAGCACCACACGCTGATTTGCCAACTGTTTTACATTGGCGATATCAGGCCTGTCATCTAGCCAGAAAACCCGCAGATCAAAATGCGCAAAAGGCTGCTCACTATAAAGGACATTGTCCATGCCGGGCACCCCTTTGGGGATGGCGCTTAATTGTACTTTGCCTGTGGCAATTGATGAGTAAAAGCGAGCCATACGAGTGTTGACCGCAATAAATTCGATACCCGCATCTTTAAGTACCGGATTGAGTTGTTTTATCCACAAACCATCCAAATTTCCATCCATATCAAAATAGGTATAGGGTGGGAAAAAGGGGGCCGCCAGTTTCATTTTTTCAGCTGCCTGAGCCACAGTGATGAAAGAGAAACTGAGCAAAAGTAAAACTATGATGCGCAATGCCATGCAAACTATCCGATGAATTATTGTACTGGTATGATGAGCTTAGCTTAATTTTTGTCCATTTGACAATAGCCTGAGTAACAAGCTCTAAAAGCTGTGCCATACTGAGTTTAAAAATTACTGAGCCATCTAATTCAGACAATGACTTCATTTCAGAAATACCTCACTGTAGCCACATCCATATTCCTGTTTTCAACTGCAACTTATTCCGCTGAACAGATTTACCAAGATAAACCGCCGCGCACGCCAGAACTGGCAAAAACAGGAGGTTATTCTGTTGGTGTTAAAACCATGGAAGTTACCAATCCTCAACAGCTAAACATGCAGGATTTTACTAGCATAGTTGATAGAAAATTGACGCTGGAGGTGTGGTATCCAGCGGTTAAAAATACCGGGAATTTGACCACTTACGACAACGTTACCCGCTCCGGTAAGACCTTTAGCATCGCTGCCAGCGCGCGTCGTGATGCCGATGTGGATAAATCAGATAGTTACCCCCTTGTAGTGCTATCTCACGGTTATACAGGATATCGAACCATTATGTTTTACCTCGGCGAGCATTTGGCCAGTCATGGTTACGTGGTGGTGGGTATCGACCATACGGGCTCCACTAATGCAGAGATTGATATTGTTAATGCGCCATTTGCCGGTTTTCCTGACACGTTGCGAAATCGATCTCGGGATCAACAATTCGTATTAGATTATTTTGCCCAAGGTCAGCATTTTATCGCTGAAAACCTGGTCACCAACAAAGCTGGACTGATTGGCTATTCGATGGGAGCTTGGGGGGCGATTAACACTGTTGGCGGTTGCTATCAATTTACTCCAGAGCATTTGCAGCGTTTGGGATTTCCGCAAGAGGCTGCCAATAACCTAACCTCCGTATTCAATTTTTGCAACGCTGGAAAAGAGCAGGTGGATATACGTTGGGCTGCAATGATGGCATTTGCTCCTTGGGGGCAAGAGTTACAATTGCATGCTCCCCAAGCTTTGGCTGAAATCGATGTACCGCTGATGTATGTGGCTGGTGATAACGATGATATCGTGGGCTACGAACAGGGGGTTAAAAAGCTATTCCAGCAAACAGGTGGCAAGGATACCTATATGTTGGTATATCGCGATGCGCGCCACAATTTTGCGCCACATCCTGCACCAAGCGTCGCTTTTGAAGCAGACATCGACCTGGGCCATTATGAGGAGCCCGTGTGGGATGCACAAGTATTGAATCGAAATAATCAGCATTTTGCTCTGTTAATGATGGATTGCTTTGTTAAACAGAAAGAACAGGCATGTGAATACTTACCGAAAAGAGAAAATGCCAATCAAGTAAAACAGGCCGATGGCAAGCTTACTGAGGCCTGGCCGGGGTTTCCGGAGCGTTGGGCAACGGGAATGAGCTTTCACACAAAAAACACAGATGAATGAAAGTGAACGGCTCACCCGCGGTGATGAGTGGTTATTCGGCTGATAACTCGTTTTCTACTTTGCCTTTCCAGGCGTTGAAGTAGTCTTGCGAGTACTGATATTCCTGAAACAGCAACTGTGTCTCACGGTTGCTGTAGATTTGAGCTAAACCTCGGTTCAGCCTCACCAGCTTATTAGATGCTTCTATATTAGATTTGGCAGCCATAGCGCGGCTGTGTTGAGTAGAAAGTGGTAAACCTACTTGCTGCAAGCAAGGTGCTGAATAATTGCAATAGAGCTTACTGATGCTTTCACCAATCATGACATAGTTGATGCGGCCTGATTCCAGAAGTTTCACCAGGTTTTTACGTTCGCTGGCGGGATATATGTGCTTAAAGCCCAACTTTTGCGCAAGTGTTTCTTGAGTTGAATTGGAGATAACACCCACCACTTCCTGCTCAAAATCTACATCTTCAAGATGCAGTATAGGGCTATCGGGGTTGTTAAATAATACCGATGCATCGGAAACCAAAGGCAGTGTGAAATCAGCCCATTGTGCCCGCTCTGGTGTTTTGAACGCACCAAAAACAATATCCAGACGCTGGTCCTTGAGGCGATTGATGGCGGATTGCCAGTTAGTGGCAATTTTAATTAAATCCAAACCCTCTGCCTGTGCCGCTTTTTCTATTAACTTCCACGACAATCCATAAGGCAAAGAGGAGGCAACTTGCTCTCTGTGATCTTCAAATACGGCAATAGTAATCTGATTATCTTCGTCTGATTGCGCAATGACGGAGTGGCTCACTAGCATTAATAGTAAGAAAATGCCGCTACAAATGAGTAAGTGAGTAACGTAATTGAGCAGTTTCTCTGAATTGAATTTGGATTTCGGGTTGTTATTCATTGTGCTTATATCGGTACAATAATGGCTAATGCAAGAAGTTCACCTTGCCGTATATGGCGATACTTCCAAGTCCATCTCCCGAGCTAAAAAAAGAATCAGTTAATTAAACCGTTCCGCCCGGAAAACTACAATGTCATTGTCCTGTATCAGACCTTAGTATGACTATTGGCGTATTTCCCTTAAGCTTGTAAGAGATCGACTACAAAAAACGAACAAGTCTTTGTTTAGGTTGAAAAAATATCCCTAAGTCTTGTGTTTTAGTCGTCGTAACCAAGCAAAAAAAATCGGTAACTGGCGGAGCCGGTTACCGATTCAGGTTAATTGCCTTGGTTATTACTAGTCAGAGAACGAGTAACGCGCACCTAAGACATAGCGAGTACCGTATTGACGAGCTGAGAGAAAATGCTCTTCATAGCGACCAAAATTCTCCTCAACTTCGTTCGTCAGGTTAATGCCTTCGAAGAATACTGTCAGATTTTCATCGATATCATAGTTGACACTCAAATCTAACTGACCGAACTCTTTAGTTTGGGTTGGCTCGCCTGCAGAACCCTGGCCTTGGCCACCACCTGCGTAGTAAGCATCACGCCAAGCGTAAGTGAACTTCACCGAAAGTTCATCGTCTTCATAGAATGCCTGTACGTTTGCAGAATCACTCAAGCCATCTAATGGCGATTGGATTGCAAAACTCGTGGGATCAAATTCTACATCACCGTCAACAAAAGTGGCGTTTACCGCAGCACCAAAGCCAGTCTCACCAAACATGTGCTGTACCGCTACCTCAAAGCCATCCACTGATTTTTCATCCAGGTTTTGCGGTTTGCTGATGGTCCACACGATTTGTGGATCGCCCGGTAGGGGTTCAATCGCATCGTCGGCGTTAGCAAAGCCATTCTCTACCAGATAGTTGTAGATATTGGTTTCATTGGCCTGCATGCCCATACCTTCAAGTGCACTAACGGCGTCGTTCCAGCGAGCACTGTTTTGGATATCATTTAATCCCTCAAAGGTTTCTTCGCTTTGCAAAGTAGCTACGAAGTTTTCCACATCCTTTTTAAAGTAACCAATGGAGGCGTAGCTGGCTTCGCCGTAATAGTATTCCAACGAGATATCCAGGTTAGTAGATTCAAATGGCAACAGACTGGTGTTGCCTTGGCCGCCTGTTCTGGCCCCCGGTTTTGGACTACCTGACAGTGACAGGATGCTCACTAAATCTCCCAGGTTTGGTCGGGCCATGGTTTTACCCCATGAAATACGTCCCACCAGGTCGTCTGTGATGTCTACTTTCAAATCCAGTGAAGGCAAAAATACATCATTTTCACCCTGGTCTACAAAGTATTGCTGATCATCCGAGAACACAGTAATCCACTCCGTAGCTGCTACCCAGTTAACCTGCAAAGGCAGCAACTGAAGTGCACGACTGGTGACGTCGGTTTCTTCATATCTAACGCCTGCGTTCAGCTGAACCAGATACTCACTGACCTCAAAATCCCATTGTGATGCAATGTAGAAAGACGTGGTTTCTTCAAGAATTGAAGCGTCACCTCGGGTGCTGATAAAGTCCGGATCATAGCCAGGAATGTTAGCCGCGGCACGTGAAATGGCCTCATCATAATCAAAGGTATAGTAGTAATTTGTGGCCATATCGTTGCCACCACCACTGAATTCATCCAGGAAGCCCGCTGTGCTGTTGCGCACAAACATGTTGTCCGGGAAAAGGGCTGTGTAGCTCGGGCTGAAGCCCGGGCCACCCATCAGACCGCTCCAGGTATTTTGACCTTCAATGAAGTTTTCAGTGTAAGCGGCGCCCACTTTTAAACTCACCAGTGGGAAGTCGTACGGATTGATCCATTCTACATCTAGTTGAAACTGTTCAACTGTGGCTTCACCGGGGCTGTGTATGAATTGGTCAAAGTTATGATCAATCTCGCTTGGCAGCATCTCGTTGCCACCATTTTGCCAGTATCCCAGGATTTGTGGTATGTCGCCTTCGCGGATATCAAAGGTGGTTCTGTCCACCAGATTGGAACCAAAGATCAACTGACCTGTACTGCCCAAACCAGGATCTGCGCCGTTGTCGGCACCGTTAGACGAGTCATGGTAATCAAAACTGATATTGATGTCTTCGTTGACATTCCAGTCCAGGTTTATCCCGATGGAGTCGGCTTCCACGTCTGTGGTTGCACGGTTGGCTGTAAATGACCCATCGTCGGCTCTGACATCCATATAGGTGACAGTGCCGTTTTCATTGTAGTCAAACGAAGTTACACCACCAAAACCGCCATACCAGAAGCCCCAGCCAACATATTCGCTACCTACGGTGACGCGGGTCGCGGTATAATCTACCGTCGCAATAAAGTCATCGGTAATGGCGTATTGCAGTGTTAACTGTCCGTTGGTACGTTCTCTTTGCACATCATTGATGCCGTAGTTAACATCTTGCGGCAGAAAAATGTTGCCAACGTAATCCTCTCTTGCTGCATGTTCTTCGCTTCTGGAGGCAAAGCTGTTGTCTGAGAACAGGCTTTGCGCCTTCCAGCCTTGAATATTGGCTGACTGCTGCTGAAAGTCACGTTCCTGGTGAGAAAATGACAGGGCAACACCAAAATTATCATCCAGGAATGTATTGCTAATGACCGCAGCGAATTCAGGGGTCACATCATCGCCTTTGACATTTGACTCGTCGTAAATCCCTTTGGCAGACGCGGAGTATTTAAAACCGGGACTGCTCAAAGGTTTGGTGGTCATAATGTTGACTGTGGCACCCAATCCACCACTGGGTAGATAAGATTTAGCGGTCTTGTGCACTTCCAGAGTCGAGACGCCTTCAGATGACAGGTTGGCTAAATCATAGGAGCGGGTATAACCCGTGCCCGGCATTTGCCGACCGTTTAAGGTAACAAGGTTAAATCCCGGGCCAAAACCACGCACGGTAATTTCACTACCTTCACCATTGGAGCGGCTGACACTCACACCGGTAATACGCTGCAGTGATTCAGCCAGGTTGGTGTCTGGAAATTTACCCATTTCTTCTGCCGAGATGGCATCTACGACACCCGCGGAATCCCGTTTGATATCTTGTGAACGGGCTAAACTGCCGCGAATACCCGATACCTCGATTATTTCTACATTGTCACTGGCAGCATCAGTTGCCGCTTCCTGCGCCATAACAGGCGCTACGGTTGTTGCACCCAATAGCATTGAGATGGCTACCGACAACCTGGTTTTTAAAAATTTGGTCTGTTTCATAGTTGTCCTACTTTTAATTCGTATGCTTACTTGGCAGCCTGAAAGCCATAAAAAGTGCTTATTTCAGGCTGCGAGACGCGTTAATTTGTGTTCCTGTTAATTTTCTAGAAATACAACATTATCGATACGATAAACCGCACCTTCTCCGGTTGCCCAAGCCGGGAATACCATGACGACGTCAATCGCTGTGATATCCAGCCCGGCAGCCGCCAGGTCAACCAAATCAAAGGTATAGGTTTGCCATTCGCCAACCACAGGAGCTGCACCTTCATTGCTGGTGGTTAAATCCACTTCAGCGAATCCAGTTGAACCATCGCCATTTGACTCAATCTTTAATAACCAATTAGTAGATTGGCTGGGTGGTGATACTACTTTCATTTCGAACTGAAACTTACCAGTCGCAAAAATCGCTGATGCGTCAAACGGCTGGCCTTCATCTCTGCTGAAAAAGCCCAGCACGGTGCCGTTGTTGTTTTCAATTACAAACTCTGCAACTGCGCCGTGTTCAGCATCATCCATCTCTACTGTGGGAACTGTGCCGCCGCAGCAGTCCCATAGTGGCCAGCCAGCATTCGCTTCATCGGCAAAGATAGTGTAGGCGGCGTCTGATGCGCCACCACCGCTGCTGCCGTTTAAGACGGTGTCGATGTCGGCAGGGTTACCCACGAATACATTATCAACGCGATAGACTGCGCCTTCACCTGAACCCCAAGCCGGGAAGATCATGATGATATCAAGGCCAGTGACATCCAGACCTGCATTCAGTAGATCCTGAAGCGGGAAGGTGTAGGTTTGCCATTCGCCAGTTTGTGGGTCCATAGCTTCAAGACTGCTATTCAAAGGCACTTCAGCAAAGCCCACACTACCGTCACCGTTGGCCTCAACTTTTAATAGCCAGGAGTCGGTAGCCGGTGCGCTTTCTACTTTCATCTCGAATTGTAAGACACCGTTTGCAACTATGGATGAAGCATCGAATGGCGTCGCAGTATCGCGGCCAAAGAAGCCCATCACGGTACCATCGTTGTTGTTGATACGGAATTCGGCTACTTCGCCGTGTTCGGCATCGTCCATTTCAACCGTAGGTACGGTACCGCCACAGCAATCCCATAGCGGCCATGCATCATTAACGCCGTCTGAGAAGACATTAAGTAGTGGACCAGACAGGCTGCCATTGTCATTCGGGTTGTAAATCTTAAGGTTGTTTACGCGATATACTGCACCTTCACCTGAACCCCAAGCAGGGAATATCATGACGATATCGATACCGGTTACGTCAAGGCCTGCTGCCTGTAAATCACTGATTGGGAAGGTATAGGTTTGCCATACGCCAGTGACCGGATCAGCGCCTTCAGTGCTGGTATTCAGGTTAACTTCTGCAAAGCCAACACTGCCGTCACCGTTAGATTCGACTTTCATTAGCCAAGGCGTGCCTGCGGCTGGTGCGCTCACCACTTTCATATCAAACTGCAGTACACCTTCATTTACCAGCGCTACAGCATTAAATGGTGTTGCTGTGTCGCGGCCGAAGAAGCCCATTACCGTACCGTCGTTGTTCAGAATCTCAAATTCTGCGACCGTGCCTTGTTCTTCGTCTTCAACTTCCATAGGTACTGTACCACCACAGCAATCCCAAAGTGGCCAATCGGGGTTTGTACCGCCTTCAAAGATGGTCAGGCTTGGCGAGCCACCTGCGCCAGGTTCACCGATTTCTAAGTTGTCTACGCGGTATACCGCACCTTCACCCGAGCCCCAGGCAGGGAAAATCATGATGATATCGATGCCTGTAACATCAAGTCCTTGCTCTTGTAAGTATGAAAGTGGGAAGGTAAAGGTTTGCCATTCGCCTGCTACCGGGTCGACACCTTCTGTGCTGGTATTAAGGTTAATTTCAGCAAATCCTTCAGAACCAGTGCCATTGGCTTCAACTTTTAAGATCCATGGCGTGCCGGCGGCCGGTGCACTAACAACTTTCATATCAAAGCTCAGTGTGCCGTTTTCTACCATGCCTACGGCATTGAAAGATTCGCCATTATCACGGGCATTAAAGCCCAGAACGGTGCCGTTATTGTCAAGGATTTCAAATTCTACGACGTTACCGCGCTCTTCATCTTCCACAAGCTGTGGCTCTGTGCCACCGCAACAATCCCAGAAGTTCCAATCTGAATTCGCTTCGCCATCACCGAAAATAACCAGTGTTTCATTGGTTTCTGGAGCTGGCAGGGTAGGGATCGGAGCCGTACCTTCAACCAAGGCTCCCGCGTTTTCACCGGTCTGTCCTTCAGCCAGATCGATATCGAGAGTTTCTGGTTGGTCGTAACCTTGTCTTACTGACTCACAACCTCTGCCAGTATCCGGGTCGGCAGAGCACTCGTATACACGTACATAATCGATTTCAAATGATTCACCATCAGCAAAAACATCTGGGTCAATTGCGGTATCTGGCGCTAAACCGGAAAATCCTGCGGGAAGGTTACCGCCCACCGCAAGGTTTAGAATCAGATAAAAATCCTGGTCGAAGGGTCTTTCGTCGTATACCCAGCCTTTTTCACCAGTCAGTGGATCAAATTGCGTAAATGCCCAACCTCTGTGTCTGAGTCCGAAAGGCACGCCATCTGGAGTCAAAAGTGGGTCAGACTGGCGTTGGGTAGCATATAGATAGTCGTTTATGTACCAACGGATTTCGCCTTCTTGCCATTCAATGGCGTAAACATTGAAGTTGTCAGCTGGGTTGGCTGCAGGAACAACGTTATTTCCTGAAGAAATGTTACCCGGCCAATCATCGCCGTAGTGTAGCGTGCCGAATGTGAAGTCAACATTTGAACCCCACACAGCGGTGGTATTCAGGTTGGTTGCTTCCATGATGTCGATCTCACCGGATTTCGGCCATTCGCCATAAACATTGTCGGTGGGTAACATCCAAAATGCTGGCCAGGTACCTAAGCCTTGTGGCAGTTTAGCGCGCATTTCAAAACGACCATAAGTAAAGTCGCCTTTGTTCTTGGTAGTCAATTTCGCGGAAGTATATGGGAGAGGTAATCCAGCCTCTTCGGGGGCAGGCGTCGCAACAATGTTCAAAACGCCGTTTGAGATGAAGGCGTTGCTAGGATCGTCAGTGTAACATTGCTGTTCGAAGTTACCGCCGCCGTCACAGTTAACGTCCAATGTCCACTTATTGGTGTCGATTTCAGCGCCGTCGAATTCGTCACTCCAGACTAGTGTCCAGTCGCTATCAGGTTGCTCTACAGCCGTAACGGGGGGCGTTGCGATTGTCGGGTCGATAACGGTGTTGGTCTCGCTACCACCACCGCAGCCAAACAAACCAACGGACAGAAGGGATAGCGCAAGTATCCTCTTCATTCCGAGTGTGCTTTTAATTACCATAGTTTTCTCCGAGAAGATTTCCAAGTTGTGTGTCCTCTAGGCTTGGTTGTGTCGTTTGTGTCCTTGGTCAAAAGAGGCTGATTCCATCAGAAATGAGCAACACCACCACCAAGCAAATGTAAATGCCTCTCAAAATATGTAACACAAACGTTAAATTCGATGGGGTTAAATGCGTTGAGTTGGTTTCTGTAGAAGTTAAATAGGACACTTCGTAGATTTTAAAAAGTAAGCGTTTACATTTTTGCGATGATTAAGGGCCAATGTCTTATTTTACGGTGCTTGCATTTGATTTCAGCTTTGAGTCGGACTTATCGCAGTGAAAGTCCATCTTACCTCTTTTGATTTGCCTTCGATGATCAGTTCTTTAATGTTTCGTGGTTAAAAAATAAAAATAATCTTTGCTGGTCGTCGGTAAGTCAGTGATTGCTGACTGTGAACCTGGGTGATAGGCGCAATTTCCTGTGCAGAAGAATGACTCCGTGTGCAATTCAAAGCTGGCAGGCCTGGAGCAGTTGAAAATCAAATGGGTACAACTGCTCTGACTTGAAATTTTTAATTAGAAAGTAATGGCCATGAAAAACTCAATGAACAACTTAGTTAATGAAAAAAATTCTAACTCCAACGTTAACGGTGAATTCGTTACGTTGAACGATGAGCGTTATTATGCGGTGCGCAATGTGGATAGCATGGCACCGTTTTTTATCAGTATTATCTCCCCAGATGACCATTGGTTATTTGTCTCTTCCACAGGGGGGCTAACAGCGGGGCGTGTGTCTCCAGAAACAGCGTTATTTCCCTACATTACCGTAGACCGCATTCATGAAAGCGGTGCACACACGGGTCCTAAAACCATCGTCAGACTTGAGACTGATAATGGCTTTGTTTACTGGGAACCCTTCAATATTGAGTGTTACACCCTTTATGACATTCAACGCAATTTGTACCGCAGTACCTTGGGTAACAAAGTATGCTTTGAAGAGATAAATAAGACACTGGGACTGGTTTTCAAATATACATGGGAGACGTCAGAAGCTTATGGTTTTGCCAGAACCTGTGAACTGATAAACCAAAACCCTGAAGCCAAATCTTTGCAAGTGTTGGACGGATTGCAAAACCTGCTGCCTTCCGGAACCCCGCGTTTTACGCAAACTAATTCCAGTAATCTGGTTGATGCTTATAAGTGGACAGAACTAGATTCAAGCACTGGTCTTGCCATGTTTACCCTGTACTCTGGTATTACCGACAGAGCAGAGCCTTGTGAGTCGCTCAATGTTAATACCACTTTTGTTTTGGGGGCTGAGAACCCAAAAATATTGTTAAGCAGTGAGCAAGTTGGCCATTTCCGTCGCGACGGCAACATAGAGCAAGAAGATTATCGCCGCGGTATTCGCGGTGCTTATTTCGTGCATCAGGACATTGAACTTGGCAGCGAAGCTCGCACGACCTGGCAAACCATCACTGATATCGATCTGACTCAAAGCGACGCCGTTAAGTTACTACATGAGATAAAAGACGACTCTGCCGCATTACAGAGACGAATTGCCGACTCAATTGATGATGGCTCAGACAGGCTGGCGCGTATTATGGCTTCTGCAGACGGTTTTCAAGCCACTGGTGAAGAAAATGTTGCCGAACACCACTATGCAAACGTACTGTATAACGTACTTCGCGGTGGTATTTTCGATCAGCAATACACAGTCACCAAGCACGACCTGCTCAAAACCATAAGCATGTTTAACAGTGCCGTGTTCGCCAAAAACGCGCAGTTCTTAAATGAGCTTCCCGAGACGCTTGAGTTCGTTGAACTTGTTCGTTTGGTGGCCCATCAGCAAGATAAACAGCTACAGAGATTAGTGCAGGAATATTTGCCTATCACCTTTGGACGTCGTCATGGTGATCCGAGTCGTCCCTGGAACCAGTTCGCCATTAACCTTAAGGACGACGACGGTAATAGTTTGTTGTCTTACCAAGGCAACTGGCGTGATATTTTCCAAAACTGGGAGGCCCTGGCATACAGCTATCCAGAATTTGCCGAGGCAATGATTGCCAAATTTGTTAACGCTTCAACAATGGACGGCTACAATCCTTATCGCATCACCAAAGAGGGGATCGATTGGGAGGTAGAAGAGCCGGATGATCCCTGGAGCTACATTGGTTATTGGGGTGATCATCAAATCATATACCTGCAAAAGTTGTTGGAGGTGTCGCAAAAGTTTGGCCCTGATAAGTTGGGACAGTTGCTCTTTCAAGACATCTTTTGCTACGCCAATGTGCCATACAAAATTAAAACCTTTGAAGAGCTGGTCAGTAACGCCAAGGATACTGTGTATTACGACGAAGCATTGGCAGAACAGATTGAACATCGCGTCGCAGACATGGGATCAGATGGCAAGATGGTGTGCGCTGGCAGCGAAGTCTATCAGGTTAACCTTGTAGAAAAACTGCTGGTGCCATTACTCACCAAGCTGAGTAATCTGGTATTGGATGGCGGCATCTGGTTGAACACCCAAAGACCAGAATGGAATGACGCCAATAACGCCCTTGTAGGTCAAGGTTTATCCATGGTGACTTTGTATTATATGCGCCGCTACATCGCATTCTTGACTGATTTATTGGAGAGCAAGTCACAAGCCTTTAGCCTGTCTGCAGAGGTAGCTACCTGGCTAGATGCCACTAATCAGACACTTGCTGATGTTGCGCCAGCCTTGAATGGCCAGCAGGTCAGCGATGAGTATCGCTTTGAAGTTTTAAGCGCACTAGGTAAAGCGGCGTGCGATTACCGCGCAACTGTATACCAAAATGGTGGTTTTTCCGGTAAGACCGAAAAACAGATGGACGATGTCTTATCGCTACTGCGCAACGCACTGATTGCGGTCGATCACTGTATTGCCACTAACCGCGCGGATGACGGTTTGTACCATGCTTACAACTTAATTGAGTTCAATGGAGAGAGCTGCTCGGTGGCCTACTTATACCCGATGCTTGAAGGGCAGGTATCCGCGTTGAGCACTGGTAATATCGATGTCGACGTGGCATGTGATGTTCTGGAGAAGCTGTTTGACAGCGACGTCTACAGGCATGACATCGACACCTTTATGTTGTATCCGGATAGAGCGCAAACACCGTTCTTGCAGAAGAATACGATCTCCGAGAGCGATGCCAATAGCATCCCAATGTTAGCTTCTATGATAGCGGACAATGACTCGCGCATCGTAGTGAAAGACAAATCCAATGTTGTACGTTTCAATTCAGCAATCACTAATGCGGGCGAGTTAGTTGCGCGTTTAAAAGCTATCGACTCCGTGGATGAAGCACAATTGGCGGCCTGCAAGGCATTGTATGAGAAGGTATTTAATCACAAATCCTTTACTGGACGTTCCGGCGGAATGTTCGGTTTTGAAGGGTTGGGTTGTGTCTATTGGCACATGGTATCTAAATTATTACTGGCAGTGGCTGAAAACTTTGAGCGTGCGGTTTACTCCGGTGCTGATCAGCAACAACTGCAGAGACTAGGCAAGCTTTACTACCGGGTGCGAGGTGGTATTGGATTTAATAAAACCCCAGGTCAATACGGGGCAATACCTACCGATCCCTACTCTCATACTCCTAAACACGCTGGGGCACAGCAACCCGGTATGACAGGTCAAGTGAAAGAAGAAGTCATCAGCCGCTTTATTGAACTTGGGGTCAAGATAGAAGGGGGATGCGCGTCCTTTAATCCGGTGCTGATCCGATCTCAAGAGTTCAGCAAAGAAGCTTTCAGCTTCAAGTATCTGGATGTCAACGAGCAATGGCAATCGTTGCCTCTTGCAGCCAATAGCCTGGGCTTTACCTGGTGTCAGGTTCCTGTCGTCTATGAAATAGCAGATGCGGATACACCTGCTTTGACTATTCATTACGATGATGATTCACAGCAAACAGTGGAAAGCCTGAAACTGTCTCAATCGGATAGTGAACACTTGTTTAAACGCGATGGCAGAATCAAGTCCATCAAACTAAGCCTGTCTGGCGAATCTTTGTTTCAAGGGTGAGGAGCTGAACATGAGTCGTACTATCCCTTATAAAAGCCGCCATCTTGGTGGACTGGACATTTCGCGCTATTCAGCAGATGAACTGCGCAGTTTAGTTGCTAAGTTATTAAACAATAAGATTCATGGCATTTCATTTAGCCCTTATGTTGAGGGGCAAGAGCCAGGAAGCGAAATCACCGATCATCAAATTCGAGAAAGGCTCGCCATTATTGCGCCTTACGTTAATTGGATAAGAACCTTTTCCTGTACAGAGGGCAATGAAAAAGTACCCGCAATCGCCAAAGAGTTTGGCTTAAAAACCCTGGTTGGGGTTTGGCTGGATGGCGATAGAGAAAACAACGATGCAGAAATGCAGGGAGCCAAAGAGCTGGTGGATGCCGGCGTGGTGGACATGCTGGGGGTGGGCAATGAGGTGCTTTTGCGTGGCGAAATACCACCGGATGAGCTTGTTGCCTATATCAACAGAGCCAAAGCGTTTGCATCCGATATCCCGGTGGGTTACGTCGATGCCTATTATGAATTCGAAGACCACCAAAATGTGGCCGATGCCTGTGATGTTATTTTTGCCAACTGCTACCCGTTTTGGGAAGGCTATCCCGCCGAGCATGCATTGGTGTACATGAAAGATATGGTCCATCGCGCCAAGGCCTCAGGCAAAGGTAAACCTGTCGTTATCAGTGAAACTGGCTGGCCCAATTTGGGCACTGCCGAGGGCGCTGCTGAACCGGGTTTCGAAAATGCCGTTAGATACTTTATCAATGCCTGCAATTGGGTAGCAGAGCAAAATATCGATATGTTTTATTTTTCATCATTTGATGAAGCATGGAAAGTGGCGGATGAAGGGGATGTTGGTGCCTATTGGGGACTCTGGGATAAAGATGGAAAACCAAAATATTGGTGATACCCCAAGCGACAGTCTTATTGAAGTGCAATTTCCGGAGTGATGTGCGTCAACCATTCAGGTGCACACTAATGCTAGCAAGTGAGGAATAAATATCATGTTTCCAAGAGGGTTTTTACCTGCCGGTGCAGGCAACGCAATATGTTATTCAGGTTATCGTGAAGGGCAGGACCCAAGGACTGGTGTTTTTCCTGACTACGAACAGATTAAGCAGGATCTGTTGATACTACAAGGCGATTGGTCGCTGTTGCGATTATATGATTGTAGTCAGCATGCGCACACTGTTTTAGAAGTGATTGCCACCGAAGAGCTGGATTTTAAAGTGATGCTGGGAGCCGATCTTGGCGCTGAAGTGAGCAATCCAAATTGCCCTTGGGGAGCCGAGTATTCGGATGCTGTTTTGCAGCAAAATCGCGATAATAACAATAAAAATATCAATGATATGATTGCTCTTGCCAATTCTTACCCGGACCTGGTGATCGCGGTGTCTATTGGTAACGAAGCCAGTGTTGACTGGACTGATCACCTGGTTCCGGTTGAGCAGTTAGTGGCCTATGCAAAGCGGGTAAAAAGTGCGGTGGAACAACCCGTTACTTTTTGTGAAAACTATGTACCATGGCAGGAAAAGCTGCAGCCCTTAACACCCCATCTGGATTTTATTTCAGTGCACACTTATCCCGTTTGGGAATATCAGTCTATTGATAATGCGCTGAATTACACCAAAGAAAACTTGTTATCGGTTCGTGATAGCAATCCAGGTGTGCCTATTGTGATCACTGAGGCGGGCTGGACTACCATGTCCAATGGTCGAGGTATGGAGCCACACAATGCCAGTGAATCACTCCAGGCGCGCTATGTGCCTGAGTTATTGGACTGGTGCAAAGCTGAGGGCATTACTTGTTTTGTTTTTGAAGCGTTTGATGAACCCTGGAAGGGCTCAGAAGACCCTGCTGAGCCTGAAAAACACTGGGGCCTGTATCGTGTAGACAGGACCCCAAAACCCGTTGTGGCGGCATTGCAAAAATAACCACAACTCAAAAACTTAAAAGGTGACCAGAGCGTGTTGATCTTTGCTATGCAATTTTGCAGCTGGCTGTGTGCAATTTAGACAAGGCGAATGCTTGAAGGTCTAGTGGTTCTAAATCAAAAGCATTCAACACAGTATAAATTGCACACAGGCGCTGCCCGGAGGGTTCGTCATATAAGCGCTTTACTCTTTGTCACAGCCCTTTGACTTAGCACCACTAGGCCTGTAGGACTGTTCCGCGATTAAAGCGCTTATATATAGAACAAATCTCGTATAGCAAAGATTAACACGCTCTCAATGTCACCTTTTTTAGTTTTAGCGTTTTCTTTTACAACCCCATCAACGGTTATTCACAAGGTGATCTTCCAGCTCTTCCAGTGACAAGCCTTTGGTTTCCGGTAACCATTTCATAATGATAGCCAACCCAATAACTGCAACGATACCGTAGAGTAAGAAGGTCATTGCATTGCCAAGGTTTGCCAGCTCCCAAGGGAAGATAAGCTGGACACCAAAGCTCACCCCAGAATTTACAAGGCCCACGAAGGAAATGGCCACACCACGAATATAATTGGGGAATAACTCTGAAAACAATACCCACATAATCGGCCCCAGCGAAAACGCGAAGCAGGCCACAAAGCCGATAATGCTAAACAATATCTGGTTTTTATTCATGGTAATAGCCGCGGTTAACAGAGCTGATTCGTATTGAATGAAAAGAGCTTCGCCCAGGGTTTCCCGCAGTTTCGATTTGAATGCCAAATCGTTGTCAAAGACTTCACCTTGAAGGGCTTGAATCTCTGGTATTTTAATTTCTTTAGGCAACGTCTGATATGTTTCGGACGTAATTTGGTAGGTCGCGGAGCCAAAACCGTGGGACAGACTAAACATGGAGATGGCAATACCGGCCAAGCCCACCACAAGTAGAAGTTTACGGCCGACTTTATCAATGAGATAAATAGCCACAAAGGTGAAAATCAGGTTGGTTAATCCCACAGCGATAGCTTGCAAAAACGACGCGTCGGTGCCAATGCCGGATTGTTCAAAGATCATCGGGGCATAAAAGAACACAGCATTGATACCGGTTAATTGTTGAATGACAGAAACACTCAGGCCAATAAAAAGCACAAAGCGCAAGCGTGGATGAAATAAGTTTTTAAGTTTTTCAACGAGTGAGACATTGCTTTCCTTTTCGTCCTTTTTAAGGTGTTCCTCAATTTGCTGTAGCTCTTTCTCTGCGCCTTGTTCACTGTTAATGCGGTTTAGTGTTTGTTTAGCTTCACTCTGGCGTCCTTGTGCCACTAACCATCTTGGGCTTTCCGGTACCCTGAAAAGAAAAATGAAATACAGCAATGCTGGCAAAGCCTCGATGCCTAACATCCAGCGCCACTGCCATTTTTCAAGGCCTAATGCGGCAACCCAGCTTGCCTCTGAACCACCTAATTTGAGAATTAAATAGTTACTGAAAAAAGCCACTGAGATACCAACCACGATATTCAATTGGTTCATTGAAACCAGGCGACCTCGAAGGTGAGCAGGGGAGACTTCTGCAATATACATTGGAGCAATAATTAGGGCTGCACCAACGCCAAGACCACCCACCATTCGGGCTACAACCAGTGTGGTATAGTCTGGTGCGAATGCTGAGCCTAAAGCAGACACAAAAAACAACAGAGCTGCGGCTTTCAAAACGGGTTTGCGACCAAATTTATCACTCAACGGGCCCGAGACCATCATACCCAGTGTCGCGGTGAGCGTGAGTGAGGCAACGGCCCAACCCAACTGTATTTTAGTCAGCGCAAACTCGGCCTCTATAAATTTTACCACTCCGGAAATTACCGAAGCATCAAATCCCATTAAAAAACCGCCCAATGCAACGATAAGTGCAATTTGTGCGGTTTGTACTGTGTGAGCTTTATTTGTCATAGTTGTGTTCTGTGCTTGCAAGTAATGTCATGTACTGTATGACACTACGGAATTGGGTTTTTGATTTAAACTCTTTATAACAGTCTATTTCCGACCGTCTGTCAAAATGAGATGGAAGGGGGTCAGTGCAAGGTGTAGTGGAATCATCGCGTTAATTTATACTCATTCGGCTTGTGTATTGTTAAATATAAGACTAGGTTGTCTTGGAGAGATGTGAAATATAAGGGAGTGAGATGGGGTGAAGTATCTCGAGCGTGTTAAACGTAGGATGGAGCAAGACACCCGTTATTTGTTTTGGCTTTGGCAGATTGGCTTCTGGATTTTAGTGAGCCTGGTTAGCTTTTTTTCGCTCACTGTCTGGTATGAACAGTTTGAATGGCACTACATACTGCACACAACCGCGCAGGCAGTTTTTGGCTTTTTATTGACCCAAGTGCTTTATGTCGCTTTTAAGGCGATATGGCAAAAAAGAATTTTCATTCGCCTGTTACTGGGTTTTTTTCTGGTATTGGTTGCCGCATTTGTGTGGACGGCAGGTCGCATACAGGCTTTCCTGTGGTTAACCGATGAAATCAATATATGGGCTGACTTCGGTGGTTGGTATTTTGGTAGCGTATTTATCTTCTTGTGCTGGGCAGGCATGTTTCACGGTATTCGTTATTACAAACTGCTCGAAGCTGAGCACAGGGTTATGCTAGACGCTGAAGCGAAAGCTCGTGATGCCCAACTGCAACGTATTAATGCTCAGGCCATCGCTCGTGATGCGCAACTAAAAATGTTGCGTTATCAACTCAACCCCCATTTTTTGTGCAATACCTTAAATGCTATCAATGCCTTAGTGGAAGCAGAGATGACAGAGCAAGCGCAACAAATGACAGTGAAATTAAGCAAGTTTTTGCGCTATTCTTTAGATAATAACCCAGATACTAAGATTGCTCTGGAGCACGAATTGAGAGCTATTAATCTGTATCTTGATATTGAGAAAACCCGTTTTGGCGACAGACTTGCTCTGGCATTTGATATTGACGACGATGCCTTGCAAGCTTTGGTGCCCAGCTTGCTTGTGCAACCCATCATTGAGAACTCCATGAAACACGCGATTGCAAAGAGCGAGTCGGGGGGATTAATCGGTTTCAAGGCGGGCATTTATGAGGATTCACTCAAGTTAGAGTTGTATGATACGGGCAGTGGTACCAAGATTGCCAAAACCAAAATGCAGAGCGTTACCGGAAGAGGCGTCGGACTTCGCAATACCGGAGAACGATTAAAAACACTCTATGGTGGATTGTATAGCTTCAATGTTAGTATTGACCCATCCGGTGGGCTTCGAACTACCATTGTAATTCCTTTTGAAAAGGCTGCCTGATGAACAGGCTAAAAAGTTGAATGAGCAAAATAAGAAGTATAATTGTAGATGACGAACCTTTAGCGTTGAGTATTTTACGCTCCAAGCTAGGGAAGTTAGGCAACGTAGATATTGTCGCTGAGTGTCAAAACGGCAGAGAGGCCATTGGTAAAATAACGGAACTTAATCCTGACCTGGTCTTTATGGATATTCAGATGCCCGGACTCAATGGCTTTGATGTCATTAAGAAATTGCAGTCGGATATCATCCCACTGATCATATTCACCACCGCATATGAGCAATATGCGATTGATGCTTTTGAAGTACACGCGGTTGATTATGTGCTGAAACCGATTGACCAGGAAAGAATTGAGTTGGCGGTTAGCAGAGCGCAGGAAAGATTAAAGAATGATACCGAGGAGCAACCTCGACCCGCCATTAAAACTAACATTATTAGTGCCCTGGATGAGATTGAAGAACACGAATCGGGTGCTGCAACGGCCGAAGGTTCAACCTCAGCTGCCACTCCCCAGGTTAGCAATAAAGATAAAAAAATTGTCATCAAGGAAAGAGATGAGATCACATTGTTAAAACAAGAGACGATTGCCTGGGTAGATGCCGCTGGTGATTATTGTTGCTTGCATGCTGAGGGAGATACGCATATCAAGCGCACCACACTTAAAAACTTGTTGGACGATTTGGACCCGATGCGTTTCAAACGGGTGCATCGTTCTACCATCGTTAATCTGGATTTTATTGAAAAGGTTATCCCTCACACCAAAGGGGAGTTTTTCCTGGAGCTAGGTGATATGGATCGCATTAAGGTGAGTCGTAATTATCGCGATGTCATTAAAGCTTTTTTGGCTGAATAATAGCGATTTCATTACATCGCTTTTTTGTCTGTTAATGTATTCCGGTAATTAAGTCCATAGCCTAATGGGAATGCGGTTTCATATAGCGCTTCCTCTTTGGCAACTTCTTGCGATGGCTTATTGGCACTTCTAAGGTCGGGCCAAGAGAATGACAGCTTGCCAGTGAAATCAAAATCGCCAAATAAAACATCCGCCACTCCTTTACCCTCTGAGCCTGGCAGCCAGGCGGCAACAAAAGCGTCAGATTTGGCGATTACCTCACTGGCTACCATGGGTCTACCTGATACCAAAACAGTGACTATGGGAATATTGCGGGAGTGCAGGTAGTCGATTAAAGCGACGTCATCGGGGTAGAGCTCTGCTATATCAAGGCTTGTACCGTTACTTTCCCGCACATTGATAAAGCCGTTTATCTGATTGCCCATGTTGGTGATGTCTTGCTCTGAAATTCCAATGTCGCCCATACCTTCCGCGTAGGGGGTTTCGCCGATAACCACAATGGCAATATCAAATAGACTTGTGTCCAGGCTCACTTCAGTATCGGGAATCGTACTTGTAGTCGCTTTATCTAATACCGCGTTGCTGCAATAGTGATTTATCCCGTCCCAAATGGAATCCCCGACGATTTCATCGTTACCCGACACGCCCTGCCAGTTCAAGGTAAAACCCCCACATTGATGCCCCAGGTTATGGGCATTTTTACCGCAAACCAGGATGTTGGCTTCTTTGTGCAGCGGCAAAGCATTGTGTTCATTTTTCAGCAGAACCAGAGACTCTTGTACCGCCTGTCTGGCCAGTTCTTTGTGCTCTGGGGCGGCAAAATGTTTGTTAGCTGCCCAAAGACGGTTTTGGGGACTGGGTTTATCAAAAATGCCGGCAGCAAGTTTGACACACAAAATGCGCATTACCGCATCGTTTATTCTGCTAAGTGGAACCGTACCCATCTCCACGTGATTGCGTAAGTGCTCCAGAAATAACGTCCAGTTTTCAGGCACCATAAACATATCAATACCGGCATTAACACATTCACCTATTGCCAGGTAAAAATCATCGTTAACGTATTCAATGCCTTGCATGTCGGATACCACAAAGCCATCAAAGCCCATTTGGTTTTTGAGTAACTCCGTCAGCAGGAATTGATGGGCATGGCACTTAAAGCCATTCCAGCTGCTGAAAGAAGCCATGATAGTGAGAAGGCCTGAATCAATCGCGGCGGCGTAAGGAGCCGCATGGTTTTGCTGCAGTTCTTGTAGTGACATCCGGGTATCCCCCTGGTCAATACCTCCCGCAGTACCACCATCGCCAAGCCAATGCTTGCCACATGCAATTACTGAGTCCATGTGAAAGCTATTCTGTAAGCCTTCAGTGGCATATTGGCCAAACAAGCTGACTAATTCAGAATCCTGGGAAAAACTTTCGTAGGTTCTGCCCCAATGCAGATTATTGGCCACCGCAAGGTTGGGACCAAACACCCAATCAACGCCGCAGGACTGCACCTCATGACGAGTGACTGTGTGTATGGATTTAATGAGGTCAGGATTGCGCGTGCAACCCATGCCAATGCTATGGGGAAAGAGTGTTGCGCCGAGTGCGTTGTTATGGCCATGAATCGCATCTACACCGTAGATTATCGGGATCCGCGGCAAGTCTCCCCGCGGTTGCATTGATGCACTCCAATAGCTGTCACACATGGCCAGCCAACCTGCAGGAGAGTTATTTTCCGGGCAGGAACCAGCACTACTGAGAACCGAGCCTAAACTGTACTGATAGACGTCATCGGGCGTGCAGGTCATTCTGTCGGCTTGCGTCATCTGGCCAATTTTTTGCGCAAGACTCATTCTCGAAAGAATCTCCGCGGCTTTGTTCTTCACCCTGTCAGTAATTGGCTTTGTTGTCATGGTGTTGTCATCATGGGTTTATAATGGGACATCCAGTCAAATAATCAGGAAATCAGCCTGAAACTGGCTTCAGCGCCATCTGCGGAATTCGCACCGATCCACACTTTAAATTCCCCTGGTTCTGCGCGTTTTAGTTTATCTTTGCCATAAAATGCCAGCATGTCATGGTCGATGACGAAGCTGATAGTTTTACTCTCACCCGCAGCAAAATACACTTTTTGAAAACCTTTCAATTCTTTTGGCGGGCGGGTAATGCTGCCAAATAAATCCTGAATGTAAAGCTGTACGATTTCAAAGCCAGAAACATCACTATCGTTGTGTATTTGCACCCTAGCTTCGAGTGTTTTTCCAGCAATAAGTTCCGAATCAGAAAGACTCATGCTGTGGTAATTAAACTGACTGTAGGACAACCCAAAACCGAACGGAAATTGCGGCGTAAAGTGGGTGTCCAGGTGCGATGCGGCCATACCAAGCGAGGTTTGTGGTGCTCTTACCGGGATGTCATCGAGGTGCACAAAATTGTCATCGGTCACTGGTTTGCCGGAGGTTTTTTGACTGTAATAAATAGGGATCTGACCTACCTTGCGGGGGAAGGTAACGGGCAGTTTGCCACTAGGGTTGGCTTTACCGAACAGTAGGTCCGCAATCGCTGGCCCAGCCATAGTGCCGGGATGCCAACAGAATAACAGCGCGCCTGCATCAGGAATAACCGAACCAAGCGTCAGCGGGCGTCCTGCCAGAATCACCAGAATTAATGGCTTACCACAACTGGCAAGTTCCTTGATAAGCTCTTCCTGGCAACCGGGTAAATTCAGTTCGGCACGGCAATGGGCCTCACCTGACAGAATCGCTTCTTCACCCAAAACCAAAATCACGGCATCACTTTGGCTGATATCCCGTTTAATATTTTCCAGTTCATTTATCTGGTGGCTGCGGGAGGTATCCATGGCACGATGATAATGGACTGTGCCTTCATAGGTGCTGTTTATTCCTTGCAAAACCGTTGTGGAATGCTTCTCTTCGCCATCGAAGATCCATGTACCTAACTGCTCATAACCATCGTCGGCAAGAGGGCCAATCACGGTTAACCTATTGGTTTGCTCTGCACACAGAGGTAAGGTTTTATTGTCGTTTTTGAGTAAAACACAGCTCTGCATGGCGGCATCTTTGGCTGCATCGAGATGTGCTTGTGGTAGCTCTTGGGGATAGGCATGCGCCTGGATAGGGGCATTGTCAAACAGACCCAGGCGAAACTTCAGGGTTAATATGCGGCGCACCATGTCATCTAGTTTATCTTGGTGGGCTTTGGAATCGGCAACTATGTTTGCCAGGTGATCGCGATAGGTTGTGCTGACCATCTCCATCGCAACACCCGCGTCGAATGCGGTTTCAGCGCAGGCATAACTGTTCTCACAAAGCCCGTGTATGGTGAGTTGCGAAATGGACTCCCAGTCACTGACTACAAATCCCTGAAATGCCCATTCTTGCTGCAAAACATCATCCAGCAACCAGCGATTCCCCGATGCAGGAATACCATCCAGATCACTAAAAGAAGTCATTATTGTGGCCACGTTGGCCTCTGAGGCCGCTTTAAAAGGCTCCAGGTAAACGTTGCGCAACTCATTTTCTGGGATGTTGGTGGTGCAATAGTCACGTCCACTTTCTGCTGCGCCATAACCGCAGAAGTGTTTGGCACATGCCGCAATAGCAAAAGGTTGGCTAAAGTCATCGCCCTGGAACCCTGAAACCATTGCTTTTCCGAGTTCGGCGCACAAGTAGGGATCTTCTCCCAGGCTCTCGGCAATGCGTCCCCAGCGGGGATCTCTGCTTATATCTATCATAGGGGCAAAGGTCCAGTTGATGCCCGTGACCTTAGCCTCAGTTGCTGCAATCTGTGCGCCTTTTTTGACAACCTCCGGCGACCAGCTTGCTGCCTGGCCTAATGGAATAGGGAAAATGGTTTTAAAACCATGGATGACATCCCGTCCAATTAATAACGGAATACCCAGTCGACTTTCATTGATAGCAATTTGCTGTAGTTGATTAACCGTTTCCGGGTGATTTTCATTAATTACAGAGCCTGCCTGACCTTGTTGAATGGCCACCCTTAAATGCTCGGGGATATGCCCTTCAGCGCCTGATAATTGATTCAATTGACCGACTTTTTCCTCAAGGGTCATTTGGCCGAGCAGGCTTTCTACTCGTTGTTTAATCTCTTCTGTTGTATTGCTGTTAGTTTGCATTGAGTCTTTGAGCATCTATGTTGATGATTTTATTTTTGTCGCCGCCGTAATAAGGGGCATTGTTACTGTGCGAATAATTACATTATCGAAAGAGCGCTAACTTTCTATGTAAAAAAGACCAAATGGACCTGTCACAAGTTCATAGGGAAATAGAAATCAAGAAATTTGCAGCCAGGGCCTGATCTTCGATGGGGAGATTGCGATAGGGGATACGCCATGCGATGGGGTACTTATGACCATCTTACCCCTACAATGGGAGCGTCTTATCGTTTTTACATTGTATTAACCTTTGTAACTATTAATGTTATCTACGGCAAACAGGCACACACAAGAGAAAATAGATGTCAGAACAAATACACTATGAAACGGCGGAACAAGACAAGATCCCGTTGCACAAAAAAATAATATATGGATTTGGAGCGCTGGTGAATAACGCGCTTGCTGATGCTATGGGACGCATGATGATCGTTTTGAACCTTGGCTTGGGAATGAGCCCAACGCTTGCCGGGTTATTGGGGGCATTACCGAGATTATTGGATGCCTTGACAGATCCGCTTATGGGTTACATTTCAGACAATACTAAATCTCGTTGGGGCAGGAGACGGCCATACATTTTTGTTGGCGCCATATTGGTGGGGATCGTGTTTGCTGTACTCTGGCAGTTGTTGCCTGAGGGCGAATCAGAAGATTATTATTTTTGGGTATTTTTAGCGGGCTCCATCGTTTTCTACCTTGCCTATACTATTTTTGCCACGCCTTGGGTCGCTTTGGGCTATGAATTAACACCTGACTACCACGAACGTACCCGATTAATGGGGGTGCAAAGCTTTATGGGCTACTCGGTGTACATGGTGACGCCCTGGGTTTTGTGGTTTATGCAAAACGACGCTTGGTTTGACAATATTATGGAGGGAGCCAGCAGCCTCGCCATGATAGTGGGGGCATTTGCGATTTTTGTGGGGATCTTGCCGGCGATATTCTTAAAGGAAAAGATTACTGCGCCTGTGGGGTTAACTCCTCAAGAGTCCAAGTCGATGGGCATCAAGGACTTTTTCACCGGCTTCCTTGCCACTGTTAAGTTTAAACCCTTCCTGTGTTTGTGCGCGGCGACATTTCTGGTGTTTAATGGCTTTATGATGGTGTCAAACTTTCAGGCCTATGTGATTATCTATTACGTTTTTGGTGGTGATCAGGCATTAGGCTCTGAATACACCGGCTACGCCGGTACATTATCGGCTGCAGCAACCTTCTTTTCTATCGCCATTACCAGTTGGTTGGCGACAAAAATAGGCAAACGTCGGGCGTTCTTCTGGGCCATTGGCATTTCTGCCGTAGGCTATGGACTGAAGTGGTTTTGTTACAACCCTGATATACCATGGCTGTTACTGGTGCCCATGCCGCTGTTGGCCTTTGGATTGGGACCGCTATTTGCATTGATGGGCTCCATGATTGCTGATGTTTGTGACATGGATGAACTGGAAAGAGGCGAGCGTCGCGAAGGCATGTTTGGCTCAATTTTCTGGTGGGTGGTGAAGCTTGGTATGGCAGCTGCTTTGGCCATGGGCGGGGTATTGCTCACCGGCAGTGGTTTTGACGTTGAACTGGGCAATGCCCAAACGGAACAGGCACTGTTCTGGATGCGTTTCTTTGACGCATTCTTGCCTATGATTTTTTCTATAATCGCGATATTTATGGTGTATTTATATCCCATCACGGAAGAGAAGGCACACCAGATCAGAGAAGAGCTGGAAGCCCGCAGAGGTGTGAAGGTTTAACTCGTAATATCTATTCATTTAGTCGGGGCAACGCCGTTTGCCCCGGTTGTCGCATCATCTCTCAGTTATAAATTTCTTCAATCATCATCTTTATGTTGTTAAGGGGTAATTCCATCAGTTTAGGTTTGATTCGTACTGTATATCATTCTTGGAATGCTTCTTCATTTTAGAATCGTAGGGCAATTAAATCCCGTCACTCTAATCTTTTTTCTTCGAAGGGGAGATCCCCTTCAACCCCCTTTTGGCCCGGACGCGAGAAAACATAATCCTGTAGGTCGAACTTTAGTTCGACAACGATGTTAACTTCAACATTGGTGTCCGACTGAAGTCGAACCTACAGCATTGACTTGGGCAGCGTCCATGCTGCCAATCTTCTGGTTTGATCTGCTCTTTCAGCTTATCTCGCGTAAGGGCCAAGAAATACCGGTGCTTCGAACTAACGGTGGGGGAGGGGGTAATTAAATTGATTATTTTAGACGGATATAACTAATAAAATTCTAAATCTAGATAATGGCTACCTTTGCCATTATCTGCCATCATGTTTGACAAAGACTCATTGTTGGGAGTTACAAATGGTCTCGTTGAATGTGTCGCTGCGAGAGGAAATGCGTAAGTGGATTGATGAGCAAGTTAAGTCTGGAAAGTTTGCCAATGCCAGTGACTATATCCGCGATCTGGTGCGTCGCAATCAGAGTGAGCGAGAAGCCATCAATCTTGCTTTGATTGAAGGGGAGCTAAGCGACGAAAGCTCAAAGAATGTTTTGGATATTCTTAAAGAAAAAAGAATTGAGTGCTAAACCGCAATATGAGTCACTATATTCTCTCAAACAAAGCAGAGGAAGATATCGCTGGTAATTACGAATACAGCGCCAATACCCACAATGACATCCAAGCTGAGGCCTATCTTGTCGCCCTTCATGAAGCCCTGTCTATGCTATCCGAATCGCCAAATTTGGGCACGTCAGCTGCGGACATCAGAGCAAATTATTTTCAGTTTTCAGTGTAAAAGCACATGGTCTTCTACAAAAAAATCAACGATAACATTTTGGTTGTCAGGGTACTTCACCAACAAATGAAATACGCCATGCATTTTTCAAACTGAGTTGTTTGGCTAACGATATTAAAAGGTAAATGCTGAAGCGATTATTTTCAGGGAACCTGACCCTTTAGTTCTATTGTCAAAAAACACATAATTGTGGACCTTAGACAAACGACTTTCAAAACTCGCTGAAGAGTTTGATAGCAAATATCTGTAGCCACCATTTTTTACCTTCCGGGGCTTGGTTATAACCATATTAAAACTTCATGAAATTCGACTGAAGTGATCGTCAATATCTATCGTTTTGCGAATGTTTGATTGGCGAGTGTTAAGGGGCAGCTTTGTGCCATTAGCGGTCATCAAAAGTTTTGTATTTGACCAACTCAAACAAGCGTTTGCTCCCATATTCAGAAAAACGACCCAATGGGTTGTTTCTGTCCTCCGACCAGATATTGAGAATTATCTATCCTTCATTAGCGGCCTCTCTTGGATAAATTTGTTATCACTGGTACAAAGTATATAATCGACCCAAGTTAAAGTAGAAAAACGCGCAATTTGCGCACTATTAAATTGTTAGGTGCTATGCGTAGATACAAACTAAAGGAGCCACTATTTTATCTATTTGCAATTCCTATTTTTTTATTGGCGTCAGTTCTGTATAGGGTGGTAGTAGAAGGGTTATCATTGATAGCGCTGTTACAAGATATCTTTTATAACTATCAATTTGATCCTGTAACAGTCGTTTTCTGCACTCTTTTATCGCTGGCAATGTTTAGTGGTTCCTTTGTAATTCAAAACTACTTTCCAGAAGTGAACAGCATTGATCACTGGTTGCAGCGTGTTGTTTATGTAATCGCTTTTTGTATCAGTTTCTTTATACTTGCGGCAGTCATAATGCCAATTACAGGTGTTCTGTTGTGGTAACGCACCTAACAACAAAATCAATCGGACTCCTAACATTTGGCTGCGCTCATGCTTCGCTTAGTATAGCCAAATGTCATTCGACGTTTATTTAAAAGTTATAGTCATTGAGCTAGCGCAAAGTGGCAGTCTGCAATCTTAAACAATAAAGCTATCAGTGCCAGACTATTAATATCCTTGGGCTTGAGAATGACAGGTCGAAGCATCTGTGAGGGAAGATTCGCTAAATACCTCTCTGTTGCTTAGTTCGAAGTCCATGGGTATTTTGCCCATTCGCGAGATAAGCTGAAAGAGCAGATCAAACCTGAAGATTGGCAACAGGGACGTTGCCCAAGTCAATGCTGGCACAGGGATGTGCCATCATTGACGGACTTCAGGTTCTGCGAATGAGGCTTATGCTTTCTCGCGCCTTGGGCAGAAGGGGGTTTTAGGGGAGCGCCCCTAAGAAGAAAACATATCAGAACACTAAAGTTTAGTGTTTCGCACAAGTCAGAATGTTGTTCGGTGAATGCCATATATGTCGGGAGCATTTAAACGGCCAGTCGGACATCAGCGCTAAAATTCGACCCACAGGTCTTATGCTTTCTCGCGCCTTGGGCAGAAGGGGGTTTTAGGGGAGCGCCCCTAAGAAGAAAACACATCAGAACACTAAAGTTTAATGTTTCGCACAAGTCTGAATGTTGTTCGATGAATGCCGTATATGTCGAGAACATTTAAACGGCCGGTCGGACAACTGTGGTGAAATCAACAACCTCGTCGAACAGGTCTTCTTTTGCTCCCTGCAAAAAAGACATTCACGCAATCCATGGCGCTCAAGTTCGACCTACATTGCATTTGTAAATTATTTCACTTCAACAAATTGAAAGGAGATTGAAAACCTGTCAGCAGTGCATGGCGGATGCATACACTGCTGATGAGATAGTCAATGCTAGTGGCCATCACCGGGCTTGACTAGTTTAGCGCCTTTACTGATGGAGGCGCAGCCTTTACCGGTTTCAGGATCCTTGCTGCACTGGTATACCCTGACATAATCGATGCTTAAGCGCTGCGGAAAGATCTCTGCATCGATGCCTTTTTCATTGACGTTTGATGCCCAGGCGCCACCAACGGCGTTGTTGAAGATCAAGTGATACCGCTTATCAAAAGGAGCGGGTTGCGGCCGGCGTACTTTGTTTCCGGCTTCATCGGTGTATTCTGAATACCAGCCTTCAGCGGTTTGCGTGGCGTAATGTACGTCATCCATGTACCAGCGAATTTCGCCTTCTTCCCATTCCACCGCATAAGTGTGATAACCCGTTGCCGGGCTGAAGCCGCCAGGTGGTTTATAGGCCGTACCTGTGTAGACATTGTTTGGCCAGGCTGCGCCATAGTGTAAGGTACCGTGGATGCGGGTTTCTGGCGCGTCACTGAGTTTGCCGTTAGCGTCGGTTTTGGCACCTATGTTTACCGCCTCCATAATATCAATTTCGCCGGAGGCAGCCCAACCACCATAATCTTCATCTGTAGGTAACATCCAGAAAGCTGGCCACGTACCTTGCCCATAAGGAAGCTTCATTCTGGCTTCAAAGCGGCCGTATTTCCAATCGCCTTTGTTATTAGTGCGGATGCGACCAGAAGTGTAGGGCAGGGTTTTGGTAATGTTGGGATCGTAATTGGGGGAGCGTTCTCGCTCCGCAGGCCCGGTGTGTTCCTCTTTACGGGCTACGATATGTAATTTACCATTTTCGAATTCGAAATTACTCGGTTTGTCCACATAACACTGCTGCTCGTCATTGCCGCCGCCCCAGCAATTCACCACTACATTCCATTTGCTTCTATCCAGCTTGTCATCGTTGAACTCGTCTTGCCAGACTAACTGCCAGCCTTTGTCTCTCCAGTTTATTTTTTCACTGGCTTGGGATTCAGCGGATTTGCCTAGTTCATTTGCTACTGTTGCAAATGAGCATACTGCTAGTGACGCTACCGCTAACTTACTCAATGCGCTGTAACCTTTGTGGGAAAGATTTAATGGCATAGTTTTATTCTCCATCACATATTTGGGGGATTTGTCCGGATTGGTAATCTTCAGTTCGTGCAATCACAATATCCGAAACCAGCATTTGCGTTCCTGTGGAGGAACTCAGCTCAAACGGCGCCATCAATTTACTGAAGTTAACACCACGTTGTTTTAAACAGCTAAGCGGCACTTGCAGGGTATGCCACTTATTCTCAGTAAGCTGGCTAAGAGAAGGGCTTAAGTCCAGGTTATTGTCACACGGGTCCATGCAAATCATGTTTAATGCCACTGATGAGCCTAAACTCTGGATATTAACGTCGAAAAACAGACTGGCGTCATTTTCAAGATAACGTAAGAAGTCTTCAGGGAAGGGCTTGAATATCATCATCGAGGCGGGTGCCTGCCAGGTTAACTGCAAGGCGTCTTCTTGAATTCTGCGGTCTCGCGTCTTAATGGTTAGTTCGGCGCTGTCCAGCACGCTTGATGTCATTTCAATGCGAGAATTGTCTGTGATGGCCAGCAATTCCCAAGGTGCCTTCACGGAGCCTTGATACAAAGCGAATACCGGTAGTTCGTTGTTGTTTTCCTCTACCTCTTCGTTGAGTAACGGCAGGTTTTGCTGTTCAGCGCTGTAACTCAGACCATAGCCATAAGCAAACAGTGGCGACTGGCCATCATGGCGATTTGCTTGTTGGTCTGGCGAGGCCGGCCAGGAAAAGGACAAACGACCTTCAAAGTCATATTGCACTTCGCCCTGTTCATCGGTAAATAGCACGTCGGCAATTCCTTGTGCTTCGGTACCGGGCAGCCAAACGGCAACAAAGGCATCACTTTGATTGATTTCTGCATTAACCCACATAGGTCGGCCACTTATGAAAAGCGACACCACAGGGATATCTTGTGCTTTTAGCTTTTTAAGCAGCGCCAGATCCGACTTACTGCCGCGTTGATACTCAACATTGTCAACGTCACCATTGCCCTCTGCATACGGCTCCTCACCAAAGACCACAATTGCCACATCGGGTTTGTCTTGGTATTCGCCATCAACAGCGAGTTCTACCTGGCCTCCGGCCTGACTCACGGTAGCTTCGATACCTTGATAGATAGAGCTACCGGCAGGAAAATCTTCGTTAGTGTTACCCGTGCCTTGCCAGGTAATGCTCCAGCCACCAGACTGTTTACCGATATTATCGGCGCCATCACCGGCCACCAGTATTTTTTGTGTCGGAGCCAGGGGCAAAAGCTGATCGTTGTTTTTTAATAGCACCAGTGATTTTCTAACGGCTTCTCTGGCGATATCTCGATGTGCCTGAGCACCAATCAATTCTGCTTTGCCTGCATATTTTCTATTGGCGGGGGAGGGTTTATCCAGAATGCCCGCTCTCGCTTTTACTCTTAAAACTCGGGTAACAGCATCGTCAAGACGGGACTGCAAAATCTCGCCAGATTTAACTTGTTTAATCAGGTTTTCATACAGCGGTTTCCAGGCTTGAGTGGGCACCATATAGATATCCAGACCGGCATTGATAGCCGCCGGGCAATTGTCATTGGTGCACCCTTGTATCTGGCCGTGGCCATTCCAGTCACCCACCACAAAACCGTCGAAACCCATTTTTTGTTTTAATACTTGGGTTAATAAATACTCACTGCCGTGGATCTTTTTACCATGCCAACTATTAAAAGAGGCCATGACTGATTGCGAACCGGCGGTGAGTCCATGAACATAGCCCTGAGCGTGAATATCAAACAGTTCCTGCTCTGAATCGATGTTGTTTCCCTGGTCATCGCCGTCGACTGTACCGCCATCTCCAATAAAGTGTTTTACCGTGGAAATGACCTTGTCGTCAGCAAAAAAGCCTTGGGTTTTATCACCCTGCAATCCTTCGACTATGGCTCTTGAATAAGCGCCGATAATTTCAGGATCTTCTGAATAACTTTCATAGGTTCTTCCCCAGCGGTCATTTCTAGCAGCTGCCACGGTTGGTGCGAAAATCCAATCGATACCCGTCGCCTGTACTTCAATAGAAGTTGCTGCGGCAATGCGTTTGATAAGCGCTGGATCATTTGCCGCTCCCAGGCCAATATTGTGTGGAAAAATCGTGGCGCCAATAACATTGTTATGGCCGTGTACCGCATCGGTACCCCACATTGTTGGAATGGAGCTGCCGTCTAAGCTGTCGTCTACCGAAGCTTGATACATTTGTTCCGCTAGCGTCACCCAATCGGCAATGCTTGAGTGTTTGTTATTGTTGGGGAATCCACCACCACCGTTGAGGTAAGAGCCGAAACCATACTTGCGCATGTCTTCAACGGTAATATCCCGAATTTCCGGTTGAATAATCTGGGCAACCTTTTGTTCCAGGGTCATGCTGGCCAACAGTTGCTTGATTCTGGCCTCTATCTCTTCGTCTCGCTGTATCTCTATTTTCAGCTCAGGCCAGATTGCCAAGGCGTCTTGTGCTTTTGCTTCCTCGGTGTGAGTTGCAGACGGTTTGTCGGCAGGAGAACAGCCCAAAATTACACTGCTTAACAGCAGTGGGTAAAAAGCAGACCTGCTATTTTTGAGTCGATTGAATAGCTTCATATCTGTCTCCTTTATTGCGCCATTTTTTGCGGCTTAAAGCCTGCAACGCCATAGAATGATATATAGACATAGCACACCAGAGGTAAAATGAAAGACAGTTGCACGCCAATAGAGTCGGCTAAAACGCCCTGCAAAAGCGGAATTATCGCGCCGCCTACGATGGCCAGACACAAAATCCCCGAACCCTGGCTTGTGGCTTTACCCAGGTTTTTAATGGCCAGACTGAAGATGGTAGGAAACATAATGGAGTTAAACAGGCCAACCAGGATAACACTCCACATGGCTATTTTGCCCGACGTGGTGATGGTGGTGACTAGCAGTAAAATGGCCATGACACTATTAAAAGCCAATATTTTGTTAGCTTTTATATAGTTCATTATCAATGCGCCAATAAATCGCCCGATGAGTGCGCCTCCCCAAAAGTAAGCGACATAATTGGCGGCTTCACCCTGGGACATGGCTCCGATGTTTTCATCTGAAATATAGTTTACCAGGAAGCTACCAATGGAGACTTCTGCGCCAACATAGGTGAATATGCCGATGGCACCCAGCACCAGGTGTTTGTATTTCCAGGCTGACTCTGTGGTTTCAACCACGTCTTCTGACGCCTCTGTAGTATGGGTATCCGGAATGTGAATGCGTTTAAAATAAAGGCCCAAAACAACCAGTATTAATGCCAATGTAAAGTAGGGAAGGATGACCTTGTCTACGGAAGCCTCGGCACCATGGCTACCGCCAAAAATTAAAATGCCGCCAACAATAGGCCCAGCCGTTGCGCCGAGTGAGTTAAATGCCTGAGTCATGTTGAGTCTGGCAGAGGCAGTTTCAGGCTTGCCCATCAGTGTTACCAGCGGATTAGCCGCCACTTGTAAAATAGTGATACCCGATGCGAGTATGAACAGTGCGCCCAGAAACATCCAGTACGCCGGTAGCTTTGCTGACGGGATGAATATCAAGCATCCTAATGCTGCAGTAACAAGGCCAATAACAATGCCTTTCTGATAGCCAGATTTTTGAATCAACTTACCCGCGGGTATGGAAATCAGAAAGTAGGCACTGAAAAAGCAAAACTGCACCAGCATAGCCTGGGTATAACTCAATTCGAAAACCCCTTTTAAGTGCGGGATAAGAATATCGTTAAGGGAGGTGATAAGTCCCCAAATGAAAAATAGTGAGGTAAGAGAAATCAAAGCAAATTGATTATTGATGTGTGCCCCATTACTTTGATGGGTCGCGGCTCCGCCACTAAAATTTCCAGCCATACAAGTTTGCCCAAAGTTATTGTTATTAATTGCTATTAATAACCCTAATGTTTCAGGCCAGAGGTGTCGAGTCGCTCAGGGAGGTTTTACCGCTTCAGTGATCCCTTTCATCGAAATCACTGCGGTCTTGCGCTATTTCTGTGGGGAGGGGAGGCTTTTTTAGAGAGTTTTTATACTGTTACGGGAAATCATAACGGGGTCAAAAATGTGGTTATTAACACTAAAATCCTTGTTATATATTTTTTGCAGTATCATCTTGGCTGCGGTTTCCCCAATATCTCTCATGGGGTATTTCACTGTGCTGAGTTTAGGTTGTAAAAAGCGGGAAAATTCGATGTCGTCGAAGCCCACAAGTGAAATGTCGTCAGGGATGCGCAACCCATTTTCTCGAATGGCTTCTGCGGCACCATAGGCCATCTCATCGTTGCCACAAGAAACTGCTGTTATTGCCTCGCCTGAGTTTAGTATTTGCATCATCCCTTTGTAGCCAGAGTCAACCTGAAAGTCACCTTCGAACACCAGCTCTGGGCGCAAGGCTATTCCGGCCTCTTGCAATGCCGCTTTATGACCGGTAAAGCGATCCTCGGCATCAGCTTTCCATAATGAGCCCGTGATGTAAGCAATGCTTTTGTGACCGTTATCTATCAGCGCCTGCGTGGCGATGTAACCCCCTTTGACGTTATCCAGAGTGACACAGCGTTCGGCAATTTCGGCGATAAACCGGTTAACCACCACAAAATCAACGTTATCGTTAGCCAGTTGCACAAGGTAATCATTGGATACGGCTTCGAGGTGCAGGATAAGGGCATCACAGCGACGACTTAACAAAGACTCAATGGCTTTTACTTCATCTACTTCGTTACTGTGACCGGCAGCAATAAACAAATGTTTGTTGTCTTGTTTTAATAGTCGTTCGGTTCCCGATAGCAGGTCACCAAAAAAGGAGCCATGTAGTTCCGGCACTACGTAGCCAACAGTATTACTTTTATTGGAGGCTAGCGACTGAGCGATAAAATTAGGACGATAGCCCAGCGCTCTCATGGCGTCTTCGACTTTGGCTTTGGTTCCGGGTTTAACCTGATCGGTGTTGTTAATGACTCGTGACACTGTCGCCAGAGAAACACCGGCCAGTTCCGAAACCTGCTTGATGGTTGCCATGAATTAGTTTTTAAAACTCAACGAGATAGATATTTTCTTTATATTCTCAGCTTCGCCAAGATTGTCAAACCTTAAAGCGTTAACCTCATTTAACTGTTCATTGTCTGGTCACTTTAGCCACCCAAAAAAAGGGCGCCGAAGCGCCCTGAATAAGCTTGAATAAACAATGCCCTTAGTTTTCAGTCACTTGCCACAGGGTAACTGTTCCGCTGATTTCATTACCAACAACAACTAAAGCGTTGCCCGTTGGGCTGTTTTCAGCGGCAATAAAGACCATACCCTCAGGGGCCAAGTCGCCTGCCAAATCAGCGCCTTCAGTAGTATCACGGTTGATCACGTAATCTACAAATTGCGTGTTATAAGGATTAGTGATGTCGTAAACGAAGATACCACCCATGCGCTCAAGGCCAATGAAGGCATAGGTGCGATCACCCACCATACCTATGGTTAAGGCTTCAGGCTCTGGCCCTTTATTGGCGGAGCGGGAATCCCCTTCGTTTTCATCATCGTTGTTATTGAATTCATCACCGTGTACAGATGCAGTAATGCGCTCAAAATCGTCTCCCGAATCGAAAACTACCAGGCCGTTTGTATCCCAGATAGTGAAAGAGCGCGCGCCGTACGCATAGATGTTTTCGTATACGCCGTCGTTGTCGCTATCACCTAATTCAGAAGTGACATTCAGGCGACCAATGGGGAAGGCGCTGAAATCAAAATCTTCAGGGTCGTCACCCGCTGCTGTTTCAAGCGCTGAGCCTGCGGCATAATCAAGACGACGTGCCTGAGTCTCGTCCGTGTATGACAAACAGCCATCATCCTCATCAAAATCCTGACCGCCTGCCGCTTCACAAAGCGCTTCATCTTGATTGCCATCAGCGTCCAGAGTGTCGAAGAAATACTCGCGGGCATCACCTTCGTTAGCCGTAACAATGAAACTTGCGCCATTCCAGCTGTAGGAAGCGATGGTATCTGGTTGGTACATACCATAAAGGTTTTCATAAGTACCGAAACTCACACCGCCGTCTTCCATGCCGTCAATCATCAGTCCGCTCCAGTCTTTGAAGCCAAGCCCAACAACTTCAACGCTGTTATCCGTTAAATCTACGATGGCTAAACCGTTGTTTTCCTGCAGAGCAACAAAAGCGACTTCGTTGGTAGCAGTGATATATTCTGGCTCCAGGTCTTGAGCTACGCTGATGTTAATCAGGTTGCCATTGATAGTGCGACCTGATGGGTTAGGGAAGTGCATGCCTTGTGCTTCAAGATCTGCCTGCATACCATTGTAGGCTGTAAAGTCGATGATAGTTGCAGTATCAGCTGGAGCACCATCAGTAATGTCGATAACCGCAATGGAACCTTCAGGATCCACTGAATAATCGTCAGCAGGCTCACCTTCATTGGCTACAAGCACTTTGCTTCCATCAGGGGTGAAGGTCACCATATCAGGCAAATTACCCACAGTTACCGCTTTTACATAAGCGGGAGTACCGGCATCCAAACCATTGTAAAACAAAACTACGCCGTTATCGGCATGGGCATCAGCCGCCACAGCAACGGCCATCCAGTCACCTGCAACGGCAATGCTATTAGGACTGCCCAGGGTGATGCCATTGGCTTCGGTTTCCAGTAATAACGCGCTTGAAGTCAGGTTAGTATCGGAAAGGGGATTGGATAACTCATCAGCCGTTAATCCTGAGATGTCAATCATCTCAACGGTTGGGACATCTGCGGCACTGTTAATGGCGAAAACCGTTTGTGTTGTTACATGATATTGTACAATTTCCGCTGCGCCTTCCGGGTCTTCGGGGTTGAGTAGAGCACGTCCTACTACACCCATGCTCACACCTAAAGAAGCATCTTGACCAGGTGTGCCTGCTGAGCCGGTGTCACCCTGGGGACCCTGTGGTCCGGTTGCGCCTTGTTCGCCATCGTCGCCAGAGCAACCTGCAAGTACGGCTAAAACCGCCAGTGATAAAAGAGTACGTTTCATGTTAGATCCTATTTTTTAAGTCGCGAGTTCGAGGGTTAAAAGGACGCTATTAAAAAGACGCTTTGTGACAGGTTGGCTACAAAATTATGAAACTTATCAGTGTCTTATAACCGTACGGTCAGGTTTTAGATGTTCAGGCAAGGCAGCGCTTGCGATGTGGAAATATCTACATTTATAAAAAAGACGGAATTAGTCAGGCTATCTGATATGTATTGGTATGTAAAAACGCAGGGGATACCTGATTTATCCCCTGTTTGGGAAGGGCGGGTGCAGAGATAATAACTTGTTCAGTCAGGAAGCTCGCGTAATGCAAATGCCCTGCTGTCGAGTGATTTAGTTATTTTCAGCGTCAATCGCCTGTTGCACGGCGCGATAAAAGGCTTCTCTTTCTGCCCCTAAGGTTGTTTTCATGCTGGCTCTGGGCCAATTGGCGTTTGAGGCAATTACCAGGTTTCTGTTTGGATCGATAAAAATACCCTGGCCAAATATCCCTCTGGCGGCATAGCTGCCATCGTCATAGGTCCACCACTGATAGCCGTAGCCTTTGCCGGGCCTGCCAATATCCGCTTGTTTACTGGTGGCAACGGCGATCCAGTCTGGCGGCAGGATGGAAGAGCCTGCTATTTTTCCCTCTTCTAAAAAGAACAGCCCCATTCTGGCGAAGTCTCGAATGGCGGCCTGAACACAACAGCCGCTGATTTCATGGCCTGTCTTACCTAAAAGCCAGCTGGCATCTTGTTGCATGCCAAAGGGGGCCCAGATTTTCTCTGACAGATATTGTGACAGTGTTTTGCCAGTGGCAGCGCTCACCAATACCCCAATCAGATTGGTTTCCCCGGTTTTATAACGCCATTTACTGCCTGCAGGTGCTTCGCGCTCAAGGGTACGCATGTAACTGACTGTGGAGTCCATGCCTTCGGCCGGAACATGCAGGTTAAACTGGGCCACATCACTGTTGGGATCCTCATAGTCCTCATTCCATTTTACCCCTGACGTCATGGTAAGTAACTGTGCAATGGACACATCATCGTAAACAGAGCCTTTGAGATCGCTGATGTAATCCGACACCTTGTCGTCAATGCTGTGGATATAACCCTCTTTAATGGCGATACCCACTAACGTCGATGTAAAGGATTTCGCCACAGAAAAGCTTGTCCAGCGGCCTGTACTACTAAAGTAAAGGCCATAGCGCTCTAATCTCACCAAACCATTGTGAATGACAACGATGCCAGCAGAGCGTTGGTTTTGCATGTACTTCTCTGCATCTATTTCCAACTTAAGTGGGGAACCAGTGGCTAATTCACGGACATTATTCCCCGCTTTTATTGGATTGGATTTTACCATTAGCGGTACTCTATCTATGGTGCGAAATCCGGCATCGCGTTGTTCGATAGACCAGAACAAAATATTGGTATCAGTGGGTAGTGCTTTAAGAAGCCGTCGCATATCTGCGTCAAGATTTACATAAACGAATGCAATTGCTGCAATTGCAGCAGTGAGCAATCCTACAATCCATTTAGACATGGTCTTTAATCCTTTTGTTATTTTTAATTTGTGGCCAGAGTTACAACCTTATATTTTTTATTGCAATTTGCCAGGTTCAAAGCTGCAATTTTGGTTCGGGAATTGCTATTCAAAACTCATTAGCGCAATTTACCAGATTTTTGACACCAGATATGCACACTACCGCTGCCAACGCAACGTCATTGTTTCAGTATATAGATGACCAGCGTTCTAATTCTCAATTTATTAGCGACATGCAGTCGTTAACCGCTAATACCAGTAGCAAAGATGTCGATGCCATTCAAAATAGTCTGGTCAATGTGCAATCCATCGATGACATGGTGGATCAGATTATTAGCGGTGAGAGCAGTGTCACCGGAGACAAAGTCAATGATATGTTGGACTTTTACTTTAAGCAGGTGAAAAACGAATTAAAGTCCATCACTGATGATTTGAATCTCGCCAATATACCGCCACTGCAATATACAGAGGAAAAATGGCAATTTGCTTCGGACCAGTCAGGCGATAAGTCACTGACAAATTTTCTCAACTATTTAAATCGCGATACCAGACTGAGTGAGCGAATGGAAAAAGTGGTGATGCTCTCCGAATTAGGTGAGCAGGTTAGTGCCAGAGATTATGCGCAACAGTTAAAAAATGAGGACATAGCAGACACTCAAATAGAAGCTTATCTAATGAGCACCAGTCAGCAATTACAGGATAACCGCTATCTCAGTGTCGAGAAAGGCGCACTCAAATTGGGGAATTACGGATTGGCGTCTGAAGAATACCAAAACCGCTTTTCAAAATAGGCACTTTGAAAAACAGGCGGACACCTGAGGCGCCGCCTTTAACGTCGAAAAGGTATTTTTGGTGAAGCATCAATTTTTTGCTTCATATTTATTATCGGCACACACTTCGCTAAATTAAATTAGACAAAGGTAGTAGAGCGTATTGTTCTATATCAGATAAGTTTGCAATAAAAAACTCTACACTTTCCCATTGAATCGCTATGATAGTAGCAGTCATTGTTGAAAGGTTGTTTGATGGAAAGTTCATCTTTAGTTATTGCCAAGTTTGGTGGCACTAGTGTGGCAAATTTCGAGGCCATGCAAAATTGCGTAAAGATCGTTACGGCAAATCCCCAGTGCAAACTAGTGGTAACCAGCGCGCCTGCCGGGATAACCAATCACCTGGTCGAATTGGGTAAAACCCCCATGCCGGAAGAAGATAAAGAAGTCATTCTGGATCGCATCAAGCAACAGGTCTTCAATATTCATGAACAACTCACAGATAAAAGTAGTGTCAGAAATAAACTGGATGCCTTATTTACCGGGATGCAAAAAGTCGTGTATGCCGATGGCATCAATGAAAGCCCCATGCTGCAAGATGAACTTTTGTCATTTGGGGAACGACTGGCTTCAGTATTACTAACCGCGTGTTTTGAGCAAGCTGGAGCTGATGCGCAGGAGTTTGATGTACGTGAGATCATGCTAACCGATGATAACTTCGGTTCAGCCACACCGGACCTCGAACAACTGGCAGAAAAATCAGAAAAAGAACTGAAACCACTATTGAGCAACCACATTGTCATAACCCAGGGGTTTATTGGAAAAACCGCTTGGGGAGATACCACAACACTAGGTCGCGGTGGTTCAGACTATACCGCAGCACTTTTATCTGAGGCATTGTCGGCCAGTCGCTGTGAGATTTGGACAGATGTTGCTGGAGTGTTTAGCACAGACCCAAGAATTGATGATAAAGCCTATCCAATTCCCGAGTTAAGTTACGATGAGGCCGCTGAAATGGCCAATTTTGGTGCCAAAGTATTGCATCCGGCAACGCTTGCCCCTACCTTGAGGAACAATATTCCGGTATTTGTGGGTAGTACCAGAGCGCCAGAGCAGGGCGGTACAACCATAGTTAAGGATTGCCAATTCGAGCCAACGTTTCGTGCGATTACACGTCGCAAAGAGCAACAGCTTGTGACGCTACATACACCCAAGATGGAGCGTTCCAGTCAGTTTATCGGCAAGGTATTTAACATACTGGATCAGTTTGGTCTGAGTATTGACTTAATTACTACCTCAGAGACCTTCATCTCTTTGACATTTAACGCCTGGCATGCCACCAATCTGGCGCATGCTTCCTCGCGGGCGTTGGCGGAATTGGAAAAAATTTGCATCGTAGAGGTGACGCCAAATCTCGACCTCATCACCATCGTGGGCAATAACTTACACGCCAAACACGGTGGCGCCGGAAAAATTTTTGAAGTGCTGGAAACCGTGCGCATTCGTATGATCAGCTATGGAGCGAACCCTCACAATATTTCCTTCCTGGTGGACCAGCAAGACAGTACTGGCGTGATAAGAGAATTGCACCAGCATTTGTTAGCGGAAAATTTGAATCGGCCACAAAGCTAAATATACCCAAACTACCTCAAGATACGCAACTTCAGCGGGAGAATAAAAGGATTTAGGCAAGGTAAATTGGAGAAGGCATGGTTGTTCTCACGTCGATACAATTTAACGCAGCATAAATGCTTTTAGGCCCCGCCCTTCGGGAGCTTCACAGCGCTTCCATTACTGTGTTGCACTTGTTTGAAAGGTAGCCGACATTCCTTCTCAAGTGCGCCTTGTACTGAAAGCGCTGTGATAGCTCTGAAGCAGGCATCTTGAGGTGGTTTGGGTATACTTGTGATTTCATAAACACTAGCAGCAGCGGGTTTTTACTACATTGAACTGCTTAACCGTGTTACGCAGTTCATCCAGTGCAATGGGCTTGGTGAGAATTAAATTAATATCTCCTTTGGTGCGTGCCTCTTCAACGTATTGTGAAATGAATCCACTGAGCAATACCACGGGAATATTGGGGCACTTGAGCTTTATCTTCTTTGCCAGGTCAATTCCGCGCATTATTGGCATTTGATCGTCACTGATCACAATATCAAATTGGCCTTGGTGCTGCTCAAACACTCGCCAGGCTTGCTCGCCATCCGCGGCGATATGAACTTCATGGCCATCTGACTGCAGTGCTTCAACATAAAGTTGCGCAATTTCTGTTTCATCCTCCACCACCAAGACTCTGTGTTTTTCAAAATCAACACATTCGGTTCGATGTGCCTGATGCTCAATACCCGGATGACTAACGGGAATGTCTATAGTGACAGTGCTGCCAATGCCTTCTTGACTGTCAATCTGTATATGAGCTTTCATGTCTTCCACCAGGCCATGCACTATCGCAAGACCCAAGCCTGTGCCTCGACCTTTCTCTTTAGTGGTGTAAAAAGGATCGAAAGCTTGAGATGTTTGTAACTGGCTCATGCCTCTACCGGTATCAGATACCGTTAATGTTAATTGCAAAGGCTCAGATTGATTGGGTGATAATTCACACAACTTAATATCGATAGTGCCGGTGTTGGGTTCAATCGCCTGACAAGCGTTGGATATCAGATTCATAAGTAGTTGAGTGACACTGCTTTCGTCAGTGGAAATCATCCCCGAATCCTCGAGATTCACTTGCAGATTGATATTGCTGCTGATTGTGGGTTGTATTAATTCCAGGGCCTGTTCAATGGCTTTTTTGAGATCTATCGCATGATGAGGTTGTGGGTTTTTGCGACTGAAAGCTAATATGCGCTTGACCAATTCTGCACCTCGCTGAGAAGCGTCCAGAATTTTACAGGTGTGATGCAATAACTCTTTGTTGGCCTGAGTCATTTTGAGTAATTCAGCGTTACCAGAGATAATCGCCAGAATGTTATTGAAATCATGAGCAATACCACCGGAAAGGGTACCTAAGGATTCCATTTTTTTTCTTTGAGCTCTTTGCATTTCGCGCTTTTTCTGGACACTCAGATCCTTGATGAGTCCCCATGCCCGTGGTGTTTCCGCTGGGTTGGTATTCACCTTAAATACTTTTACCAGGGCCGGAACAGGGTGACCAAGGCGATGTATATAGTGCTTCTCAAATGCTTCGCTTTCGCCTTTTTCTGAAATACTTTCAGCGAGTATTATTTCACTCTGTTGCAGAGAGGCGCTGTCGGTGATGTCGAATATGTTCAAATTGCATAGGGTTTGTTTGTCGTAACCGATCATCTTGCAAAACGCTGGATTGCAATCCAGAATTTTTCCATCGGGCACGGAACATTCGACGATACCATCATCTAGGGAGTGATAGAGAGAGGAAAATTTATCAGAAAGCTTTTTGAAAGCCTGTTTTTCTGATTCCAGGTCGTTCAAAAAGACCTCTTTTTCCAGTTCAGAACGATAGGCTTTGACAATCAAGCTGCAATTGTCCAGCAGAGGCTCTACAAACTGTAATATGTTTTCGTCGTAGCCGGATTCACGGTTGGCCAAACCCACCATGCCCACCATTTGGCCCTCTCTAAATAATGGGAAACCAGCAAATTGTTTTAAGGTTGGATGACCCGGTGGAGTCCCACCAGATTGCGGATGATGTTGAGCATCATTGGTTATCAGTGGCTTACCCGTTCGAATAACAGCGCCAAATAGCGTATTTAGATTGTGAAATTCAAGTCCCGCATCGAGATTGCGGCTAAAGTAATGTTCTGTATCACTATCCTTGGATATGTTCGCAAGGGCAATGTGTTTGAGGTATTGCTGCTTATTCTTATCCGTTAGAACTTCCGCGATAAAACCAAATTGACTATCCGTAATAGTGAGAAAAGCTTTTAGAAAATCAGACACCAAAGCCCGAGTAGGAGTGCCATTGAGATAATCGCGATTAACACAGGCAATGGCGTTAATTATTTTTTCTGTTTCGCGGTTTTTCTTCGCTTCCTGCTGAGCTAACTTTCTATTACTGCGACTTTCAAGCAAATGTACTATTTGCTTGGCCATCAACTCTAATCCTTTTTTTTGTACATCGGACAATACTTTGGGTTTATCATCCAAGACACAAAGGGTGCCGATAGCGATATCAGATTTCAGGCGCAGGGGAATGCCCATATAAAAGCGAATGCTTAAGTCGCTTTTAACTAAGGGATTATCACAGAATACAGGGTGTTCTCTGGCGTCTTCAATTTCCAATATGCGGTTATTCACCAGCGTGTGGTTACACATGGATATTTCACGTTGAATTTCACAGATATCCAGCCCTAACTTCGATTTAAACCAGAGTCTTTCCGAGTCAGCTAAGGTTAAAACTACATAACGCGTTTCACACAATTCACCTGCAAAGCGAACTACCTCATCGAATTCAGGCTCTGCTGGTGTATCCAGTATAGCCAAATTACGCACAATTTTTATGCGTTCAAGCTCTTCATCGATAACTGGAATTTCGGACATACAAAGCACTTAACAATAGTTTGTAAAAATATAGGTAGGTTTCACTGAAAGTTCAAAGAAAGTCACCTTCTAATTAATGCAGATACAATGCAGAAATTGAAGGCCAGATTAACTATCCGGGATTTACTAACTAGTTAAAGGTGTAAGTCGTGTAGCCACATGTGTAGTGCAATACTACTCACAAACCCCAAGGCTATGACTGGTGTCCATTTGAGATGGGATACAAAGGTATAGATACCACGAGTTTGGCCCATTAAGGCCACGCCTGCAGCAGAGCCAATGGACAGCATACTTCCGCCTACACCTGCACTTAAGGTAACCAACAACCATTGTGCCTGGGACATTTGAGGTTCCATGGCGAGCACCGAAAACATCACCGGGATATTGTCTACAAATGCGGATAACACACCCACAAGAACATTGGCCTGTGTAGTTCCCAAATCCTGGTACATAAAAACAGAAAGCAGCTCCATGTAGCCAATGAAGGTTAAACCACCCACCGACATGATTACGCCATAAAAGAAGAACAGGGTATCCCATTCAGCATGGGCAATCTGGGCGAAGACATCAAAATCCAATGGATCGTCGGAAGTGCCTGGCGGGTTTTCTGTTTTGTGGGTCCAGTCGGTACTGTGAGTGCGTAACCAGAAACCATACAGCTTGAGGTAAGCGAGGCCTAGCAGCATCCCATAAACAGGTGGAATTGCCAGTAAGTGGTGAAAGGCTATTGCTGTGATGATGGTTAATAGAAATAACAGCACGATTTCCATGCCACCTTGCTGGATAGTGCTTTTCTGCACCACCTGTTTTTGAGGCCTGCCAATCGGAACGGCAAACTGCATGATAAACGCCGGCACGAGATAATTCACCAGAGATGGCAGAAACAAGACGCCAAACTCGGTAAAAGGCACGACGCCTTTTTGCCACACCATAAGCGTGGTGATATCTCCGAAGGGACTGAATGCCCCTCCAGCATTGGCGGCCACCACGATGTTGATGGAGCAGGGTACGATGAAGCTTGGTTTGTCGGACGCAACGGTCATGATGACGGCACACAAAATTAATGCCGTTGTCAGATTATCTGCAATGGGAGATATGACAAAGGCAAGTATGCCGGTAACCCAAAATAAACTTCGATAAGTAAATCCTTTGCTGGTTAACCAATGGCGTAAGGTGTTGAAAACATCTCGCTCCATCATGGAGTTGATATAGGTCATAGCCACTAGCAGGAAGAAAAATAACTGGCTGTATTCCAGGAAGTATTCGTTGATTGCCGGGGCAATCAGGTGGCCTTTTTCCTCACTGTGGTAATACCAGGCAATGAGTGCCCAGATTATGCCCGCCACCATAAGAACCGGTTTCGACTTTTTCAGGTGAATTTTGTCTTCCAGCATCACTAGCAGGTATGCCAGAGAGAACAGGGACAGGACCACATAACCCACCCAATGCTGAGTTAAATTGATGCTGTCCTGGTGGGTTGAATCCCCTGCAAATATTACCGAGGCACTTACTGAGGCAACCATCGAAACGAGCAGTAAACAGAGCAAAAGCCAACCTTGGATAAATTTCATGACACCTCAGTTCTATTGCAGTTGCACAAAGCATCCGCTGGTTAAATCAGAATGCTTTCTCACCATTTTGTTCTCGAACATCCCATTGTTCTTTAACCCGCAAGAATTCCAGCTGATGATCAAAAAAGCATTCCACCAGGTTTGGATCAAAGTGTTTACCTCTGCCGAGTTTTAATTCTTCAAAGGCTTTGGCAATCGGCCAGGCTTCCTTATAGGGGCGCTTCATGGTTAATGCATCGAAGACGTCAGCAATTGCGACGATTCGCGCACTCTCGGGAATGTCCGTTTCAGATAAACCCGCCGGGTAACCTGAACCGTCCCATTTTTCGTGATGACACAAGGCCACTTCGGCGGCCATTTGAAATAAAGGTGTTCGGCTCTTGGATAGGATATCGTAACCAATCTGGGCATGAGTTTTCATTATCTGCCATTCTTCATTATTGAGCTTTCCGGGCTTTTTTAATATGGCGTCAGGAATACCGATTTTGCCGGTATCATGCATCGGCGCGGCATACTCCAGTTGCTTAGCTTTACTCACTTTCCAGCCTGCTTTTTGCGCCAGTAAGCCAGCATAGGCTGCCATCCTCCAGATGTGTAATCCGGTATCGGTATCATTGTAATGACCAGCTTCACCCAACATGTGTATTGCCGCCTTTTGGCTTTCTGCCAGCTCTTTGGTACGCAGATTCACCTGGATTTGCATGGCCCGCTGTTGATCATACAAAGACAGGTGGGTCTCCACCCGTGCTTGCACTATCGGCCCGGATACGGGCTTGGTGATATAATCTACTGCACCTACATCAAAGCCTTTCTTTTCATCGACGACATCGGTTTTAGCAGTAATAAAAATGACGGGAATTTCGTGGGTGCCAGGTGACGATTTGAGTTTCTGACATGTCTGATAGCCATCCAGTTCGGGCATCATGATGTCCAACAGAATAAGATCAGGTTTGACTTTTTCCGCAATTTCAATCGCCTGTGCGCCGTTTGTGGCCATAGAAAGTTGATACTTACCTTTCAAAATCTGGCGCAATAGCTGCAAATTATTCGGTTCATCATCAACGATTAGAATACGCCATTGGGGCTGCTTATCCGTCATTTGAATTGTGCTCCTTTTCCAACGTCAGCAAGAGTTCCTGTGCGATACTTTGCATTGTCTCAAAATCAAATTGTAGCAAGGATTTTTGTAGTTTAGTCAGTGTACTGTCTGGAATCATGGCTTGCAGTGATTCCAGTGCCAACTCGGCTTTGTCGGGGTCGTGCTGCTGACAAGCGTCTGCTAACTCATGCAGCATTGGGCGACTGTGCTCCAGATCGACTGCCGACGAAGGTTGCGTCGGGTCCAGTTGCACAGGGCTGGCTGGGAGGCCATCTATGGCGCTGACTGTCAGTTTTAAGGTTTTTAGAAACTCACTGACAAATTGATTTAAACCGGAAGTTTGCACGGCATTGAGTTTTGCTTCCAGTTGTTCACCACTGGCGGCTAATTTGTTGAGTGACATATTGGCCGCTGCACCTCTGATTCGATGTACCACGGCTGCCGCAGCATCATAGCTTTGGGCACTGATCATGGCCGTAAAATCCTGGGAAACCGAACGGTTGCTATCGGCAAATTGATGTAGCGCCTGATACAGTTCAACCTCATCTTGCCACTGCGCCAGCGCTTCGGGGAAATCGATAAGGGCCAGATTCTTCTTCGATGAAGAGGAGTCAGGTAATGTGTTCGCGGCAACGTTACCGTATTTGGCTAACACAGCAAAAAGCTTCCTGAAGTCTATGGGTTTGGTAACAACATCATTCATCCCGGCTGCCTGGGCGGCCTCTACTTCTTTAGCCATCGCGTTTGCCGTCATGGCGATGACAGGACTGCTTTGATAAAAAGTATTTAATTGTCTGATGGCCTGGGTAGCTTCGTAGCCATTCATTTCCGGCATCTGAATATCCATCAAGACCAGATCGTAGTTCTTTTCCTGACAGGCGCTAACAGCCTGTTTGCCATCATGGGCAATATCGATGAGGTGTCCTGCCTTTTCTAAGCGTATCCTGGCCAGAGTGATGTTTTCCTGTACATCATCCACTAACAAAATATGCATTGGGGTTAACTGACCTGATACTTCTTCTGTATTGCTGTTGTGAAATTGCAACTTTGTTGAGGGCAGATGGATGGTGAAATAAAATGTACTACCGTGATTCAGCTGGCTTTCAATCTTTAACTCCCCATCCATTAAATGTACTAACTCTGAGGAAATGGTGGTGCCAAGGCCAGTGCCACCAAATTGGCGGGTGATGGAGGCATCGACTTGAGTAAAGGGCTCCAGTATTTGACTTATTTTATCCTCTGCGATGCCAATGCCGGTATCACTAATGGCGAAGTAAAAATCCTGATGGCCTTGTTCTTTCACCTCTAATTTGACCGTACCTTGGTGAGTAAATTTGATAGCGTTGCCGATCAGATTCAATAACACCTGGCGCAGACGGTAGGGATCACCAAGGTAAGCTGCTGCCAGGGTTTCAGGCGTTTTCAACTCCAGAGTTAAATGTTTTTCGCGAGCTTTTATTTCCATTAAGTCGCGAATTTCATGCAACAGTTCATTCAGGTCAAAAGGGCGTAATTCGAGTTCCAGTTTACCGCTTTCAATTTTACTGACATCTAAAATATCGCTGATAAGCTGCAACAGGAAATTGGCTGAGTTAAATGCAATTTGCAGGTGCTTGCGGGTTTCTTTGCCAAGCGAGTTGTCTTCAATGGCTAATTCCAGAAAGCCGATGATAGAATTCATTGGTGTTCTTATTTCGTGACTCATGGTAGCCAAAAAGTTACTTTTGGCCTGAGTGGCTTGTTCTGCCTCTTCCTTAGCCTGTTCAAGTCGAGTTTGCACTGTCTGCATATCGTGGCGTAGATGACGTTCAACCCGTATTGCTTTGTTTACTCTGTCCAGCAAGCCATTGAAGCTGGTCACCAGGTCACCTATTTCATTGTTTTGTAATTGCTCTGGCAGTGTTAACCGCGTCTCTGAACCCGGTTTGATATTGGCTATTTGAGCCACTGTACGCACGATGGGTTGTGAAATATAGTATTTGATCAACTGTGCGGACAATAAACAGGCGCTGAAGACCACAATGACCAAGCCAAAAATCATGGTCCAGGCGCTTTCTGCCGCCTCCTTTTGCACCCATTCTCCGTTGGGCGAAACCAGAAGTTGACCAATTTTTTGTTCATCAAAAGGAGATAGCAGCGACAAAGAAGTGGCTTCCAGCTCGCTGCCCCCCTTGGCATTGGTGCCAGATATAACAAAACCCGGATTAACATCGTCTTGGAAGGCTTCCAGTTTTACTGAGTACACTACATCATTGCTCAGCAAACCATTAAGCGCATCCTGACCGACGATTTCATCGCCGGCATAAGCGGCTGCTGAGGCGGAAGTACTGACGGTATTCATCAAGTTTTCGGTGAGTCGATAGCTCTCTTTCAGCGCCTGGTTTTGGCTCCAGAAATAAACAAGGATACTAAATAATACTGACAGTAGCAGAGCACAACCGGCCATGATGTAAAAGATAAAATGGTCTAGCTGTTTAAGTTTCATTAAAGCGGACTCCAGCAAATTACATGGTCAGAACAGGGGTAATACCGCGTTCTTCGAGAATGGCACTGTAAGTAGCAGGTAGATAAGCAATAATTCCGGACTCTCTGCTCAATAACTGAATGATTTGTTCACTACTCTCAACGGGCACGGGAGGATTGGCACGGCCTGAATATTTCAGGCGCGCCCAATAGGCGTCAATATCGGAGATATTTTTACCTGTTAGCGCCTGGTAGAATTCAGCTCGATTTTCAGATTCTAAGGGATGATCCAATGCTTTGACCCTGTCACCATCGGGCAAAAATTTGGATCTTCCTAAAAACAATCCCATCACCTGTTTTTGTGATAGTTGCTCCACGTTTGACTGTACACTGACAACTATAAGCCATTGCACGCGCTCGCTTTGACCAAACATAACCGAAGGCGCAAGTGTTAACAGCAATAACAAGCCTTGTAGTATTCTCATCAAAACACCATGTCCAGATTGAGGGAACACCAGGAGCGAGATTCGCTATTGGGGTAACTCTGATCAACTCGACCGTGAATGCTGCCCGAGCCGGCATCAAACTTGTAATAATCGCATTGCATTTTTAAGGCTTTGCGAGTGGAAAAATCCCAGCGTAATCCTAAAGCCAGGCTTCGTTGATTGTGGCGTACGCTGGTGACTTCTTCATTGATGTCTTCTTCCAATTCTTGAAACAACTCCAAGAAAATAAAATCATCTGGTAGGCCGAGTTCATCTACTTGCTGGTAATCATTGTTGGAGTCATCTCTGGCATAACCAAACGTTGCGTAAGGCAACCAGTTACCAAAACGGTGGCTAACGTGAAAGTAGGCCCGGATACCGTTGTAATGCACGAAATCGGCGTCTATGTTGCTGATCTCTGATTGTATTTTCCAATTGCCGGATTGCCAGGTAGCACCCGCGGAGGCATAACGCATGACATTACTTACCGTAAAATCATTTTGAATGCGTAATAGGTCTGGCCACAGTGGCTGGAATGCGGCAACGAATTCTTCAATCTCTCTGGCATCATCGAGTTCCTGTTCAAACTCCAACCAGGCATAATTAGCGCGCACGTGCCAATTGCCGCTACGCCAGTTGATCGCCATATTGTAAATGGGTTCTGCTCGCGTGACGTCATCAGATGCGGGCTGGCCAATATCATCAGGATCAACTTCATCGTAAGCATCGGTCTCAAACTCTTCTTCGATATAACCAATTGACAAATCCCAGCTCCATTCATTGTCAAAGTCTCCCCAGAGCTTAGTTATGCTAATGCCATCGAATGATTCGTAGGGAATGATGCCGTATAGTTCTGTGGGGGGACGCACAAAATCATAGGAGTACCCCACGTTGATATGATCTGAGAGTATAAATAAATCAAAAGGTTGACGGCCCAGGGTAAATTGCCATTCATTGCTGGCGCGATACCGAGCAAAAGCAACATCGATATAATCGTCCCAGTCGGTGGCGTATTGATGCTTATAGACTCCTTGAAATGCCACTTCCCAATGATCGGAAAGTTCTCCGCTTAGCTGCAAACCCAGGCGAGAGTCTACCAAAAAACCGTTGTCAGATAAGCGAATACCTTCTTGGGTAATGTTGCGGCGAAATAAACGGTCGTCGTATTTATCCGTTTGAGTGTAGCCTAAGGTCAAAAAACCAGTGACTTTCCAGTTATTGTCCAGCACATCTGACAGTGTGGAAGATAGTTTGTCTGTGGTGGACTCATCGGCTGACAATTGACCGCTATTAAGCAATAAAACAGCAATGCAGCTGATGCGCCGAATTCGACGGGCAATTTTAGATTGCCTGGTGTTTAATGACATACGTATGCTCTTACTGGTTTTCAATTCACGGGTAAGGTTTTTTACTATTTCATAAATACTGTAGGAAAGACATTGAAAAGGCGCTAATGTTCCTTCCTGTATAAGTCAATTTTAGTATCTTCTACCAAATTATAAGTAATGTGTATTAAGGATTTGTAAATGTTTTGCAAAACGAACAAGGCTTTAACGGTGTTTAAAGGAAGGAATACAGCATTCAAATGGTTAGGCCTTTTACTGTGTTTATATGCTCCTTTTGGGTGGGGCGGCACATCAGAGGTGCCGGATCCCGTGGGTTATATTCAGGTGTCTGATATTTTGACGCATTATCCGGTTTTTAAGCAAAATTACGATGAATACAGTCCAGATAAACAAGAGCTGGCGCTCATGAGACAAATGGAAAATCAGGAGTTGTTGGTGATGTTTGGTACCTGGTGCCATGACAGTGAACGTGAAATCCCAATATTGCTAAAACTGCTTGATGAAAGCGGAGTAAAGCTGGAAGCGTTAACGCTATTAGCGGTGGACAGAAATAAACGGGAACCTACGGGTAAGGCCAAGCAGTGGCGACTCAAATATACGCCTACCATTGTATTGAAATCCGGCGAAAATGAACTGGGGCGCATTATTGAAAAGCCCAAGGTGAGTTTGGCGGCAGACTTAGCGAATATGTTGAATTAGAAATTTTCTCGTGTCATTTTTTCTATTGGCACGAAGCTTGATTGACTCCTGATAACCCGACGCGTTTTAGCGTCGTATGCCAAATTGTTGACGAAATCAGGAGTCAGTTATGTCAACCAGACAACTTATCATCAATATCGAAGCGTTATCCGAAACTCTGTCAGAAAAACAACTGGTACAATTTCTGGATATTATGGACGCCATGACTGTTATGGTGGATGAAGCTAAAAAAATCAGCCATGACCTGATAGCTGATTTCGAACAACCAAACGACTGTCATTACCTGCACTGAAATTAGAGCAGATTGCGTACCTCATTTAATGCTGCAACGGCAAAGCCACGATCATAAAAGTAGATAATTTCTCGGTTTTCGTCGAGCAAGATAACACGAGCATTGTTGGGATTTTGATTGCCGGTAAACCGTTGTATCTGTTCACCATCGGCATAGATGGTGATCACGCCTCCCCATAATTCCTTGGGGATCCCCCGGCGCATACCGTTATCTATTTGTGTTTGAAACATTCTGGGAAACATGCCTTGAATGGTGGGGAGTTCAAACGCCTGCACTTGGGTTTGCGTCATATCCAGGCCGATCAACCAGCGGTCTATATCAAATTGACTGTCTTGCACGTAGCCCAGCAACAGCAACACCTTTTCCTTTGGTAAGTCTTGGGGAATCTTCATGGTTTGGTCATCTAAAGATGTACCAACTACATCAGGAAAACGTTGGTTAATAGGATTTTTATTGGGGTAGGTGCTAGAGCAGGCCGAAACTATAAGAGCTAGTAACAACAGCGTAGTGATTTTTAGTTTTATGCTTGTCATGGACGATAGTTGCAAATAAGGAACGAATGCAAGCTACTACGCTGTTTATGACGGTATTGATCACCACAGATTTGCAACGGGTAAAACAGATGAGATTTAGCGATTTGGTTCTTTTTGCAGGCGCGAAAATTCCAGCAATGCCTGATTGGCCTGTTTAAATTCTTGTTGCAACGCCGTATTTCCGGGTTCGTTTAACCACATGTCCAATGCGGCTCTGGTTTTCGCAACCAAACAATCCAGCTTGTCTTGGGCTTCTCCTGCTGACATGTCTATCACCTCTAGATATTACTCAGCGCCAGTTTGACGCATTCTTGTGTTTAGAGATTGACGACGTTGGTGGGCCAGGCGACTCATTTCCAGGCAAACCTGTTGAAAATCTTCTTCGTTTTTTGGGTTGTGAAGTTCTTGCATCCACTTCCTGAGCACCTGATTGCGTTTACTCATCAATGTAATTTCCATTTCTGATCCCGGTTTGTTTTCAGGGGTATAAATTTTTAGCATTGAACTTCCTCAGCCTCTACAACTATTCGGCTAATAAACATGTTGATAAGACCAATAACCGTTTAGGGTAATAGCAAGCCTTAAAAACGGCGTCATAGTGAGGGGGGCGCTTTACACTTAAGCGAAGAATTAATGACTATTTTGTGAAAGCTTTACCAGCCAATAGAAAAGCCATTTCATCAAAATTCTATTGGCTATTTATCTCAGACTTATGGCATCAGCAGTGTTAATGGTTTTTCGGAACTCAGAAGGCTTTATTTCGTTAAGAAGTTTGATTGTTCCCTGTTCCTCGATGAGCAATTGAAAATTGGCTTCCCGTTGCTCAAATTGCTGCGCATCAGCATAAGAGGTGATAAGCATATAGTCATAAGGCGTTTGCTCTGTATAGGTTACTTGCAGCAGTTGCCAGGGTTGGATGTATCCTCTTTTTACAGCGTTTTTGCGCAGCGTTTGCCAGTTCTCGCGGTAATAGTATTGCGCTTCTGCCGAATGACCATTTAACACCTTTACAAAATCAATGGTACTCATTTCAGCCAAGGCGCAGTTGGCAGTACTGAGCACCCATATCAGAAAAACGAACCTTAATATCCCCATTGAAAAACCTCAAAAATCACTCTCTGTCGGTGTATGTCAGTGTAGTCGAGGCACAGCAAAATAAACGATTACAAGATGTAAAAGAATGTGTGAGGCTATTTGTTTAGGCTCGCTTTTAGTTCCGGTCTACCATACAAATATCCTTGTAAATAGTCTGGACCGAACTCCATCAGACAACGGGCCTCCTCAAGCGTTTCAATGCCTTCTGCGATGATTTTAATGCCGTTTTCTCGAGCACCAGCAATGAGGTGTTTGACGATTTTTTGTTTGGAGGGTTGGGTATCAATATCGCGAATGAGTTCCATATCAATCTTGGCAAAATCCGGCATTAGCTCGTTGAGCAAATTTAATCCTGACCATCCTGCACCTACATCATCAAGGGCGACTTTGAATCCCGCGTTGCGATAAAAGTTAAGTACACCTTTGAGGTGAGCCATATTTCTGACTTTGTGGGTTTCGGTTACTTCAAATACCACGTCACTGGCTTTTAAACCTGCTTTCGCTATAGCTGCTGCAGTTGACCGCAGGCAATAAGACGGGTCGTAAATACTAGAAGGATCGAAATTAACAAACACTTTACTGTTCAAATTAGCGACTGCCGCATGCTCGATGGCGGAGCGTCTGGCGGTAAGATCCAAAGAAAACAATAAATCTGATTTGTCCGCCACTGAGAACACATAGCTTGGTGGGATTATGGTATCGTCGGCGTCTCTGATGCGGAACAAAGCCTCATGGGCGAAAATCTTGGGATTTTCTTTTAGGGCATCTGCGGCATGAATGATTGGTTGAAACCAGCTCTCGTAGCGATTTTGTTCAACAGAGTCCACTATCCAGATACTTTTATAACGATTAATAAAAACATCAGCACTGATCAATCTGCCAATGGCATCATAGTCCAGTTGGGTTGTGCCTGCTGTAGAGGTGATTTTAGTATTGGCTTTTTCCGGACCTTGTAGTTCTCCGAAAATACCCATCAACAACATATCTACTCGGCTCTCGTGGCAGGCTACACTTATGCAATGGCTGTCCAATTGCTGGTTCTCAAAATCCAGTGAGTTAAACAGTTTTACTAATTTGGATTTGGTTTCCAGGGTTGGTAAAAACAAAAAGAAGCGGGTCTCTTCAAAAAAATAACGTTTTATCGCCTCACAATCCGCACACCACATTTTAATCTCCGCCAGTTGTTTGTCACTATGATGATGGTTACTTACGGTACAGTGAGAGAAATGGTTTACTCTATGCGCAGCGATGAAGTGGATCCTGATTATGGATCTAATGGCTTGACTCTCACCTTGGGGGAGCGTTCAACATACTTCATGCTAACGTTTTACAGCAAATTCTGGAGTTGAGATGAGTAGTGAGAAAAGTTGGACAGTGAGTGAAGTTAGTCAGCTAGCGGGTGTCAGTGTGAAAACTTTGCATCATTATGATGAGAAAGGACTTTTGGTACCTATACGTCAACAATTCAATGGCTATCGGCTCTATTCTCAAAAACACCTGATACGGCTACAGCAAATTCTTATTTATAGAGAGCTAGATTTTAGTATCGAAGAAATAAAATTACTGTTGAAAGCAGAAGGTAAAGATGTTGTGCAGTTATTAGCGTCCCAAAAGTCTTTGTTGTTAAAACGTCAGCAAACCATAAGCAAAATGATTAATACGCTGGAGGTAACAATGGACAGCATCAAAGGTAAGCAAATTTTCGATATTTTATTTGAAGATATTCCCAAGGAGAAAACTGAACGCTGGGATAATATGGCCCGTGAGCGGATGGGTGATGAACAAATGGAGCAAAGCATGGGATCATTTGCGGGTATCGCTGAGACTGATATGCGCAAACTTAAAGAGGAAAGCGACAGGATCACTATCGCCTTTGCCCAAACAATAGGACAACCCATTGAATCAGATTTGGTGCAGCAGTTAACTAAAGAGCACTATGAGCTGGCCAATAAAATGCTGCATCTGGTTCGAAAAGCAGAGGGGGATACTGAATGGCAGGATCTGAGGTATGAAGATTACAAAGCCATGGCAGATAGCGTGGACGAGCAAGATGTTCACGAACTCTGCGAACATTATGGCGAAGGGTATGCAGAGCACGCAAGGCAAGCCATGATTTACTTTGCTGAAAAGCAGTTAAAAGAGAGATAAATTTAACTATCAGTCATGAAAGCATACCACCATATGAGATTATGGTGGTGTGCACTTTTTTTGAGGCTAAATTCTTATCGGCTGATTTGATTAAATCGGCGTTCGACCTGTCTTTCACAAAATCAAGGACAGTATCTAATATGACACTGGTAGTCCGATTGAGCTTTTTGTTAGGTGTGTGCTAAAAAGGCATTCCATTATTGATTGGAATAGCCATTTCTCCCCTTACGCTAGAAGTGCTAAGCAACACCCTGTGTCCATGTGCTATAAGCGCTACAGTGTCATCATCACCTTCAATATTCTCCCATTCTATCACAGCATAGCCACGGTCAAAGGCGCTTTTTTTGATAGTAACATGACCAGAAGAGTTTGGAGCTAACTGACTGTTAGAACTAACAAAATTGCTATATGAAGTTGGAGAGAGTGCAGTTCCTGACTGACCATAGAAAGTAACGGTAACATTAATGTAATTTGACGTGATATTTGAAATAAATACGTTAGTTGGTCTTGATGTATGGTCTGAACCCCAGTGAGGTACAATTGCCTTGCCACTGCCCGCAAAAACGGAAAGTGGAGAAAGAGCTACCACGAGGAGTGAAGATAAAATAAGTTTTTTCATGATACCATCCTATTGTTGATTAATTGATAAACACATAACGGTTAATTTAAAGGGCGATTACTTGCTGGCTATACTACCCGAAGAATGAGGGGGAGTCAGCGAGTAAGCGTCCAAGTTTAAAATTTTTTGTTATATTTAAATTACCAATAGGAGGAAAGCACCGCCAACTGCCAGCACACCATAATACTGTGGACCCTTTTCAAATTTTTGTAGAAGAGCAAAATAGACTAAAGAAACACAAAAAGAAATTACGCTCCAAATGATTACTGAAAGAACCTCTCCTCCAGAGACAAGAGCAGCAAAAATAACGGATACAGTGTATAAAATTGACGCGTAGGTTGGATTCCTTGTCGCTTCAAGTAGTTTAATTGCAGCTATCAAGAAAACTAATTCAATTATCATTCATTCTTCCTTAAATATAACGTCTAAATTAAAGGGCAAATACTTGTTGGCTATACTGCCTGAGGAACGAAGACCAGCCAACGGGTATTTGTCCAGTTTTAAATTTTCTTGTTAGTACCCATTAGCCTAATACTACCTTTCATCCTATTCTGCTTTGTTTCTATTTTTAATTACTGTCCTAAAACTGAAAAAAGTGAAGAACGGAGATAGGATGTAAAAGGCCAATAGCGCGTCAAGAGCAATTAATGGATAGATTAATTCAGCTTGTCCATATGAGCCACAAAACTCCCAATGAAGAATTGAAATGCAATCATATACGGAGGTAGACCAAACGTACGCTGTTATACCCAAAAGCGCAGTAAGTATCAGTAAACTCCGCAACATTTTTAAGTAAAGCTTTCGGCTTGGTTTTACTTTCAATGCTTCCATTCCTGTGGGTACTAACGTCGTAAATAAATGGCAAATGCTTGCTGGCTATACTTGCCGAGGCACGAGGCTAGCCAGAGAGTATTTGTCCGTGTTTGATTTGCCTTGTTAGTTGCCCAACTGGGTAATATGCAATAGTTCACCTACTGGCCCCCACAAAAAAAACACTTTGCCCCATGACTCCTGTTGAACCCCGGTTATTTTGGTTTTGTATTTTGAGTTAGAACATATCTTAAAAGCTTCGTTGATATCTGAAACGCAAATTTGGAGCATGAAATTTTTAGCTAATTCTTCGTTGTAAAAGCGTTGAAGAAAGAAAAGACAATCTCCTTTTTCGAAGAGCGTAATGTCATCTGTTACATACTCCGAATTAAAACCAATTTCTGAATAAAATGACTTTGATATTTCGTAATCCTTACTTGGGATAAAGGCCTTTACATCTATTACGTCCATATCATTTTCCAAAGGCAACTAACGCTCCAATATGGGGCGCACAAATGCTTGGCTAAAATTGGCGACGAAGGAGCGCAAGCCAAGCGTTTTGCGTCCTTGCCATAATTGGCTTGTTAGCTGACTTAGCTATTATCTCTTCGAAATGTACTAGGGCCAAACTCACAGAAAGTAACAATCCATAGACCATAATCATCATTATCTAACGTGAAGGCCATTTCCCAATTACGGTTTATTTCTGGAAATTCTCCACTAAAGTTCACATGGTCAAGCTTCCAAGTTCCACCTTTATCTTCTTTTATCCAATAATTAAGTAAATCTGTAGCTCTGGAAACTATAGATTGATCATTTAACGCATTTTTCGCAAAGTCTAGCCACTCTTGATGAGGCTTGTTTAAAGCGTTTGGTATGTATACTTCTTGACCGTTTGAACTTTTCGCAATCCAAATATTTTCGTTCGGATAAAACTCTAAATTGTCCCAATTTATCAAATCTACTTCCTAGTCAGCTAACAATTTAATAGTGCGCAAATTGCGCGTTTTTCTGCCGAGCGTGCGCTCGTTTTCATTCATAGTGCCATCAATATCAAATTTCTAAAAGCCACAAATTATAATGACTGTAAGCGACAAGCTCCTAATAACGTTCAACACAAAAACGCGCGATTGGGTCGTTTTCCTGACTATGGGAGCAAACGGTTGTTTGAAATGTTCAAACAGAAATTTTTTTATGACCGCTAATGGCACAAATCGGTCCCCTGTAACTCACCAATTGAACGTCAGCAAAATGGTTCAAGTTACCGTTGACCAAGATTTTTTTAATGCTCTTTGGGAATTTAGTTAAATCATGCCCCGTCGTTAGTTCGAAGTTCGGGTATTTCTGGCCCTTTCGCGAGATAAGCTGAGAGAGCAGACCAAACCTGAAGATTGGCAACAGGGATGTTTGTAGGTTCGAGTTTACTCGGACACAGATGGTTGAATATCAAAGCGTTGTTGAGCTAGTCTATTTTTGCTCCCTGCAAAATAGACATTTACGCCATCCATGGCGCTCAAGCACGACCTACAAGGCTTATGTTGTCTAGCGCCAGGGCCATAGTGGGTTGAAGGGGAGCTCCCCTTCGAAGAAAAAAGATTAGAGTGTTGTGTAATAACACCACGCTTCTACAAATAGGACTCATTCAATATGTGATATACGTTGTGAGCCGACAATGAGCTTTTAATCTCATATGTCAGCTCAGGTTGGACTCAATTGTCTAATTAAGTCAGTTCGTATACGAGCCACTAAAGATTATTACAAAGCTGCTGCACATCGCGTACCTTGGTCAATAGCGCGTTTAGCATCTAATTCTGAAGCCACATCAGCACCACCGATCAATTGCCAGGGTTTATTGAGGTCGTTAGTTAATGCTCTTAATGGCTCCTGACCGGCGCAGATAATGACATGGTCCACGTTTAGAATTTGTGGCTCGCCTGCGACTGAAATATGTAAACCATCATCATCAATTTTGTGGTACTGACAATCGGCAAGCATGTTAACGCCTTTTTTCATCAATCCCGCTTTATGCACCCAACCACTGGTTTTACCCAGGTTTGCTCCTACCTTGCTGCTCTTTCGCTGCAGCAGAAATACTTCTCTTGGCGATTCTGAAAGGCGTGGTCTGACGCCTTCGATGCCACCACGCGCTTGCATTGTCATGTCCACTCCCCATTCCTGCATAAAGCCTGAGATATTCTGGCTGGTGGGCTCTCCTGAATGGGTTAGATATTCGCTGATATCAAAACCAATGCCACCGGCTCCAATCACTGCAACGCGACGCCCCACGGATTTTTTGTTTTTTAGCACGTCGATGTAACTCAATACTTTTTCATGCTCAATTCCGGGGATATCCGGGGTGCGAGGTTTGATACCTGTGGCCAGCAATACTTCATCAAAATCACTGTTGTTGAGTAAATCGGCATCAACGGTGGTATTGAGCTTCAATTCAACGCCTGTTTTTTCCAGCTGTACGGAAAAATAACGCAGGGTTTCATAAAACTCTTCTTTGCCGGGGATTTGCTTGGCCAGATTAAATTGGCCACCAATTTCGCTGGCAGCATCAAACAGGGTGACTTTGTGGCCTCGTTTGGCTGCAGTTGTGGCTGCGGCCAGTCCCGCAGGGCCTGCACCTACCACCGCGATTTTTTTCGGTGTTTCGGCGGCTGATAGATCGATTTCGGTTTCATGGCAGGCAAGGGGGTTGACCAGGCAACTGGCGATTTTGCCTTCAAACACGTGATCAAGACAGGCCTGGTTACAGCCAATACAGGTGTTGATCTCTTCCGGCTTACCTTGCTCTGCTTTGATGATAAAATCCGGATCTGCCAGAAACGGTCTCGCCATCGATACCATATCAGCATCACCACGGGCCAGCACTTGCTCTGCCACATCGGGGGTATTGATTCGATTGGAAGTGATCACCGGGATGGTTAGATGCTCACGATATTTAGCTGTAACCCAAGTAAAAGCTGCGCGAGGCACTTTGGTGACTATGGTAGGAATTCGAGCTTCGTGCCATCCGATACCGGTATTAATGATGGTGGCACCGGCTTTTTCGATTTCTTTACCTAGCATAACGACTTCGTCGAAGGTGGAACCACCCTCCACCAAATCCAGCATCGAAAGGCGATAGATAATAATAAATTGTTCACCTACCGCGGCTCTAACCTTGCGCACCACTTCTAACGGTAACTTGATACGGTTTTGGTATTCGCCGCCCCAATCATCATCCCGCTGGTTAGTGCGTGCAGCAATAAACTGATTCAGAAAGTAACCTTCCGAGCCCATGATTTCTACACCATCGTAACCCGCTTTTTGTGCCTGTGTCGCAGCAAAAATAAAATCATCGATTTGCTTCTCAATACCTTGTTCATCCAGTTCCTTTGGTGTGTATTTATTGATGGGAGCGCGTATTGCAGAAGGAGCCACTAGATTTTCATTAAATGCGTAACGGCCAGTGTGCAGTATTTGCATGCATATCTTGCCGCCTTCGGCATGCACGGCATCAGTAATGTGCTTGTGTTGCGCTACTGCTTTATCATTATCGAGTAGTTTGCAAATCGGGTGTGTCGAACCCTCAGCGTTGGGCCCGATACCGCCAGTGACAATCAGCCCTACGCCACCCTTGGCTCGAGCCGCAAAATACTGAGCCATGCGCACATGACCACCAGGTACTTCCTCCAAACCGGTATGCATCGAACCCATCAGCACACGGTTCTTAAGCTGGGTGAAACCCAAATCTAACGGTTGAAACAAATGTGGATAATGCGCGTTCTGTGCGATTTGCATGATTCTCTCCGGTAATTAATCGGTCTTAAAAAAGGTCTGCCAGTACCAACTAGACACTGTCAAGATTGGTTTAGTTTAGCCTTGATGTTGACGGTGTCAAGATTTGTTTTTTGTGCTTTCTGTGTTTTAATGCCAGCCATGAATACAAAAACGATAGAACGCAGTCCCGACCTTAAAAAGCAATACCATCATGGTGATTTGCGCAATAAGTTGGTTCAGGCAGCCACTGATATGCTGGTGGAATCTGGCATCGAGGGCTTGAGCTTACGCAAATTGGCTGACAGAGTAGGGGTGTCCAGGACTGCTCCTTATCATCATTTCAAGGATAAAAATGCGCTGCTCTGTGCCATTGCGCAGTCGGGGTTTTTGCGCTGGCAATCTGTACTTGAAGGCATTTTGGAAAAGCCCGGTCTGAGCGAAGCTGAAAAGTACCGAGCAATGGTAAAAGCCTATTTGCAGTACGCTACTGAAAGCCCCGAAATCTATGAATTAATGTTTGGCCGAACTATCTGGAAATCAGAGAGTGCCACTCCTGATCTTAAATCCGTGGCGTATCCCTGTTTTCAGAATCACGTGGAGTTGGTGCGTCGTTGGCAGGCTGGAGGTGTTTTAGCGGCTAATGAGGATAGCCTGCGGCTTGCTCAAGTCAGCTGGGCTACTATGCATGGTTTGTCAAGGTTACTCATTGATGGCGTTTATGCCGATGTGGCTCATCTGGATGACATGTGCGATTGTTTAATCAATAGTTTTATTAAAAAATGAACAAAGTTAGCTTGCTGACAATCAGCTTGTTTAACTTGTAATCAAACTATGGTTTAAATACACAAAGCAAGCCAATTGCCAGGGAGCCGGTGTGTACTTATCAAGACGACGCAATTTTTTATTCTGTCATGTTCCCAGGACAGGGGGCACCTCATTATTTGAGCACATCAGCAGCCACGTTTCGGACGCTGAGCGGGTATTCTTGCAACACTTGTCTATGAGAGAAGCGAGAACCTTACTCGGAGTTGATTTTGATGGCTTGTTCAAGTTTGCTTTTGTGCGAAACCCATGGGAGAGGCTGGTTTCCTGTTACGCACTTACGGCGCTCACTAATGTGGCATTTGACATTAACAGTAAAGAGTTGCAATTCTTCCCAGACGCTCCCCACTGGCAAAGGTTTGATCAGTTTTTGGAGGAAGCCTGCCTGAAAAAAGTAGATAGGTTCCGCGGTGACTGGTTGAATTTTAGTCAGTGGCAGCAACTAACTGATGAAGATGGCAATTTGCTGGTGGAAGAAATAGGGCGCTTCGAAAGTTATCAGCAAGATGCAGAACGGTTTCTTTTTAAAGTGGATGTGATGCAGCCATTTAACGTTAGCACGAATGGCTCTAAACATCTTCATTACAGCGAATACTACTCTGACTTCAGTAGGGAGCTGGTTGCTGACGTATTTGCCGATGATATTGTTAATTTTGGTTACCAGTTTGAGAAACACCAGGCTGTTTCAATGTAAATACTTTCGCAAACTAAAGGACGGCCTCAATACTGGTATTACCGCAGGCATCGTCGTCGATCGCTTGTTGCCGTTCTTCCTCGGTAAGAATGCCCACAAAGGGGGTTTGGCGTCGCAAATTGTTCATTCTGGGGGTGTCGGCAAGTACACCTTCGCGAAAGGTTTGATGGTCGTCGATATTGTCCATCAAGCATATCCAGGTAAGATAAGCCCCGTGGCGAAGGCGGCCTTGTTTATATCTGTCTTCTATGGTGTCAACAACATGACCGCGCAGTTCAGGAACGGCGATAAGCTTTTCTACCATGGCTTTGTGAATAGCGAGTATCTGCCGGTCTACAAACTTTTCTTTCAGCCCTGATTTTCTCAAGGCATAGGGTTTTTTAGCTTTTTGGGGTCTTCTTGAATGGGCAAACACAACGAGTAATACAAATCAACTTGATACTGTTTAAATATACAGCTCTTTATGGGCTTGTCCAGTAATATAGCATTTGGTATTCGTTATTCGCTCATACCAATATCTTTAACAAAGCCAGTGGTTTCAATTTCTTTTATACCCTTTTCATTGAAATAAAGATCAATTGAGCCTTGCTTACCTTTGAAAAAATAGCTGATGTCATTAATGGTCAGCACATAATCTCCCACTGAACGTTTTGGTGATAACACCTTTTTCTCCAGTACAATAGAGTGCTTATCCAACAGCCATTCAAACTCGGTAAAGTAGGCGGGGGCGAATTCCTGAACATACACCAGGTTATCCTTGTTCAGACTGAGCCAGATGGAATACTTTTCAGGCAGTTGCGACACTTCCATTTCTTGCTTGCCTGCAGTAAAGGCAAAACCATAATCAGATTGTGTGAAAGAAAAACCAAAGTTTAACGGGGTTTCGGTTCCAGTGGGAAAGCGGATTACACCACTTCCAGGAAGATTAAAGTCAGCCTGGCTGGATAAACTTGTCATGGCGAGTAATGTCGCGAGTACCATTTTTTTGAACATATTCTTCCTCATCATCAAGCGCATGACCTGGCGTCATGGTAATGATCACAAGTTAAGCACAGTTTTTTACGGTATGTTAGTTAAAAACAGTGAAGCTTTGTGAAGGTTAAAAAACTGAACAGCAACGCAATGCAGGTTATTCGCGTTCCTTAAGCAATGGCATCAACATATTCTCAAGGCCATTGAGTTTTATTTCGTACATTAAAGCCAGCTGTTTTCCTAACTTTCCCTCGGGGAATCCTTTGTCGTTGAACCACACAAGATAGGGCTCGGGTAATTTGAGTAATGGGTAACCTGCGTATTTTCCAAAAGGCATTTTGGTATTGATGGTTTCCAACAATTCCTGTTGATTTAGCTGTTCAAGCATGGCTTATTCCGCTGTATCTGTTTTTTGTTCTTTTTGCTGTGCCTGCCAAAGGGCGTGATAAACGCCTTGTTTGGCTAGCAACTGTTGATGGTTGCCACTTTCTTTTAACTCTCCGCTTTCAATCACCAGGATTTGATCGGCATCGATAATGGTGGACAGTCGATGGGCAATGACGATGCTGGTGTGACCTTCCGCAATTTCGCCAAACGCTTGCAAAATTGCCCGTTCAGATTGGCTATCCAGAGATGAAGTGGCTTCGTCAAAAAGTAATATGGGCGGGCGCTTTAAAATGGTTCGAGCAATGGCAACGCGTTGTTTTTCACCGCCGGAAAGTTTCAGGCCACGTTCACCCACTTTGGTATCCCAACCGTCAGGTAAGTTATCGATAAACTGGGTTAAATGCGCCATTTCCAGCGCTTGTCGAACTTCATCGTCATTAGCATCAGTGCGGCCATAGCGCACATTTTCTAAAATACTGTCGTTAAATAGTACGGTGTCTTGCGGCACTATGCCGATGTGTTTGCGCAATGAATCCTGAGATACGGATGCGATATCTTGGCCGTCAATGCTGATACAGCCAGAGGTAACATCATAAAATCTGAATAGCAGTTTGATAAGAGTCGATTTACCCGAGCCGCTTGGGCCAACAATGGCAACCTTTTCACCGGGTTGAATAGTAAAGCTGACATCTTTAAGAATCGGCCTGTCGCTGTGATAATGAAAATTCACCTTATCAAATACGATTTTTCCTGACGATACTGACATCGGGACAGCACTTTTGTGGTCTTCCACCTGAGGCTGTTTTTTGAGTAGGCCGAACATGTTCTCGATATTTGCCAGTGAGCCGCGTATTTCCCGGTAAACAAAACCCAAGAAATTAAGCGGCATAAATATCTGCATGGTGATGGCGTTGATAAGCACAAAATCACCTATGGTCATATTGCCTTGCGCCACGTTCCAGGCCGCCATTGCCATCATGGCTGTCATGGCACTGGAGATAATAAACGCCTGGCCGCCATTTAAAGCAAATAATGACAGGCGGTTTTTGCGTCTGGCGCTTTCCCATTCTGCTAAGTCTTTGTCATAGCGATTGGCTTCATAGGATTCGTTATTAAAATACTTAACGGTTTCGTAATTAAGCAGGCTGTCTATGGCTCTGGAGTTAGTTGAGGAGTCCGCTTGATTCATTTCTTTAACGTAGCGGGTGCGCCAGTCGGTGGCTTTCATGGAAAACAGCACATAAGTAACCACTGAACCGAGAATGATAGCGGCAAACTCAAAACCATATTGTACAAATAAGACACCAACCACTGCTAAGATCTCAAACAAAGTGGGTACGATGTTGAACACCATAAAACGCATCAAGAACCCGATGCCAGAAGTGCCGCGCTCTATGTCTCTGGACAAGCCCCCGGTTTGGCGATTGATATGAAAATCGAGATCCAAGGCATGCAAGTGCTGAAATACTTTTAACCCAACCCGGCGCATGGCGCGTTCCGTTACCCGGCCAAACAGGGTGTCCCTGATTTCGCCAAACAACACGGTGGAAAGGCGCAAAACACCATAAGCCACTACCAGCGCCATGGTGGCTGCAAGTATTTGGGTGGTGGTATCGTCAGTATTTAATCCGTCTACCGTGTGTTTGAGTACAAACGGCAAGCCAATGTTAGCCAGTTTAGCCGCAATCAGGCATAGCAGAGCCAAAAATACCCGACTTTTGAACTCGGTCAAATAAGGCCAGAGTTGCAGTAGAACACGCCAGTTAATGTCAGTATTTTCGTCAACAGGGAAGCGATTGCGGCGCATTAAGAGTTCCGTGGGTAAGTCAATTGCAAGCGGCTAAGTGTAAGTTGGGCAGGAAGTTCAGTTCAAGAAAAACTTATCACAACCTTGCCTTATTAGATGAGAGTTTTTGGTATTACGTGGCGCTGAGAGTCGCGTTCACGACATATCAGATAGGTAGGACTTTACCTTCAGGTAGCGCTCTTTTTGCTCGCCAGATAGCTCGCCGTTTTCAATGGTGTAGATGCACTTTTTCATCATGGCCTTGTCGCTTTTTGCCAGATTACTGGATTGCGCCTTCATGCTCAGAGTTTGCAACAGGTTTAATGCAATAGAGGTGTTTTTAGGCATCAAACTGAAGGCTTTACCGAATACATCCATGGCGTTTTCGGTGTCGCCGCGCTGATAGAAACCCACAGCTTTATTGTTGAGTTCTTTAGGGGTTAACAGGATATCTTCTTTTTGCTGCTTTTCTTTCATTAAATACTGCGCATGCAGAGAGTTTGCCCCGTCTTTTTGCATAGCTTTATTGGCAATATGGGTAATGATTTCTGCACTTTCTTTGTGCATACCAACAGCGTGTAAGGCTTTAGCTCGGTCTAATAAGTCATCCTCTGAATGAGACTGCCAGTTTTCATCATGGATTAGTTTTAACAACTCCTTTGCACCGCTCTCATCATTTTGCAGTTGCAGGATTCTGGCATTACACACATCTAATTGGGCCTGTACTTCACCACCTTGCGCAATTTCCGCAAAATGAGTGAGGTAATCGTTGGCCTCCTGAGTGAGATTAACTGTTTCTTCCTCTTCGGTGGTCATGGCGTAATCAATGCCAGCTCGAGCTACATTGAGGTAAATATCAGGTTTATCATGCATTGAGTTTTTGGCGTACTTAATAATCTTTTTGCTGGTTTCAAACAGGGTTTTATGATCATTAGTAAGCCGAGATAGGTCTACGGTTTGCTGATGGCGATGTAAATTTCTGGGAGATACTTCTGAGGCCACCACAGAGCTCTCCAATGCCATATCAAAGTCTTGCTGATGGATTTGCAATTCGGTGAGCATATCGTAAGCCAATAACTGGCTGTCGGGCTTTAACGCCAAACGCAGGATGAGCTTTTCGGCTTCATCGACTTTATTGGCTTTCAACAAGGACTTAACTAATCCCATTTGCGCCCACGAGTAGGGTTGAACGTCCACTATCGCTTGATGGAAATCAATGGCGGTTTGGGTATCGTCAATAGCTAATAAGATTTCACCCTTGGTCTTGAGCGCCGTTGGAAAGTAATCGGCGTGAGCGGTATCGGCAAGAAATTCGTTAACAGACTCCAGCGCGCTATTGTATTTTTTATTCTGCATGTAGCGATAAATTGTGCGCAGCGCTCTTTTGCGGGATAAAGCGCGAGTCAGCCTTTTGTCTAAGTCTTTTATGGTAAAAGGCTTGGCGATAAAATCATCAGGCTGCAATTCAAGGATACTATGAATAAGTTCTTTGCTGGTATCGGCGCTAACAAAAACGAAGGTGGTCAAAAGCGACAACATGTTTCGGCGCTTGAGATCGTCGTACAGAAAATAACCGTCTTTTTCCTTGCGAAATTCATAGGCGCAGACGATCAGGTCGTATATGCGGGTATTGATCAAATCCATCGCAGTTTGCACCCGATCCGCAATGGTGATGTCGTGAAAGCCGAGTTTTTCCAGTGGATACTTGATGTAGCCAATAGCCAGTTCCTGATCGTCTATGACCAGCACTTTTGATTTCGCAGCTAAGGCTTTATCTACCATGATTTATTGAGATCCGGGGCAAGTATGCAACTTTGTATCGACCATATGGTTTTTATCATGAATTTGCAGAAATACAAGTTTCGCTGTATTGGATGTGTAAAACCTCACCAAAAAAGCCTCAAATAGGGGGTTAATCATTGCCGAGATATTCATACTGCTAAGAGTTGGGCTGTAAAGATAAGATTCAAATATGCAAAGAAATCTTGGTGATATTGGCAAAATGGCATTATGTCTGCGATTGCCAACGCAAATAGTTTGTCAATTGGCTTTGTGATTGAATTGACAATCAGTATCATACGCGCCAAATATTATTGACTTCAGGCGTTATCGTGAATTTGAGATTTTCCCCCGTATTTCTGGCTCTTTTTAGTTGTTGTTCCTTTCCGTCTTTTGCTCATGACCCATTACTTGAGCAAATTGAAGTGCGAGGTCATCGTTCTAACCTGGTCGGAGAGGCAATATCAGCTTCACAGGGCGAGGTTTCCGCGGAGGAATTGGCCCTGAGACCCATCAGTCGCTCGGGGGATGTGCTTGAGATTGTACCCGGCCTTGTTGCTACCCAGCACAGCGGTAACGGCAAAGCCAATCAGTATTTTATTCGTGGTTTTAATTTAGATCACGGCACTGACTTTGCCACTTATGTCGACGGCATGCCAGTTAACATGCGCAGCCATGGGCATGGTCAAGGGTACGCAGATATCAATTTTATTATTCCCGAAACCTTAAATCGCATCAGCTATAAGAAAGGCAGTTACTACGCTGATCTGGGAGATTTCTCGGGTACTGGAGGAGCACAACTTGAGACCACAGAAGCCATTGAGTATCCGGCAATCCAGTTAACCCTCGGTGAGTTTGGTTATCAGCGTGCTTTGGCAACGGGAAGTGTCAGCAATGGGGTCGGTAGCTGGTTGTATGCTGCGGAGCATCAACGTTACGATGGCCCCTGGTCTGATATTGATGAGCAAGTGAACAAAACCAATGTGTGGTTAAAGCACCTGTGGGAAGATGCCAATAGTCATTATGCATTTACTTTTATGGGCTACGACAATAGCTGGAATAGTGCCGATCAAATCCCGGAGCGAGCTGTAGAGCAGGGGCTGATAGATCAATTTGGTTCAATTGATAACAGTGTTGGAGGAGAGTCCAGTCGCTACAGTCTCTCTTTCGACTGGCATACGACTCTGGGAGAGGGCGTACTCGACAGTACGTTTTACGCAATTGCTTATGATATGGACCTTTGGTCAAACTTTTCATACTTCACATCAGGCCCGCAAGGCGATCAGTTTCAACAGGTTGATGACCGCGCTATTTATGGCTGGGATATCAATTATCTGTTCAGCAGTGAATGGGCCGGAAAAACGGTAGTTAACAAGATCGGTAGCCAATTGCGGGTTGACGATATCAGTGAAGTGGGTTTGTTCTCCACGACAGAGCGCAGCCCCAATGGCGCCTTGCGATTAGATGCCGTTGAACAGTCAAGCACCAGTTTGTGGTGGCAATCAGAAGTTTACTGGCGGGATAACTTACGCACTATTTTGGGCCTAAGATACGACTATTTTGATTTTGATGTGCAACCACTTGATGCCGCTGACGTGGGTTCATTGGCGCAAAATGGCGGTAGCGCATCGGACGACATTGTTACCCCGTCTTTGAGTTTGATTTACAACGCGTCAGACAATCTTGAGTTTTACGCCAGTGTCGGCGAGGGCTTTCACTCCAACGACGCCCGAGGTACGACTATTCGTGTTTCTCCTCTTGATGGTGAGCCTTTAGATGCCGTGGACCCGCTAGTTTCCACCTTGGGCTACGAACTTGGAGGGCGTTTGTTTATCAATGACAAATTAAATGCCTCATTGGCTTTGTGGACGTTAGAAATCGACTCTGAATTACTCTTTGTCGGTGATGAAGGCACCACGGAAGATACCGGTGTTGCCAGTACGCGTAAGGGTTTTGAACTGGCGGCGTACTATTACCCCACAAGCAATTTGGCACTGGATGTGGAGCTGGCAATAACCGATGCCAAGTTGGACGAAGCGGTTGAGGGGTATCGCGATATCCCGGGCGCTCTGGAACAGGTAATCAGCGGCGGTATTACGTTGCAAATAAGTGACGATCTTGCTGGTCAAATTCGCGTGCGTCACTTCGGAGATTATGCCCTGGATGGTGGTAATCGGGCAGACAGCAGTACGATTGTTAATATGCGTCTTGCCTATGATTTAAGCGCAAATTGGGCGTTTAAGCTAGATGTGCTGAATCTGTTTGATTCCAAAGACCGAGACATAGAATATTTTTACGAATCGCAACTTGCCATGGAGACGATGCCGGTAGCCGACAAGCATTTTCACGTGTTTGAACCCAGGGCTATTCGCGCCACAGTCGCCTGGTATTATTGATGGTGTCCAAGGCAGCCTTTGTGCTGCTTTGGTAATGTGACCGTCTTTGTTGCTTTGGGCTTATAATCCTTCCGCATGGTGATAAAGTCGGTCTAACAGGTCGCTAAATTGTTGACGCTCTGCATCTGATAAACAGGCCAGAATTTGTTTTTCGTGTTGATAGGACAGTGGCACAATTTCTTTGTACACGGCTGCCCCCGTTTCTGATAACACTATCTCGGAGCGGCGCTTATCATCTTCGGCGATACTGCGCTCAATCAGATTGCGCTTTAAGAGCTTTGCAATAGCGCGGCTTAAGATGGATTTTTCAATTTGCGTTTTAGCTGATATTTCGTCTGCAGAAATACCTGGATACTCTCCCAAAACCGCCATAATTCGCCATTCTGTAATGGATAGCGCGAACTTGTCCTTGTAGGTTTGGGCCACCAGGCTACTGATCTTATTCGACAGAATCGACAGTCGATAGGGCAGGTAGCGTTCCAGTTTTAAAATGGATGACTCTGGCAATTTAGCCATACAGTTGTGCTCGCAGTGATATCCGAATAAATTCAGTCTACCTTGACATTAGTTGTAGTTACAACTAAATTGGTTGCAATTACAACTAAGTTGGCGTTTGTTGGTCTACACTACAAATGACTTAACTTCCAGAAATCAACGTGGAGAAGTGAAATGGCGGATTTATTTGAGAATCCAATGGGTTTAGACGGGTTTGAATTTGTTGAATTTACTGCACCAGAGCGCGGTATTTTGGAGCCAGTATTTGAATCAATGGGATTCAGTAAAGTGGCTGTTCACAAGTCTAAGCAAGTAGAACTGTGGCGCCAGGGCGACATTAACTTCATCACTAACTATGAGCCAAAGAGCCACGCCTTTTATTACGCTGAAGAGCACGGTCCTTCTGCGTGTGGCATGGCATTCCGCGTTAAAAATGCGCAAAAAGCTTACAGCCAAGCGCTTGAAAAAGGCGCTCAACCAGTAGAAGTTCACACAGGTCCAATGGAGCTGCGCTTACCTGCTATCAAAGGTATCGGTGGTGCAACTTTATACCTGATTGACCGCTATGAAGAAGGCTCAACCATTTACGACATCGATTTTGAGTGGCTTGAAGGCGTTGATCGTCATCCAGAAGGTTGTGGTTTCCATACACTGGATCACTTAACTCACAATGTATATCGCGGCCGCATGCAGTACTGGGCAGAATATTATGAAAATCTGTTTAACTTCCGCGAGATCCGCTACTTTGATATTAAGGGCGAATACACTGGCTTGACTTCAAAAGCCATGACCGCACCCGATGGTAAAATCCGTATTCCACTTAATGAAGAAGCTGGCGGTGGTGGTCAGATCGAAGAGTATCTGATGAAGTACAACGGCGAAGGAATTCAACACATTGCTTTTGCTTGTGACGACTTGTACGCTTGTTGGGATCGCCTGAAAAAGCAAGGCACTAAGTTTATGACTGCGCCTCCTGCGACGTATTACGAAATGCTGGAAGAGCGTTTGCCTGGCCATGGTGAGAACGTACCTGAGCTGCAATCTCGCGGTATTTTGCTGGACGGTACCACAGAAGGCGGTCAGCCGCGTTTGTTGCTGCAGATTTTCTCTGAAACCGTGTTAGGTCCGGTATTCTTTGAATTTATTCAGCGCAAACAAGACGAAGGTTTTGGTGAAGGTAACTTTAAAGCACTGTTCGAATCCATAGAGCGCGACCAGGTTAACCGCGGTGTGCTTAAAACCGACAAAAAAACTGAGGCAGCAGAATAATGTTGAAACGTATCCATCACGTCGCTTATCGCTGTAAAGATGCGAAAGAGACAGTAGAGTTTTATCAAAAACATCTGGATATGGATTTTCAGTTGGCGATTGCTGAAGACAATGTGCCTTCAACCGGTGCACCAGATCCATATATGCACGTGTTCCTGGATGCTGGCATGGGCAACGTATTGGCGTTTTTTGAGATCCCTAATTCACCTGAGATGGGGCGCGACGAAAATACACCGGCCTGGGTACAGCACATCGCCTTTGAAGTTGAAGATATGGATGCCTTGCTGGCGGCGAAGACCCGCCTTGAAGCAGCTGGCATTGACGTTTTAGGTCCGACGGATCACACGTTGTTCCAGTCTATCTATTTCTTCGATCCAAATGGTCATCGCATTGAGCTGGCGTGCAATACTGTTGAGCCAGGTATGCTTGAAGAACTCAAGCGCGTTGCACCAGCTATGATAGACGAATGGTCTAAAACCAAAAAAGCCCCCAAGCACGCTGAATGGCTGCATAATGGGGAAGGTTTTAAAGCACAACAGGGAGATAATGCCTGATGAAATTAGCAAGTTTAAAGCATGGTCGCGATGGCCAGCTCGTGGTGGTTAACTCAGCCTTAACTAAAATGACAAGTGCTGCTGAAATTGCACCTACCATGCAGGCTGCGTTGGACGATTGGGCCAATGTAGAGCCGCAGTTACAGTCACTGTATCTGCAATTAGAAAATGGTGAGATTGCGGGTGAAGCTTTCGACCAGACAAAATGTCACTCGCCTTTACCGCGCGCTTACCAGTGGGCGGACGGCAGTGCTTATGTTAACCACGTTGAACTGGTGCGCAAGGCACGTAATGCCGTTATGCCTGATAGTTTCTGGACAGATCCCTTGATGTACCAAGGGGGCTCAGATTCTTTTCTTGCGCCAACTGACAATATTGTAATGCCGCAAGCTGATGGCTTTGGTATCGACTTTGAGGCTGAAGTTGCGGTTATTACTGATGATGTGCCGATGGGCGTATCAGCTGAAGATGCCCTGAAACACATTAAACTCATCATGATTGTTAACGACGTTTCACTACGTGGTTTGATCCCGGGTGAGCTGGCTAAAGGCTTTGGCTTTTTCCAGTCTAAACCTTCCAGTGCCTTTGCACCGGTGTGCGTTACACCTGATCAGTTAGGTGACGCATGGCAAGATGGTAAAGTACATTTGCCATTAGTTTCTCACTACAACGGTGAAATGTTCGGTAAACCTGAAGCTGGTATCGATATGACGTTCCATTTTGGACAACTGGTTGCCCACGCAGCCAAAACCCGTCCGCTATGCGCAGGTTCTGTTATTGGTTCAGGTACGGTATCTAATAAACTGGATGGCGGCCCAGGCAAGCCAGTCAGTGAAGGTGGTGTTGGCTACAGCTGTATCGCTGAAATTCGCATGATCGAAACCATTCAGGACGGCAAACCGACAACCGCGTTTATGCAGTTTGGCGACACCATCCAGATTGAAATGTTCGACAAAGCGGGCCAATCAATTTTTGGCCAAATCAGCCAGAAGGTTGAACAGATTTAGTCCTAAACAGGACGAAAACTGGTAATTTGATAAGCCACTTTGGGCATCAGCTCAAAGTGGTTTTTTATTGCTCTTCGTTAAATAGCGCTTCAGCGAAACTTTTTTGTCTAGCGGCTTCCAGTTGTTTGGTAAGGCTTTGCAAATCAACAGGTGTCTTTATGGAGTTGATTAATATGTCGGCTACAGCGCTGGAGAAAATGCCAGGTGCTTCTCGATCAAAGTAATGCAAATAACCATGGCTGCTGTCAATTAGTGCTTTTCCTTGCTGGATAAATGGCCCGTTTCCTATTTCACTTTTGATATTTGGTGCTATTTTATCTACTTGTAAGTTGAATTTAGATTGTGTTTCAGCCTCCATCAAATAGGCGGCAAATTGTTTCACTGCTTGCTGTTGTAGCTCGCTTGCATTGCTTTTGTTTAGCACAACCACATCTAAGGGAACGTCTTCGAATATTAAGCTGTTGTTTTGGTATTGTGGAAAACGAAAAAATCCCAGTTTGTTATGTTGTTCTTTGGGCATTTTGGCCAGCGCAAAATTACCCATCAGTGTCATGGCGGTTAGTTCGCGATAGAGATAGGGCCAGCATTCTTGCCAGTTCAATCGCGATTTATTGTCAAACGCACCTGCGTTTACAAGTGTTAACCACCAGTTGAGCACCGTTTGCATGGACGGCTCATCAAAACTTGTTTTCCCTGAGAGCAGCGTCTTGTGTGATCCTAAACCATTGATTCTGAGATTGAGATAATCAAGCCAGGCGAGAATTGACCAAGGGCTTTCAGGGCAAAAGCTAAATGGAGTTATGCGTTGTTCTCGCAGGGTTTTAACTATTTGTAGTAACGCTGCCAGATTTTGTGGGACCTGCAATTGTAAGCGCTCAAATAGTGACCGGTTGTAGTATATTCCCCATTGATAGTAACTAAGGGGAATCGCAAAGCGTTGCTCCTTTGCTGTGACGGCTTCTAACGTGGAGCGGGAAAATACACTGTCTGCCGTTTCACGCAACCCCAGTTGATCCAAAGACCAGATGCGGTTGTTCTCATGCAACAACCTCAGTTGTTGCCCGGCATAAACCAGCATTACGTCAGCGGGGGCTTGGCCCTGTTTGATAAAATCTGCGATGGTTTGTTTAAAGGTGTCCGGTTTTTCTGTTACCAGTACGACTTTTATCTGTGGGTATTGGTTTTCGAAGTTGGCCACTAGCTCGAAATAGGCACGTTGCTGTATGGCTGAAGATGGATTAATGAGAAAACTAATGGACTCTTTGGCGTGCAGGGGGAAGCTGAAATAGAAGATGGAGAGACAGAGCAGTCGAATGACCAGCTCTAGTTTAATTTTCTGTGTATGAATCCTTTTAAGCCAAAACGTAAACAATTATCCAATCTCAAGTCGCCATCCTTTTGAATATGATAGCCTTAATCGATGAATTATCACGAAAATTTCTTAAATACTCTTGTGGAATTGGGCCTTCACAACGCTGCCAGAAATCAATGTCGCAACTCTCCAAAACTCGTGGGATAGTAAAGTAAACCCTGGCAAATATTCAGTACAAAAGGGATGTTTCCGGTTTAAAATTCTATGTTTTGCTTAATTTAACGCGTCCACATCATCCACCAATTGTTCAACATCTGAATTGAATGAAAAAATTTTGCCATTTATTTTGGAGATGAACTCTATTTACTTCGCCAAAATTGCTATTGCGGCGAAGTCTCAGGACACATTTTGCTGGTTGGGGTTGCTATTAATCTGGTCATAACACGAAGCTCTCTAACATTTTTACTCTTTTAATTGTCGGGTGCCTAATGGAATCTGTTTGATGCCTAATCCTACATGTAGCTCAATTTATATACAATTATGCTGCTGCACCGCTTGCCAAACAGGAAGCCTTTGCAATACTTTGAAGTCTTGTTGTGAGTAATTTTGATGCCGGAGAAATGATGATTGCATTTGAATTAAATGGTGAAAAGGTCACTTGGGAAGGCGACCCCAATATGCCGCTGTTGTGGTACGTACGAGATGAGCTAAATCTAACCGGCAGCAAATTTGGTTGTGGTGTAGCCATGTGTGGTGCCTGCACCATGCATTTGAATGGTGCACCTATCCGTTCCTGCTCTACACCGATTGCAGCCGCCAACGGCGGTACGATTACCACCATTGAAGGGCTCACTAGTGATGCATCCAAAGCGATTCAAACAGCCTGGCAAAAACTTGATGTAGTGCAGTGTGGTTATTGTCAGTCAGGTCAGGTGATGTCGGCAACGGCACTACTGGAAAACAATAAATCTCCCAGTAACGAAGATATTGATATGGCAATGCAAGGTAATGTTTGCCGATGTGCCACTTACCACCGCATTCGTGCGGCCATCCACGAGGCAGCAGAGTCGTTAGCCAAGGAGGTATCATAATGAGTATGGTTAGCCCAACAAAAGTGATCAACAAGGTGGCTCAAACCGAAGTAAGCCGTCGCCAGTTCATTAAAGTGTCTGCGCTTTCTGGTATGGGTTTTAGTATTGGATTTGGATTGCCTGAAGCTGCACATGCAGAAGCACAAAGCGCCAGCGAAATGGGCCACTTTGTTAAAATTGCCAAAGACAACAGTATTACCGTGGTCATTAAACATCTCGACAAGGGGCAGGGAGTCACTACCGGTTTGACGGCCATTGTTGCTGAAGAAATTGATGCTGACTGGTCGCAAATGCGCTGGGAGTTCGCACCCTCTGATCCGAATCGCTACAACAACCTGTTTTGGGGGCCTTATCAAGGCACTGGAGGCTCCACTTCTATTGCTAATTCATGGATGCAATTGCGTCAAGCTGGCGCAGCGGCAAAACACATGCTCATTAGTGCTGCTGCTAAGACCTGGGGAGTGGCAGAGTCCGATGTAAGCGCGCAAAAAGGGATGCTAACTGCCAGTGGAAAAAGCGCGACTTATGGTGAAATGGCCGAGGTTGCGGCATTAATTGCGCCGCCACAAGAGCCAAAGTTAAAGAAACCTGAAGAATTTACCCTCATCGGAACCTCTCTGCCACGCATTGACAGTAAAGAGAAAAGCACCGGCAAGGCGCAATACACGATTGATGTGAGGTTGCCGGGGATGCTGGTGGCGGCTATTGCCCGTCCCGAAAAGTTTGGCGCTACATTAAAGAGCGTTAACAGTGAAAAAGCCAAAGCTGTTGCTGGTGTGCAAGCCGTAGTAGAAACGCCTCGCGGGGTAGCCGTTCTGGCAAAAAATCATTGGGCTGCCCGTCAAGGGAAAGCGGCGCTGGTAACGCAGTGGGATGACAGCAAAGCGGAAAACCGCAGCTCAGCTGAACTCTGGTCTGATTTTAAAACGCTAGCAGAGAAGGAAGGCGCTATTGCCCGAAACGATGGCGACCTGGGCAGTGCATTTGCAGCCGCCAGTGAGACGCTGGAGATGGAGTTTGAATTTCCTTACCTTTCTCATGCCACGATGGAGCCCATGAATTGCGTAGTGGATTTGCAAAAAGACGCCTGTCATATTTATACCGGCTCTCAAATTCCAGGTATCGATCAATATGTGGCCTCCCAGGTGACTGGTGTGCCGGTGGAAAAAGTGTTCATCCATACCCAATTTGCCGGGGGCAGTTTTGGTCGCCGAGCGGTTCCAGATTCTGATTTTGTAATGGATGCAGTGGTGATTGCCAAGGCCATCAATGGGTCAGCCCCTGTGTGCTTGCAATGGTCCAGAGAAGACGACGTTAAAGGTGGACGTTATCGTCCCATGGCGTATCACAAGTTTAAAGCGGCCATTGATACCAATGGCGATATCACTGGCTGGCATCAGCGCCTGGTTTCGCAATCAATATTGCGAGGTACGCCGTTTGAAGGCCTTATCACCGGGCCCTTAGACTTTGCCCTTGTAGAGGGTGGGGCAAATTTGCCCTACCGTATTCCCAATTTTAAATTTGATGGCCATGAGGCCGAGGTTGGGGTGCCTGTTCTTTGGTGGCGTTCGGTAGGTCATAGCCATAACGCTTATGCAACTGAAGTGTTTTTTGACGAGGTTGCCCACAAGGCGGGTAAAGATCCTGGTAAATTACGACAAGAATTGCTTAAGGATCATCCACGCCATCTGGCGGTACTTAATAAAGTACTTGAGTCTTCAGGTTGGGGTAAATCTTTACCTGAAGACACGGGTCTTGGTATTGCTGTGCATGAGTCCTTTGCCAGTTTTGTGGCGCAAGTGGCTCAAGTTAAGGTTAATGCAGACAAAACCTTTAAAGTGGAGAAGGTTTGGTGTGCCGTCGACTGCGGAGTCGCGGTCACGCCAGACGTGGTGGTGGCACAGATGGAAGGGGGCATTGGCTATGGTTTGAGTGCCATATTAGGAGAGGCCATTACCCTTGATAAAGGAAAAGTGCAGCAAAATAATTTTTACGATTATGCGCCCCTGAGAATTAATCAAATGCCCGATATTGAAGTCTTTATCATTCCGTCTGCACAAGCCCCAACAGGAGTAGGAGAGCCGGGTACACCGCCAATCGGCCCTGCGGTGGCTAATGCCATTCGCAGCGTAACGGGTAAGCCTATAACTAAACTACCTATTGGACAGCGGGTTTAAACACATTTTCTTATCGAAAAACTGATTAGCTGAAGAAAAGTTACTCAGCTAATTTTAACTTCTTGCGTTATTTGTACTTTAAAGGCAGCCTATGAATAAATAGTAAACAGTTTTTAATGATGCGTTGCTTAATACTTTTAATCGTGCTGTGCCCAGTCACATGGGCACGACCACTTTTACTACTGACAGAGCATCTGCCGCCTTATCAGGTGGTACAAGGTGATGAAATCTCAGGGGCCAGTACAGAAATGGTTAAGTTGGCTTTTCAGTCTGCTGACATTCCTTATGCTATTGAGTCATACTCTTGGTCCATTTCATATCAACGCACACTTCGCGATCCCGAAGCCTGTTTGTTTTCTACTTCCCGCTTACCTCAAAGAGAAGCTCACTTGCAATGGGTTGGGCAACTTGCCAGCGTTTCGACTGCTTTTTACGGATTAAACAATCGCACCTTTGAAATCAATAATGTAACTGACGTATTGAATTATAAGGTGGCAGCACTTAAAGATGATGCTTCTCACCAATATTTGCTGGAAAATGGTTTTGTAGAGGGACAGAATTTATACGTACATCATAGTTATGAAACACTATTGGCCTTGTTGTTTGTTCCGTCCAGAAGCATTGATCTTGTGTTGTTGAGTGAAGAGTTATTGCGTTATCGGTTGAAAAGTCCAACTCAGAGGCAACGTTTGCGTCCGGTTTTAAATGTTCCCGAATTGACACTCTATTTCTATTTGGCTTGTAATTTGGACATCGGTAACCATTACGTCCAATCTTTATCTTCTGCAATGAGTCTACTCGAAGCCCAGGGGGTCTACAAAGAGATTCGTCAGAAGTGGGACATAACTAACGAAGCTAAATGGCAACCCGCTGACTTAAAGTGAATTCAATAGTTCTTCATCGTCGGCTTCACAGAGTTGCGGTTCTTTTCCCGACTGGCTATTTGTATTGCTTAATAAGGCATCAAACCAATCAATATTGTCATTGTTGGGGTTAAGTAGCTTCTCAATGGCCGGATCGCCTTCAGGATTGATGACTTTTTTAAGTAGTGCTTTTAGCGTTTCCATATCCATATTTTCATTTGAAATTTGATATTCAGTGCCATTGACACTAAAGCTCGCCAAAGATGACATGTTTTTCTCCTCTACTGCTCAATAATCGAACTCATGTTGCACGGTCCCTCTTATCCCATTTAAATGTGCAGAAAATGTGAATTCTATTATTCACCATCGAATATCATTTGGTTTTCATTTTTGTTCATAGGAGGCAGTGGCTGAGGGCTTATAAGTGTTGCTACTGCACAGGTAAGCTGGTCTTCTGATATATTGTGAGGTTTTCACGAAGTAGTCTTTGTTTGGGGTATGTTATATTTAGTTCAAAGAACGGGAAAAGGTGGTTGAGCAACGCAGTGGATAAAGTGACAAGTTTGTTTATTTGGAGTATTACGCTTGTTGCGCTGAGTTTCTCTTCATATGCGCAGGTATTTAGTAGTAAAACCGACGTTTCCACCCGAGCAGATTATCGTTCTGAAAAATCGCCACGTTATCAATATCGCGTGCGTTTTTATCCGCAATTGACCTTTGAAGACAGTTTTTGGAGTCTCAATGGATTTGCGGTAACGGGGGATAGTTTTGCTTCCAGCTACAATACCTTTGGTGCCGATGAAACTCATCACTTCCATTTCCGACGCCTTTATTTGAGGCACCAGAATGAACAAGGTAAGACTGAAATCGGGGTTATTCCTACTTACAAGGGACGAGTTTCTTCTACTGGTTTGTCAAAAGATGGCTGGATTACCGGTGTTCGCCAGGTTTATCAGCGTTCTCCCCATACCCAAATTGAGTGGGTTATAGGTGAATTGATCGACGCTGGAGACCCGGATTTTTGGGAAGGCGGAAAAAGCCTCAACTACGCAGAATTTGAATTGAGTTCGAGATTCAATGACATCACGGGGTTTGAGTTGGGGCTTGAGCACATGTTGAGTAACAATTTTGCTCGTGGGGAAATTACTCACAAGCTAAGTGACGCCCATCTGCTGTCTTTTGAGCTGATAAATCGTCTTGACAATCATCGCTCTAAAGTGGTGCTGAGTCTTGCGGGCGAAACGCGCTTAATGGAAGAAAATATAGAGTACTTCGCTTATTACAGTTACGCCAGTGATGGCTTTGGTGAGCGAGCTGAATTAACTGAAGACTTTGTCGATTATGGGCATGCCATGACACTGGAAATCGAAGGGCAATTCTTGCCTGAATGGGGCCTGGACTGGTTCAGTAAACTGGAACTCAATGAAGGGCAACAGCGCTTTCAGTTAGGGCTTAAATTTAAGCTTTAAGTTCCGACTACGTTTCATACAATTCAGAGCCCTGATGATTATTCTGCTGACTGACTTTTTACCAGTAGCATGTCACAGGGAGGTTTGTTAAGTAACGCCGTGGTGGTGCTACCCACTAGGTGTGATAACAGGGCATTACGAGTGACATTGCCGAGCAATAAAATATCGGTTTTTTGTCTGGTAATCCAGTCGGTTAGTGCACGCTCCGGAACACCTGCCAGTAAGATACCATGCTTGCCGGTGATTCCAATACGCTCCATAAAATCGTCCAGTCCCTGTCGATGCAAAGTGGATATTTTATGTTTGTATTGAACAAAGGAAGCAGGGATATGACAGGCGTGACCGATAAACCATTCACATTTAAATAATTTCGCCAGGTGTTGGGTTTTTCTGGAGATGACAAAATCCATATCATCAGGCCGCGCATTTTCGTGCATCGGATCCACTGCACCCAACAGGCTCATATTTTTTGACCAAGGCTTGTGAGTTAAAAGTAAAATGTGACAATTGATACTGGCCAGGTCTTGAAACATTGGGTGGCGGTCACCTGGGGCTTGATCCTGAATGATAATCAGGCTGCCCTTGATGGTTTTCTGGTATTTTTTAATACTATCTAGATAATTCGCATTTTCTACGATTTCAAAGTTATATGAAATCTGGCTTTCCTCAAGCGCGTCTTTAAGTGCTTGTTGTTTGAGTTCTTGCTGTTGACGCCAATCGCTTTCCACTTGCTCAGATTGCTCGAATAAAAACCAATAATGACGCTCGCGAGCCCGTAATCTGTTGTCGAAAATCAGGTTGATTTTCGCTTGTTGCAATTTGGCTAAGGTTAACACTTTATCTTTAACGGCTGGGTGCACCTCGTGACGACCATCAATAAGCCAGGTAATACTTTTAATCAGTTGTTCTGTCACTTAAATACGCTCCTTTGCCTTAACCCGTTACCATTTTTAAAGTGGTGGCTGATTTTATATTTTTTCCTTGCAGCACATATCAATCCGCCAGGTAATCGTCTGAAGGGTCTATCATAAAATGGGTTGTAAGTGCTTCTCTGCCCAGCAACATCAAGTGCTTCATGACGGAGCGGTCGGTGAGAGTTAGCTCGATGTCCCAATGTAAATCTCCAATTTGAGCCGGAGTTTTAATGACACAACGACGTTCTTTTTCACCATTTGACGACTTAACCCAACGAATATCGTGTATCTTGGCAGAGCACTTTATGATTTTGTCCACGTCGTGTGAGTCGGGGTGAAACCAAAATTTCACTTTACCGGCTTCTTCGTCTACGTCGATGTGATCAACATGTAGCGCCGAAGTTTTAGCACCAGTGTCGATGCGAGTCGCGACGCTGGACAAGCCCAACTCCGGTAAATCGATTTTCTCGGCGACACCAATTACCATTTTGCCGTCAAATTGTGGGTGTTGTGTATTGTTGCTCATAAATCCTGGTCCATCGTTTTATTATCTTCTTCAGGTAATAAGTCATCTTGCAGTTGTTCTATGTGCTCAGCCACTTGCCTGGGCGTTTCAAAATCTGCAATGTGATACATGGCGTCACCTTCCTGCACAAGCGGGATGTTTTGCTTACCGATAATAACACCACTATTGGGTGCTTTTAGCAAATCAACTGTGTCGCCAATTGGGCTGTTAATTTCAGCTAAAACATCGCCTTTTTTAACATGGTCGCCCAAACGTTTGCGGTCTGTCACCGTTCCACTACTAATGGCTCTTACCCAAAAGCTGTGATTTGAGATAAAGGGCTCTACAGTTTTTGAGGGCTTACGCTTGCGGATCATACCCAGTTGCGATAGCACATTGAGTACGCCTTTTAGCCCCGCGCGAATGGAAAGCTCATCAAATCGAAGGGCTTGCCCGGCTTCATATAGAAGCACTTTACAACCTTTAGAGGCGGCGGCTTCACGTAATGAACCTTCCCTGATTTCTGCATTGAGCACCACCGGCACGCCAAAAGTTCTGGCTAACTCCATGGTTTCTTCATCATTCAGGTTGGCGCGTATTTGCGGGAAATTACTGCGATGAATGGCACCTGTGTGCAAATCGATACCGTATTGGCATTTACTCACTATCTCTGACAGAAATAAGTGGGCCAGACGCCCCGTTAACGAGCCTTTTGCTGAGCCCGGAAAGCTGCGATTTAAATCGCGGCGATCCGGCATATAGCGACTTTGATTGAGCATGCCATAAACGTTAACAATGGGCACAGCAATGATAGTGCCTTTAGACAAACGAAACGACTTTTTGGTCAGCAGCCGTCGGATAATTTCGATGCCATTTAATTCATCACCGTGAATTGCGGCACTGATGAAGATAACCGGGCCGGGTTTGCGAGCATGAATGACCTCAACCGGAATGGATATTTCCGTGTCGGTATAAAGTTTTGCTGCGGGTAATTCCAGTTTTACCCTAGAGCCCGGTTTGATCAGGGTATTCCCGATAATCAGTGCTTCTGCCATATTATTCTAAACCTGTGTTTATCAGACCTTAGGGGGGATTTCTCTTAAGACTCGGCGTTTCCTGCTCGATGTCATCGTCTTTTGAGTTTGTACTCTGATTTTTGTTGCACTGAGTTGCAGCTCTCAAATTTTTGTTCAACTGGAATATCAGTTTCATTAGTTTAGCTACTTGTAACTCAGTTGCGTTACATTTTTTTGCTGTTTAATGGCTTATCAGTGTCCAAAATACAGAATAATGTCCACCGCAATCAGGTAAATGATAATCCATTCCAGAAACGCCGAGTGTTTGTGATTTTGCTCAGCAGCCAACATTTCCAGTAATTCGTTGATTGTACCGAGTTTCAGGTTAAGCAATTCAACTCGCGGTTGCAGCTCCAGATATCGAGAAATCTGTAGATAGTTGCTTTCCTGCTCAGGATATTCCCAGAAGAATTCGGGCGTATCGAGCAGGTTGTAACGCAGTACAATATCGCTACGTGTCTGGAACAGGCTACCTCTGGCTCGAGCCAACGCTTTTCTTGAAAGCGGAATTTTTCCGGTTTTGGCCAATGTGGCAGACAAATGTGCATGCTCGCTGATAGTTTTTTCGGCAAGAGATTCAAATTGCTCTAATTTTTCTGATTGTGCCAGGGCATGGCTTACGGCTAACAAGGTAAACATGTCATTATCAGGTAGACGAATCTGGTCGTCTCGAATCGACAGACTTGACCCCGCTTCGATGCGATAGGGCATGGTTTCCCAATCGTGGTTCTCACTGTTTTGTTTGGTGCAAGTTAATACTTTGTCTAATAGCTGGCTTTTTTCTTCGTCAGTCAGTGACCAGGTAGAAATAACACCGTAGTCGAATACAAAGGCCATACCGTCAGAGAATGCGACATGCAGTGCATCACGGTATTGTTGTACAAGGTGGTTTTTGTGTAGTTTGGCCTTAAGACCAATTAAATCAATATTGAAGCCTAGCAGTTTAGTACTGACATTTTGACGTTCATTTCGCATAACAGACTCTTTGGTAGCGAATACCAGTAATGTAATCAATGGCTATCTATGCCTTGCTTGTATCGATAGCGTTATAAGTCGGAAGCAAACGCACTGCCTTCCGGGTTAAGCCTGTAGACGCAGTAGAATGATCTAAAGTCACAAGTATTTTGATAATAAAAAATGTGACTGCAGAGTGCCCATTCTTGTCTATCAAATTGCCCTGACTAAAAATAAGCTTGCAAAACCATCAGATCAAAAGCGAACTATTTCGGCTTTAGAGTTGTAGTGATATGAGCACTTGCTATCATCACAATAAATACTGATATATCAGAGGATTACAGAATGTCTGACCCCTTACCCAATCTAATTCAAGAAGTGGTATCTGCGCCACTGACGGGGGAGAGCGATTCGGTTGCCAACATGATGTTGGAAGAAGACGCTTCTGATATTGCACTGGTATTAGAGTCGCTACCCGTTGAGCAACGCCTTTCGGTTTGGAGTGAGGTGCCTAAGCACAAAAAGATTGATGTGCTGGTGGCCATGCGGGGGGATCCGCGGGAAGTGCTCATTGATGCCACGGATAACGATGAATGGCTGCAACTGTTCACTGATATGGATGCGGAAGTTCTGCTGGAATTGGCGGATTCATTGCCTGACCGCCTGGTAGAAAGCGCATTGTCAGTGATGAATAAACAACAGCGCAAATACTTTCAGGATGCCAGCTTATTCTCTGATGATCAGGTTGGTCATTGGTTAAGCCATGAGGTATTGGTATTACCCATAAGTGCCAAGGTGCGTGATGCGTTGCGCTTAATTCGGCGCAATGTGCCCGACCTCACAGACTGTATCTTTTTGGTTAACCGTGCTGGTCATTTTACCGAAGCGGTAAAACTCACTAATGTTTTTGGTGCGCCCGAGCACCTGCCTTTGGTGGAAATTTCAGAAGAGTACATTGATGTTGTGCGAGTGGAAGACGACAGTATCAATGCTTCGCGCTTGGTACAACGCTCCGGTTTCAGTGCCTTACCCGCGGTTGATAGCAACAATACGTTGTTAGGGCGGGTGGATATGGTGACTGCGTCGGAACTCGTGAATGAGAATTATGAGCGCCAGGTGATGTCATCTGCCGGTATGGATGAGGATGAAGATTTATTCGCGCCAGTACGCAAAAGTGCACAAAGTCGAGCGGTTTGGTTGGGAATTAATTTACTGACAGCGTTTCTGGCTTCATGGTTTATTGGATTATTTGAGGCCACGTTACAGCAAGTGGTGGCACTGGCGGTGCTTATGCCCGTTGTTGCTAGTATGGGGGGGATTGCCGGGAGTCAAACACTAACCCTGATTGTGCGCGGTTTGGCCCTTGGACAGGTAACTAAAGGCAACCGCAATGCTTTGTTGCAAAAGGAACTTAGAGTTGGCGGGCTTAATGGCATAATCTGGGCGATAGTGATTGGTATTGTGGCTTCTTTTTGGTTTACCGATCCTTTGCTTGGTGTGGTCATTGCCCTTGCGATACTTTGCAATATCATTGCTGCTGCACTGGCAGGCGTATCGTTGCCCATTATTCTGGATAAACTGAAAATCGATCCGGCGCTTTCCGGCTCAGTGATCCTGACTACGGTAACGGATATCGTGGGATTTGTGGCGTTCCTGGGGTTAGGTACTTTATTTCTGTTGTGAGCTGGTTTTCATCGGAGGAAATTAAACGCTTGTTAGCACTATTGAGACAATGTCGCAGCGGCTTGATGTTATGGCTGGGGGCTTTGTTGTGGCTGCAATCGGCTACCGCGATTGAGATAATCGGGGCGGAATCCATTCCTGCTCCGGTACTGAACAACATCAATTTACATGTCAGTGTGTTTTCATCCGCTGAAAATTGCGTGATCAGCAACCGTTATCGAAAAAAAGTGTGGGCAGCGGTGGATACCGCCCTCAAAGCCAAAGGTTATTACAAGGCTCATATCAATAGCCTTGAACCTGCTACCAAAACAGACTGTGACAGCTGGCTATTGGAGGTTGAATTAGGTCCGTCCTTGTTGGTCAATTCAGTTGAGATAGCACTGCTGGATAAGACCGACAATGATACGTTGTTACGACAAATAAACAGTAGCTTTCCCTTCAAGTCCGGAGATAAGTTCCACCACAAGCTTTACGAACAGTGGAAATCAGATACCACGGGAAATGCGCTGCTCAAAGGCTACTTCGACTTTAAATTCGAGCGTCACGACGTGCAGTTACAGGCGGACAAACTATCAGCGGATATCGTTCTGGAAGTCAGTGTCGGGCCAAGATATCGCTTCGGGGAACTGATAAATTTAGCGGATCCCGATGACCGAGCTTTGATTATGGCTTTGCGTCCTTTTCAGCCTGGCGATGAATATGATTCTGTGGTGTTAAATCAGTTTACTGAACAGTTAAAACGCTCGGGCTATTTTACCTCGGTTTTTGTCCGGCCTTTGGTATCACAAGCAAAAGAATTACAGGTACCCCTGGAGGTGGTTTATCAGTTCAAACCAGCTAATGAATTTAATATTGGTGGTGGGGTATCCTCAGATACCGGGCCCAGAGCGAAATTCAGCTGGCAGCGATCCAGATTGAATAAAGCCGGACATAGTATTGAAACAGAACTCTCTGCTTCTTTTATCGAACAATCACTGGCCGCTCGCTATCGCATGCCACTGCAGGATCCGGCCCGCAATTTCATCAGCTTGCAATTGGGGTTAAAGCATACAGATGACAACGACACTCAAAGCAATATTTTGACCTTGGCAGCAAAGCGTCATTGGATTACCCAGGACGATGACTGGCAACGTATAGCGCAACTGCGCTATAACCGGGAAACCTTCACACAAGCTAACGCAGAGCAGCAAACCACGTCATTGTTACTACCGGGGGTAACTTACACGCGTTTTCGCAGTCAGGGCGGGCTCACTCCATTTTGGGGAGACAAGCAGTTTCTATCTATTGAAGGTGGCAGTAAATCAATATTAAGTGACATTGACCTGCTCAGGTTTGTAGCACAAAGCCGTTGGTTGCGCAGTTTTGGCAATCATCAATGGTTTGCCAGGGCAGAGTTAGGCGCTTTGAGCAGCGACAACTTTGCTGAGGTACCGTCTTCATTGCGTTTTTTCGCCGGAGGAGATCAGAGTGTCAGAGGTTTTGGTTATGAAACCCTGGCGCCGATTGACGAAGCTGAACAGCTAATCGGAGGTAAATATTTATACACTGCGAGTGTGGAGTATAGTTACAGTTTATTGCCTGACTGGCGACTGGCGCTGTTTGCGGATGCTGGTAACGCTGGCATGTCGCTGTTTGATGACGTGGCGACAGGTGTCGGAGCTGGAGTACACTGGATAACACCAGTGGGACCGCTGAGAGTGTATTTGGCCAGAGGAAATAGCTCTTTGGAGTCCACCTGGCGTATTCATTTCTCGCTGGGAGCGTCGCTGTGATCAGAAAGGTTTGCATCCACTTGAAAGCATTAGCCACAGGGATTTTACTATGCCAATAAAATCCAGCTTTGGACGGATTTCAAAGAATACGGCCAAAGCCATTTTATATAGCTGCGTTATCGTCTTGCTGGTTTTTGCTGTACTGATTTATACCTCCCTTGGGGCAAAATTGGTTGCAACTTTCGCAACCAAGTCTTATGCACCGCTGAGTGTCGAAAAAGCGCAAGGCAGCCTGGCAGAAACACTGATATTTGAACAAATCAAACTGGATGAACCCTCTTTGAATGCGCAGATAGATAGCGTCCAGTTGCGCCTTGATTTGCGGTGTTTGTGGCGTTTTAAAGTGTGTGTTGAGCAGCTTGTCGTTCAGGGCAGCCGTTTGAATCTTGTCGCTGCTCAATCGCAGGTTTCTGATATCAGCAGTGATAATTCTTCTTTATCCACTTTTCCTTTTTCGCTGCCACTACCTGTGCAAGTGAAGCAACTGAAGCTCGACAGGTTTTCCGTCTCTGAAAATGACGAACCATTATTTAAGTTACAGACCTTATCCTCGTCTTTTGATTTTTATACCCTGCTTAATCTCTCTCAGCTTGACCTCGATGGCGTGCAGGTTTTTCTACCTGAGCAAGCAGCGAAAGAGCTTTTGTCTGTGGAGCAGCAGCTACGACAACTAGCCGGTATCCAGTATCGGCCAATCGAATTGCCGCAATTTAATGTGCCGCTATTATTGCAGGCGAGACTATTAAAAATTACTGATCTTAGCCTACATCAAGCGCAAAATAAGACTTTACATATTCCACAAATAAAACTTTCAGCGCAGCTCAATGAAAACTTTGCTGCGCTGCAATTAGTGGAGCTCAATGCCTTCAATACTCGTACAAGGGCAAGTCTTAAAATTGATAAGAGTTACCAGCTTGATATGCAGTTGCAGAGCATTGCTGAACAGGCAGAAGTGCAGTTAAGCGCTAACGGCAAACCTTCAAACCTGAAATTACAAACGAGCGTCGAAAGTCGTTATCCTGAGCTGTCGTTGAAGGGCGATTTTCGATTACAAACCGACCTGACTTCAGCGCGGTTGCCCATCACTATAAGCGGACAGTTGCACCACCTGACTACCCCGGATACAGGAGCTTTTAGCAATGCAAATTTAGCGGTGACTGGAGAGCTACAAGATTTGCAAATAAAACTCGATGGGCTCGCTACAACGCCTTGGTGGTCTGATACCCACATCGATTTAACACTAACGGGCAGCCCACAACAGGTAGAGGTTAAACAGCTTAAGCTCACCTCGGTAGATGGTCAGGTCAACCTTGTGGGAAGTATTAATCCGCAGCAACATCCACAGCTGTTACTTGATATTGACGCAAAGCACATAAATACCAAACGTTACGTACCTCAAGACATTGGTTTGTTAAACCTTATCACTGATGTATCCCTGTCAATTGTTGAGTCAGATTGGCAGGTTAAAAGTAAACAGCTCAATCTGGATACCATCTGGAATCAACAAACGGCCACATTGACTTCAGGTTTGCGCTATCAAAATAGCGGCCAATTGGCGTTGACGGATCTGAATCTTGTTCTGGCGGAGAATTCAATAACAGGCAACGTGCAATTCGATGAGGCTGGTAAGCTGCAAGCTGATGGAGATCTTCAGCTTGGCAATTTAACGCAGATACACCCGAAAGCAAATGGTAGCCTGCAGGCAAAATTTAATGTTGATGGCCCGTTGCAACAGCCACAAATCCTGTTTAAGGGGCAGGGCAGTCAGCTCTCCTTTGAGCAATACAGCATTGCCCAATGGCAGTCTGACATCGCTTTGGCGTGGACTTCAGAAAGTCCATTTCGCATCCAATTCTCTGCAGAGCAACTCAAAGTGGCAGACGACATCAGTTTAGATGTAAGTATTAATTCAACGGGAAGTTCGGCCCGGCACGATATTGATTTTAATATTTTATCTCAGTGGTTACAGGTGGATGCAAGCCTACAAGGAGGTTTGCAAAACGCACGCTGGAACGGACAGTTGTTAACCAGTGAAGTGACTCACAATGACATTACCTTTCAATTGATGGAAGCGATGAATGCCAATCTTGATTGGCAGGAGCAGCAATATCAGCTGGGAGCCGGGTGTTGGGAAAATCATCCGGCAGCCAGTTTTTGTGTTAAACAGCTCAGTTTTGAGCAAGGGCACTACAAAGGTGAGTTACGGGGACGGGATTTACCGCTTGGTCAGTGGCTTAGAGGCAGTCATTCACAACTTAAGCAATTGCAAACCGACACGGTTTTTAACTTCAGTGTTGACCTGGAGGGAAATCAACTTGGCGTAAATCGTTTGCAGGCACAAGGAGGCTTTTCGCCGGGCAATTGGCAGTTTTTAGATGAAGAGCAAAAGTTTTATCTGAACACTTTGGGTTTTGATACCCGTTTCCAGCAAGGACAACTGGTGGCGCAATTGCAGTTACAGAGCGAAACCTTAGGACAAGTACAGCTTAATTCCAGTTTGCCATTGGCCTCTGATTTCTCACAAATTGATATACAAGAATTACAAATGGCGGCTCAGATTTCCAGCCTGGAATTATCGCCTTGGGTCTTTCTCGTGCCTCAAGTTGAAACACTAAACGGGACGATAAATGGCAATGTAAATGCACAATTTAGTGATGAAAAGTTGGCGATGTATGGCAATGTAATCCTCTCTGATGCCGCCTTAGTAAGTAAAGAGTTAGGGCTCGACATCAGTGCTTTAAGCCAGCAAATTACCTTTGATGGCCATGAACTGCTGACTCAAGGGCAATTTAACATGGGAGATGGCCCGGCAACCTTAACTGGCAATGCAAGTTGGTTTGACGGTGGCATGGCCAGGTTAAAGATTCAGGGACAAAAATTAACTTACAATGACCATATGATGGCGCAACTCAGTGTCTCCCCGGATCTGGATATCGCACTTTCTGAAACGGAACTGAAAGTGACAGGTATTCTGCAGGTGCCTGAAGCGGTGATAAAATTGCAGTCGATACCGGATTCGGCGCTTAAACCTAGTGCAGACATACGTTTACCAGAAGAGTCAACGAGCACTGTGGCAAAAGGTCCGGTGATTGATCTTGACCTGAAGTTATTGCTGGACCCAGGCAAGAATAAAACCGTAAATCTTGAAGCTTTCGGGCTGACCACTGCGCTGACAGGTAATTTAAACATTCAGGGCAAAGGCAACATTAACGCAAATGGTGAAGTCTCGTTGTTAGATGGTATCTACAAAGCTTACGGCCAAAACCTGCAAATTCGACAAGGGGATCTGCTTTTTAATGGCCCATTGGAATTTCCATCATTGCAAATAGAAGCAATTCGGGAACCACAAGTGACTTCTGATGGCGTAATCGCAGGTTTGAGAGTAACCGGGCCCGCCCGGCAACCTACCGTTAGTGTTTTCTCTTCCCCGGAAATGGCTCAATCTCAAGCGCTGTCTTATTTATTGACGGGGCGAGCTTTAGGAGCGAGAAGTAATGATTCGCAAGAGACAGTACTAGCCAATGCGTTGATCAGTTACGGGTTAAACCAATCAGAAAATGTGGTGTCAAAATTGGGCGAAAACTTCGGCATCAATGATTTAAGTTTGGGTATGGAAGGGCAGGGAGACAGTTCAAAAGTGGCGGTAAGTGGTACCATCGCACCCAACGTAAAACTAACTTATGGCGTAGGGGTATTTGATGCTGTGTCAGAAGTTGCGCTGCGTTATCAGGTGTTGCCACAACTTTATCTCGAAGCTGTCAGCGGCTTGTCTAATGCGCTGGATATCTTTTATGAGTTTACTTACGAGCCAGAAGAAAAAGCTGAAGAAACACAATAATGTGACTTTTTCATCACGGTTAGTGTCTTGAAATGTTTTTGAATCTTGAAATTATTGCTTTTGGGGAGTTTGGTTTGTTGTATGGATTTGCGGATAAAATAATGATGAAAAAACAATACAAAGCGCGGGGCCCGGAAACCACAATGAAGAATTTACTACTGTTTGTCGGTGTTATGGGCGCATTGTTACTCGCGGCGCAAGCAGAAGCAGAACCTGTCAATCCGGGAGTATTTATCGAAAAAGTGGCTAATGACACTTTTACTGCCATCAGGCAGTTACGCAAGGAAAACAACGCTGATCCAAAAGCCTTCGAAGAGGTTATTCAACAAACACTGTTACCTCACGTGGATCATGTTTACAGCGGCTTGCTGATTTTAGGCAGCAGTGCCAATTCGTCTGCAAAACAAGACATTCAAGCCTACCTGGATGTGTTTAAAGGGTACATCAAGATAACCTATGCCTCCTCTTTGAATTATTACCAAGATCAGACGGTTGTATTTGAACCCGTAAAGCACGAAAAAGGCAAAGATAAGGTTGCAGTAAATGCCATCGTCAAAGATAAGGGCAAGCCTGACATTCAAATGCAATTTAAACTAAGACTGGACAAAAGTGGTGACTGGAAAGCCTACGATTTAATCGTGGAGGGCGTTAGCCTGGTGCAAAGCAAACGCGCTGAGTTTGCCCCCATAATTCGGCAACAAGGGCTTCCCGGTTTAACGGCTCTGTTGGCAAAGAAACTCTAAAGTACTTTGCTACAGCTTTGAACTTTAAAGGTGTTTATTGATCGTGGCGAGCAGTTCGTTTTTATCCACGGGTTTGGATAAAACGTCGTCAAATCCGGTTTTTTGATAGAGCGCGATGTCTTCCTGCAATACATTGGCGGTTAGTGCAATAACAGGCACGTTGGGCTTTTGTAGTTTAAAGCGCGCGCAGGCTTCAATACCATCCATCTCAGGCATTTGAATGTCCATCAGGACCAGGTCAAAGCGGCGATTTATCGCCGCAATGGCTTCAATGCCGTTGTCTACCAAAACAACCTCAGTGCCAGCCTCAACCAGCATACTCTCCACAATGAGTTGATTAATTTTGTTGTCTTCTGCCACCAATATTTTGGTGTTGCTTGGCAGGCTGAATGCCGATTGTTCACCGTCATCGGGCTTGCTCAAGTTAATCGGCTCCAGAGGCAGTACAACACTAATGGTGGTGCCTTTGTTTGTGTCACTGACGACGGTTATCTCTCCTTGCATCAGCTCTACTAACGATTTGACATAAGCCATACCAATGCCGGCACCTGCCGAACGTCGGGTATTGCTGTTATCACCCTGTTCAAATGGGGTAAATAGATCGGATTTAGTGGCTTGAGTCATACCAATACCGGTATCAATGACATCAAACTGCACTTGTGTGTCTTGCTTCAAGCCAACTCTCAGGGTTACCGAACCGAGGTCTGTGTATTTAATGGCGTTGTCTATAAGCTGAGTTAGTAGCTGCATTAGCCGTTCGGGGTCGCCTTGCCAGCCATCGCGTTGATGTTCGTTCTGTAAAATAAACTGCAGTCCTTTGTTGTTACTGCTGGTGCGAAACATGGCCGCCAATTCATTCAGCAGGTTGGCGAGTTGAAAGGTTTTGGATTTCAATACTAATGTTCCAGACTGCATATCGGAAAAGTCCAGTAAATCAGCTAATAAGCGAGATAACAGCTTGCTGCTGCCGATCGAATTCTCCAGCGCTTTTTGTGCTTCTTCTGATAGCGACATAGTATTGAGCAATTGCAAATTGCCCATCACGCCATGCATGGGGGTCCTGATTTCGTGAGACAAATTGGCCAGGAAACGATTCTTAGCATTAGTTGCCGCGGTTAGCGCGTTAGTGGTTTGTTGCAACTCATCAACTTTCTGCGCCAAAGACTGATGCAGGGTGTCGATTGAGGTGTCTATATGGCTGTTGTAGCGCAATAAGAATATCAATAATGTGACCAAGGAAATGGCCAGGATTAGCGCCAATGCCAGTAAAAAACGGGCTTTTTGCTCCTGTCCTTTGAGCAACTTCTCTTCGGTTTGGAATTGCACGATTTCCAGCGCTTTTTCAACCCCATTTGAATATTGGGCTTTCAGGTTTTGGTAGGCTTCGTTGAGTAGCAAGTCTGATGCGAGGTTGTTGTTATCTTCTCGCGCCGCGTTGAATGCAGCTGTTTCGAGCTCGATGAGTTGGTCGTTACTGGCGCTGGTATTGATGATGGCTTGCGCGATTTGTGGATCGAGTTTTGCCGCTACATTTAGCACCTCATCTAATGTGCTCGCTGCTGATTCGTAGCGTTGCCACCATTTTTCATCATTGGTGTAAGTAAACATACGAGCAGACATAGTGAGCACTTCATCGTAATAGATAATGTCGCTGGCGGCTTTGTGAATATGCTTTAATTGCGTCTCGAGTGCATTTTTCTCTGAAACCGAAAAAAACAACAAAGCGGCGATTAGCAGTGTAAACACACCAATTGCCGATACGAGTTTGAGCAGCAAGCTTCTGGAACGCCTGAGTTTGTCTAGTTGTACCATATTGCTGCTTTGTTGTTCCGGCTATTCCTTTTTATATCGTTATCATGGCTTTAAAACAGAGATAAATCTCTTAGCAATTAGTCGTAACCAATCGGTTTAATACCAGTTGTTACTGATTGACAGTCCGGGCTACCCTTGTATTTCATCATTGGCTTCCTCAGTGGTAAGCAGAGTTGCAAAGTCAATGTCATATTCCGCCAGCTTGTTCACCCGTATCATGTCGTTCAGTTCGTTCATGTAATGGACACCGCGCTCGGAGTATTTTTCCAAGCCAGGTAATAAGGCCGTACCTTTGAGTTGTGCTTCACTGTCTCTGACGGATTCTCGTATTTTTCTTAACTTGGTATAGGCATCGTGTCGATTGAGGTTGAGCAAGTAGCGCTCTACAGATTCTTGTGCAGAATCAAAGGCTGCTACTTCGTGGTTCTGGCCCGCGCCTCTATCTCTGGGCACAAGGCCACAACCTTCAGAAAAGCACCACTGTCCAAAATAGTTGTTTCCCTCAGTAGCAAAGCGCGATGTGCCCCAAGCGCTTTCATTTGCCGCCTGTGCCAGCGCCAGGGAAGGTGGGATATAATCTATTCTTCGCAGTAAGGTTTGCCAGTGGGTCTCGTTTTCATGGGAAAAATCTTCTAGATAGTATTGCTCTGCGAGCTCCGATAAATAGCTTAGCTCTCTTGAGGAGTATTGGCTCTTATTCATCAGGGCATAAACTCGTTCTCTGTGTTCCAGTATTTTCTGGTTCTCACTTTCTATGATTGGAGCGAAATATTGGAAAAACACCTCTTTGCGTTCCGGACCTGCGGCATATTCTTTAAAGTCAGGTGGTGGTGGGGTTGCAGGACTTTTGAGAAGGTACCAGGTGAATAACGCAGCGGTAATAAGTATCAGAACTATTACGGTGTTTCGCAGCAAAGAAAATTGCATTTAAGGCCCTCATTTAACTATAGCTCTTTAACTGATAGCCTAAGTTTAGCTTAACAGATCAGTTTGTCGGCTAAACCCGTCGCGTCACAACGAGTTGCTGATAACCTCTCATATAGCATTGCTTCGATTTAAGTGCCTCAGGTGGTTCTCTCTTCTTTTTCAAGTACTTCTTCAGGGCAAGGAATGGGAACAACTTTTTGGTCTTTGTCAGCCACCTTACCAATAACTTTCCAACGATTCCTGGGATTTACAACACACGGGCGAGTCAGTACAAGATTGTTGGGATAAATGATTGTTTCCCGATCTTCCGTTACTATGCGGGTGTTGAACAGGTTAACATCTGCAATGTAGCCTTCCATATAATTGTCACCATCCACAATACGCACAAAATTACCTCGGCGAAACGCATTGTGGAATAGCAAAATGAAATAGGATGTGACGTTGCTTAGCAGTGACCAACTGGCGAAAAGTGCCACACCTGTCAAAGTCAGAATAGAAGTGGACAGGATCAACAAGCCACCAAAGTCTACGCCCCAGACAATTAATAAAATGGCAAAGCTAACAATTCCCACCAAGAGCTTTACCGTGTGAAAGGCTTTTTTGGTGGCTTCTGCTTTTAACTTGCTTTTATCTACAAAAAATTTAATTCTGGGCAGCGCTAAGCGGGTAACTACCAGATATATGACAAGTACGGCAAGGCTCCAAAGCAGGTTGGATAAATAGGTGGAACTCCACTCAAGTAAACGATGAAGTAATTCATCCATGCTGTTCATTGTTATTTTGCCTGTCTATTTTTATGAGTAATTCGTCCAACTTCTTTTGCAGCAACATAATTTCAAGGTCAGTTTTTAAACTCACCTGATAGTTTAGCGATGCCGCCATACGGTCTTTAGCGGCTTGTCGGTTCTGCGACATCATAATGATGGGCGCTTGCAGTGCATAATACCAAATTGAGTAAGATGAAAGGGTAGGGATCGAAGACTACCGTACCACTCAATGCTAATGCGTTATACCCAATCCATACCAACATTACTATTAAGAACATAATAATAAAAGGCCATGAACCTCCAAATTCCGCTACCTTGTCAGAAACTTTCTGACCAAAGGTCAATTGATTGTGAAAGCTTTGGTTCAGATTGGTGGCAACAGTTTCCTGATTAGCAATACTTTTAATAACGTGCTGTTCAGTTTCGTTGAGTTCACCATAAGGCATCCCCATCATGGCACGGGCAATGTTCTCAAAATACTTCATCATAGATTTTCTCCCGGAGTCAGATTAACTGGCCTGTGCCATTTGAAACTTGTCTAACGCTCGGTAGTAACACATTTTGACGGTACTAATGTTTAAATCCAAAGCGCAGGCAATTTCCGGTAATTGTAAATCTTCAACAAAGCGGAAACTCAATACGTTTCGCTCTTGTACTGACAGCCGGGTTATCAGTTCACCAAAAAGGCATGGCCCTTCGTTTGTTAATTCAGGAGTAAATGTCGCTTCGTCAAACAAGTCTTCGTTGTCCTCACTGAGATCCAATTTTGAGCGTTGCTGGTAGAGGCTCGCACAGACATTTTTGGCAATAGAGTACAGCCAGTTTTTAACGCTGGCACGGCCTTCAAAATTGGCATACCCATTCAAGGCTTTTAGCATGGTCTCCTGGCACGCTTCCTGGGCATCGTCAATATTGCGCAAATAGCGCTGACAATATCTTAAAATTGCCGGGCTGAGTTCTGCCAGCAATCGATCAAAGTCTTTTTTCGCCAATTTAACGGGCTTTGAAGCGGGAAGCGGATTAAGCGTGTTCTCCAACACACTGAATGTTTGCATTGTGGTATCGACCTTTGTGTTTATCTGAGACAAACACTAGGGCGTCAATATTAAATGAAACTTAAGAAAACTAATTTTACCAATTTTTTTCAGGTAGTAGTTGCTGGATTTCGTTTATCAACTTATCAATGTCTACGGGTTTTAACAGGATCCGCTGGAATGGCGTTTTTTTCTGGACCTCATTGGTAATATCACTATCACCAGTAAGTAGTATTGCCGGTACTTCAGTGCTGAGCATTTTTCTGATTGTTGCTACTGATTCAATACCGCATTCGCCGTACAGCAGTTTTTTATCAGCAAGAATAAGGTGGGGGACAAGGTGGTTTTTATTGATATGGGCAACGGCCTTTTCGGTATTATTCGCATGAAACACATCAAAGTCAGACATTTCTAATAACGCTGTCATGGTTTCTGACAATACAGGGTCATCTTCCAGATAAAGCAGTCGGGGCTTATTATCAGAATCAACGCCAGTCTGTTGCATGAGGTCTCTACTGTGTTTTGCTTGCGGCGTAGTTTGCCTGGTGCAGGTATTAATAGCAAGTGATTAGAATGTTTAAAGTGGTAAAAATATTTGCACTTTTAAACCGCCACATTTGGCGTCCAGTAATTTCAGCTCACCCGCGTGTAACTGGACCACTTTATCTACAATAGCCAAACCCAATCCAGTGCCTTTTTGCTTATTGGAAGATGATTTCTGGAAAGGCACAATCACATGACCTTTGTCTTTATCACTTAACCCCGGACCGTTGTCTTCAAACACCAGTTGTAAGGTGTCTGATGCAACGGTTAACGTTATGGCAATTTTACCTTTTTCAGGGCTGTGCTCGATGGCGTTATAGAGTAAGTTTTCAATAGCCGCCATCATTTGGTCTCTGTGTAAAAGGATTTTAGGCACCTGTTTCTCTGGAAAATTTGTACTGATCTCAAGTTGCTTACTGCTTATCAGTGAGGCGGTTTTCAGCAATTGTGCTTGTAATAACTCGGTGATATCTATCCGGGTGTTTTCGGCGTGATTTCGGCGTCGGGAAAGGCGAGAATAGACAAGTAACTGCTCCACCAGTCGGGTGCTTCTATCAACCGCAGAGATAATGTTCTCCAATGCACGCGCTTTCAGCTCCGACTTGTCAGTGCGCTGGGCTACTTGTGCTTGCAGGCGCAAACCTGCAAGTGGCGTTCGCAACTCATGGGAGGCATCGGCACTAAAGTTTTGTTCCTGCAGCAAACGCTCGGTTTCCATTGCCAAATGCGCATTGATCTCGGCCACCAGTTCGCGATAAGGACCTGCAGTAACGTCAATGTTGAGCGTATCTTGTTTGCCTTGGTTTATTTGTTTTAGTTGCTCTTGAATTTCGTGTAGTTGCACTTGATATTGAGCATGGCGGTATTCGTCGATGAATAACCAAGTGAGAAGCAGCACTCCTGAGCCAGTTAAACCGGCCATGATTAATGCTGATACGCCTTGCTGTTGCACAGCGAAAATGACAATGCCTGACAAAATGATTAGCAACACCACAAAGGTAGTCCGGCGAAGTTTGGGTATGGCGCTAATTCGCATCATTCCAAAACATAGCCTACATTGCGAATTGTTTTAATCAGATCTTTCCCCAGTTTCTTGCGAATGCCATGCATGTGCACTTCGATGGTATTGCTCTCAATCTCCATGTTCCAACCGTAAAGTTTGTCCTCGATCTGCGCTTTGGAGATGATACGACCTTGATTTTCCATAAGTACTCTTAAGATGGCGAATTCTCGCGGACCCAGTTTAATGTTCTGGCCATGTCGCGTTACTGCAAGCTTGGATGGGTCCAGTACAATATCACCTGCCTCTATTACAGGGGTGCTGCGTCCCAATGCGCGGCGATGTAATGCCCGGACTCTGGCCCGCAGTTCATCCAAATCAAAAGGTTTTACCAGATAATCGTCGGCACCGGCGTCCAGGCCTTTGATTTTATCTGATAGCTCATCATAAGCAGTGAGAATGATAACGGGTAGGGAGCTTTTTTCTCGTCTGAGTTTACGCAGAATATCGAGGCCGGAACCATCAGGTAAGCCTAAATCCAGGATCATTAGATCGTAGTTGTTAGTGGCTAAAGCAACGTTCGCTGTTTTCAGGTTTTCCACCCAATCCACAGCGTATTCATCCATCTGTAAGCCCATAACGAGTCCATCACCGATGATGCTGTCGTCTTCTACAATCAGTATTCGCATTTGTTACTTAGGTTTTTTGTCACTTTTGATAAAGGCTACGCTATTTACATTAAATCAAGATTAAGGCAAGCATTCGGGTTGTACAAACAAAAAAGCCGCACTGAGTGCGGCTATTCTGAATGGGATTAGCATTATGCAGTAAAGCTACTGCTATTTAAAAACTTTTTGATTTTGGCCATAGCGGCGGTTTCAATCTGTCGGACTCGCTCAGCGCTGATACCATAGCGCTGCGCCAGGTCTTCCAGTTTTAGCTGTGCATCTTCGTGATGTAACCAGCGAGACTCAATGATATCTCGACTGCGTTCATCCAGTACTTTTAACGCCGCGCTTAACTGCGCTGTTTGGGCTTTCTGCGCCAGTTGCTCACCATGTACTTTTTCTGGAGCCTGACTGGCATCTGATAGCAGGGCACTGGTTATCGTAGATGGATCGTACTCATCTTGGTTTTGCTCGCCAGTGGTGTTCTCAAAGTACACATCGCTTAATTGCAAATTGGTTTCCACCATGCGCACTTCAGATTCGTTTACCCCGAGTTCTTTAGCAACGTTGCTTACTTCGTCTTCAGTTAACCACGCCAGCTTAGACTTAAATTTACGCAAGCCAAAAAATAGCTTTTTAGTGGCTTTGGTGGTGGCCACTTTTACCATGCGCCAGTTTTTAAGCACATAGTCGTGAATTTCAGATTTGATCCAGTATACGGCAAAGGATGCCAGGCGAACGTCATAAGACATATCGAAGCGTTTGACAGATTTCATCAATCCGACATTACCTTCTTGCACTATATCTTCCATCGGCAAACCGTAGCCGCGATAACTGTTAGCGATATGCACAACGAAGCGCAAATGCGACAGAATAAGTTGTTTCGCTGCATCGAGGTCGTCTTCAACTTTGAAACGCGTCAACAACTCTTTTTCTTGCGCTTCATCTAACATAGGAATTGAACGTGCATAATTAACAAATGCCTGGTAACTGCTGACCTGGCTAAGTTGTCTTGACTCATTTGTTAATGCTGTGATGTCCATTAAATATCCTCGTTAAATTGACTATCAAACCGGTATTTTCGTCCGTTACATACTTAGATAGTGTTGCTGCAAACTAATTCAATAGTTTTTTTTAATTTTTTTAATAGGCTATTTCGTTTTTGTAATCTTGTCTGCGAAAGTCCCATTTTGACAGCTCGTGCCCGGATGCGGCACCAGGTAAAATGTGGTGTAGGGCATGTTCGGTGATCTGTTGTTGCAACCCTTGTGCTCTGTCAGTGGGACAGAATATGCAGACTGTTAGTTCTATATAGCCAAAGCGGCTGGTTTCAATATTCACGATGGGATCGGTTTCTATAAATTCAGTTTCGAGATGACGTTCGATAAGATCTTTATAACGTAAAGCCACATCGCGGAAAGGCGCACATAACTCTCGGGCGAAGCGTTTAATTTCAGGCAACTGCAGTAATACACTTTGCAGCGGTTCAAAGGTTAGGGTGAAGTTGTGCATATTATAGCGGCGCATAAAGTTCATGTTGCGCAGCTGCTTTGATATCAACTGATTATTGGGTACGTAGACGGTTTTTCCCGTGTAGGTAAGAGATTCGGGATCAACTTCCAGTAACGTCACCTTGATCCAATCAATGGCATAGACTTCACCGGTGGTACTGTTGTCGATTTGGATCCAGTCTGCCACTCTGAATGGGCGAGTGAAGATGTAGTACAGAAAACCCAACAAGCATTGTAAAAACTCTCGGGTGGCTAAGACAATCGCCACCATAAAGGCGGCAACCGATATTGCCAGGTTTTGTACCTCACTGGACCAAACAAGGACGAGTGCTGCAAACATAATACCGTGACTCAATTGTTTAACGATATTGATGGCGTGTCGGTAATCTTTGCCTTTCTTTTGGCCCTTCTTGTGCAATTTACGCAAGGCCAGTTTGCGCACTGCGACGAGCACGATAATAAGAATGAGCGTAATAATGGATTTAAACAGCAAGTCGGATTGCAACAGCTGTTCAATACCGAGATCGGTCATGCGACTCCTTGATTAGATAGATTCGGTTTGCAGTTTTTCTTGCGTTTCTTGCTTAACCGTTTTCATTGCCGTTCGCAGTGTTGCAGGCAAATCTGCGTCTTTTAACGCTTGAATGGCATCTTTGGAGGTAGATTTGGATTGTACGGCAGATTGACGCAATTGTGCGAAGCTTTGCTGTGAGTCTTGTGCCACTGATATAGCGCCCCAAGCCGCTTGCAAAACGCTATCGCGGGCTTCCTTTGCTGACAAACCTTGTTCAATGGCTATTTGCTGCATTTGTTCCAGCACGTAATAGAGATAAGCAGATGAACTGCCAGAGGTAGCCTCAACATCAGCCAGTTGCATTTCCTCTTGAACCCACAGGGTTTCGCCCAAACTCGCCATTAGACTCTCGGCTGTTCGGGTATCCTTGAACAGGCAATCGGGATCGGCATACAAGCCAGTCATGCCTCGTCGGAATGTCACGGCAAGGTTAGGGACTGCGCATATAATCCGATTACTGCCACACAGCAATTCACGCAACCGCGCATGGGCGACGCCTTCGGCCAGTGAGATCACCAGTTTTTGCTGTTGTGTTTCCAGCATAGCTTCGGCGATCTCCGTGCATATTAATGGCACTTTCTCAGGTTTAACCGCAATGATCACTACATCGGCAAAGCGAGTTGCCAGACTGTTGTCACCCGTTGCGATTACCTGATGCTCCTCAATAAACTGTTTCTGGCCTTTTGTTGAGGGCGTACAGACCAATATTTTTTTAGCACTACACCCTGCGGCCAACAGGCCGCAAACCATAGCTTGAGTGATGTGCCCACCGCCAATAAAAGCGATGCTGAGGTCTGTGTCACGGAACATAACTTATTTCAAACCTTAGTTAGGCTCGAATTTGTCCATCGCCGTTGACCAGATATTTTTCAGTGGTCAGCGCTTCCAGCCCCATTGGACCATAGGCGTGCAACTTAGTGGTCGCGATACCGATTTCGGCGCCCAAGCCCAATTGTCCACCATCAGAAAAGCGAGAACTGGCATTAACCATTACCACGGAAGCGTCTACTATTTTCTGGAATAACGCCGCGTTGTTTTCGTCTTGAGTACAGATCACCTCGGTGTGTTTACTGCCGAATTTATCAATGTGATCGATTGCCATATCAATGTCGTCTACAATGCGAATAGCAATTTCTTTCGCCAGGTATTCTTGACCAAACCCATCTTCCGATATGCGCTCTACGCCATCCAGATGCTCAAAATAACGATAACTCTTATCGCAAGCATGCACCTTGATATGATTTACACCACAGTGTAATTGCAACTGGGGTAAGACTTCTTCTGCGATGTTCTTATGCACGAGTAATCCCTCAAGGGCATTACATACACCCGGACGCTGGATTTTACCGTTCAGAAATAGCGCCACTGCCTTTTCTATTTCGGCAGATTCATCAATAAACAGATGGCACACCCCTTTGTAATGCTGGATAACAGGAACACGACTGTTTTCTGTTACAAAGCGAATTAGCCCTTCGCCGCCACGTGGGATAATCACGTCCAGTAGCTCATCTTGCTGAATTAGCTCCAACATTAGCTTGCGATCTGGGTCGGTGATCAGCTTAATAGCGTCAGCGGGCAAACCGTTAGAAACCAACATGCTCTGCATCGCGGTTACAATGGCAAAGCTGGTTTTAATTGCCTCTTTACCACAGCGCAGCACGATGGCGTTACCTGATTTAAAGCACAGTGCTGAGGCTTCTGCCGCCACGTTAGGGCGCGCTTCATAAATCATACCGATAACGCCAAGAGGAACCCGTACCTTATTGATTTTAAGGCCGTTCTCATGCTCGTTGATCAAGCGTAACTTGCCTACGGGATCTTCCAGATGAGCGACTTCTTCGATACTTTTAACAATACCCATGAGTCGCTCATGATCCAGTGCCAACCTGTCCATCATGGCATCGGATAAGCCTTGTTCTTTGGCGGCTTCGAGATCGCGTTTGTTTTCTTCCAGAATTTTCTCTTCATTCTGCTCTACGGCAAATGCCATCATTAACAATACTTTATTCTTCTGTTCTGTCGTCAGAGCTACCAGGCTTTTCGCTGCCGCTGCTGTTTTCTGTAATTCTTCTCTAATATTCATTTTTACTCCTCCAGTAGAGTCATTTCCTTTTTGTTCAGTACTTGACCGAAATCGTTTTCTTGGCCGCTCGAAAAGTCTTGGCTGTTATCTGTGTTAACCAGAAACTGCAACAAGCAGCTGCCACTTTCTGCTTTGGCTTTCGCGATGCGCTCACCTTGTTCATTTTTCACAATGATGGTGTCGCCCGCGGTAAACTCTCCGTTAACGTCGACGATGTCGCGGTAATCCAGCTGAAAATTACCCTGTTCAGCATCAGCGGCTGCTTCTTCGGATACCACCAATTCACCACGGGCTTTGGTGCCATAGGTAAGCCAGTGTTGTTTCTTGTCCAGCGGCGATGTTGCCGGATGAAATAAAGTGCCCGGATTGGTCCCTTGTAACAGCTCATTAAAGCCGTTCTCGTCATAGCCATTCATGATAATAGTTGGGATCCCACGTCGGGTGGCTTTGCGAGCGGCTTCCAATTTGGTACGCATACCACCCGTACCCACGCCACTGCCAGCGCCTCCTGCCATTTGCATTAGATCTGGCGATATTTTGTGCACGTCTTTGATCAGCGTCGCATCGGGATTATTGCGCGGATCCGCATCGTAAAGGCCGGTTACATCGGAACAGATAATTAATGCATCAGCCGCAACAGCAGAAGCCACCATCGCAGATAAGTTGTCGTTATCACCCACTTTCGATAAGTCTGTGGTAATGGCATCGTTCTCGTTGACGATAGGCAAAATACCATTGTTCAACAGGTTTTCGATGGTTTCCCGGATACTCAGAAAACGCTCGTGCTGCTGAAAGTCATATTGTGTTAGCAACAGCTGAGCAGTGGGAAAATCGAATAACTTGTTCCAGGCTTCCATCATTTCTGTTTGGCCTGCCGCCGCCATCGCCTTTTTCAGGGTGACATTGCCACACTTGTCCGGGGTATCGGAAAACAGGGAGCGGCCTGCTGCCACTGAACCTGAAGACACCAATACCACTTTTGTGTCCATCAAATGACAGCGCACAATAAAGTTGGCGATAGATAATAAGTAGCGCGAGCTACAGCCGTTGCCTTCAGGAGCGATCAGGGAACTGCCCACCTTAATGACTATTCGGTTTTTGTTGGAAATTCTCATGTAAACTCCTTAGTGATTCCGCGCTTCCAGTAGCGAAACCGTCGTGTGAAAATCGTTAATTAAATCTTGTTTGGGTGCGGCACTGAGTTTACTCACCACCACAATTGCAATAGTTGAAGCAATAAATCCGGGTACAATTTCATATATCAGGCCTGAGAGATTCACGCCGATCACGCTCTCAGGGATAGCGATCCAAAGTAGTACTGTGGCAGCACCCGTAATGATGCCGGCAAGGGCACCCGCTCTGGTCATGTTTGGCCAGTAAAGTGACAGCAATACAAGCGGTCCAAACGCAGCACCAAATCCTGCCCATGCATTACCTACCAGACCCAGAACACTACTGTCAGGGTTTAAGGCCAGCATTGTGGCAACAACGGCAACGGCTAGTACCGCCAGGCGACTGAACATCACACCCTGTTTTTCGTCAGGGGTTTTGTTGCTGAAAATTTTGTACACGTCCTCAGTGAGCGAGCTGGAAGACACCAACAATTGCGATGAAATCGTACTCATGATGGCGGCCAATATAGCCGACAGCAAAAAGCCACTAATAAACGGGTGAAACAGAATTTCTGAGAAGCGAATGAAAATGGTTTCCGGATCCGCCAGTTGCAAACCAAACTTTTGCACGTAAGCAATACCCACAAAACCCGTTGCTACGGCACCCACCAATGACACAAACATCCAGCTAATGCCGAAACGTGTCGCTTGACCGATATCCACCACATTGCGAATCGCCATAAAACGCACCAGAATGTGGGGCTGACCGAAATAACCTAAGCCCCATGCCAGGCTAGACAGTAATGCCAGCTGACCGACATCTTGAATCAGGCCATTTTCCTGAGCAATCCACTGCGTCGTTGATTCTGCCATGACACCCCAATCATTGAACTGCATGGCAGCCACAATGGGGACGGCGATTAACGCCACAAACATAATGCTGCCTTGTACGAAATCGGTCATGCTGACTGCTAAAAAACCGCCTAATAAGGTGTAGAGCACGACGATGCTAATGGTGGTAATGACACCTGCGTAGTGGGGTAAGCCAAAGACACTCTCGAATAATTTGCCGCCTGCAACCAATCCGGCTGAGGTATACAGCGTAAAGAAAATAATGGCGATGAGAGCCGTAGTAAGGCGCAGCGCGCCTTTTTTCTCGCCAAAGCGCTTAGCGAAAAAATCCGGCAAGGTGACGGCATCGTCAGCCACTTCTGTGTAGACGCGCAATCTGGGGGCTACCAGAATATAGTTTAACAAGGCACCACACAGCAGTCCGATGGCAATCCAGATGGTTTCAAAGCCCAACAAGAACATTGCACCGGGCAAACCCATTAACATCCAACCACTCATATCTGAGGCGCCAGCTGATAATGCTGTTACCTTTGGTCCGACATTGCGGCCACCTAAAATATAACCTTTAACATCACCCGTAGAATGCTTGTAACCGTAAATACCGATACCGAGCATAACAGCTGCATAGCAAGCCAGGGCGAATAAAAGATAGGGGTCCATGACCTTTCTCTCCAAATAAATAAAAAAATATCAATTCTAATGATTAGTATACAAATTATATGCCGAGATTTGAAATAACTAAAAAAGCCTGGTTATGCTTTTGTTTTACTGGCTGTATAATTATTTAAGGGGGTGGAGACGAAGGGGTTGTATTGGATTTACTTTGTAAAAAGATATAATTCAAGTTAAGTCGAACTCAAAAGCGCTAAAAAGTTATGAGTACGACTTAATTTGAAACCGCCAGTAGGCGGTCTTGCTGACGGTTCAATTTCTCCAGCAATTGGTCGTGCTTCAGTTGCAGTTGTGCCGTAATGTCTGACAATACATAACGTAACAGTTTGTCCTCCTGAGCTTGAGTTAGTGTGCGCAATAGTCTCAGGAATTCGCGTCGCCGTTTATTACTGTCCATGACCCAAGCCGTAGTGGTCAGTTGTGATAACTGTGACTGTTGCTCTTTATAAGCACTTTCCACCTTGCACAATGCATCATTGTTTTGCTCGCTGAGCTTTAAACGGTTGGATTGAAATGGGAGTAAAGATTCAACCGCCTCGCGCATCACGGAGTTAAACGCCTGCATGTGTGAACGCAGCATATAAGTGGAAGCGTGCGTTGCGGCATTTGAATAAAAGACACTCAGACTCTTGCAGACCTCTTGTAGACGCTGTACGAATATATATTCAGCTTTGTTGGAAATTGATTCATTCATATTGATTTGCCCGGACTAATAAAACAGGGTTACTGATTTTTATAATCAAACATCAGGCCAGTTTTTATCATCGTCAGGCGGGCTTTACTGATGCTTTTGTGTGCCCTTTTAGGGAGGAGCAGGGAATAATTACAGGAGTACCCTGTAAAAATTACACAGTGAGCGTTTATTAGTCGAACTTTATTATTAAATCAACGTATCATAAAAAGGAAGCGCTTTGGTTTGGTTGGCAGGTGCCCAAAACGCAAACATTGCGTCGATCAACGAATATGGAAGAAGGCTTTTTTGGTATCCGAATGAAAACAGATCCCTTATTACGACCCAAATTAATGTATAACGTGGGTGAGTCTGCATTTGCTCAGCAGCTGATGCAGTCTCCTGAGTTTAAAGCCTTTATTCAAGTAAAAGTGGATGCTGATAGCGATTGGGTTGAGCAACTTAAAAGTGATGAATATCAGGTGGTTGTGCTGGATATTGAATCACAGCATGTACAGGATGAAGAGTTGCACACTTGCCTGACCGAGCGACTGTTCGAAAATACCGAATTTATCTTTTTAAGTCACGGGTTACCTAACCCGGTTATCGATGAATTAATGACCCAGGGGGCGGGTTACCATTTTCGCGAGCCAATCGAACTGGAGGCAATCACGGATTGTCTGGCAGATATGGCCGAAGAATTTGCTGAAGACATCGAAAATCACGCTCAGACTCGAACCAGTGACCTGGACCAATTTGGTTTGCTGGCGGGCTCCTCCAAGATTATGCGCAAGCTGTATCGCACAATCCGCAAAGTCGCTAAGAATGATATCAACGTCTTTATCACCGGCGAGAGCGGTTCCGGCAAGGAACTTGTGGCCAACACCATTCATCTTTTTAGTGAAGTCAGTGATGGGCCGTTTGTGGCGGTAAACTGTGGTGCAATTAGTCCTGAACTGGTGGATAGTGAGTTGTTTGGTCACGTTAAGGGGGCCTTTACCGGCGCCGTAAAAGATCACCAAGGCGTGTTTGAACAGGCACAGGGCGGTACCTTATTTTTAGACGAAGTCACTGAGATGCCGTTGGAGCACCAGGTGAAGTTATTGCGGGTATTGGAGTCTGGTGAGTATCGGCCAGTGGGAGCGACTCGGTTAAAACACGCCAATGTCAGAGTGATCGCTGCCAGTAATCGCGATCCGCTGCAGGCCATTGAAGAAGAAGGGTTTCGCGAAGATTTGTTTTATCGTCTCGCGCAGTTTCCCATTGCCGTTCCACCTTTACGCCAGCGGGACAAAGACATCACCGGATTGGCAAAACACTTCCTGGCCTATCGCAACAGCCATGAGATGACCAATAAACAAATTAGCGCAGAAGCACTGCAAAAAATAGCCAGTTACAGTTGGCCTGGCAATGTTCGTGAGCTCAAACATACCATCGAGCGAGCGTTTATTTTGTGCAGTGAAATCATTGAGCCCCAGTATATCGTGTTGCAACAAGAACAGAGCAACTCTGGTCATTGGGACGGTCAGGTACCCACCGGCGTGACCTTAGAAGAACTTGAGAAACAAGCGATTCTCAATACCCTCGATGACAATGATGGCAACAAAACCGAAACGGCAGAACAGCTTGGGGTAAGTGTAAAAACCTTGTACAACAAGCTTGAGAAATATCAGAAGGACGAGGATTAGCTCGGTGTTTGGGATAATCAGCTCTTCAATCTGAAGAGTTTCTAATCTGATTTACCTTGGCTTCATAGATTCGATGTAGGTCGACATTCATGTCGACAAAGCATTCTTAATCAACCACCTTTGTCCGACTGGCGGATATTTGTTCCCCACAACATCGGCATTGACACCATCCATGGTGGTTGCCGTTTAAATGTTCTTAACATAAATGGAATTCACTGCAGTTCAATTTGAACCTACATGGAACATGCACTTCTCCACCTTTTGCAAAACATCAAACATATATTTTCTGATGTTTTTTCTTCGAAGGGGAGCTCCCCTTCAACCCCCTTTTGGCCCGGACGCGAGACAACATAAGCCTGTAGGTCGTGCTTGAGTGCCATGGATGGCGTGAATGTCTTTTTTGCAGGGAGCAAAAAAAGACCAGTTCGACAACGCTTTGAGATTCAACCATCTGTGTCCGAGTAAACTCGAACCTACAAACATCCCTGCTGCCAATCTTCAGATTTGATCTGCTCTTTCAGCTTATCTCGCGAAAGGGCCAGAAATACACGCACTTCGAATTAACGGTGGGGGAGGGTTTTGCTTAATTGGAAATGAGAGTTGCAATAATGCCTACCCAACGACAGCTTTTAGCGTTTTGCGGGAATTCGGTTGGTGTGTTAGAGGACCGCTTTGTGCCCATAACAGACGTGAGCTAACGCCTGATTATGTGTTAATCTTACTACGACCCAATTTATTCCTACTTATTAGTTTAGAGAAAAACGTTCTATTACCATTCCGAAGTCACTTCTTTTCCCTATCACCGAGAGTGTCCCTCTTTCCGGCAGTATATTTCTTTGGCTTTCTGCCATACATAAATCACCGCTTTCCAGCTCATCAGTTTCAGCTATTTTTATGCGTTGAGGGCAGAATTTCTTTCCCCTCGCTTTTGTGTAATTCATCTCATCTCTAACTACCGCTTGCTCTGTCATTAAGTGCAGCGCAATAGGTACAGATTTATTGATAAACGGCGAAGAAAGCATGATGAACATCAAAGGTATAACAATGATCGAAAGATTTCCTTTCCACGTTGCTGTTAAGCGATTAAAAAGGCTCTGGTCTCTATTAAGACTAACAAACCACAATATCACTAAAGTCGAAGCGAGTATCCAAGTCAATAACGAGGTATTTTCTGTCCAACTTTTTGCTGTCATGAACTCATAAAACATATTAGGGAAAACTGAAAACAACATTACTCCAAGTGCCACAAGTACCAAACGACTAAGGAGCTTTTGTTCAGACCATTTTGCAGGAGTAATGACTAATGCAGTTCCTTCAGCATTTTTGGGATGTTGAGAGTGATTATTAGACTTCATTTCTAGAATTGCTTTTGCTGCTTCATAACGTTCAGGATATTTCGAACGATCTATGTTGTGTAATACGTCTAATAGTTCCTCAACCGAATATTGAGAATAATCTGGTGGGTTGATGTTTAGAGTTCCTATATTTATATAGTATCGCTATGGGATCCAAGAATAACTATTTTAAACATTCGATTGGATATCCCTATAAATCAGGATAATCATTTTCGCTTATAACGGCAAGCTCATAGGTAGTGGCTGAATTCATCTTTGAATGACTATGGAAGGTCCGCAAAAGAGAAATGGTCGGTTAGTAAAAGAACATCGCCAACTTCCGCTTTGGTGTATTTCCAGTCAGGCAGGTGTAGCAGAGTAATAGACAGCTTTCTTTAAAGCGCAGTCGGTCAGATCAAATTAAAACCCACAAAGAAGTTCGTAGGGTTTTATCCAAAGGACACCACGCCTATATCCTCTGACACACAGTCCTAACCCTGTTGTGCCAACAATGCCGCTGACAAAATCTGAAAGCCTGCGATACTCGCGCCTTTGTGTAAATCTGGTTTGTCTGAATCATCGGGGGCGTTGTCGATACAGCGTTTGAATATGGCTTGCATGATGCGCTGTAATTCTTGGTCAACATCGTCAAATGTCATGGGCGAGAAGGTTGCATTTTGGGTCATTTCCAAGGTCGATATGGCTACGCCGCCGGCATTGGCAGCTTTGCCTGGGCCAAATAGAAGTCCCGAGTCTGCTATGGCATCCAGCGCTTCGTCGGTCAGGGCCATATTGCTGCCTTCCACAATGGCAAGGCAATCGGATTCTTTGAGTTGTTTTAAGTCCTTAATGTTGAGTTCATTTTGAGTGGCGCAGGGAAGGGCGATATCACAGTTTTTCTGCCATGGTTTGCTGTCCTTTTCATACCGTAAATCAAACTCTTTGGCAGCTTCTTCCAGTGAGTTATCCAGTTGCTGTTGTTGTTCAAGTAACCAGTTAATCTGCTTTTCTGTAAGGCCATTTTCAGCAACCAGAAGGCCACGGCTGTTGGATAGCGTAATAACACGAGCATCGTTTTGGATTGTCTTTAGGGCGGCATGCAGGGCAACATTGCCGGCACCTGAGATGGCCAGCACTTTTCCCTCCAGTGTCTCATCTTGGCTTTTTAGCAACTCTTCTACAAAGTAGATCACGCCAAAACCTGTAGCTTCACTGCGTCCCTGGCTCCCGCCAAAATCACCCGCTTTTCCGGTGATGGCCCCTTCAAACTGCCGGGTTAGTGTTTTGTATTGACCAAACAGATAGCCTATTTCACGATTTCCTACATTGATATCACCGGCAGGTATATCTCTATTGGGGCCAATCTCAGCATAACATTTACTCATAAAAGCCTGACAAAAGCGCATTATTTCAGCGTCGCTGCGACCTTTGGGGTTAAAATCGGCACCGCCTTTAGCGCCGCCAATAGGCAATCCAGTCAAGGCATTTTTGAAGCTTTGTTCAAATGCCAAGGCTTTTAACGTGGATAAATCCAGTGCAGGATGAAAGCGCAAGCCGCCCTTGTATGGCCCGACGACATTGCTGTGTTGCACCCGCCAGCCTCGATTTACTTGCGGAATACCCTCGTCATCTGTCCATGATACTTTAAATTCAATCACCCTGTCTGGCAGGCATAGACGCTGAAAAACACGTCTCTTGAGCAGTGAGGGTTCTTTTTCTAACAACTGCGACAACGCTTTTGCTTCCTGACGCACCATAGATACGTATAGAGAGTCAGGTGCATTTTGCTCTTCAAGTTGCTGGATGAATTCTTGTAAATCAGGCATTTCAAACTCGCTATGTGTTATTAACGCTTTCTGCCAAAAGCAGACTTAATTATTAATGAATACTGGGACGCAGGACTGGGCCAGGACTTGCTCTGTTTGATTGCCAAACACCATATTGCGCAACATAGACTCCTGTTGAGCCCCGGTGATGACGAGGTCGTGATTGTTCTCGGCAACCACGTCGTGGATTGATGCAGAAAGCGATTTGTTGTCCTGCGCACTGTTAACCGTTGTCACAGTAATGCCATGACATTCAAGCCATGAAGCAACTTCTTCAAGTGCCACAATGTCGTATTCATCGCTCCCGTGAAAATCACAGAAAATACCGGTTGTACCCACTTTAGTTAGCAATGGCAGCGCACTTTTTAGTGCACGAGCGGCTTGGGCACTGTTATCCCAAACAACTAACGGTTTTTTAAAGAATTCGTGCTCTGGTACGTGTTCGGGCAATACCAGCAAGGGGGCACTTAGCGAGACAGAATAATCGGATATCAGGGAATTTAGTTTAACCTTGTCATAACCATTGAACCAGTTTCTGCTGAGCACGACCAGGTCGTGGGTTAACGATACAAAGGGAAGCTGCTCATCCAGTTCACCGGGCACCGTCATCCAGTGAAAGCTTTTGTCATCAAGGTTTGATGCGTTGATCAGCTTGCGAACGTTTTGCAAATCTTCCTTTAAAATGGTTTTACTGTTTTTCGCTATTTCGGGAACATAGGCCACGCCTTCCGGAGCCATGACTAAATCAGGTGCAGACTCCGCCATGGTGCTTAGCTCAGATTGAAAGTAAACACCGTGAATTCGGCTATTTTCAGCACTGGTCAGTTTCTGAGCCCAATGAATGCGTTGTTGGAAACTATTGTCACTGCTTACCTGAATAAGAACGCTGTTAAAACACATGATACTCTCCTCATTGTTTATGTAAGTATCAAAGCAAAATTGATGCTAGCTTTTTAATTTATTTAAGTGATTGAAATACAATGTAAAAATTCAGTTTGAATTGCATTAAAAGCGGCTTTAGTTTGCTCCAACAGGTGTTTTTTACACACCGGGCTGAAAATTTTTCAATGGTTTTCCAATGAATTCGTGTTGATGCCTTCATTCCCCGGGTAATCAGTCCTCAGGTAAGGTGATAATTTGCAATGCTTCTGGCAACACGCTTATGCTTAATGATTTGGCTTTCCTCATTTCACCGTCCAGGCTGTAGGTAATCTGCTCACCTGCTTTGATGGTGACTTGCTCCGCCTGCCTGTGTTTAAAGGTAGGGTTTTGAGGCTCATTTACCTCTGATAACAATAGTTGCAACATGCCACTCACCGTGCCTTGCTGGTAAGTTTCATCCAGCCAGGTGATATCCAGTTTGCCGTCTTTGGCGTCGGGCCTGCCACCTCCTTGAGCCAGCAACGTGAACAGGGGCGCTGAATTGGCAATCACTAAGCTTTTGGTGCTTAGTGTCAACCAGTCTTCATCGTTGAACTTGATTTCAAGATGGTGTTGTTGATCTTCGTTAATCGCCTGAAACAAACCATTTAAGTAAGCAAGTTGTCCTGATTCATTTTTATTGTCTCTGTCGGCAAGTTCGATCATTCTCGATTCAAAACCGATGCCCAGCACTAAGGTAAATAGCTCTTCATTACACAAACCAATATCAAACTTCTCAATTTTGCGATGGATTAAGGCATCACAGGCTGTCTCTATCGGAAATGCCTTGGCTTTAAATCCCCAAAGAGCATGACTCAGGGCATTGGTGGTGCCTAAGGGGATTAATCCCATTGGTATCGCAGTGCCTTTAAGCACATCTGCAACCTCATTCACGGTGCCATCACCACCTGCGGCGATGACCATATCCGCATTTGCCTCTACCGCTTTTTGAGCTAATGCCTTACCGTCACAGTCTTTTGTCGTTTCCACTACGGTAAGGGCGTAGTATTGACCCAACAAGTCGCAAATTTGTTTGCGATATTGCGGCCATTTCCCGCCGCCAGATACGGGGTTAGCTACAATCCAGGCGTTGGGATAGAGCGTTATCTTTTCACTTTGATGGATTTTTTCTAACGCGCGCAATTGCGACATGTTTAAGCCCGCGGTTTGTCGGATAACATTGATATCCGTTAATACCTCTCGCACCGTCTTATCACTGTTCTGTGTGAGTAAGTAAGCCGCTACGAGGAACACTGAACGACCTCTTCCCAATGCACAGTGAACCACTACGTTTTTATTGCTGGCTCGTTGTCCGTGGATCCAATTTATGGCTTTGAGTACCTCATCCTCTTTTGGATATTGGTGGTCCAGTATCGGTATGTTCAGATAGGACATATCCGCAGAGGTAGCGGTCCATTGCAAGGCATCGAATTCTGCAGTGGCGTCCAGTATGGAAGAAATGTTGTGTTTTTCCAGTTCTTCTATGTCGCCGGGCTGGAGTCTTCTTGCCAGATAAAGACCGGGAACTATCTCTTGTAATGGCGGAACCGGATCTCGCTTGCGCGCAATTTTATTGTATAGGTGGACACAAAGCAGAAACGGCCAAAGTAACCATGAGATAGCCGCTGGGATACGACCGTCTTGTTTTTTTCGAAAAATCTGCGGTGTTTTAAAAAGGTAGGCACAAGCTACGATCCCAAAGGATATGGCCGTCCAGCCGAAAAAAGCACTGATCAGCGGTGAGGGCAACAATATTACTGGCACCAGAAGCAGCAATGTTGCGCCACAGTAATAGAGGGAAAAAGGTCTGCTTTTCGGTGTTTTCATGTCATGTCCTCTTTAGAACTAATTACATCGGCGATTCAATAAAGACCTTGTTGCCATGCGCAACATACGCAGACTGACAACACCAAGCAAAAAGCAACAGATCAGGGTTTGTATAAACTCGGAAACGTTTTTAAATCTCGTCAACCAGACGGTGATTAATACGAAAACGACAATTAACTCGATCATGTTGCTGTTTTTCTCCATTGGCTCTAGTTTTATTGCTATCCTGACAAAGCAACAACCAAACCAAGATTGTTAAATTCAATAAAATCAATAACATAAAAACTTGTTTGAACTTCGACAGTAAAATACCGTATGTAAAGATTTCACGTGGCGGAAATTTTTTCACAGACAACGCCACTAAGAGGTAAGAATGAAACAAAAGGCGGCGCTGCTTCTGGCGCAGATCAATAATAAAGTCATCGACTTGCTGATTTCTCCCAAGACAACATTACCTTGGTTAATTGCTTCTTTACCCGCCGGTGCTTGGTTATTACCGCTGCTGGCTCCAATTCGTGAGGCGGGTTCCATGCTGCCGCAATGGTGGATTCAGCAAAGTGCTTTGGGCCGTCACTCTCGCAGGGATTTTGGATGGCGAATTGGAATTGTTGTGCAGCTTTTCGGCGTGTCTGGTTTTGTCTTTACTGGCTTGTTTCTCACCGAAAAGCTCATGCCCTGGGGAATTTTGTTCTCCTTAACGGTCTTGAGTCTGGGACGCGCTTCTACCTCCGTTTTCAGCAAAGATATTCAGGCGGATGTGATAGATAAACAAAGGCGAGGCCGATTTACTGGGTTTGTATCTTCGTTGTCTGGTGTATTGAGTATCGTTTTCGCCTTGTTGCTGATAGCAGATTTTTTTGGCGAAAACCGATGGTTGATCAACATGGGCTTTGTAGTTGTTTTGGCATCGGTAATCGTGGCATTGCTGTTCAGCTTCTCGGTGCAAACAAGCACAGAAGCGAAGGATAAGGATGAGACACTGAGTATCTTTGCACAATTTAGCGATAACGCATTATTGCGACACTTGGTGCTCAGTCGGTGCTTTTTATTGCATGCCATGTTAGCCATTCCTTTTATTACTGTTGTTATGGCTCAGGGGGCGCAATTAGCGATAGGCTGGCTGGTGCTAGCATCAGGGTTATCGGCTGTAACCGCTTCTTATTTGTGGGGATGGATGTCGGATAAACGCAATATTCTGACCTTATTCGTTGCCTCCTGTTTGTGTTTAGTAGCCTTGCTCATCATCATTTGGGCAGCAGATGCACTACCGCAATGGCTGAATTTCGTTTTGTTTTATCTTCTTCTGGTGGGCTATGACGGCATCAGAGTTGGTAGAAAAACACTTCTATTGAACGTAACCAATGAGAATAACCGACTCGGATTTGTGGGAGCGGGCAATACCACAGTGGGCATTTTTTTATTGCTCAGTGGTGTGCTTTATAGCTTTTTATACAGTATCAAGAGTCAATGGATGTTGTGGTTTTTGCTGATCATGCTGGCAACGGGAATTCTGCATTTGGTGAAATTGAACAGCCTGGTAAAAACGCAGGACAGTAAAAAATAGAGTGTCAAATTGAGTGGCAATGAATAGCTGCTGTGGTAAATCAGGGTTAGATAACCTAGCATTTATAATTGTTATGAGGTTGGAATGTTGCAAGTGAGCAAAGAAAAAGAGGGCTGGATGAAGCGAGGGTATTTGTTGTTAAAACTATTGTGCATCTTTAGTTTGGTGGTACAAGCTGCCATTGCTTCTGAGGTGAAAGTGGTGGATCAGGAAGGAAATCCCTTACCTGATGTTGTATTTACCTGGCCATCTGATACGCCCGCACAAGTTAAGGCTCAACCGGTGGTTGTGGATCAGGTTGATCGACAATTTGTGCCTCATATCACAGCAATTGTTGCTGGTCAGGATGTGGATTTTCCCAATAGTGATAACATTCGCCATCATGTTTACAGTTTTTCCGAAAGTAATCCCTTCGAAATAAAGCTTTATCGCAACAGGCCGGCAGCACCTATCAATTTTGCTCGTGCTGGAGTGGTAGCTCTGGGGTGCAATATTCACGACCAGATGATTGGCTATATCTTCGTTGCTGAGCCCAATTCTGCGATGGCTGTTTCTGATAAAAATGGCGTGGTGCAGTTGCCTGATACCGGCGCAGTGAGTTATTGGCATCCCCGCATGTCGCAAACTGGCAGCAAAACTGAAAGCCTTACCATGTCAGGCGATGAGAATAGGGTATTAACATTAAGTCTGTTACCGGTACTACAAAAAGAAAACACTTCAACTTTTGGCTCCGGTACTTTTGGCCGCGAGTGAACATAAGCTTGAACAGAAACCAGAGCCGTAGCTGAAGACATCGACAGACCAATGAATAACTGAATCAAACTAACGAGTAACTTAATGGTGAAAAACAACAATCGATGCAGAAGCCAATTCTTTTTTTTGCTGTTGTGGCTGGCAAGCCCGATAACGCAGGCGGCAACAGGCAAATTGATTGGTACGGCAGGGCTGAACATGCTGGAGGGCTCGGGTGGCGGAGGCATTGTACCTTGGGCAACGTTGGCAGGATATGATAGTCGCGATCAGGTGGCGGCGACGGCGTTTTATACCCAAGTTAATGTCGATGATTTTCAGCTGGATGTGTTGGGGGCCAGCATGTCTTTTTACGATCAGGTGGAAATCAGTATTGCCCAGCATAAATTCGATGTAGAGCCTTTGGGAGCAGAAATTAAACAAAATATTTATGGCCTCAAATATCGAGTTTATGGTGATGTTGTTTACAGTGATTGGCCACAGGTGAGTGTCGGCTTGCAGCATAAAGTGTTGGATGATGGAGCCATCGCTGCGGCAGTGGGCGCTGATAACGCGGACAGTGGTACGGATTTTTATATCGCGGCCACCAAAGTGCATTTGGGGGGCTTTTTTGGTTACAACACGGTGTGGAACACTACTTTAAGAGCCACCAAGGCGAATCAAACCGGTCTTTTGGGCTTTGGTCATGTGGATGATGATGATTATGAAGTTATGTTCGAAGGTTCGTTGGGCGTGCTATTTTCAAGGCATTTCGCTGTCGGAATTGAATATCGACAAAAACCGGACAACTTAGGGTTAGGTGAGGATGATTGGAAAGATGTCTTCATTGCCTGGATTCCGTCAAAAGATTTTAATGTCACCCTGGCCTATGCCAAGCTGGGCAGCATCGCTGGCGTTCAGGACCAAAATGGATTGTATCTGTCAATTAGCGGACAGATTTGGTGATCTTATGAAGCAATTATTAATCGTTATAAGCTTGGTTTTACTCAGTGCTTGCGCCAGTACTCAGCAGTCTTTGTACCAGGAGCTAGGAGGTGCATCTAAGGTTTCCGACATAGTGGATAATTTTATTGTCGAAATTGAAAAAGACGAAATCATGTTGAGCTATTTTCGGGGTTCCGATATCGCTCGCTTCAGAGAAAAGCTCAATGAACACTTATGCTCTTTAACGGGGGGGGGCTGTGAATATACCGGCGATACTATGGCAGATGTGCATACCGGGATGAACCTTAACGAAAGTGACTTTAACCACGGTGTGGATTTGTTTATCAATGCCATGACCGACGCGGGAGTGCCGCACCCTTTGCAGAATAAGGTTCTCGCCGTAATGGCGCCCACTCGGGATGAGATGCTCTATATAAAATAGGCGAGAGATTATGGTCTCCCTAGGGCCATTCCCGGTTTATCCCGTATATCTGCCACTCGTGTCAGCAAACTTGCCATACGTCACTTAGGTGCTTTGCGAGGATACATAATTCAGTATAGTGATTGTGCAGGCGTAGTGAACCTGCAAGCACTCAGTGCGTCTCCCTGGAAAGGTGGGTAACCACCTTTCTGTCCTCTCTTTTATTATCCTAAAGTATTAGTGCAAAGATGCCGACAACATTGGCAACTTTCTGTATCGGCGTTATGCTAATGACTATTGAGTATTTAAGATTCTGGCATAGGTACTGTTGATTATGCGAAGAGGGATGTTATTCCTGATCACTTTGTATTTCTGCACGGTAGCAAACGCACGCCCGGTAAATGTGGTTACAGAGTTGTTCTTCCCATATCAGCAATTGAATGCAGATAATCAGCTAACCGGATACAGTATCGATGTGGCAAATGAGCTCGCTGCTGTTACCGGAGATGAATTGCAGATTGAGTTACTACCTTGGGCGGTGGCATACCAGAATGCACTTACCACTCCCGATACCATGATCTTTTCCATAGGCCGCACACCCGAGAGAGAGCCGCTCTTTGCTTGGGTGGGAAGCATTGCTACGGAAACACTGTATTTCTGGAGTTTGTCACAGTCGGGCATCGTAAGCTCAGATATCCTGTCGGATTTTCAACAATACCGAATTGCTGTGGTGAAAGAAGCCACCACTCATCAACTGCTACGTAGCAACGGGTTTTCCAGTTTGTATGTTATGGGGGGAGGGGATAGCAATGTCAGTGAAGCAAATCGCGTGAATATGCTGATCAAAGGGCGCGCAGATATCATTATCGCCGCTGAAACAGCGATGTTGCCGGCTCTGAAGAAGTTAAATTTGCCAGAGAGTTTTGTGCAACAAGTTCATCGCGCGAAAGATTTGGACAGCGAGTTGTCCATCGCGTTTCAAAAAGACAGCCAGCCAGAGCTGGTGAGCCGTTTTAAGAGGGCACTGGATAAGTTAAAAGCCAGCGGAAAACTGCAAAAGCTTAAAACAAAATGGGGTTTGAAATAAATTCGCGGAATAAATTAACGGGACACCTAAGATGTCCCGTTTAACCGTTATGAGTTTTGAACCGGATTAGAGTTCAAATCTATCTGCCTGCATAACTTTTACCCAAGCTGCAACGAAGTCGTTTACAAAGCGCTCGTGGCTGCCATCAAAAGCATACACTTCCGCAACTGCACGCAACTCAGAACTGGAGCCGAAAATCAGATCTACCGGTGTGGCCGTGTATTTAACCGCTCCACTTTTCCGGTCTACGCCCTCATAGAGTCCCGGCTTATCGGTTTTTCGCCATTGAGTGGACATATCCAGCAAATTAACGAAAAAGTCGTTATTCAGCGTACCAGGCTTGTCGGTAAATACACCGTGTTGTGCATCTCCTGTGTTGGCGCCCAAAGCACGCAAACCACCTACTAAAACGGTCATTTCTGGTACCGTTAGTGCCAGCTGATCAGCTTTGTCGATGAGTGCATCCGTCGGAGATTTGTAATAGCCCTCGCTATAATAATTCCGGAAACCATCCGCTTTAGGTTCAAGGAACGAGAACGAGTTGACGTCCGTTTGTGCTTGAGTTGCATCACCGCGTCCCGGTGCAAATGGAACTGACACTTCTATACCCGCATCTTTAGCGGCTTTTTCAATAGCGGCTGCACCACCTAATACAATCAGATCCGCCAGTGACACTTTTTTGCGCTTGCCGTCAAAGTCTTGTTTGATGTCCTGCAGCTTACTCAATACTTTTTGTACTTCAGCCGGGTTGTTAACAGACCAGTCTTTTTGTGGGGCTAAAGCGATACGTGCACCATTGGCACCACCACGCATGTCAGAATCCCGATAGGTAGACGCTGATGCCCATGCTACGCGCACCAGCTCTGAAACCGTAAGATCTGAATCCAGAATCGCTTTTTTCAGTTTCTTCACGTCTCGGTCTGATACCGTTTTGTAATCGGCTGCCGGGATGGGATCCATCCAGATGTGCTCTTCTTCAGGTACTTCACTGCCCCAGAAGTTGGCTTTGGGTCCCATATCTCGGTGAGTCAGTTTGTACCAGGCTTTGGCAAATGCCAGGCGATACTCTTCTGGGTTGGCGCGGAAACGCTCAGCGATTTTTCGGTACTCCGGATCAAATTTCAGCGCCAGATCCGCAGTAGTCATCACTGGCGGGTTAAATTTGCCCTTTATGTGAGCATCGGGAACGGATTTGTGTAGTGATTCATCAGTGGGGATCCACTGAATGGCACCGGCCGGACTACGGGTTTGTTTCCAGTCAAACTTGAGTAGGTTTTCGAGGTACAATGAGGTCCAACGCGTAGGAGCTTGTGTCCAGGCTCCCTCCAGGCCACTGGTTACTGTATCTTCAGAATGACCTTTACCGCATTTGTTTTTCCAGCCAAAACCTTGCTCTTCGATAGGGGCCGCGCCAGGCTCTGCGCCAACGCATTCCGACGCTTTGTGGGCGCCATGCATTTTACCAAAGGTGTGGCCGCCAGCGATAAGAGCGAGAGTTTCTTCGTCGTTCATGGCCATACGCCCAAAAGATTCTCTAATGTTTTGGGCTGAAGCCAGTGGATCAGGTTTACCGCCGGGACCTTCGGGATTCACGTAGATCAGCCCCATGTGCACTGCTGCCAGCGGTTTTTTCAACTTGCCATCTGAATCTCTGCGGTCACTGGCCAGCATTTCCACTTCCGGGCCCCAATACACCATATCAGGCTCCCAGTCATCGTCTCTACCTGCTGCGAAACCGTAGGTTTGAAAGCCCATGTTTTCCAGTGCAACGTTACCGGCGAGCACAATCAAATCACCCCAGGAAATGCTCTCACCGTATTTTTGTTTCACCGGCCAAAGTAATCTGCGAGCCTTGTCCAGATTGCCATTGTCTGGCCAGCTATTGAGTGGGTCAAAGCGTTGTTGACCACCGCCTGCGCCGCCTCGGCCGTCATGAGTACGATAGGTACCAGCGGCGTGCCAGGTCATCCTAATAAAGAAGGGACCATAGTTGCCCCAGTCTGCTGGCCACCAATCTTGGGAGTCGGTGAGTACATCGTTGATATCTGATTTCAGGGCATCGTAATCCAATGTTTTGAAAGCTTTGGCATAATCGAAGTCTTCACCGAGTGGATTAGAGCGGGCATCGTGATCGCGAAGTGGTGACAAATCAATTTGATCTGGCCACCAAAATAAGTTGGATTTGGCTTGAGTGGGAGCCACTTTACCCATGCCCATCGCACCACCTGGCTTGCTTGACTCTGCACTGTACGCTGCTTGAGAAAGTGATAATGCGATGACACTCGCCAGCGCAGTCGTTTTAAATAACCTGGACGTTTTCATATTCAATCCTCTTGTAGGGTTAACGAACGGGGAACCATTTGCTCGTCATCGTTCGTGTAATTTTGATACCGATAAAAAGTCTGATTAGATCTTAGAAACTAATGGAATATTCGGTCGTTCCTATTGTTTTCAGGTTATCAATTATTTATTCTTCCGCAGAATCGTTTGTTTCTATGTAAATAATAGGTATTGCCTATACATTCCGGTGAACTATGAATATCAAAGACTTACAGTACTTTTTGGCGGTGGCAGATCTTGAGCATTTTGGCCAGGCTGCAGAACAGTGTTTTGTCAGCCAACCCACCTTGAGTGGGCAGATCAAAAAGCTGGAAGAACAGTTGGGCGTGGTTTTATTTGAGCGCACTAATCGGCGGGTCATGCTCACTGAAACCGGGAGTCAGATTGCCACGTACGCCAGAAGAGTGATGAGCGAAATTGAATCCATTCAGGAAATTGCCGAAAGTTCTCGCGACCCCTTGGCTGGAAAATTTCGCCTGGGGGCATTTCCTACCTTGGCTACTTATGTATTTCCCGACATCGTCACCAAAGTGAAAAATGTACTGCCCAAACTGCGTTTGATACTCATCGAAGATAAGACGCTGTTCTTAATGGATAAGTTGCGGCATGGTGAAATCGACGCGGCTTTATTGGCGTTACCTGTGCACGATGATTACATGGTGTCCCAGGAATTGTTTGAGGATGAGTTTTGCCTTGCAGTTGCACCCGATCACAAATTGGCAAGTAGAGACAGTGTTGACCAAAAATGCCTGAAAAAACACAAGCTACTGTTGCTAGAGGAAGGGCACTGTTTACGTGATCAGTCATTGGAAATCTGTGAACGTCAGGGCTTGGCGGAGGAACAAGACTTCCGTGCAACGGGACTGGAAACATTGCGTCAAATGGTTAAAGCGGGCACGGGGATCACTTTTATGCCGAAAATTGCTATTCAAGAAAATGAGGTCGGGATCAAATATATTCCCTTTAACGAACCCGTACCGAAAAGAACCATCGGCCTTGTGTGGCGCAAAACCTCCGCCAGAAAAGATGTAATGGAAAAGCTGGTAGAAGCACTACAGGTTGGCTCTGACCAGTAGTGCTGCTAAACCAGCTGATGTTTTTCGCAGTATTGCTGTAAGCTTTTATTTGCCATGCCCGAGACTTTACTGCGCAACAATGGGGACCAACCCAGTAGTAATCCGGCAGGACCTAATGCCATTTTACTCCAGCGCCAAAAGTTAAAGCTGTCTACGTGCTGGATGATCTTGCCATCTTCAAACAGGAAGCTGGCCTGAATTTTATTATGTACCCGTCTGCCGGTTTTGGAAAAATCATAGCTGGCTTGCCAATAAGCTGAGCCAGACATGCCATCGGCCATGACATCTGAGTAAGTTAACTCAAAATTTGTGGCCTGGGAGCACAACATGCGCCACATGTTTCCGGCCATTTTTCCTTTTAAATCAGGGAAGGCCGGATCACTGAATTCGATGTCTTTGTGATAGCAGTCTGCCATCGCTTCTGCGTCCAGTTTTTGAAAGCTCTGGTAAAACTGGTGGATGAGTTGCTCATTGGGGTGCATGTATCACTCCTCTATCAGGTGGTAAGCCGCCATTTTTAGTTATGATTTTTTTTCTGCTTTAAAATCGGGCTCGCTGGTTTTGCCGCTTTTTAATATACAGGGTCTTTTTTAAATTGCAGACTGTTTTTTGTTGTTCATCTACGATACTTAAGTGATAAGTGGGCAGATATTTTTCACCTTCCGCTGTTTTTTCTTTGATATCCCTTAGCATGTCGTCGGTGATGACGAACTCGGCGCTAACTTTTCCTTTGCCAGGGGCAACAAAGTCGATTTCCGTGGTTTTGTCCCAAACCGTGTAATCCTTGCCCAGAATATTCATCAGCATCAACATAAAATGTGGGTCTGTCATGGAAAACAGGCTGCCACCAAAATGAGTATTTACCGCATTGCGATTGTACCAACGCAACTTCATGGAAACCTTGCAATAACGCCAGTCAGCGCTGTAGGTTTCGATTCTCACGCCGGCACCCTGGTAAGGCCCGAAGCAGTAATTAAGTAAAAATCGCAATTTTGAGGGGGTCATCTTCATTATCATCATCCATTAACACATCAGACCAGTGGCAGGGTACGCTAAATTTTGGCTTCTCGCTATTATTGTTAGCGACTAATCAGGTAAGGATTTATTGATGGAACAGGCAATACCCGTTGGATTGGGGGATAGTGACGCGAGCTTTCGGGTTTACATGGGAAACATTCCCAATTACCAAGACATACCTCAACAACAGGGAATTCGGGCCCTGCAAGATGGTGAAGTGAAACAAATCGGGGATGCTTGCGGCAATGGTTGGCGCAAAGTATTCAATGTGTATGCAAAACTGGTGTTCGCGTTAAAGCTTGAACTACACAATGAATTGCAAGGTTATGCCAGTTGGCAGCAGTGGCGTGATACGTGCTTGTTTCAAGCTAAATCTAACAGTGTCTTACTGTTCAGCAAACCTGAGTTGGGGGCAATTGAGTCCCACCAGATACATATTGTAATGGGAAAAGCCTGGGCAAAATCTTGTGGCCTGGAAGGCAAGGTGGAATGGTTAAATAAGGACTTTGCCATTCATCCTGAATTACCTTTGATCGTTTGCCCTTATTTTGACTATCGCCAACTGAGCAATCAGAAAATACTGTTTCTAAGTGAGCTCATCGCTAAATATTCAATTCTTTAATGCTTCGGCGTTTGTGTTTTTCAATATAGGTTTGTAGAAATTCAAAGATTGCTCTTGGGGGCTCTTTATTAGCTATTTTGATGATGGCGTCTCTTACCAGTGATTGATGAATAAACACTTCGCTGCTGTATTCATTCATTCTTCTGGCCATGGGTAGCAACAAGCAGTTTGCTAATACAGCGCCGTAGAGTGTGGTAAGCAGTGCAACAGCCATCCCTTGCCCGATTGTGTCTGGGGTTGTTAATCCACTTAACATCGCCACTAAACCGATTAGCGTCCCAATCATTCCCATTGCGGGGGTTGTTTCCGCCAGTATTTCCAACACTTCGATAGTTTTTTCGTGGCGTTGCCTGGCGTAAAATATCTCTTTATTCAACATGTTTTCTATGGTTTCACTGTCATATCCGTCTAACAGTAAGTCAACGCAATGTTGAATATAGTCATCCTCTATTTTTTCATCCTCCAGCGATAGAATTCCTTTCTTTCGATATAAATTAGCCAGATGGATACAGGTTTCAATGCTATCTTCGATGTGAACCGTATTTTTCGTGAAAGCGTGTTTGCTGTGAGCAACTGATGTTTTCAGGTTCTCAAACCTGACACTCAGAGAAACTGCACCTAGAGAACCAAAAACGACGATAAAAAATGACGCCGCACTAAAGTACACATTCAGGGCACCCTGGCTCATGAATAAGGCAAAAGAGAACCCTGACAGCAGCAAAACGCCACCAACCAGAACGCCTTTTTCTAGTGAGAATGAACGAAACAGCTTCAATTTGACGTTTCCTTAATTGCTAGTGGCAGAGAAGATACTTGATGGCGCCCATGAGTTATAATGATTTCCACCCGGCGGTTTTGTGTCCTGCCTTCTTGGTGACTGTTTTCCGCGATAGGATGTGAATCACCTTTGCCACTAATCGCTATAGTACGCTGAGGTAAATTGTGTGCTAACACATTGGCAACTGCCTGTGCTCTGGCCAGTGACAGCTCAACGTTGTTCTGATACAGGTCGTTATCAACCGCTTGGTTGTCTGTATGACCAACTACTTCAATACTGCCGGGGATATCAATTAACAATGAAGCTATTTCGTGGAGGTATTTCTCCGCTTTGGGTTGCAAAAAACCACTACCTGATGCGTACGCAATGGTGCTATCTAGTTGAATCTTCAATACGTTACTTTGCAAATCAAAAATAACACCGCGTTTCTCGGGAGCGCCTGTAAACGACTGTTGCAAGCGTTTTTTCAAAGTATGCAGCACGTCGGGTGGGGATTCTTTTGCCTTTTCTGAGGGGATATCGTAGGAAGAAGAGGGTTGATATTGTCGCGTCCCCAGTAAGCTGTCTCCCACTTCTAATTCAACAGTACTGTTAGCCGCCTCTTGTTGGAGCAACCAGGCATTATCTGGCAACCCAAAAGCCCGCGAAAATGACGCGGATACTGAGTTAAATTTTTGCTGATTAGTGTGAGAAAACGAAAAAAGCAGCACAAAGAAGCACAGCAATAGCATCATCATATCTGCGAAGGTGGTCATCCATCCTTGTTTTTTATTTTTCTTCTCAAGAGCGGCGAATAGCACTTCGTTGTAGCTGCGGTTCACAAATGCTTGTTAAGTGGCTTTAGAAACATATTAGCCAGTTTAATTGAATGTCGAAATGCAAACAAATCTGTCGCAATAAAATTTCGGTTATATGCTCGTTATTTGATCTGGGTGAAGTTTTTCTCAATAAGTTTGTTAATTACCCTGGAAGCAGTAACCAATCCAAAAGTTGCAGTAACAGTAACTGCGGCACCAAAACCGCCACTGCAGTCCAGTTTTACACCGCCAGTCATTTGTTTGGCATAGCTGACATTGCCCTTGGCATCCGGGTATCTCAGCTGTTCAGTTGAGTAAACACACTCCACACCAAATCGGCGCTTGGTGTTTTGGCTAAAGCCATAAAAACGACGTAAGAAACTGCGCAGTTTTGCTGCAAGAGGATCCTGTGTAGTCTTAGCTAAATCCCCGACGGTAATTTGGGTGGGATCTACCTGGCCGCCGGCACCGCCCACGGTGATCACTGGTATTTTTTGGCGTTTACAGTGGTTTATCATGGCGGCTTTTGCTTTAACGCTATCTGTGGCGTCAACTACGTAAGCAAAGTCTTTTAGATATTCTGCTACATTCTTGTCGGTAACGAAGTCCATAATGGGGTGGACTTCGCAATCTGGGTTGATGAGTTTGATGCGCTGTGCCATCACATCAACTTTATTTTGTCCTACAGTATCGGTTAATGCGTGAATTTGACGATTGGTATTGGTGACGCAGATGTCGTCTAAATCAATCAGGGTGATTTTACCAACGCCACTACGGGCAAGTGCTTCGGCGGTCCAGCTACCGACACCACCAATGCCCACTACGCAGACATGAGCTTGTTTTAAAAAGGCTAATTGTTGTTCACCGTACAGGCGTTCAATACCGCCAAATCGCTGATTGTAGAGATCCATAAAGCTCACACCGGAATAAATGAGGCGGTATTCTAACCAGTTGCCAGCTTTTTGCAAAAATAGCACAACATATTTGGCTGTGGCTGTGATAAACGATATAAAAGGTGGACTGACGTGAAAGGAAAAGAAGATTGAGCCACTACGATTTAATCATTATTGGCGGCGGTATCGTGGGAGCTGCCAGCGCATTAAAGGTCATGCAGGCTAAACCCGGCCTGAAAGTCCTGTTATTGGAAAAAGAGTCTACGCCCGCAATGCACCAGACTGGCCGAAATTCAGGGGTGATCCACGCTGGTGTCTATTACGCGCCGGGGAGTCTGAAAGCGCGTTATTGTCGTGAAGGTTTAGAGCGGACTATTGCATGGTGCCAGCAATACAATTTGCCTTATCATCAGTGCGGTAAACTGATTGTGGCGACTGATGGACAAGAAGAGCAGCGCATGCAGGCATTGTATCAACGCTGTGAGCAAAATAATTTACAGCCGCAGTTATTGACTCAACAACAGTTGCAACAAAAAGAATCCGCAGTCGCTGGGGTGGGAGCGATTTATGTCAAACAAACCGGGATCACTGATTACAAGCGCTTAACCCAGCATTTTTTACATTTGTTCCAACAAGCGGGTGGAGAAGTCAGATATGATTCTACGGTATTAGCTCTGCATGAAACCGCACAGCGAGTTACCGTCAAAACAGCAGATACCGAGTTGTACTGTGAACTAGTATTGAATTGCGCCGGAGTTTACTCTGATGAGTTGATTCGGCAATTGCTCCCGGATATTGATTGGCGAATTATCCCCTTCAAGGGGGAGTATTTTCGATTACCGGATAAATATAACAAGCTTGTGCAACACCTGATTTATCCTGTGCCCGATCCAGAGTTACCTTTTCTGGGGGTGCATTTAACTCTTATGATAGGCGGTTATGTCACGGTAGGGCCCAATGCGGTGTTGGCTCTGGGCAAAGAGGCCTATAACAAAACCCAGTTACAGCTCAATGAGTTACTGGATATGGTACGTTATTCCGGCTTTCGCAAAGTGGTGCGCAATAACTGGCGATCTGGCCTTGAGGAATTCCGCAACTCCTTGAACAAACGAGCTTATTTGAGTTTAGTGCGAAAGTACTGCCCACAAATTGCCATTGAAGATTTGTTGCCATACCCCTCCGGTATCAGGGCCCAGGCGGTGTCTGATAATGGTGAACTTATTCACGATTTTCGCTTTGCTCATACTCAACGCAGTTTACATGTGGGCAATGCGCCTTCACCGGCTGCGACATCAGCTCTGCCGATTGCTGATGCCATTTTTGACAAGTTAAAAGACAAGCTCTAACGGGTCATGCGCTTTACGAATACCACGACGAATAAAGCGATGGTAAAACTACCAATAAAGGCTTCCAGCGCGGCAAAAAAGCGCGTGATACCGAAAGGGGTGATGTCTCCGTAACCCAGCGTGGTGAAGGTGACCACGCTGTAATACAAGGTCATAAAAAAGGTGGTAATGTTTTCTCCAAGTCCTGCGGAAAAATCCAGTTGCAGGCGCTCTGAGCCGTGATTCACGCCGAATAAGAAATACAAAATTGCGCTGATAAGAATGAGGAACATGGAAAAAACCACAGTATTTTCTGGTTTTTCACCGTAGCCACAAAGCTTGTCTACCAGCATCGAGAATATCCATTTAAACGACCATGGCTCAAGCTGATAGCGGCGCATAATGAGCTCTTTGTAACCAAACTGTCCTGCTAACTGGAACAGGCCTTGATCTTCTGCACGTTTGCGCAGGTTGCGATAAATCTCTTCTGATTGTTCAAAATTGTCTTCTGCGGCTTCTTCGTCGTGTTCCTTCTTTTTCTTTAGTGCGATACCTTCCTGCAGCAGCTTTTCGCCGACATTGATGTTATCGATACGCGCGCCTTCCAGCTTGGTGCCCAGCAAATTGGTGCCTTGCAGATCGGCGCAGTGCAAATTAGCTTCATTGAGGTTGGCTTTCATTAAAGAGCCGTTGCGCAACGTCAGGTTAAACAGATGAGCACCCTTCATATTGGCGCGGTATAGATCACATTCAGATAAATCAAAGCCGTGCTTAGAGCTGCGATTGACCAGATTAATGCCGGCCAAATTAACCCGTTTGAGCTTTAGACCTTTCGAGGTGCCACCTCTTCGGATATGGGCTTCCAATCGTTCTGCCAGGTTCATGCCACTTTTATCAACATGGGGATCGTGCCAGAAACAGTAACCCGAGCCGAGATCGTTTTCGGTGCAAGATTCACCACATTGTGATTGGTATTTACATTTATCGCTCATGCAAGTTAATGATGTTTATGTTTTTTTTAAGTGTAGCAGCATTTCTATAATTCAAGCAGTGACAATTTTCTAATTATTCGAATGATTCAGGCTATTCTTTACACTTTTTGTTAACGGTTTTAGATGATTGAATGGCAACATCAAATACAGGAGGATTTTTTCATGGGTTTATTAGTTGAAGGTAAATGGCAAGATCAGTGGTATGACACCAAAAAGAGCGGCGGAAAATTTGTTCGTCAGGCATCACAATTTACCCATCAGATTGCTCCTGGTTCTGAGTTTGAGGCACAAAGCGGGCGTTATCATTTGTATGTCAGCTTGGCTTGTCCTTGGGCTCATAGGACCCTGATATTACGCAAACTCAAACAGCTGGAAGAGCACATCTCGGTTTCGGTAGTGCATCCTGATATGCTAGACAAAGGTTGGCAATTTTCCACAGCCGAGAATCCGTTTCCTGAGGCTACCGAGGATCATCTTTTCGGAGCGAGTCACCTACATCAAATCTACACCCGTGCGCAGCCAGACATAACTACTCGTGTTACCGTGCCAGTGTTATGGGACAAAAAGACACAACAAATCGTCAATAATGAATCGTCGCAAATCCTGCGTATTTTCAATTCGGCGTTTGATGACCTCACAGGCAATAGCGATGACTACTATCCTGAAGCATTGCGTAGCGAGATTGATGAAATCAATGATTTCGTTTACGACAACATTAATAATGGCGTTTACAAATCCGGCTTCGCCACGACGCAAGAGGCCTACAGTGAGGCGGTTGCGGCGTTGTTTAGCGCCTTGGATAAGGTGGAGGATATTCTGTCTAAACAGCGCTATTTAGTTGCGACTCAGATCACTGAGGCGGATTGGCGCTTGTTTACCACGTTGGTACGCTTTGACGCTGTTTATGTGGGACATTTTAAGTGCAACATCAAGCGCATAGAAGATTACCCCAATATGTCCAATTATCTGCGGGAACTTTACCAATATCCCGGGATTGCTCAAACGGTGAACCTTGAGCACATCAAACGCCACTATTACTACAGCCATACCATGATCAACCCCACTCAGGTTATCCCGGTAGGGCCAAAGCTAAAACTCGATGGCCCCTGGCAGCGTTAATTAAGCTAAAGGTTAACTAAGCCATAACATGGCAATGTGACAACCAATAACCACGCCTGTTAACAGCGTTCTTAAACGCAGGTAATGGGCGCTCATTTGCAGCTGCTTAAAATCGTAAAGCAGCAGGGCTAGAAAGCTCACTTTAAGCAGTATTAATGTTAGCGCTCCTTGGGTGAATAGTAATACGATAAAAGCGATGATACTGGGAAGCATGGCGATATAGAGCTGGCATACAGAAGACGTTCTGTTGAGCGCGTCATACCAATGAATACCACCCAAAAAAGATAGAATAAGCGCGCTGTATATTGTGAACCAGGCAACGCCTTCATGCACAGACACCAGTTGTATCAATATCAACAAGGGACAACCCGCAAACGGAGTCAATCCCGCCACACCTAAAAAGTTCATGTTTATACCCAAACTACCTCAAGATACTCGACTTCAGCGGGAGAATAAAAGGATTTAGGCAAGGTAAATTGGAGATGGCATGGTTGTTCTCACGTCGATACAATTTAACGCCGCATAAATGCTTTTAGGCCCCGCCCTTCGGGAGCTTCACAGCGCTTCCATTACTGTGTTGCACTTGTTTGAAAGGTAGCCGACATTCCTTCTCAAGTGCGCCTTGTATTGAAAGCGCTGTGATAGCTCTGAAGCAGGCATCTTGAGGTGGCTTGGGTATAGTCATTATGTTGTTTTCATTTTTGTTACCTATAAATCTGATACGTAAAAATACTGGCATTGTATCTCTTCACACATTTTTCTATGCTGAGCAAAAACACAAAAGGAGTAACAATGACGATTTCTCATTCTGATATGGTTAAAGCTCTGGCCAAGCCCGGAGAACAAATTGCAGCCGAACTAAACGCCGAAGACGCCCATTCAATGCACATGGCCATTGGCATCAGTGGCGAAGCCGGAGAGCTCTTGGACGCCATCAAAAAACAAGTGATTTATCGCAAAGAGTTGGACCTGGAAAATGTCATTGAAGAGCTTGGGGATTTGGAGTTTTACATGGAAGGTTTGCGTCAGGGGTTAGGTATCAGCCGCGAGCAGTGCCTTAAAGCGAATATCAACAAACTAGGGACGCGCTATAAAAACTTTCAGTACAGTAATGAAAACGCCCAAGCAAGAGCCGACAAACCTGAAGGTCAATGAGAGGAGAAAGGTACGATGAAAAAGGTACTGTTTGTTTGTCTGGGTAATATTTGCCGTTCTCCCACAGCCGAAGCGGTATTTCGAAAAATGGCCAAAGATGCCGGATTAAAAGTGGAAATTGACTCTGCAGGTACCATCGCCACCCATGCCGGAGAAAATCCCGATAGTCGCAGTATGCAACACGGCAAAAAGCGCGGTTACAACTTTCAGGGACAGTATTCGCGAAAAGTAAAACAGTCTGACTTTCAGTACTTTGACCTTATTTTTGCGATGGATAAAGCTAATTTGCGGGATTTGCTGGACCTATGCCCTGAAGAATACCAGCACAAGGTGCAGTTGTTTTTAAGCTTAAGTGACGATGCGGAACAAGAAGTACCGGATCCTTATTACGGTGGAGACGTCGGCTTTGAGCGGGTTTTAGATCTGGTTGAGAATGCATCAAGGGCATTGATAACTCGGTTAGAAAGTGTCTGATTAGCATTGTTAGATACAGTTTTTAAATATTTGATGAAAATATTCTAATAAAGGGCGATTTTTAGGAGGTTATCTCTTGAATCGCCGTTTTATTCATGTTGTAGTTTGGCTCCTTTTTAAACATCACAACAGGTAGTAATTCTCGTGAAACAATGGCAGCCAGACACATGGCGTGATTTCCCAATTTTGCAACAACCCCATTATCAAGATGCAGCGAAGCTGACTCAAGTTGAATCTGAGTTAAAACGATTTCCGCCGCTGGTTTTTGCCGAGGAAACCCGTCACCTTTTTTCTGAGCTGGCTAATATTTCACAAGGTAATGGCTTTTTGCTACAAGGTGGTGATTGTGCTGAATCCTTTGATGAGTTCAACGCGCCGAAAATTCGCGATACCTTCAAAGTGATCTTGCAGATGGCGATTGTCCTGACCTTTGCCGGACGTTGCCATGTGACCAAAGTGGCACGGATGGCAGGGCAATATGCCAAACCGCGCTCGGCAGATATGGAAACGCGGGACGGTGTATCTTTACCCAGCTACCGCGGTGATATCATTAATAGTTTCCCTTTTACGCCTGAAGCGCGTATTCCGGATCCGCAACGCATGATTGATGCTTATCATCGCTCAGCATCAACGCTTAACCTGTTGCGTGCATTCGCGCAAGGTGGTTTGGCGGACCTGCACAAGGTTAACAAATGGAATATGACGTTTGTTGAAAATAATCCATTAAAAGAGCGTTACCTGGATATGTCCCGCCGTATTCAGGACACCTTGTCTTTTATGGAAGTGATCGGGCTTAATTCAGACAATACCGCGGGTTTGCGGGAGACTTCATTGTATACCTCACACGAAGCTTTGCTGTTGAATTACGAGCAGGCACTAACCAGAGTCGATACCTTAACTGACAAGTGGTACAACTGTTCTGCGCACATGTTATGGATTGGCGAGCGTACCCGTCAGCTGGATCATGCTCATGTGGAATTCTTCCGCGGCATTCACAACCCCATCGGTGTTAAAGTGGGGCCGTCAATGCAAGGGGATGAGTTGATCTCCTTGATTGATGCTTTAAACCCAGACAACACACCCGGACGTTTGACGCTGATCACTCGAATGGGTGCTGATAACCTGGAGCAAAACTTGCCAGCCTTGTTGCGCCGGGTTAAAGCGGAAGGCCGTCATGTGGTTTGGAGCTCTGATCCTATGCATGGCAATACCAAGAACGCTTCGAGTGGCTATAAAACCCGTAATTTTGATGACATTCTGCGGGAAATTCAGCAATTTTTTGCCGCTCATGACGCAGAAGGCACACACGCTGGTGGAATTCATCTGGAGATGACCGGACAGCACGTAACCGAATGTACTGGTGGTGCGTATCAGATCAGTGATGCTGACTTGGCTGAGTGTTACAAGACCCAGTGTGACCCACGTTTAAATGCTGACCAGGTGTTAGAGCTGGCGTTCCTGGTTTCTGACCACTTGCGCAAGTCAGTTTAAAGTTTGGGGTAGGGGATGCAGTCGTAGCGCGACTGCATTATCTCTACCGATTTGCTCACCATCTCCATCAAAACCTCCAGATTAATATTCTTCATGGCTCCTAAGTAAAGGCAAGATTTGCCCAGCTTGTGTTTGCCTAATTGCGTTAACAAATCTTCAAAATCAGCAAAGCCGGGCATGATATAAACCACTGTATTTTGTGCTCTGGGGGCAAAGCCTGTCACAAACCAATCGCCGCTATGGCCAGAATCATACTCATAATGATATTGTCCAAAACCTATCATAGTGCCCGCCAGGTGTGCTTTATAACCCGAAGCTTTTTCCATTAGCGGCAGTAACATACGGGCATCTTTTTCCCGAGTTTTGTTTTTTAAACTAGCCAGATAGTTGTCTATGTCGGTGTCGATTTGCTGTGACATATTTTCCTCGACTCACTTTTGTTTGACTGCTACAACTATAATGATAATCAATTTAAGGACTAACACCATGCTGTCAGAAAAAGAATTTGTGTATAACACCGCCGCGCAAATTTACGCTTCTATGTTTGCCAATCCAGAAGTGAAAGAAGATATGCAATATGCCGTAGAGCGAGCTATCGCCTTGTGGGATGAGCTAAAGAAAATTAATCTTCAAGATTCATCACAGGGTGAGTGAATCAGCGCCTTGAAGATAGAGGAGATTCCAGGCGATGCCAAAAAACGTATTACTGGTGGGGTTACACCCAGATGTAGTGGATTATCAGAAATGGCCGGAGTTGTAGCCGAAGGCCAAAATGGCGTTTAACACTTCGCCTTTTGATACAGTGGAAGCCGTGAAACGTTGGTTATAAAAATGAAAAATATACAGGCCTACCTGATTGGTAGACCTGACATCATTTGACTATTGCTGCCATCGATATTGATTGGGATAACAGGGGGTTAGTCCAGCTGAATTACGTCCATAAAAATATCTCTTTGTTCATTCCAGTCTGCTTCATAAACTACAGCAATGGTGTCTTCTGATAGCGCGATGCCACTAAATCCGAGCATAACTCCGCCATCATATAATACCTTTACTGATGACAATGTTCCGTTTTGTATCTCCATTTGGTAAAGAGAGCTGGAGCTGTTGCTAATGATCATGGTTTCATTCCCCATGACAATCAGATCAAGATCCTGGAAAAAGTTGTCTGCATTTGCCACCAGAGAGAGGGTATCAAGGTGTTCGCCTCGTTTTAAAACCCATTTTCTTTGATGGTTGTCATCAATTCTTGAATAAGACACAGTCAAACCTTCGCTCGCCTCAGCAATGCTGAGATGGCCATGCAAGCCTTCAGCAGTATTTAACTGGGTTGAAAAGACTGCGCTGATGAAATCAAAGGTTTTCACCAGATAAAGATTGGTGAGGCTACCGTCTATCGTTTGCTGCACAGAAAATCCCATAATGAACCCACCATCTCGGGTCTGAGTGATCTCAAAATTGGCAAAGGGATAACGTGTTCCTTCATCATTGGTGAGCATCGGAATATCAATATCTGCATCATTAAGCAGTGCTTCCAAGGAAAGGTAGGTTTCTACACCATCAATGTCTTTTTTGTACATACAGATGGATAGATAGCAATGCTGAAAGGCAATAAATTCGTCAGTATCGGTGATTAAAAAGCTTTCATTGTATGAGTCTGGAAGATTTGTTGCGGCGTTCCAGGTTTCCCCGTTGTCAGCAGACTCCAACAATGGTCGGACGGACAAATTATCAAAATCACGATAAACGACAAACAGCTGACCGTCATTACGTCTTTGAATGACAGGAGAGTCTTGGGGGGACGGAGAGTTGGTTAACTGTGTGGCTTTATGGGCTTGATTGGTTTCGTTACAAGCAGTCTCTTGCTCACAATACACAGTAAATAGAAAGCTGTCCTCTGCGGTGTAATTATTGTTTTCTATGCCATCACAATTGTAATCATGCAGTGAACAATAAACGCTAACACGCGCATCATAGGTGATTTGATAGTCGGGAGCGGGAAAGAATACCCGCCATGATTGTGACAAACTATCCCACTGTCCGTTGTAATAACCATCAGTGGACAAACTCGTTATCTGTTGGTTGGTCTCGGCATTGTATAAGTAATATTGCAAATGCCAGCCATTGTTTGCATCTAATGTTTGGTTCTCAGTATCGAAGCCTCTGACCTCAACACTGATAAATTCGTTTTGTTGGTATTGGTCTTTGTTACCCACAAGGTGGACAGTATCGACAGCATCTTGTACGCCATCGTTGTCGTCGTCCTGGTCGGCATTGTCGCCAATATTGTCACCATCAAAATCTAAAGATTCTGAAGCGTTTAACGGGAATGCGTCGTCTATATCAATAACACCATCATTGTCGTCGTCAGTATCTGCGTTATTTCCCAATCCGTCGTTGTCAAAATCCAGGGTTTCATTGGGATCGTTAGGGAAGGCATCGATACTATCTTCCACACCGTCGTTATCATCATCCAAGTCACTGTTGTCGCCAATACCGTCCAGATCGGCGTCTGCCCACTCATTGGGGTTTAGCGGGAAAAGATCGACTGAATCCTCGAAGTTGTCATTATCATCATCAGTGTCAGCATTGTCTCCCATTCCATCATTATCAGTGTCTCTGAATTCTGTTGGATTATCGGGAAAGGCGTCAATCAAATCAGGTACGCCATCTGCATCACTGTCGTCGGTTACCGAGCTGCCTTGTCCACAGGCAAATAAGGTACTGAGCAAAGCAACGCTGCATAGTTTTCGGAAATGTGTCATCAGTTTAGTTCCATTAATAGTTGAATTGAGAAATCCGTGAAAGACAAAAGTTTTTATGGTTTGTTACATCAGATTTGAGATAAGGCAATATTTTATACCAGTTATACATTAACTGATAATGAACTATTCGCATGACGATTATGCAACAACAGAATAGTGTTTGATTGACAAAAAAGTGTTAACACAAGAACGTAAAAATAAAAAGGCCTGAACTCAAACAGTAAGGTGTTCAGGCCAAGTTAAATGTGAGACTAAAAATGCACTCGAAAGTACTTTTCAGTTAATGGAATCTCATTTCGAGATACACCATCTTAATCATGAGTGTGACCGTCTTCGTGATCATGCTCTTCAGCGATACCTAGCCAGACAATGCTCATAGGCGCAAAATCTAACTCCATATCACCTTCAACTTCCATATCTTCAAGATGGATTTGCAAAATGTGCTGTGCGATTGGGTCGGCCACATAAACATATTCGCCACTTTGTGCGACGGTCATGCTGAATGATAAGCCTTCTGGCATCATAGACAGGTCTTCAGAAGAAATCTCTATTTGACCTGCTAACTCCCAATGCATGTGGCCATTGTGCTCATGTGTTTCCAGAATGTTGAGATGACCATGGCTGTCTAACACCATAAAGTGCTCGCCGTTCGCAGAGAAACTGTAAGCAACGACACTGGCATCTTCCTCAGGTTGCCATTCCAGCACTTCCATTTCATTTTCTTCTGGATTGATGCTCAGCAATACCGAGTGAGCACCACCGTGAGCAGAAGCGACACCAATGAAGGATTCACTGGCTTCATGACCGTAAATATTGCCTACTCGCATGCCTTCCATACCATCGACGTTAGCAATCTTTTCGGCTTCGTACTCATCATCGTGTTGGTGCGCAACCAAAATGCCGTCACTGCAACCAAATACAACAAATTCATGGTTTTGAGCAGCACCGTGTAGGTCTGGGCAAGTTACGTCCAGAATTTGCTCTTGCTCATATTCGCCATCGTGCCAGTGGTAGACTGCAACCTGATCAGGCAATATTTTGGCATTTGAAGTACTTTCCGCGTCGTCTCTACGCACTGTAGATAGCAGGTGTTCACCGCGAGGCTCAGCTACGCCGTGCATATTGATATCGTAATTTACCGTCGGCAAAGTCGCATTTTCACCACTAATGTCAGTATCTGTGAGTACCTGTACCATGGCTGGTGTGCTGCTATCGGCATCGCCATCATAGAAAATGGCCAATTGACCATCATGCGTCACTATGTGCGTGGGACGACTGCCCATAAGCTCATAGTCACTTAATGCCGGGCTTTGCTCATAATCATGCAGATGGTCAGCGTGGTCTTCACGCCAGAGTCCGCCATCGATAAAGCCCACGTAATCGTTATCACGGCTAGCAACAACAACATAGCGATAACCCGGCGAGGAAGATAGTCTGTTTGAAGCATGTGTTAACGTAAAGCTGTCTAAAACCTCAGCATCATCCAGGTCAATAATGGTTGCTGTGGCGCTATCTTCAGAAAGCACAGCCATTCTGCCCATCGACTCAATTACGATATCGTCACCATCATGGTCGTGATCGTCACCGTCATCGTGGTCGTGATCATCATCCGGTGCTTCAACAATAATCGGATCTTTTTCAATAATGGTTGTTTCAGCATCGCCACAGCCGGTCAAAAACACACTGCCCAGTGCAAGCGCGATAAGATTTAAGGGGAATGATTTAGTCATTGTTTAAATTCCTGTTTATATTTTTTAGCAATTAGAAGAAACCCTGGATACCAACAGCGATGCTGCGACCCGGGCGAGGGGCAATGTCCTTGAGAAACGAGGTGTGGACACGAGCCTCGGTGTCGGTGAGGTTTTTCCCTTTCAAGTAGAGTTGAATGTCTTGCTCTAAAATGGGGAGCTCATAGGACACATTGAAATCCACCAAGGTGTAACCGTCGGTTACGGTCTCTTCTGCTGCAATGCGGTCTTGTTCTTGATATCGAGTGATATCAAGTTGAGCACTGATGTTTTTTTGCTCATAGCTTAACGTCGTACCAAAGCGCATTGGCGAAGTTCTGGGTAGATCACCGCCATCCTGCAAACGAGCACGAACGTAATCAGAGAAGAAGGTGGTTTTGAAACTGTCATTGATTTGCCATGCGGCTTGCAGTTCAAAACCATGCAAAACGACGTCGTCAGTTCGGAACAAGTACACTGGTAATTCGTCTGTGTGTTCGTCGTGCTCATCACTATGATCATGTTCATCCTCATGAGCATGTTCATCCTCATGAGCATGTTCATCCTCATGAGCATGTTCATCCTCATGAGCATGTTCATCACCGTGATCATGATCGTGTCCGCTTTCAGCAAACAATCCTGTATTGACCTGGTAGTAGTAATTGTCCACCTTGTTATAGAACAGGTTGAGTATGAAACCAAAATCACCCTGAGTTTTGCGTAGTGTCAGATCGATATTGTTAGCCGTTTCCAGATCAATCACTTCTTCCGTTAATTCGATGTGCATTTCGTCTTCGTGTTCGTGCAGTGCGAATAAGGCGCCTACTTCATATGAGCGTGTACCTATATGCGGGCCGAAAGACAATAACTCCGATGCTGAAGGTGCGCGTTCAGAGCGTGATACAGATAAACCAAGGTTGTATCCCGGAGTAAAGTCCCACACTAGGCCGGCTGAGAGACTAACAGGGGTAAAGTCATGGTCTGCTTCAAAGACGCGAGTTATGCTTATGTCGTCTCCGTGGTCATGATCGTGCTCATGGTCATGGTCATGCTCATGGTCTTCTTCCTCGTCATCATGGGCATGGGTTTCAAGCTCTGGAAGCAAGACATTTTCTGCCTGTAATGTAACGCGCTCTACTCTGGCTCCAATTTGGAATAGCACATCACCGAAGTGCTTTTCTTCCATAATTGACAGAGCAAGGGTTTCTTCTTCAGATGGAGGGGTGAATGCTTCTTCACCTTCGGCTGCGACTTTACTGCGCTTGAAATGGAAGCTAACAGCACCATTCCAGTCCGCGAAAGGTTTGTGCAACACATCGACTTTCAGTTCACTGGAATCGTTTTCGAATAGGGTGCCGACATTACCCAGCTCGATTTCAGCGTGCTCATACTCAGTAAAGCCACCAGATAATCTCACAGTATTGACATAGTCGTTGTTGAGGTTGTGATCACCTTTTAGCTGAATGCGAGTTTGTTCTAAATCAGCTGTAACGTTGATTTCTTCATCTCCACCGTGAGAATGTCCCGGAATACCGTATTCACGCTCGAATCGCTCAACAGCAAAACCAAAATAACCTCCGTCAAAAGCCACGCTGGTACCTAAGGTAAAGCCTTTGGATTCTTCGGCACTGTTATCTACCACATAATCGTATGAATCTTGGTCATCATGAGCATCTTCAACTTCTGGGGCCACCGGAACTTCATAGTCTTCAGATTCGCGCCAATAACCATCGAGGTAGAAGCCGATATTTTTGACGCCTGTAGTCAGGTTAAAGGAAGCCAGTTTTTGTTCATCGACAGAATTAGTCTCCAGTAACCATTCACCGCGAGTGGTGTTATCGAGAGGGATTCGTCCATCCACTACATTAACCACACCACCAATAGCGCCACTGCCGTAAAACAGGGTGGCGGGGCCTCTTAGAACCTCAATTTGTTGTGCAGTCGATGCTTCTGATGCGACAGCATGGTCAGGTCCGACTCTTGAAACGTCGCTCACGTCCAGGCCGTTTTGTGCGATCAATACCCGCGGACCACTCAATCCCCGAATCACGGGGGTGCTTGCGACATTCGCGTGAAAATTGGTATGCACACCGGCAATTTTTTCCAGGCTATCACCTAAAGTGGCGGCTTGCTGGCGTCGCAGAGCCTCTCCACCTAACACACTGACTGGCGCAGCTGACTCCATGGCCGACATGTGAATAGGTGTGGCAATAATATCAATAACTTCAATGGCGGAGCGTTGCACGGTGAAGGTCATCGACAGGTTTTGCTGCTCAGTCACATTTATATCTTGATGCAAGTGCGCAAAACCCGGGGCGACAATATGCAGTTCGTTGATACCTTCGGGCAGCCCGTCTATTTCAAAACGACCTGAATCATCAGTGATAACGGTTTTGCCAATACCTTCAAACTCCACCTCAGCATTAGCCACAGCGCTACCATTTTTGTCCTGAACAACTCCCTGAAGTGTTTGAGCCATCAAGCTTGCCGGGAGTAACGTAGCAAGCATTGCGGCGATTTTTGTAACCCTGTACATTTAACCTCTTAACTGTAATGATATATTGTAACAATTGATGGTTATGTTATATTGTAACAATATCAAATGTAAACAGTTTTCAGGAAATTGTGTTGGACTCAGCGAAGTGGAAAACGGAAAAGGCAATTGAATGTCGGGGTTGTCAGGTAATTGCATTATGAATGAAGCACAACTGGACTGCGCACTTGAAGTGGCGGAAAGCGTGTGTAAGCAATTGGGGCGAGAACTTACGGCCAAGCGACAAAGGGTATTACAAGTTTTGTTAAAGAGTTCACGTCCGGTGTCTGCTTACGAGATCACCAGCGAATACAACAAGCTTACTAAACCCGCCATCAAAGCCATGTCTGTTTATCGCATCTTGGAGTTTCTGACCTCGGTGAAACTAGCACACAAATTAGAGTCCACCAATAAGTTCATCGCCTGTAAACAGGATTGTGACAATCATCAGCATCCTTATTCGTTATTTTTGATTTGTGATGAGTGTGAGCAGGTGAGCGAAATAACCGGTAGCAGTGAGTTTATCGAGCAGCTGGGGTGTGCGATAAGTAAAACTCAGTTTACACCAAACGGTCATCAGCTGGAAATTATCGGGCGCTGTGCGTCCTGTCAGCCAAGTCAAAATAATTAAGAGAGAAAGATTTAATGAAGTTGTTAATGCCAGGCGATAAAGCCGCAGTCGGGCTTTCAGTGTTGTGTTTAGTGCATTGTATCGCTACGCCATTTCTTCTTGTAACGCTGCCAGCTTTGCCGGCTTTAGCATTCCTTGAGGGCGAACTCCTGCACCTCGGTTTATTATTTGCCGTCGTGCCAATTAGCCTTGTCTCACTGGCAATGGGCTATCGTCTTCACAAGCACCTGCGCAGCATGATTATTGGCGGATTGGGACTCATTGTTTTAGTTGCCGCGGCCGTGCTGGAACATGACCTCAGCGATAAATCAATCGCCGTAGCACTTACTGCATTAGGTGCAGTTTTAGTGGCGTTAAGCCATGTACTCAATCTTCGTTTGCGCTGCCCTGACAACCAAGAGCGGATCACTGATTGGCAATCTTAACGCTGAATTAAGTTAACCCGCGTAAATTTCAACGCTTTGATAACTGGAAACAGGCCGGCTATTTTGACTGGCTTTGATGTGTATTTTCATCGAGTAGCGTCCTTTTTTTGTGGCACTGTATTTCATTCGGAATACACCATCGCCCTGTTTGGGGTAGAAGGTTTTGGCTTCAGGGAAGTTGACCTCTTGCGGCCCACTAAAACTGATAGCGACATTGTCATAGCCTTTTGGAACTCGATAAGAAAATAAAATAGTGGTGTCTCTGCCACTGGAAACCATGACTTTTTTAGCGTGTTTCAGGGAGATAGGATCCAGAACTACTGCTTGATTGAATGCTGAAGAGTGAGGCGGTGGCATCATCGGGAAATTGCCAAAACCGCCGCCTGCATGCAGATCGCAAGCACTGAGGTGGGCGGAAAAAGCCAAGCCGCCTGAGAAAAGCAACGTTGTGTATTTACTAATAGGTTTGCAGATGTTCATGATTAATCCTCGTAGGGCAGAACAGTTATTTCGTTCAGGAGATAAGCAGCAGTACCCATCGCGTTTTCTAAGGTTTCTATCTTCAGGACGCCCGAAAACCAAAACGGTTCATTCAAGCTCCGCAATTTAACACCTTTTACGCTTTTCGCATAAATGATTTGATTTGGCGGCGGTGGAGGGAGGTGTAAACAAGCGCCAAAATAAGGCACGATAAAAAACTCTGATACCGTATCTTCGCTTAGTGCCTCAAGTGGCACAATAAACCCGGGGATTCTGATCGCTTGCTCACCCATGTGTTGTACGACTCGGGTTGAGTTGAGTGCCGCTTGAAATCGCTGGCTTTGTTCGTCTTCAAAAGCTTGTTGATTAAAATCTTCAACGGAGTCTTGAGAAGAGCCATCCTTAATCTCAAATAACGATTCAGGTGGGTTGAGAAGGGCATGCAGATCGTCTTCTGGTATAAGGTCAATCCATTCGATATCACGATAATTTGAATTACTCAGACTCGGACTAGAAACAAGAATGAACAATGCAGCCAGAAATAAAGATCGCACAACGACAATCCGGGAACAATTTATAAAACGAAATTTCGAACCAAATAGCACAAGCAGTCAGATATAAATGAAAATGTTATATCATATCAATTTGGTGCTGTGTAGTTATTCCTGCATCTAATTCTGCCCCAATTAGCCAGTAAAGCTAAAAAAGAAGCGACAAGCGCCGTTTTTTTTTGTAAAAATTGATTGCTGTTAATTGCAAAAGCGCGGGCATCCGGCTAGCGTCACCTCCTCACTATAAAAACGGATAAAAACATGAAACCTACTATTCTTGCTTCTGTCGTCGCTTTGGCGTTGATGGGCTGCAGTGAAAATCAAACTGCTCAACAAACACAACAAGTTACTGCTCCTGCTGAACAAGCTGCTGCACCTACTGCGGAACAAATTCAGGCGGAAACGGCCAGACTGAACACCTGGTTCGAAGAAAAATACGAAGAGGGCATCATGCGTAGCCCAATTCAACTGGCTTTCCTTGGCCGTAAAGAGCGTCAAGGTGAGATTGATCAGATGTCTGAAGCGGCGCTTGAAGATAACCTGGCTTTTACTCGCAAAAACCTGGAGGAGTTGAAGTCCTCGTTCGATTACAACAAGCTGACTGATGATGCCAAAATTTCTTATGACGTCTGGGTTTATCAAGCAGAAGCGGAATTGGCTGGCGATGAGTTCCGCTACAACGGCTATGTTTTCGAACAAATGAACGCCATTCAAACCTTTTTCCCAACCTTATTGATCTCCTTCCATAACGTTGAAAACAAAGGCGATATGGACAATTTTATCAATCGTCTGAAAGAAACAGGACGGGCATTAGAGCAGTTAATCGAAGGCTCTAAAAAAGCGGCTAAAGAGGGCGTGCGTCCGCCTTATTTTGCGTTTGAAGAAGTCATTAAGTCTTCGCAGGCCATTATTACCGGTGCCCCTTTTGATGACGGGGAAGACAGCTCTATCTGGAGTGCTACTAAAACCAAGATTGCCGGGTTAGTTGAAAAAGAAGAAATTGATCAGGCAACAGCCGATGCGTTAACTAGCCAAGCAAAAGATTACTTATTAACGTATTTCAAGCCCGCTTATGAAAAAGTGATCGCCTGGCAAAAAGAAGATCAAGTCAATGTCAGCCCAGAAGCCAAAGGGGTGAGTGCATTACCGAATGGTGTCGCTTATTACAATGAGCGTCTTGCGAATCAAACCACCACAGCGTTGACGGCTGATGAGATTCACGAAATTGGCCTTAAGGAAGTGGCGCGTTTACGGGCGGAAATGATTGCTGCAAAAGACGCTTTTGGCTTTGAAGGTAGCCTGGCTGAATATTTTGTATTTTTGCGTGACACCAAAGATGACGAGCGTTTGTATTACCCTAACACCGATGAAGGGCGTCAAGGCTATATCGATGATGCCACAGCGGCCATTGATAACATCAAGAGTTTGTTACCTGATTATTTTGGTATCTTGCCTAAAGCCGACATGGTGGTTAAACGGGTAGAGCCATTCCGCGAGCAAGACGGCGCGGCGCAGCATTATTATCCTTCTACCCCGGATGGTTCGCGTCCCGGTACTTACTACGCGCATTTGTCTGACATGACAGCCATGCCAAAACGCGAACTTGAGGTAATTGCCTACCACGAAGGTTTACCAGGTCATCACATGCAAATTGCCATCGCCCAGGAACTGGAGGGCGTACCCACTTTCCGCACGCAAGCGGGCTTCACGGCTTACATCGAAGGATGGGCACTTTACACTGAGTGGTTAGCGAAGCAAATGCCTGGAACGTATCAAGATCCACTGTCGGAATTTGGCCGTTTGGGTTCTGAAATGTGGCGTGCTATCCGCTTAGTATTAGATACTGGCTTGCATGCAAAAGGCTGGACTGAGCAACAAGCCGTTGATTATTTCAAAGAGAATTCGGCCATTACAGAAGAGCAAGCGCGTTCTGAAGTGCGTCGTTACCTTGTATTACCGGGGCAGGCCACCAGTTATAAAATTGGTATGCTGAAAATCCAGGAGTTATTGGCCAAAGCGCAAGCTGAATTGGGTGATAAATTTGATTATCGCGATTTCCATGATGTGATTCTGGGCGGCGGAGCCGTACCTCTTTCGGTTCTGGAAAGAATCGTAGATAACTGGATTGCCGAATCCAAAGCCTAGGTTTAAGCTAGTCTAAACATAAAAATGGAAGCGGCCTTTGGGCCGCTTTTTTTTAATTTTTTATCCTCGACAATCACTTGAATCCATGAAGATGCAAACACATATCTGGCTATAGTTAAGATATGCCAGGATGATTCATGTACCCCGTTTCCCTAGATACACTTAGTGAACGCAGACGTAAGGTTGCTGTACTTATCGAAAGTGCAGTGGTTGTACGCAGTATAATCATTTTAATTTTATTCAATGCTATTACCTTGGGCCTTGAAACTGACAAAAACATTCAAGCGGAATACGGACAGTTATTAAAATGGACAGATACCACTTTACTCTCCATTTTTACCATAGAGATCCTGCTCAAGTTATATGCCTATCGCGAACACTTTTTTAAATCCGGCTGGAATGTTTTTGACTTTCTGATAGTGGGTATCGCCTGGGTTCCAGCTAGCGGTCCGCTTTCGGTTCTACGCGCCTTCCGTATTCTCCGGGTATTGCGCCTGTTGTCCGTTGTGCCTCAAATGCGCCGAGTGATCTCCGCACTCGGGCATTCGATACCCGGTATGTCATCAGTTATTGGCGTTTTGTTATTGATATTTTATGTGTGTGCAGTGCTGGCCACTAAGCTGTTCGGGCAGCATCCTGATCCCAACATGCAAGAGTGGTTTGGATCTATTAGCGCATCAGCCTATACCTTGTTCCAGGTAATGACTCTGGAAAGTTGGTCGATGGGCATTGTCCGGCCCACTATGGAGATTTTCCCTTGGTCTGGTATTTTCTTTATTCCCTTTATAATCGTTACCAGTTTTGCGGTACTCAATTTGTTCATCGGTATTATCGTGGATGCCATGCAGATGGCGCAGGTGGATTCGCGGCAACAGGATAAAACCGAATTAAAAGAATTTGCCCATGAAGAGAATGAGCAATTAAGTGAACAAATAGCCGCTTTGCAAGCACAGCTAAGCGCAATGCAGCGGCAATTGCAGAAAAAAACGTCTGTGGATAAACCGGATTAAGGGCTTTGCCTGCGCATTTCCAGACGTTTAGTCTCAAGTTTTGTAAGCGCACTTTCGATGTTTCCATTTTCAATAAACTCAACGAATATAGGTTGTGCCACTGCAACCATTTGTGAGGCAGTATCCCGGTCAAAATATTGCATCAGGCCATCAGCTTGTTGCAACAATGCAATTCCCTTGTTCGCTATGGGCTGGTTATCGTTGAAAGTTTTGTGGGGCGAAAAGTAATTTATTCGGCGATTAAAGCTAGCCAGATTTTCAGCCTCAATGAAAAACTCAAGGAAGGTGCGCGCACTGGCTTTGTTTCTTGAATCAACGGGCATGACCCAGACCTCAACTGGCGCAGATTCAATTTTATCCATGTTATTGTCAATGACAGGAAAAGGGAAAAAAGAGAGCTGTTCAATCTCTGCATCGTTTAAGTGGTGCTGTATGTAATTCCCGGCTAACAACAGGCCTGTTGTTTCTTTCAGTAAGGTACGGACACTTAACTCTAATGAGGTTGTTTGCGCGTCAATATTAAAACCGCAGCGAGTAAACAATGTTCGCCACTGTCTCATGATCTTTATGACTTTCGCAGACTGCCAGGAAACCTGACCATCCATGAGTTGATTATAAAAGTTTAATCCCTCTAGTCTCAGTGTTATGTAACTGAACCACGCCAGTATCGGCCATTGCTGTTGCAAACCCAAGGCCACAGGAATAATATGTTTGGACACCAAGACATCACAGACTTCCAGCATTTCAACTATGGTTTCAGGCGCTTGAATTCCGAGTTTGGTAAACAATGCTTTATTGTAAAATATCCCCCAATGATAATAGCTAAATGGTATCGCAATGACTTTTCCCTGATGAGTAACCAAAGGTTTAACACTGGCTGGATAGGCAGCGTCTAACTTTAAGCTTTGCCAAATAGCACTGCTGTCATCTAATAGGCCCTGTTGAGCCAGTTCAAACAATCGTTGACGGCCAGCTTGCCAATATAAGAGGTCAAATTGTCCGGTTTGCAACCATTGACTGATACTTGACTTGTACTTGATATCGCCAAAAAAGCGTAAATTGACTTTAATGTCTGGGTAGTGAGATTCGAACGCGGTAATACTATCAATATAGCCAGAGGCTTCTTTTTCAGTATTAGCCATAACCGCGATATTCACCTGTGCAGCATCAAGCGTTGAACTTATCCAGCTACAAAAGAATAGGAGTACGTACCAAGGGCGCTTATTCAAATCAAACCATTATTTCATTTAAGGTATAGGTTCAGTTTAGTCGTTGGTAAACGGCTTACAAGTCGAATAGGTAATGGAAGACACCAAATTCACTGTTTCTTTGAAAATGAATGTTGGTTTTTTCAAACGCGGAGTTCATGGCTTCATTATCTACCAATACGTCTGCTTTGAATTGTGTGATCCCGCACTCTTTACCTAACTGAAATAATCGCTCAATGAAGAATCCTCCCAAACCCTGGCCTTGCCAGTCATCACGCACTTGAAAGGCTATTTCAGGGATACCATCGCTATCATCCATGATCCACTGACCAATGGCGACAATCTCGTGTTTTGCGGTTTCAGGAGGAGACAGTGCTACCAAGGCCATGTCTCGGCTGTAATCAATATCTGAGTATTGTTTCAGGATTTTTTGAGGCAAAGATCGCAGCTTCGAAAAGTAACGCATGTAGACGTTTTGATCAGAGAGTTTATGAAAGAAGTCTCTCAGAAGGTCTTCATCCACGGCCTTGATAGGGCGGACCAGGACTTGTTTTTGTTGCTCGGTGGTATGGACACACTCCCAGTTTTTTGGGTATACCGATTTAAATGAGTGACCGGGTTGCGCCGAGTGAACCAGATAGGATTTTTTGGCTTGCGCTAAAAGAGACTCTCTATATTTGGGATGAGCGATATCAATCAGTGCCAGGCAGCGTTCGCGAATACTTTTGCCAAACAAAAACGCGGTACCATATTCGGTAATTACATAGTGCACATCAACGCGGGTGATGGTCACACCGGAGCCTTCGGGTAAAGAAAACAGGATGTTGGAATTCCCTTTAATACTCAAAGAGGGTAGCGCAACAATGGGTTTGCCGTTGAGAGAATAGCCAGCGGCTCGAATGGAATCATCAGAACTGCCGACACCGGCATAAAAACGATTGCCCACTGAATCTACCGCTACCTGACCTGTGAGATCCACTTTCAGGCCAGTGATAATGGCAATCAGATTATTGTTGATCGCAATGCGATCCAGGCGATTGACATAGTAGGAAGGATGAAACTCAATATCGGGGTTTCGGTGGATGGCCTTATAAAGATGACTGCTACCATAGGCATGGCAAACGATGGTTTTGCCTTGATGAACGTTCTTTTGACTGTTGTTGATGACACCTTCTTCGATTAGCTCCAGAACCTTGTCGGTTAACAAGTCCGTGTGCAGGCCCAGATTTTTGCGCTTTCTCAGGTAGGGAATTAAGTCATCAGTCATGGCGGTCAGATTAAATTTCAGCGTGGCACCATCCGGGATTTCGAACAAGATATTAGCGGCGATTTTATCCAGCACGGACTTGTCCAGGCTAAAGTCACCCAGCCAGGGAAACAACTCATCTTTGTCTGGCAAGGGACTGTGGTTCTCCGTCCACCAATTGATTTTATCGGCCTTAATGAGGGAGTTGCCTTCTGTCCAGGGCATGTTCTCACAGATTTCCGCTACCACTATATCTGCCGCGTCGACGGCTTCGCGACTAAAATCAACACCTGTTCCAAGGCTACATAAACCATCTTCGTCCGGCGGGGTTACCTTGATGATGGCCACTTCGATAGGGATGCGCTTTTCTTTGATTAAGCGATGCAAACGTGCACTGGATACCGGCATATAGTCGGTTATACCTTCCTGGATATTCTTCGCAGCGCGATCAAACGCATAAAAAGCCGTGGTGCGAATGCGACTAACGTTTTGCTCCAGATGAGGCAATTCACCACCGGGAATAAACTGCAGAATATTGATGTCGTGTAAGTTTTGCGAACCGGTAACAATGGCATTAAGAGTACAGTGGGCAGTGGCAGATGTACTGCCGATGTAGACGCGGCTGCCATCGGGAATTTTAGCGGCAACATCCTCAAATTTCAGCCGTTTGGCTTGCCACTGCGGTTGACTGGCATAGCCTGTGATCACATTGAGTGGTTTACGAAACCGTAATTTACGCCAGAACACCCGAACTCCGGTTAAAAAATCGACGAGTTGTAGTGCATCATAGCAGATAATATTCAAATGACAGAAAAACAGCGGCGCAACTTATTGCTGAGGGCATTGCTTGGCTTTACTATTGCGTCTTTCACAATTGCAGCCAGCTGCCCGGATACTGAGTTTTAATAGTTATTTTGCAGTTCATCAAATCCCTTCCAATCAGCCAACATCTAAATGACATCAGCCAACAGCTGCAGTCACACAGCCGTCTGGTGTTGACCGCTGAGCCAGGTGCCGGTAAGTCTACCGCAGTGCCGCTGTTTTTAATGCAGCAAGCATGGTTGCAAGGCAAAAAGATTATTATGCTGGAGCCGCGCAGGGTTGCCGCCAAAGCGATAGCGCATTTTCTGGCTAGTCAGCTTGGGGAACCCGTAGGGCAACGCGTCGGCTATCGGGTAAAAAACGATAATAAGGTGTCGGCTAATACCCAACTGGAGATTGTCACGGAAGGCATACTGACGCGACAAATACAGCAGCAGCCAGAGCTGGATCAGGTTGCCTTAGTGATTTTCGATGAGTTCCACGAACGCAGTGTGCAAGCTGATTTGGGCCTGATGTTAGTGAAAGAAATCAGGGCTGCACTAAGGGATGATTTACACTGTCTGGTGATGTCTGCCACAATCGATTCCGATAGTGTAAGCCAATATCTTGAAGGTGCGCCGGTTAAACATGTTGAAGGGCGCACATTTCCCGTAGACATCCAATACCAGTCGCCGGGACGAAAACGCCTCGCTGAAGCTGTCTGGAGCGCGGCTTTTCCCTATTTACACATCAATAAACAACAAGGTCCTCAGGATATTTTGGTGTTTTTACCGGGGCAGGCAGACATTCATCGCTGCATTAATTTGTTTCAGGAGAATTTGCTCAAGCAGTTAAATAGTGCGGACATCTTATTGTTACCGCTTTATGGCGCTTTGCCCCTTAAGCAGCAACAACAAGCCATAGCACCTGACAAGCAGGGGCGGCAACGCGTACTGTTTGCCACGAATATTGCGGAAACCAGTTTAACTATTAACGGTATCTCTGTGGTGATTGACTCTGGGTTAGAAAGGCGCTCGGTATACGACGTAAAAACCGGTATGACGCGCCTGGAAAGTGGATATATTGCCAAGTCTTCCGCCACACAAAGAGCGGGACGAGCGGGTAGAACAGCAGCAGGTGTTGCTATTCGTTTGTGGGCAGAGTCGCAACAACAACAGTTGGCTGATTATCGCCATGAAGAAATCAAACGTGCTGATTTGATGGATTTAATCCTGGAACTGGCCGTGTGGGGGCAACAAGATTTTAACCACATAGACTGGCTTACTCCGCCGCCGTTGGGGCATTTTGAGAAAAGTCGCGACTTATTGCAGTTAATCGGGTTTATTGATGATAAAGGCAAGCCCACTGCAGCAGGGCAGCAAGCGGCGAAACTGTCTCTGGCACCGCGTTTAGCGGCAATCTTTTTATCGGCAAGTACTGAAACAGAAAAACGTATAGCGGCGGATATTTGTGCCTTATTGAGCGAGCAGGATATTCTGAGAGATTTCCACACAGTGGGGTTTGAGCACAGATTGCAGGCCTTGTGGTGTGAGTCGGATTTTAAGCAGCATCTCAGGTTCAATGTATTGCAACAGGTTAAAGCCACGGCAAATAAAATCTTATCTCGGGTCGGAATTACTACTCAACGCAATGGACATTCAAAAGTGGACAGAGAGTGCATTGGACGTTTGATTCTTGCGGGATATCCGGATTTATTAGCAAAGAAACGCACAGAAAACAGCAATAGTTATCTGCTTTACAATGGGCGAGGGGCTGAGTTGCCTTTGGATGATCCGCTCAATCACAGCCAATGGTTGCTCACTCTTGATATTGACGCACAGCTGAAAAGCGGGCGTATTTGGTTGGCCACTGAAATCAGCGAATCGCAGGTGCTGACTTTTACTGAACCTCACTTGCAATCACAACAAACACTGAGCCTTAATGAAAAATCAGGTAAAGCCCAATGTATCCAGCTTAAAACCTTTGGCGCCATTGAAATAAAACGCACGGTAACGGAAGACTTAACAAAACAACAAAAACAACAACTATTGCTGCAACAGGTAAAGCAAAGAGGACTTTCAAGTTTAAACTGGACCAAACAATGTCAGCGCTGGTTGGAAAGAGCTGCCTGGCTTGCCAGTGTAGATAGTCATTTTCCTCAGATTAGTGAGTCGGCTTTACTGGCCGATATGGAGGCCTGGCTGGAGCCTTATCTGGGCAATGTTGGCTCAATAGCAGAATTGCAGAAACTGGATGTTTTGCCCTTACTTAAATCTGTACTGGATTGGGAGCAACAGACGCAGTTGGATAAAGATGCGCCTGATTGTTTCACTGCGCCGACACAAGAACAGTTTCCTGTTCGCTATGATACGGCGCAAGGTCCTACGGTATCTGTGCAGTTGCAAACGCTGTTTGGTTTAACGGATTCGCCTAAGTTAGCCAATCAAACTATACCGTTGCGCTTTGAGTTGCTTTCGCCAGCGAGAAGACCCATCCAAACCACCAGTGATTTGTATGGTTTCTGGACCGGCTCGTATTTTGAGGTTGCAAAAGAGATGCGAGGTCGTTATCCCAAACACCGATGGCCTGAGAAACCGCTTGAGGAAAAGCCAGGTAAATCTCTGAAACGAAAATAATCGGTTTGTATTTATTTGCCAAAATTGGCTGATTCCCGCTTTCTTGTCCGGAAAAACAACAGGTTTTAAAAAAAGTTTAAAAAAAGTGTCATGAATAACTATGTATCAGGGAGTGCTCGCACAATGATGCTTTGGACTGTTACAAATAAAGGTCTGACAAGTGATTTTCTGGTCACTTAGAGGTTTTGTTATTTGTATTTGAATCACTAAAACTGCATTAATATTCAATGGTTTAGGACGTTTGTCCTATTGTGTGCGATTGAATTCATTATCACCAAACTTAGCCCTATTGATTAATAAGAAAATCTTGTGATATACCTTTTAGCAGTTCAAAAAAACAGCATTAAAAGGCGTAAAGGTGCACTCAATTCTTGCCCGACAACAACAAGCCAAGCCATTGCATAACTGCGATGTTGGTTCGTTTGAGGTAAGACTAGATGAGATATCCTTTCAAATAAGCCTGCACCTATCTTCTCCTTCCGGCTCGGCAGATTATTACCTGTCTGAGTGGTTCGACGAATAGTCTGATTTACTACCTTGTCCGCTATTTTGCTTGCCAATAGCGGGCGTATCTACGCAAGCAAAAACTCAAAAATAATAAAAACAATCCATAACAATTAACAACAACTGTTGGAAAAACTATGAAAACTACAATAAAGCTGGTGTCAGCCATGACGCTATTGGCTTCGTCTGTGGCGAACGCCTGTATTACCCAGGAAACTGAATCAAACGATACGGAGTCCAGTGCCAATGATGGCATCTGTAGCGGGGTATTGATTCAGGCAGATATCGATTCTCGTCGGGATACTGACTGGTACCGATTTGATGCTGCCAGCAATGGCACGGTAAGCATTACCTTAGATCACAACAGCCGTGATGATTTTGACTGGGATTTATATCGCAGCACAGGTGGTGCGGTAACGTCGGGCGCCTCCAGTACCGTTCCTGAAAGTGGCTCTTACTCTGGAACAGCGGGCGAATATTTCCTCAAAGTCAGTCGTTATCGCGGCACAGGCTGGTACGATTTAACCATTGATTTCCCCGAAGATGGTTCCGGTGGCGGCGACGGTGGTGATAATGGCGGCGATACAGGAGATTGCCAATATACAGCGCGTCCTTCCAAGCCTGGGGGATTAAAATCTTACATCGTGGGCAATGACACAGATGTATGCATAGCAGAGCCCTCTCAAGCTGGAGTGCTATTGATGGGCGGTGGTCCTGATGTGGATGCGTCGTTTAGTCAGCGAGTTAACCCGCACATTGCTGGTGGCGATGTCGTGGTATTGCGTACATCAGGCACTGATGCCTACAACGATTACCTGCTACCTTTGACGGGAGCCGACTCAGTTGAAACCATTATCGTAGACTCCGTCTCCCGAGCGAATTCTGATTATGTGGAATGGGCGATTCAAACAGCTGAATTTGTATTTATTGCCGGTGGTGATCAATCTGATTATTTGAATCAATGGCAAGGGACAAAAGTACAAAGTGCGCTCCAACATGTGTATGCGAAAAATGGCATCATTGGTGGTACTTCAGCGGGTAACGCAGTGCAGGGAGAATACATTTACGATCCAGATGGTATCCTTGGGGCCATTAGTGAAGAAGCCGTCACTGATCTGTGCCACGAAACCATTAACATATCTAATAACTTCCTGAACACGCCATTGTTAGCCGGCGTGATAACCGATACCCATTTTGCTGAACGCGACCGCATGGGTCGTATGGCCACCTTTTTAGCAAATATTGGCTCAGGTAATCAGGCAATAGGAGTGGACGAGGACGCGGCGTTATTTGTTACTGAAGATGGCAATGGCGTATTGGATGGTTCGGGTAATGCCTATGTGTTAACAACCGATAGCCAAACCAGCTTTACCCAGGCAAGTTGTGGTCAGGCTGTAGTGTTGGATAATTTATTGAATTATCAATTGCAGCCGGGTGATACATACAATGTACTCACAGGTGCATCCAGTGTTACGCCGCAGCGCCTCGATATCGACGGTCGCAATAGCAACTTCTACAATCCTTCAAATCCTTATTAATGTGATTACCGCCGCTTTGCTATCGAGGCGGCGATTTTTTACGCTATTCCACCGCCTGTCTCGTTTGTTGTGCAGTTCGTCTGAAACGGCTGGAAAGACTATAATAAAAACTTTCTAATTCCGCTGTTAATTCAGGCTGAACGCAATTCAGCAGATGATTTTGGAACAGGTATGAATCTCACTCGCTCTTCGGTAAAAAATCCAGCAGCCGTGCTGGTGATCGTGGCTCTGGTATTCATTTTTGGCGTGATTGCCATGATGAAACTACCCATTCAGTTGACGCCAGACATTGAACAACCACAAATTACTATCTCTACGGGTTGGCGTGCTGCCGCACCAGAAGAGGTGGAGTCCGTGATCATCGAGCCGCAGGAAAATGTGGTTAAGAACACGCGAGGCGTAGTGGATGTTACCACCAGTATTCAGCGCGGTTTTGGCAATATTACCTTAACCTTTGATGTGGGCACCAACATGCAGCAAGCTATGTTGGATGTCATCAATAATCTCAACCAGGCACCACCGTTACCGCTGGATGTATTTGAACCTGTCGTAGCAACAGGGGGCGGTCGAGGTGGTCCTAATGCTGCCTCATTGTTAGTGCGACCAGTACCGGGGAATGATCTGACAGAGATGGCTAATCACCAAGCGCTTATCGAAGATGTGATTGAGCCGCGTCTTGCTCGAATTTCAGGTGTCGGCCAGGTAAATTTAAACAGCCAGCGTCCACGAGAATTACGCATCTCCTTTGAACCACACAAGCTGGCGGCACTGGGTATTCCCATCGGACAGGTAGCCAACACGGTTGCCCGTGCTTCCGACGTTTCAGGCGGTTTTGCTGATGTTGGACGTCGTCAATATACAGTGCGTTTTGCCGGACAATACGATCTGGAATCATTGTCAAATATGATCATCTCTTACAGTGGTGATCGCCCGGTGTTTTTGAAAGATGTCGCCACCGTAGAAAATACCCTGGTGGATAGATTTGGTTTTACTTTGCGTAACGGCGCGCCTGCTTATTACATCACTATCACGCGTGGTAACGAGGCTAATACGGTCGCGTTGCTGGACGATATTAATCTGGCGATTAAAGAGTTAAATGAAGGTCCGTTGGCCGAAGTCGGCCTGATGATCGATCTCAGTTTTGACTCTTCAGTTCATATCCGCAATGCTTTGCTGTTAGTGAAGAGTAATCTTGGCCTAGGTGTGTTTCTGGCCCTGGGGATTCTTTGGCTTTTCTTACGGGGTTGGAAAGCCACCCTGATCATTGCGACTACCATACCACTGTCAGTGATGGTGGCGTTTTTAGTTTTGAGCATGTTGGAACGCAGTCTCAATGTTATTTCTTTGGCAGGTGTGGCCTTTGCCGTCGGACTGGTTCTGGACGCTGCTATTATTGTTCAGGAAAACATTGTGCGATTGCGCAGTGAAGGCATGGACAACAAAAAAGCGGTGGTAAAAGGGGCTACCCAGGTAACAGGTGCTTTGTTTGCCTCAACCGCAACCAGCGTCGCAATTTTCCTGCCTATCTTGTTTATGAAAGGCATCGAAGGGCAACTGTTTTCTGACTTAGCGTTAACCTTATCGGTTGCTGTGATTGCCTCACTGGTTTCAGCAGTCACCATTTTGCCTATCGCCAGTCGTTATTTATTGAGCGATTTACCTAAGCAAGATCCGCATGAAGATTATTGGCAGAAACTGACGGACTTCATTATGAAGCTCACGGCAACGTCGAAACAGCGCATAGGCTGGATAGCGGGGCTGATGATCGCCTCAGCGCTGATCACCACCACTTTAATGCCCCGAACCGACTTTATGCCACGGGCACCCATTGATGGCTTTTTCTTCTCTCTGAATTTACCGCCCGGAGGTAATATCGAATTCCTTGATGAAGAGATGGCTAATCGCTTTCGCGACCGCATTGCGCCATACACCACCGGCGAAAAACAACCCAAGGTAAAAAGCTATAACTTTTATAGTTATGGACCTAATGCCACGGGCGGTTTTATCTATGCCGATGATCCCACGCGAGTAGAAGAGCTGATGCAAGTAGTACAAAGCGAAGTGCTGGCAGATTTGCCAGATACTCAAGTTTTCTTGTTCCGAGGCTCTATGATCAATGTAACTGGAGGAGGCAATGGCCGCTCGGTGAATATTGATTTACAAGGGCCCGATATCGACCCGTTAATGGCAGCTGCCCAAGTTGGTATTCAGCAAATACAAGAGCATTTACCGGGCACCAGCGCACAACCCGTGCCTGCTTTATCTATGGCAGAGCCTGAGTTGCGCTTGTTACCCAACGACAGAAGGATCACTCAAGCCGGATTGAATCGCAGCGATGTGGCCAATGCGGTGCGTGCTTTTACCGATGGCTTGTTTGTCGCCGAATACTTTGATGGCAACGACCGAATGAATGTCATCTTGCGGGGCACTCCCTGGAATAACCCGGATGAATTGGCAGCACTGCCCATTTACACGCCGCGCTCCGGCATACAAACCTTGGGCGAGTTGGCCACAGTCACCCGCACCGTAGGGCCTAGCCAGTTGCGTCGGGTGGATGGCAAACGCACTATATCTCTGATTGTCAGACCACCAGAGACCATGTCCCTGGAAGAAGCCATGGCACAGCTGGAAGAACAGGTGATCCCAGCCATCAAAGCGGAATTACCTTCAGACGCTAACCTGTTAATTAACGGTAACGCAAATCGCATGCAACAGGCCATTTGGGATATGTTACAGAACTTCATTTTGGCGCTTATCATTCTGTTTTTATTGATGACGGCGCTGTTTAAGTCGGGCAAAGACAGTTTATTAGTGCTCACCGTGATGCCCATGGCGTTAGCTGGCGGGGTGTTAGGCTTATGGGTGTTGAACCTCTTTACCTTTCAGTCACTGGATTTGCTGACTATGATTGGTTTTATCATCCTGTTGGGATTAGTGGTAAACAATGCCATTTTGCTGGTGGATCAAACTCGCTGCTCTGAGCGGGAGGGTTTGAGTCGTCAGGCTGCGGTTCGACAAGCGGTGAGAATTCGTGCCAGACCGGTTTACATGAGCACACTCACCAGCTTGTTTGGCATGCTGCCCTTGATGATATTACCCGGGGTTGGCTCAGAAATTTATCGTGGCCTGGCAACCGTGATTGTCGGTGGTATGGCTATTAGCGCGCTGTTTACCTTGGTATTATTGCCTTCACTGTTGCGCATCGGCGAGCAAAAAACACAAGCTCAATTTTCAACTCAGTCTTCTTTCGCTGCACAGGAGTCAGCACAATGAAAAACGCATTAATACTAACAGCCGCTTTGGTTTCTTCACTGGTCAGTTTCAGTAGTTCGGCGCAGACGCCTCCGGCAAAACCTGTGAACGTTGGTGTGGTTGAAAAGTCAGTATTTGTGCCAACTGTGGATATTGTTGGCAGTATTTACAGTCGCAACAATGTGCAACTCACTGCAGGTGTGGGCGGACGTCTGGAGTTTGTGGCTGAGCCCGGCACTTATCTGGTGGAAGGTGATACCGTAGCGCGAATTGATCAGCTGCCACTGCAATTGCAACAGGCAGAGCAAGAGGCGGAAATCAAACGGGAACAAATCAATATTAAGTACCTGGCCAGAGAAGTTGACCGTTTGAAGAATCTTCGCGAGAGCAACAGTGCCTCTGCCTTTCAACTAGACCAAACTCAGTCGCAATATGATCTCGCCCAAGCGGATTTGGAAATTGCCAAATTGCGCTTGCGACAAATCAACGATCAGTTAAGCCGTGCGGTGGTGAAAGCGCCATTCGATGGGGTGATCACTGACCGTATCCGCGAAGCGGGTGGCGATGTAAACCGCAGTGATGTGCTGGTGACCATGTTAGATACTGAGAACCTGGAAGGTCGCATTTTTGTGCCAGTGAAATACCTGCCATTCCTACGCACCAGTAAAGAAGTGTTAATTAAATCGGAAAATAATCAAATCAGTGCCGCCATCAAAGCCATTATTCCGGCCGCAGATCGCCAGTCTCAGTCTTTTGAACTCAGAGTGAGTTTACCTGCAGGTGCGAACGAAAGTTGGACCAGCGGTGAGTTGATTACCGCCACCGTTCCCGTCAGAGCGCCGCAAGAGACTCTGACTGTGCATCGCGATGCCTTGATCCTGCGTAAAGAAGGTACGTACGTAGTTGTGATCGACGAAGAGAACAAGGCCCACCGCCATTTGGTGCAAGTGGGTGAGGGTATGAAGGAGCGCGTTAGTATTCAAAGTGATGAGATTCAAGCCGGAGACAAAGTAGCTACTCGCGGTGCAGAGCGCATTCAGGATGGACAAACTGTCACTATTGCCACGCCGAATGCTTAAAGCCAAAGGGAAGCAAGTCTGAATATTTAAAGCCAGAACGCAGGTTGAGTATTTTCATACTGTGCTCAATCTGCTGTTTTTCTCTCTGGCACAGTGGCAGTAAAGTGAGGGCATAGTTACAGCTCAACGAATATTGCTTACCCACTTTTCACTGAGCTGAGCAATTACACCGGATGACTGCAGTTGTTGCATTGCTTTGTTGATATCGTCTTTGTGAATTAGCAAGTCACTGGCTTTACTAATAACGGTATGTGATTGCAGTGTGGCAGTGGTTTGATATTCGGATTTCTTCATCAGCTTTTTGATGTTTGGATTGCTCTTTTCAAGATCAAAAAATAGCTCATCAAAACCTGCTAATACATCAATCTTTCCCGCTGCCAACAATGCAACGCCGGTTTCGCTGGTTTTGACATCCATTTTTAATAGGTGATTGGCCTTTTCAAACTCTTCAAAATACACCGTACTGCCAAGATAGCCAATCACAAAGTTTTCCTGCTGCAAGTCGGAAAACTCATCGATAACACGCTTGTCGTCATATCGCTGATAGAAGACGGTTACATGAGTGCCTTGTAAATAGGGGGGCTCCACGAATTCCAGAAAGGTTTCGCGAGCGCTTGAACGCAGCAAAGTATGGGCCATGTCAACATCACCGTTCATTAATGCCTGCATACATTCAGCCCAGCTGCAAGGATAATAGGAAAAGCTAACTCCCAGGGTGTTGGCCAGTTTTTGAGTTAATTCATGTTCAAAACCGTCGTAGGTTGTTCCCGTTTCAGTATGGTTGACAATCATGTAGGGGGGCAGGTGATTGGCGATCAAACGGATTTCAGGAGTTTGGCTTGTTATCGCACCACTATTGGCAAGTAATTGCGGACAATATGCCACAAAGCAAAGCAGAAAGATCTTAACAGCTCTGAGTAATCGGGCAGGGCTATACCTCATCATTCGGGCTGGGCCATGAAGATGGGCTAAAAAAGTTTGCACGCCATTAAATCCATTTAACGGTAATTGGACTATTGTTAGTAAACACATCAGTAGCAACAAGCTTTGCAGGATTCGTTTATGACGCCTATGAATAACAATGATATACAAACGGCGCTTGGTCAATTAAACCAAAGTAGCAATGTTCCATGGAAATTAGTGGATGGTGCGCTACAAAAGAGTTTCAAGTTTAAAGATTTTTCAGAGGCTTTCAGTTGGATGACACAAGTGGCCTTAACCGCTGAGAAAATGGACCATCATCCTGAATGGTTTAACGTCTATAACAAGGTTGATGTGACCCTCGTGACCCACGATGCTAACGGTATTACCCAGTTAGATTTTGAACTGGCCCAAAAGATGGAAATAACTGCACAAAAGCTTGGGGTAGATTGATAAAAAGCGTCAAGCTCCCCCAAGGTTGTACTAATTTGTATTTGTCTTGAATCCAATTATCTCGTAAAGGTTGCTCGAGCCAAGTAGATATTTTTCTTTGTTAATTTCTTTGCGCCATTTCTGTTGAATTTCAGGGTGGGCTTTTTGCAATCGAGCATCACCCCAGCTCTTGTTTTTCCACATAGGTTGCGATTCCCAATGGGTATTAATATAAGAAACCGCTTTGATGACGTTGGGGTACCTGTCAATGTGATCGAAGAGGATATTAAACCAGTCATGCCAGATCAGAGGTGCTCCATGAGATTGTTGCTCTAAATAAAAGCCTCTAGGAGTTGTTTCAGCAATGAAAACTGGCTTTGCTTTAGATTGGGCAAACTCTATCATATGATGTTGGGCATTTTCTCCGTGCCAATACGAATAACCTATCCAATCGACGTATTCATCGCCGGGATAGTATTGGGAGATTATATCTGGGGAAGTATGGCGCCGGGCTGACCCCAGCAGAGTGGCAAAGTTTTTTAAATTGCGAGCTCTCAGCATATCGACGATGCGTTTCCAGGCCGCTTTGAATGGTTCTGGCCGATAGTGATTCCAACTGCCTTCAAATTCGTACCCAATACGAATAATAAAAGGAAATTGGTTAAACTCAGCCATGAAGTCACCGAGTTCATGAATTAGGTGGTCGTATTCACCTGTAGCGACTTTCTCTTCGCTATCAAATTCCATTGAAATTGACAGGTGAACAATCATTCCTTGAAATCGTGGCGTTGCTAACATGCAACGCAAACACTTTGGTCCAGCACCCCAAGTAGTTTCAGTGTTGAGCCCGTCGGCCGAACCTACGTCAAATGTAAAACCAAAATTATTTTCAATCCCTTCGACAAAATAGATGTAATGGCTGATGCCGGCTGGGGCAGCAAAATGATCGAGATAACCATCGTTATATTTTGTTTGTCCGCCTATGGTCTCGTTATCCTGACCTATTAATAGCAGCACTTTATCGCCTGGGGGCTCGAACTTTGCCAATGTGGCTTGGACATTGAGACTTAAGGCCACAAAAAATAGCATAAACAGGTGCAATGATTTCACTTTTCGCTCAAATAACTGATTAATACTACATTTCAATTAGCCGTTTTCTGAAGAGAAAGTCATTTATCTTTTATTACATTACGAAGATGTTTTTTTTTGTGTTCCATCAATTTCAAGTTTGGCGTTAAAAACTTAATCTATATCCATGACAATTAGAGTCAGGTATTTTCCCGGGCGATAAACTATTTGTTCTGGGCACATGATACGTGACTGAACCTAATTAAGCTGCCTGTTTCTGAGTTCTTTCTGTTGGCCAGAAACGCGCCCTAATTGTCCACGTTAATTTGCAATTTCTCAGTATCAAATTACATTCAATAGAGTGGATTAAAAAACTGGGATTTTGCTCCGCCATGTTTCATTCCATAAATAAGCAAATAAATGTTACCAGTGGTGCCAGCATGGGCGCCGCTATTCTGGTGATGACCTTTGTGGGGGTGTTTCTCTCCACTAAGTTGTTAACTAGTACTTCAAAAGCACTGACCGAATATTCAACAGAGATTATTTCTGAATCATTAAAGCGTATTCGAAGCGACATAAAAGACGTTGAAAGCATTGTGTCGGATACTGTCCGTGTCGCCAAAGATATGGCTACCACCCAAGAATTTCTTTATCAATCGCAACTTTCGGACGTAGTGAATCGCAACTACGTCAGTGACTACGTGCGTACAGTATTAGCAGACAACTCCCGAATATTGGGTAGTTATATTGCTTGGGAGCCAAATGCAATTGATGGACGCGATGCTAATCACGTAAACGACAGTGGCCATTCTGACGCAAACGGTCAATTTGGTCCCTATTGGACGCGTTCAGCTTCCGGAGAGTTGGGGGTAAGGCCGGTTAATTTTGCCTCAGCTTATGACAGAACGCCTGATGAACGCGGTGTGATGCGTGGAGAGTGGTACATGTGTACCTTTGAATCCCGCTCACCTTGTGTAAGTAATCCTGCGGTGTGGGATGTACAGGGCAAACCCACTTTAATGACGTCCATTACTGCACCAATTGAAAGCAATGGAGAATTTAAGGGGATTGCGGGGGCGGATTTATCGGTGGCCTTTATTCAACAACTGATTGAAAACATCAATGAATCCATCTATCAGGGAACCGGGCACATGCGTGTGGTTAGTTATTATGGCAGTGTTGTTGCTGATACCAAGACCCCAACATTGGTAGGCGAGCATCTCCCCGATAAAGAGTGGCAGAACATCCAGAGCGCAGTGAAAAGCGGGGATGAGATGGTGAATGTCCGTGATAACCATATTGCACTGCTACTGCCACTGACCTTTGAAGACGTTAAAAACCCTTGGGCCGTTCAGTATATGCTGCCCAACGCTATCGCGATGCGAAAAGCTGATGAACTGAATGAGCAACTGGATGGGCGTTTCAAACGCAATCTGATGTTGCAATTGCTCTCTGGCGCTTTGATTGGTATCGCTGGCTTTTTCATGGTGTTTATCACTGCGAAACAAATCTCGTCACCCGTGAGAAAAGCCAGTCAGCTGGTAACAGAGCTTTCAGAATCTGAAGGTGATCTCACTAAGCGCATTAATATTCGTATAGACAACGAAGTGGGAACCTTGTCGAAGGGATTAAATTCCTTTTTGAGTAAAACCCATGAAATAGTCAAAGATACCTGTGATTCTTTAGGGGTGCTGCGCAATTCTGCAAGACAAAATGCGGAGTTGAGTCATCAAACCAAAGAAAGTGTGACAAAACAGGAACATGAAATTCAGGAAGTGACCTCGGCGGTGACCGAGATGTCGAAAGCCACCACGGAAATCGCAGCAAACTGCACAGACACTGCTCAATCGGCTGAATCTGCTCTGGAGAAAGTGAAAACATGTGCGCAAGGCCTTGATACGACAGTGGAAAGTTTGCAGGCTTTGGCTGAAAACATGCAACAAGCCTCAGAACAAGTGGATGAGCTTGAGTCAGCTACGCAAGGCATTAGTGGTATTGTGGGAGTTATCTCCGATATCTCTGAGCAAACTAATCTTTTGGCCCTAAACGCGGCAATTGAGGCAGCCAGAGCGGGAGAACAGGGCAGGGGCTTCGCAGTGGTGGCAGATGAGGTACGCAACCTGGCTACCCGCACCAATCAGTCTACATCAGAAATTAATAATTTGATTGAAACCCTGGCCAAGAACTCTGCATTAGCGGTCAAATCCATGCGTTCAGGCGCTGAGTTGTGCAGTGAAAATGCCCAACGAGCTTCTGATTCACAAGCTCAGTTACAGGAAGTGGTGGTCACCACTGAGCATATTAGTGATGCCTCCATTACGATTGCCACTGCCGTGGAGGAGCAGAATTCAGTGGCCAACGAAATTTCTCGCAATATTAATAATATTAATGACTCCGTACACAGTGTTGCTGAAATCGCAGATAAAACCAGTGCTGAGAGCACCCGTATTAACGAGGTTACGGTTGTTTTGCGCAAGAAGCTAAATCAGTTCAAATATTAAGGGTAGGGCATGTTTAGCAAAGCCCGGCTGATACAAGTATTTGTCCCGCTAATGACACTTGTTTACGCTGCCGCAAGCCATGCCGAATTACACAGCTGGTTTGGTGGTCATATCAGAGTTAATTCAGATTATCGCGATTGGGTAGAATCAGAGCAGACTCGTGCTGAATTCGAGTCTATCAAACTCACGGGCAGTTTAAGTTGGGATTCCGGAGATACCTTTAACTTTGATGCACGCTACTACGATAATTTGCAGGTCAATATTTTGCGCTATGCTGAGTACATTCGAAAGCTGGACGAGGAGAGTCAGCTTTCAATCGGCATTACTCGCGTGCCATTCGGCTTGCAAAACTACCTCTCAGACAGCTTTTGGTATTCCATAAATTACTACCTTGGTTTAGAGGATGACTTTGACTTAGGGGCGGTATACCACCACACAAATGAACGACATAGCTGGAAAGTAGGGGCGTTTATCACTGATGAACTGGCGGATGCAAAAGAGTTTGCCAGGTATTCGTTCGATGTGGCAAAAGTCGCTGGCAGTGAATTCAAAGAAAATGGTCAACTCAATTTTTACTATCAGTATTCACCGCAGTGGTTTCAGCAACAACAAAGCAAGTTAGGCTTTTCCTTGCAAGTAGGACAAATTCAAAATAGAAACGCGGGCAATTCCCGCCATTGGGCCTGGTCGGTTTTTTATCGTCAGCCTTACGAGCAATGGCAGACTACCATTCAGTATAGTCAATATCGTTATGACATTGACGCCCAACACGTTGTGTTTTCAGCATTTGACTACCCATTTCCCATCGCTAAAAAAGCTCATTCAGTGGTACTTAATCAATCTTATCGCTTTAGTAACTTGCCGCAATTCGTTGATACCGCATTAATTTATACCGAAGTTGGCATCGTGGATTCGTCAGAATCCGGTAGCGAAAAATCTCTGCAATGGGTACTGGGAAGCAATATCATCGCGGGCAACTTTGTGTTTTACCTGGACTATATTCATGGTGAGAATATGTGGTTTTCTGGCGGAAATGGGGTTGGGGTGTACTTCCCTGACGACATCGGCTCTACAGTCAGAATCAATTTCAGCACGGCTTATCACTTTTAGGGAGCTTATATGATCAGGCCTATTGTTTTTATGGTTTTTATCTTGAGTAGCGTGATTCTCCCCTCTGCTGCAGAAATGGAGGAAGTCACAGCGAGACCTGATGATTTCGAAATTATTACCATTGCCAGCGGTGAGCAACCTCCTCACACATCCAAATTTGCCCCCCATTTTGGTTATCTGAATCACGTAATTAAAGTGGCTTTTGCGCAACAAGGGAAACAAGTTAATTTTGTGTTTTTCCCTTGGTCACGAGCCTACAAAAATACGGTGGAAGGCGAGTATGTGGCCAGTAGCTATTGGTACAACGATCCTCGTCACCTTGAATTTTTCTTTGCCAGTGAGCCGCTTAGAGGAGAGCGAGTGGTGTTCTTCAGGAAAAAGTCTTCACTGGATATCAATAGCTTTAACGACGTAAAACGGCTGCGTTTGCGAGTAGGGTTAACACGTGGTTACACCTACATGGAAGACTTATGGCGTTATGCCCGCGAAAACGCAGGTTTGGTTTCTGTCGTCAATACCGAACTGCAAAACTTTAAAATGTTGTTGCTGGGGCGTATTGATGTGTTCCCTGCAGAGGAAATCTCTGGCTGGTATACGCTGAATAAGCATTTTGGTGCCGAACAGGTGCGTACACTTGAGACGTTAGATAACGAGTTGTTTTCCAGGAATGCACACTTAATGTTTTCCAAAGCACACCCGGATGCTGAGAGATTGTTAGCGGTATTTAATCAAGGTATGGCAAGTGCCAAGGATGCGGGACTATTGGAGCAACTGGAAGAGGATTTTATTACCGGAAAATATACAAGTTCCGCCAAGCTTGATGACCTCAAGGACACTGAAGTTAATGGACATGAAGACTTAAATCAGCCTTAATCAGATAGGTATAAACTTGGTTTGGAGCAGGCGTTAACTATCGCTGCTAGTTGGATTGAACAAACCTCAAGTATTTAATAGACTCTCTCGGTAAATAACAAAGAATAGTCTAATCACTAACATACACCCCGCGAACTGTTTTGAATCAAAATCAAACCGAAAAAATCGTACTGGAAAAGCAGGCCGCTGAGCTTTTTGCCATTTGCTATCAGCGGGAGTTTGATGTTCCTGTGAGTTTTGTGTCCAATAATGTGCCAGCCAAACCCGATGTTACCTGCAGAGTTGGCAACGATTTGGTGGATATTGAAATAGCCCATTTATATGGTTCGCAGGCCGAAGCGCGACAGATACTTGGTAAGTCTCTGGATGAAAAAACGCAGAAAGAACTCAACTTGTTGGAAGCCGAAACCAATACCGATGATCGACTGGTGCGAGCGCTCAATCGCATATTGTCAAACAAAGCCTGCAAACACTACGAAGGCGATAATATCTGGCTGGTTATTCGCAATGCCAATCCACAATGGCAACGTCATAACATCCAAAATAATCTGGCACGGATCAGTATCCCAGATGGTCATCCCTTTAAGCAAGTATGGTTGATTGGGGACTATAACGGTGTCAGTGGACTGGTGCTTTTAAATGGCACGCAGGTGTAGCGGCTCGTTTAAGGCTTTCTATTGCAAGAGCTGTGAAACCGCTCTGTTAGCGGATGTAAATGCGTTTCATAATGGCGCCAGCGGTCTTGCCCTTTGCGGTTGATAGGCTGTTTTACTTGCTCTGAGCTAGGGGTTTTTATGGCGCGCTGTGTCTCGAAAAAACGCAAACATTGCGCTTCAAATTCCAGCCCACAAAAAGCCAATAAACGTCGAGTCTGAGTTTCCACATCATCAATGACATCTTCGTGCTGTACTTTCAGGACAAATCCCGGTAATACTTCGTCCCAATGGGCCATCAGCTTTTCATAGCTGCGGTAATAGCGGGCAATGCTGTCCAGGTCGTAGGAGAACTCCTGCCCTTCACCAAACAACTGTTTGTAACCACTAAAGCAACAATCCATAGGTGCTCTGCGGGCATCAATCACTTTGGCATTGGGTAAAATCAGTTTTATTAAGCCCACGTGCATAAAGTTATTGGGCATTTTATCTATAAAGAACGCTTTGTCACTGCGATAAATTTGCGTGTCTTTGATGTATTGTTCACCGAAACGCTGAAAATAAGCTGGGTCAATTTGCTTCAGGTTTTCAGGATAGGCATTCGCTTTGCCTCGCAATTTGCTTACCAGACTCAATACGTTGTGCAATTCCATGGTGCCTTCTATCTGCGAATGGGAGGCGAGGATTTGCTCTAACAACGTTGAGCCAGCCCTTGGCAGACCCACGATAAAAATGGGAGCCGGGTCGTCTGCTCCACAGCTAGCTAACTTGCTAATTAAAGCTTGGTTGCAGGCGGTTATTTGTCTGTCTACCTGGCGTACAGCGATGTCTTAACCCGTTTGGCTGTGTTTTAAGTTGTGTGGAGGGGCGTATTGAGAAATTAAGCCATGCGATTTGTACTAGCGATTTTTGTTTTAATTAGTCTGACAGTTTTCGTGTTCACTGTCTTTGCATGCAAAAGGCTTTACAACGTCATAAAGTTTCTTGGTTAAAAAGCTTGCTGCTAGTTCTGCGTCCTTGGCAATACTGGGATTTTGTTTTTCTTCTGATGATTGATATTTGAATCCTATGGAGAATGTTGTCGTTGATGGTTTTTCTATTGAGCGCAGAACGGTTCTGATTTTAAAAAAAAGTCTATCAGTCTTGAATGTACCCGCATACTTTGGAAATAATTGATCAAGTTCTTCATACAAACCAGGTTTAAACATTTCATCTGAAATTGATTTGATTTCGTTTTCTGACAAGTTTTCAGCATTCACTGTCATGGAAACAATTTTTAGACAGTCTTCGCAATCTTTATCTGGGCCGCCAAAAAAAATAATGGCGCATATTGCCAATAGAACAAAAGTTAGTTTCTTCAACGGAAACTTTTTATTTGATTCATTGTTCATGTAGATGAACCTATAGCACTTATTCTTTTAAAGCAAATAGATAAGATTGCAAGTTCAAAAACACTCACAAAAATCCACAGAAATAACACTGCTAATTGATAAAATGCGTTGTTAAAAGAAGGTAAAATGGCCATTAGAATACTTGTCGAGGCTGGAATAACACCCAGTAAAATCAGTAATTTCCACTTATAAATTTGCGTTTGTTTCCATGCGCCTTTAATTGATAGTTCTGTATTGGCTGCTGAAGCAGGAAATATCATTAAAATTCGCGTAGCGACTATCATTAAGACAAGTTGAAATACTATTGATGATAATCCGAAAAGCAGTTGTCCCGAGGAATTCTGACTATCAGATGTGAGACCCGGTGACATAAATTTTAAAAAAAGTAGACTCGATATTGCATATAGCCCAAATATTTTCAGGGCGCTTTTCAGCAGCAAGGTATCTGACCTCTTCCATTCTAAAAGTGCTGTCCAATTTGGACGCTCATTAAAAATGAATAGTCTATGCAAATAGGAGACTGTTTTAAGAAACAGAAATGATGTGAGTAAAAATAATGAAAAAATATGTAAAAAACCTAGTCCAGAAACTTGCTGTGTCTCTGAGCCATATGCGATGTATAAACCTAAATATACTAAAATAAAAAGAGCAGGGATTGGAGATATAGCCCAAAGTACCTCTTTTTTAGAATTAGTTATCTGGCCTCTAACCTCTTCCAAAACTGAATTGATTTGTAATTCCATTTGTTTAATTTTTTCCACAATTTTGTAGCAAAGATAATAACTATATTTTTAAATTGTTCAACTCTTTACTAATCTGGTCTACTGCCAGTCAACTGACTAAATATAGTGAAACCTCTCTGTTAGCGGTTGTAAATGCGTTTCATAATGGCGCCAGCGGTCTTGCCCTTTGCGGTTGATAGGCTGTTTTACTTGCTCTGAGCTAGGGGTTTTTATGGCGCGCTGTGTCTCGTAAAAACGCAAACACTGCGCTTCAAATTCCAGTCCACAAAAATCCAATACACGCCGGATCTGAGTTTCCACATCATCAATGACATCCTCGTGCTGTACTTTCAGGACAAATCCCGGCAATACTTCATCCCAATGGGCCATCAGCTTTTCATAGCTGCGGTAATAGCGGGCAATGCTGTCCAGGTCGTAGGAGAACTCCTGGCCTTCACCAAACAACTGTTTGTAACCACTAAAGCAACAATCCATCGGTGCTCTGCGGGCATCAATTACTTTGGCGTTGGGCAGCATTAGTTTAATTAAACCCAAGTGCATAAAGTTATTGGGCATTTTATCTATAAAAAATGCTTTGTCGCTGCGATAAATTTGCGTGTCTTTGATGTATTGTTCACCGAAACGCTGAAAATAAGCTGGCTCAATCTGTTGCAGATTTTCTGGATAGGCATTCGCTTTGCCTCGTAATTTACTCACCAGGCTCAATACGTTATGCAATTCCATGGTTCCCTCAACCTGCGAATGGGATGCGAGAATTTGCTCTAACAACGTTGAGCCAGCTCTTGGCAGACCCACGATAAAAATGGGGGCCGGGTCATCGGCTCCGCAGCCAGTTAAATTGCCAAATAAAGCTTGATTGCAGGCGGTTATTTGTCTGTCTACCTGCCGTTCCATGGCACTGATGTCGTAGCCGGTTTGAGCGTGTTTAAGCTTGTTGCCGGATTCATAGTGGAGAAAGGATTTATCGTACTCTTTGGCATCTTCCAGTGCTTTGCCCAGCGCAAAGTGGATATGTATTTTATCCTCAAGATTGGTGTCAACCGTGTGTGTTAGCGTCTCCATGGCTTGCAATTCACTTTCACTAAAGCGATAGGTTTTAGTATTGGCTAAACTCCAGTAAGCATCACCAAAGTCGGGCTTTAATTGCCAGGCCATCTGATAGGCGGCAATGGCGTCTTCAATTTCACCATTGGCTTTCAGGGCATGCCCCAAAAGCAGTTGAATATAGGGTTGTTGTTTATCTTCATTGAGCAATTGCTGATAAAGCTCAATTGAGGCCCTTATATCGCCAATGCCCAGCAAGGCCCCAGCCTTGGCCAGTAGCAGCGGCTTATCCTGACTGTGATGTTTTAACAACTGCTCACAGATGTTCAGGGATTGGCGAAACTTGCCAATCTGATTGAGCAATTTGATATATTCCAGGCCCGCAAAATAGTGTTGTGGGTGCAAGGCAACACAGCTTTCCAGTACAAATTCAGCCTCGGGATAGGCCTTGAGTTGGATACCCAATTCGCCCAGTAGTGTCAGGGCTTCAGCATCATGCTTATGCTGCTGTAGATATTGTCGACAGACTTTATCTGCGCTCTCTAATTGGCCTTCATACATCAGATCTCTGGCGCCCAAAATCGCTTTTGGCAATTTCTCTAAACGAGTGAGCTGTAATTGCGCTATATGTTCAGCTTTATGGTTTTGGCTTTGTTGGTAAAACGTCAGCAATTTGCGCCAGCAGACTACTAGTGCAGGGTTTAATTGGGTGGCTTTATAAAAATAATTAGCCGCTTCCTGGTTTTGTTGTTGCGCATCATAGCAATAACCCAATTCCTGATAACTGCGGGCGTGTTCCGGGTAGCGCTGAATATTATCAAAATTACTTTTGATGGCCTGCTGAATATCGCCTTTCAATCGATAGGCAACCGCAATGCAATAGTGAAGCTCTTTTTGGTGCGCCTCAGGTTGCTCTGTTTGCAACGCTTGCCGGGCAAGTCTGATGGTGTCTTCAAATTGGCCGCGTGCCAGTGATTGTTTTACTTCAGCGCTCATATTTCTGATTATTTTTTGGGGTTACGATGTCATAAAAAAGGCAGGCTGAAAAGCCTGCCTTATCTTCATGCGAACAGTTTAAAACATGTCGTAAGAGAAGCGAATACCAAATGTGCGGGGACGATTGGTCATCACTTTCGGCGTAAACTGCTGATTATCAATATGCAGAATTGCTGCTTCGTCAGTGATGTTGTCGATGTAGAATTCTACTTTCCATTCGTCATTGGTAACACCGACTGCCACGTTGGCTAAGACATAACTTTCTTGCACATATCGGCCACCGCGGAATACCTGGCCATTGGAGTCAGTGTAGGTTACACCCTCATAAACAGCGGCTTCATCCTGGATCTTCAGTCCTGAGCCTACGCCGTAGACCAACTGCGTGGTATCTTCCAATACGTAAGCATCCATCTTCATGCTGGCCAAACGGTCACCGGTGTAAACCAATGAACCGTTGACATAACCGCTCAAATCGCCATCCAGCTCAAAGAAGTATCTGGCGCGTAAGTTACCAGAAAAGTCTGCAGAGTAGGGCAGTTCACTGCCTGATGGTGGAGCAATACCCGCCAACTCAGGATTGATGTTGGTTAACTCTGTATCGAGAATACTAAAGGCCGAGTTGATCACCAGGTTTTCTGTGGCGAGCCAGGTGATATCAGCGTCAATACCTCTAATCTCAGCATCACCCACGTTATCAGTAAAGAACAAGAAGCTGATATTGGTGGGATCGAAACGCGAGGTTTGCAGATCGGTAATCTCAGAGTAATAGGCCGTTGCATTGATACGCAAGGTGCCATCCAGGAAATCACCTTTCATACCCAATTCGAAATTATCAAGGGTATCAGTCAGTGAATAAACCGGAATGCGGAACCCTTCAAAGGCGCCGTTTTGGTTAGTGGCCAGGCCACCACCTACACGGTTGGTGACAGGTGGACGGAAACCTTCTGAATAGTTAGCGAACAACAACAAGTCTTTGTTTACTTTCCAATCCAGACCGAACTTGAAGATGGTATCGTCAACTGTTAACACACCATTGTCGTCCAGCAAGTCTACTTGTAACTGACCAGATTCAATTGCCTGTTGCACCAGTGCAGGATCCAATCCCACTGCCGCAAGTTCGTTGGGATCCATAGTGCCAAAGGCTCTTAATCTGCGTGATACATCCACTGTTGTCGTGGAGCCTTTATATTCGTCGTCAATTTCATACCAGCGGGCACCAAAGTTAGCGGTGAGGGTATCGGTAATGTCGTATTCCAGGTTGGCAAATACCGCAATCTGGTCAATATCGTGAGTCACATCATTTACAAAGCTCACGTCTGGCTCAAATGGCCCACCGTTGCTATTAATGCCTTCCGTACCCACAGTGGTGCGTTGTAAATTGGAGAAAAAGCCTAAGTCGGTATTACCCAGTTTAAAGCGACCAACGGTATCAACGCTTTGCTCGTCCATAAACACACCCGCAATTAAGCGCCAGCGGTTGTCCGTTGGTGTGCTGATGCGAAATTCATGGGTGGTGCGAGATGTATTGGTGTCTTCTTTGTAGAATTTAGTCGGATCGAGGCAGCGCTCATCGGCTGGCGTGGCGGCTTCGTAATGGTTACACACGTAATAAGCGGCAAATAAACCACCATTGGTATAACCGGTATAATCCACGTTAGACTCGATATCGCGATCCAGATAACCACCGGTATACACCAGCTCTAATTGGTCCAGACGCCCTTCAATCGTCCAGGTGGTCAGGCCAAATTCGTCTTTGTTATCATCTGGCTGGAAGCGGTTAGTGGAGCTTTCACCCTCCAGGTTAGGGTCATAGGCAAATACCCCTTCGGTTTCCAGCGTTTGTTGGGTGTGCTGAATCAAAAACGACCAGTCACCGTTGTCATAAAGTCCGCTGAAACGTGCGCCAGTATATTGTGCATCGTTAAAATCGTCTTCAACCAATGCATTGTTGGTTGGCGAGACAACCGGCGTATTGGCAGGGTCGGTCAGCGGTCCACCAGAAATTCGGTCGATAACAATAGCGCTACCAATGTAGCCGCCTTGGCCAGGCTGATTGAGAATGTTATCAATCCAGCCGCCTTGTTTATCATTGTAGGCTGCGATACGCACGCCGAAGTTTTCGGATAATGGGGCGTTGATGAAGCCCTCCAGCGTATTGCTTGGCTCACCACCGTTGGTAAAGGCAATCTCCATATCAACACCAGCGCTAAAACCGGATAAATCCGGTTTGTTGGTGATTAAGCGTACCGTACCCGCCTGAGAACTGGCTCCAAATAGCGTGCCTTGTGGTCCGGGTAATACCTCAACTCGTTGCACATCCGTAGCGAAGATATCCAGGTTTCTACCTTGCATTGAGACAGGCTGCTCGTCCTGATAAAAAGCCACTGAGGGTTGCAATGCCTGTACTGATGATACCGAGATACTGGTTTGCGATGAGGCTGCACCGCGAATATAAATTTCGTTAGTACCCGGACCGTTACCCTGGAAAACGACATTAGGTAAAAACTCCACGTAATCCTGGAAGTTATCCACGCCGAGGTTTTCCAAGGCACTGCCATTTAGGGCAGTAACTGAAACCGGAATCTCCTGAATGGATTCGGTTCTTTTGGTAGCGGTAACTTCAATGGTTTCTATTGCAGCTTTCTTTTGACTTTCTTCTTGCGCGTGCACACCTGAGGAGGCGAGCGCAGCGATTACAGCACAGCAAATTCTGGATTTGTACATTGTGTGACCTTTGTGTTTGAAGTGTGTGTTGTTTCTTTCGAAACTTATAAAGTGTTCTTTTTAAAGCTTAATGGTAAATAGCGAAAACTGCAAAATAACTACTGTTCTATTTAATATAGTTGATAGGAGATTATGTCGAAATAACAGCTATTTAACTTTATTGTAGGTGATTATATTGCCTCTAATACTAAGGTGTTATTTCAGTATTGTGTTAATATGCTTAGAATACTACGTTAAGTGCGTGTTTTTCTGAGCCATAATAACAACAGGACGCCCAAATCCAGTGATATCTGCCGCAACCTTTCGTCATCTCAATCTCAATGTTTTTGTCACGGCTACGCTCAGTATTGCCTTCCTGGTGATTTTTGCCTTGTTTGCACCACAAGCAGCGGACGCCTTGTTTGTGAGCTTACAAAATCAAATCGTCGCCAGTGGCAGTTGGTTTTACGTGTTAACGGTTGCCATTATTTTAGTTACCGTATTGTATCTCGGCATTTCCAGTTACGGTGATGTCAGACTTGGGCCAGACCACGCATTACCCGATTACAATCTGGCTACCTGGTTGTCTATGCTGTTCGCGGCGGGCATGGGGATAGGGTTGATGTTTTTCGGCGTTGCAGAACCCCTCATGCACTACATGGCACCACCCACTGCGCAGCCGGGAGGCATTGAAGCAGTAAAAGAAGCCATGAAAACCACCTTTTTTCATTGGGGCTTACACGCTTGGGCTATATATGCCATTGTGGCGTTAATTCTCGCCTATTTTAGCTTTCGCAATAACTTGCCACTGACACTGCGCTCTGCCTTGTATCCAATACTGGGTGAGCGCATAAACGGTTGGCTGGGTCATTGGGTGGATATCTTTGCCGTGGTAAGTACCATTTTTGGTGTCGCTACGTCTCTGGGCTTTGGCTCGGCACAAATTAATGCGGGCCTGGCATATTTGCTGGATATTGAGGTCAACACCGGTAATCAAATCCTGCTAATGATAGCCGTTATCGCAGTGGCTACCGTTTCGGTGGTGTCTGGCTTAGATAAGGGCATTAAAATTCTGTCCCAAACTAATATGGCGATGGCTGTCGCCTTGTTGTTGTTCATATTGGTGCTTGGGCCCACCGTGTTTTTACTACAGGCTTATCTGCAAAATACCGGCGATTATTTGTCGGATATTGTGCGCAATACGCTGAATCTTTTCACCTATCAAAAGAAAGACTGGATTGGTGGCTGGACCATATTTTATTGGGGATGGTGGTTAGCCTGGGCACCATTTGTGGGGATCTTTATCGCCCGGATTTCTAAAGGTCGTACCATCCGCGAGTTTATTTTTGGCGTTATGCTGGTGCCCACCGCGTTTACTTTACTGTGGATGACGGTATTTGGTAATTCCGCTATCGATCTGGTGCAAAACCACGGCGCTAACTTAGGGGCATTGGTAAATGAAGATACGGCCGTAGCCCTGTTTGTATTTCTGGAAAGTTTTCCCTTTTCAGACGTATTGGTGGTTTTGGCTTTGTGTATGGTGGTGATTTTCTTTGTCACCTCTTGTGATTCCGGGGCGATGGTGGTGGATATGCTCTGTTCCGATGGTCGGAATGATACGCCGGTATGGCAGCGTATTTACTGGGCTCTCGCGGTAGGACTGGTTGCTATTGTCTTGCTCTTTGCCGGGGGATTATCCGCGCTGCAAACCATGACGATAGTAACGGCACTGCCATTTTCTATCGTATTACTACTGGCGATAGGTGGCTTGATCAAGGCTTTGCGGGTGGAAAGTCATAAGAAGGAAAGTCTGAATTTTACTTCAGCGCCTTTTGTTACCTGCAGTAACAAAGAAGGTTGGCGAGAACGACTGGAAAGCATTGTGACTTATCCCAATAAGACTGCGGTGGAGCAATTCCTTGACGGTACGGTTAAAGATGCGTTTGAGTCGGTAAAATCAGAGCTGGTTCAGTATCAGTTGGAAGTAGAGGTGCAGCGCAAAGAACGGGCCATCGAGATGGTGGTGCGCCACGGTGAAGAAACCGAATTTGTCTATGGTGTATACCGCCGCAAACACGAACAACCGGAATATGCCAGCAATGAACCGGAAGCACTGGACAACGATCATGAACAGTCATACTATCGCGCCGAGGTTCACCTACGAGAAGGTGGCCAGAATTACGATATTATGGGCTGGTCTACCACGGCGGTGATCAACGACATTATTGATCAGTACCACAAACATCAACACTTCTTGCATTTAATGCGTTAAAGCGCATCACGACAAATTGGGTTAGCAGTATGGAAAAAGACGAAGAATTATTGGTCGCCTTGAGAAAGGTTATTCGGGCCATTGATTTACGCTCCAGACAGCTCAATCGCGAAGTGGGTCTCACCGGCCCACAATTATTGGTTATGCAAAATATCGGCAAAGTACCTGGAATCATGGTGCGCCAGATTGCTGATAACATTAACTTAAGCGCTGCTACCGTTACCAGTATCCTTGACCGTCTGGAAGCCAGAGAGTTGGTTCAACGTATTCGCAGTACAGAAGATAAACGCCGTGTTGGCGTGTTTTTAACTGAAAAAGGTCAGGAGCTATTAAGTGATGCACCTATGCCATTTCAGGAACATTTCCTCAATCGTTTTTCCAATTTGGAAGATTGGGAACAAAGTCTGATGATCGCTTCCGTTCAGCGTTTGGCCAGTATGATGGATGCTGAAAATCTGGATGCTGCACCAGTATTAGAAATTGCCAGTTTTGATGATAAACAAGCTGTCGACAGCAGCAATAAGTAGTATACTAGACATCCGCGAATTACGGATGTTACGAACAAATCACGTTAGACTTTTTGGCCCCGATTTCCCGCCAGTTCGAGATTGTTTTTAACACCAGCAAAATAGCCTTTTGCTTTACCTGTGCGCTTGACTATTTTGTGCTCGAATTTCAATTTAAACAGGTAAAAACTTATGGATGATATCGTCATCGTCGGTGGAGGTGCCGGAGGCTTAGAGCTGGCCGTTAAACTCGGACGCTTCTTCAAAAAATCAGATACTAACGTTCTGTTGGTAGATAAAAATCGCACACACATCTGGAAGCCGCTATTGCACGAAGTGGCCGCAGGCTCTTTGGATGCAGACATAGACTGTCTGGATTATCTGGCGCTGAGTCAGAAAAACGGCTTTCAATTTCAGTTGGGGGAAGTAGTGGGGCTGGATCGCAGCGCGCAAACCCTGTCTTTAGCTGCCATGTTAGATGAGGAAGGTAATACCGTATTACCGGCGCGCACCATTGCTTATAGCAAACTGGTGTTTGCTCTTGGCTCGGTAACGAATGATTTTGGTACACCCGGAGCCAAAGAACATTGTATCTTCCTGGATTCTGCTGATAGCGCTCAGCGTTTTCATACGCAACTGCTCAATGAGTTTTTAAAGCTGCAATCCGACAGTAATAAAGACAAGCTGGACATTGCCATTGTTGGGGCAGGAGCTACCGGGGTGGAATTGGCGGCTGAGCTTTATAAAACCGCCGAGCTACTCAAAGCTTATGGTTACCAGAATGTTTCTTCAGCGCGACTGAATGTTACGGTTATCGAAGCGGGGCCACGACTATTACCCGCTTTACCTGAGCGAATCGCCCAAAAGGTGGCTCATGAGCTGCGTGAGTTGGGTGTGTCGCTGATGCTCAATACTGCCGTATCTGAAGCCAGTGACAAAGGGCTGCATACCAAACAGGGGGATTTTATTCCGGCCGATATGTCGGTATGGGCGGCGGGCATCAAAGCCCCGGAATTTATGCAGCAACTGGATGGCCTGGAAACTAACCGCATCAATCAGCTAGTGGTGGACCGAACTCTGAAAACCGTTACTGATAACAACATCTATGCCATTGGCGATTGTGCTCATTGCATTATGCCGGACGAATCCAAAGTACCGCCACGGGCGCAATCGGCGCATCAAATGGCCAGTTGTTTGTTTGACAATATTAAACGAGAGCAAAAAGGTCAGGAGCTGAAGCAATACCAATATGTGGATTATGGCTCGCTGGTATCACTGTCTTCATATTCCACCATTGGCAGTCTGATGGGTAGTCTCACCCGAGGTAGTGTCTTTATCGAAGGCAAGCTGGCGCGTATTGTGTATATTAGTTTGTACCGCATGCACCAGATGGTGGTTTACGGCAAACTCAAAACGCTGTTTTTTATGTTGGTGAATCGCATTAACCGGCGTTTGAGACCCACCTTAAAACTGCATTGATTTTGCCTCACAAGATTAGCAGGCCCAACAGGCCTGCTAACAGGGCATAAATAAACATGGGCAGGGCGGTTTTGCGCAATATACTGCCCTCGCTGTTGTTAAGCCCTAATACCGAGCACACAGCGACAATATTATTAATACACACCATGTTTCCCAGCGCACCACCTACCGATTGCAACGCCAGAATACTGTATTGATCCAGCGCTGATTCAAGAGCAATGCTTTGCTGTATGGCGCCAAAGGTGAGATTGCTGATCGTGGCAGAGCCGGAGAAAAATGAGCCCAGCGCGCCTAAAAAGGGCGCGAACAACGTCCAGCTATTGCCACTGATTTGCGCCAGGCTTTGTCCCATAAGCGATACGGGTGAATTCGCGCCGCCTGTCATCATCAGGCCGACAAATATCAGAGCACCAAACAGCGCCAAAGTGGGACGTTTCATGCGGGTGCAGGTAAAGCTTAACACTGGCGCAAAGCCTTTCAGGTTTTTGTCCTGCCACAACAGCGCCAGCAGAGAAATAAAGATAAAGGGCAAAATTGAGGGGACATACAGGGTATTGTGCTGCCAGGACTCAGTCGTACCAAAGATATTGTTCAGGTTTAGCACCAGTGATTGGCTCACCGCAAAATCACCGAGATAACCAACCGGCAAGGCCATTAACGGCGCAGTGCTGGTGAGCAAGGCTTTCAACCCCAAATCGGGTATTCTGGAGATAACCAGAAACAACAGTGTTCCCCAGATGGGAAAGGCGGCGTTAATCAGGTTGTACAAGCGAGTTTTGGTTGCAGCGGGGATATGGTATGTTACTTGTTGCTCAGCCGAATCATGAGTGGCTGCCGCACTCTTATCGCTGTCGGAATAGGCTGATGGGGCTGAATTCTCATCTTTTGCCAACCCTATCTGATATTTGGCCAGAAAAACGGTACACAATAAGCCAATTGCCCCAGCCACCAGGGCAGGAAACTCATAATTAAATCGAGCGATAATCACATAAGGCAGCAGAGTACACACCAGCGAAAGTTGGATAAACACCAGGTTACGGCGAATACTTTGCCAGCTAAGCAGTTGCTTTAGGGCCAAAAGCGGAATTAACAGCCCAATAATGCCGTGCACCAGCGCGGAGCGAAAACCGATTCCCAGTTGTTCTCCATGGCTTAGTCCAAGTGCTGAAAAGCCAAACCAGGTAGGGGTACCCACCGCACCAAAAGACACCGGCACGCTGTTCATGATCAAAGCCAATATCGCCACTTTCAGCGGTGGATAACCCAGCCCTACTAATATGGGTGCTGCAATGGCGGCAGGTGTGCCAAAACCGCTTGCTCCTTCAATCAGAAATGGAAACGCCCAGCCAATGATCATCAGCTGTGCTACTGGCTTGTCGGACACCTGATTCAGTTCCGCTTTTATCACCGCCAGTCCACCTGTGGCCTCCAGGGTTTTAAACAGGAAAATAGCGCCGCCAATGATCAAGATGGGGGTTAAGGACTTCAACAGGCCATGCACCACCGTTGCGTTGAGCAATAAAAAGGACTCTGAAAACGCCAGCCACAAAATCATATAAGTGAGTGCCGCGATCAGGGGTAAAGCGATATGACTGGCTAGCGCCTGCTTTTTGGTCATCAAGTAGATAAGCAGCAGTACCGGAAAAAAGGACAAACTGAGTTCAAGCATGGCGCGTGTGGGAATGGTTAAACAACTGCGGCTATGTTAACGACAGAATGCCAGGTAAGTGAAGTATTCTTTGGCAGAGTAGAAGAATGAAAAGTAAAGCAGCGGTGCCACAATCGGCACCGGTGTATAACAGGGAGTGGAGCTATTTGTTATCGCGTACAACCTGATCCATAAAGCGAACGCCCCAGCCTTGTGAGCCTTTTGCATACTGTAATTACCTGTAATGTCTATTTTTTTACTCCTTGTTTATGTTGCATGCATCAAAGCCACTGCAAGACCAAAACGTGGCTTTGTTATTCATTCATTTATCAATTTCCAGGAGAATAACATGGCAGAATCAAACCAATACGTGCCCGCGGGCAGTTATCTGTTAACCAGTAAAGACGTAGAAATTTCCATTAACGCCATAGCCACCCGTGTCGATGGTAGTCACAACCCCAATGCCGCAGTGACATACCCCGCCAGTGAAGCGCCTAACATCGGCGACATCATCAATGAGAACGGCAACCTGGTGGTTGGCGGCGGTGACGGCAATAAAGCCAACCCTACCAATCAATTTGGCGAGTTTGTGCCTGCGGGTAGCTATCAGTTAACCAGCACCGGGCTGCACGTGACCATTCAGGCTATGTGCCAGAAAATCGATGGCTCCTGGGTGCGCTCCGTACCAGTGCGCTTTACCACGGAAGATGCCGCGCAACTGGCGGATATTTCTAATATGGACGGACAGCTGACGCTTGCGAAGAAGTAAGCAAGTTTTTTATTAATTAAATTCATTATTTTAATTTTCGTCGGGGCGCCGACTTCGCCTTAAGGGGAGCGGCTGCGCCCCCCTTAAGAATCCCCCGCAGCCCTTGATTCGCAAGACATAAATTAATAAATCAGCCAATTTTGACCATCAATGATAGTACGTCCTTGTACTAGCATTGATTGAGGTCTCTTCCCTGATACCTCTCAAAACTGGAGATCTGATTTTTTAAATTATTGCTCATAAAAGGGAAGAGGATGGTGCTCAACTTCGACCTCGCAACAAGGGTGTAATGGATTGTAATACCCATCGAATAGGTGGCGGCATAGTCTGGATACATGCCTTCCGGTAGCTCGGCAGGTTAACAGATTCAATAAACCAGTTAAGAGGATTAACTCATGGCGGCAACTTCAATCGAAATTAAATTTGTAATGCAAGGTGGTGGTGATTACCAGAAGAATGTAACAGGTATTCAGGTAGGTACTATGGTGGATCCAGCCACCGGTCAGTCTTGGGCTGGTCCTTTTTATGCGAACCCCTGGAAATGGAATAACGAAGGCAACAACGTTAACAGTTTCGCTTTAATGGGTAACTATGTTTACGAAGGCACTGAAGCCACCGCATTTGCACAAGTGGTGATATCACCGCAAAACATGTCTGAAGGTGATCACACTGTTGTTGCAGTGTTGGAAACAGCAGACATCGGCGGTAGCGATACCAATCAAATCTTGCGCTTTAAAAGCGTTACCTTAGATGGCTCGGCCAGCCATGATGTGAACATCACTAACTGGGGCAATGGCAAGCAGCCAGCATCCACATTTGCGCAGACAGTAGCGTAGATCTTATTTAGGTTCGACTTGAGCTACAGGGAGGTAGTGAATGCCGTTTTTGTCGGGAACAATAAACAGCTATGCGGACAAAGGTGGTCCAATCGTAGAATGATGGTTGATATGAATACCGTTGTCGAACTGAAGTTCGACCTACAATGGTCTATCGATTTGATGTAGGTTCGTTTGTAGGTTCGACTTTAGTCGGACAAATTTGGTGGATTCACACCCCGTTGTCCAGCTGGTCTTTTTTTGCTCCCTGCAAAAAAGACATTCACGCCATCCATGGCGCTCAAGCAGAACAAACCAATCAACATATTCGCCGTTAATTTTTCTGATTAATTAATCCTGATTCACCTATGTTTGTGATTAATATATGACCGATTTATTAATTTATTTTTTGCGGTTGCACTGTGTGAAAAAGCGTCGGATAATCATTTTATCAAGTGAACATGAAGTATCTAAAATAATTTCGGTCAGGGAGAACTCAGGATGAAGAAATCACTACTTGGTTTATTAGTGCTGGCGGCAGTCAGCAGTCCGTATACATTAGCAGAAACAGTGAGTGTTGAGCGCAAGCAATCAGGCGAGCAACATGCCAGACAGCAAAATGTACAAACCTTTACCTTAAATCTGTGGGCGCCGGATGAAGTGCCGCCAGCAGAGGCTAAGTTGGCAGAAGTGGGGGATAGTTACCATTACCTCTATAGCCCGGACAGCCTGACTTTTGATGAAGAAGACACCAATCGGGTGGTGCAGTTTCGCTTTCACGATGATGTAAAACATCGCTATCAATTTCGCTGGATCACCGCTGAAAATCCGCAAGACGTGACCCTAACCAAAAAGACCCACAAGAAAATCAATCTGGCCTTAGATGATGGCATTTTAGTCGAGAACACTTATTTTGAAGTGTGGGTTTACGACACCCAAACCGGGCAACGTTTTATGTGTGATCCAGAAATTGTAATTATTCGACCACCAAAGTGATAGTTTCTAAAATGTAATCTTGTGTAATTGAATCAATGGAATTAAATTTTTAATCTGTGTTTAAGCTTAGTGCTTTTAATTTTTTAAATTCAGGAGAATGATAATGTCGAATCCGGAAATTTCTTTGGTGATTGAGCCATGGACCACGGCCAATACCCACTTTAACTTGTATGTGGAAAATATTGGTGACCCAGACGAGTCTTTGGTAGCCGAATTTGCAGATAAGAAGTTCGCACTAAACGGTGAGTTTACCTTTATTGACCTTATCTACAACGGCACCTTTGCAAATAACGGAGATCAAACGGCGAACCTGGTATTCAATCTACAAACGCCGGGCTATACATTCCGTAAAAGAGACAATGGTATCAAAAATGTTACCGACCCGGATAAGTTTGACTTTGCTGCAACATTGCCAGAACCCACAACCTGCATTGTGACACTAAATAATGTCGATATCGAAAAAACCAACTTTGCCTTTAACTTTGATATTAAGAGTTCAAATAATGGTAAGGACCATTTGTTTGATCCGGAGATCGTGGTTGGGCGCCCCCCACAACAGTAATTACTGTTTGGAACTTTTACACTGAAGGCTGGTTTCAATTGAGTCTATTGAAACCAGCTCCAAAAACTCTTCATTATTGCAAAGATTCTTAAACCAAGGAAGGTAAAACCAAATTTTACCCATTCCTTGGTTTATCGCTTGTTTGATATCATTTAACGCAGAGTTGTTTTCTTGTAATTCTGCCAAAATCATCGCTGAGATATAAAGAATATTTGGGTTTGATGGTGAAATTTGTTTTGCCTCAGAAATAAATTTCAATGCTTCAGCTCCTTTCCCTAAATGAAGGTATGATTGTGCTAGTCGAGAGAGGCTTACCAAGTCACTTTTACCAGTGCTGATTTCAATAATTTTTAAATATATTTGTTTTGCTTCTTTTATTTTGCCGGACGCTAAAAGTATATCTGCATAATTTAGCAAAAACCCGGGATGTGCTGCATTAAACTCTAATGCGGACTTTGACAACTCAAGAGCTTGAACTAAATCTTTCTTAATGAAATATGCAAGAGACAAGTTTGTGAGGCTGGTGCCGCTCGGCTCATTGTCTGCAATTTCTTCATATAAGTTAATTGCTTCATTAAGAGAGCCTTCTTGCAAATACAAAGCCGCCAGCAAAGAGTATACCTTAGGGATATAACCATATAATTCTTTGGTTTTTATCAAACTATTGAATGCTTGTTGCTGATTACCTTGCCACCAATATGTGTAGGCAATATTGGAATAAGCTATTGCAGTTGGATGCAGGGAAATTAACTCGGAATAATGCTCTATTGCTTTTTCATATTGTTGAGTGAACTGATAATAAAAACCTTTTAAAAACAATAGTTGTGTTTTATTGAATCCCCGATTCTCCATTTCAGTTATTATACTGTGAGCGTCCTCGTATTGTCTGCCGCCCATCGCCAAATAGAAACCGTCCTTTAAGTACGTCTTAGAAATTTGAAGCTCATTTGGAACTGTAATAAATATATCTTTTGCTGTTTCGAGAACTTTCTGATCGTTGCTTTCATAATAAACATCCAATGCTGTTTCAAAATATAAACTATACACAGGGTAAAAATAGGCATTGTTTTTAATCAGTGCTTCCAATCTTTCCAGCGATGTCTGAGTGTATTGCCCTTCGGTATACACCTGATAATAAATCTCCAGATATTCGGCGTAGTCTTCCTCTGAAATCACCAACGATTTGGCGTTTAGCTCGCTAATACCGCTGTAGAGATTGGTAAGTTGGGTTTGGGCAAACTGATAAATAGGCTGATAGCTTTCCAGGTAAATGGGATTTTGCAGGCGGTTGGTGGTATGCCATTTGGCCTCTTCCGCGTTGTTATTTTCCGTCTGGTTAAATAAAGACAACACCAGTTCACAGTGTTGCGCGTTACAGATAAGCTCAGGGGCGACGATGTCGTCGGCGCCGGTACTTTTACCTATTAAGTCAATATCGCCCTGGGTGTCGTCCAGTTCTGATTGGGGAATTAGCATTAAATGGGGCGTGCTAATAATCAGCTGCTGCAAGGCGTCTTCGATACTGGTGAGTACCAGGTTTTTTTGCAGGCTGGACAGTGGTTCGGTTTCGGTTATTTGTGGTTTTAATACTGCCACATACCGGGTAGGCGGTGGCTGCATCATAAACCACACCACCAATACGCTGATAAGGGCTACACAAGCCACAGCAATCGCGGGCAGGGTATAAGATTTATTAGGTTTGCTAAGCGGCAAGGTTTCGATGGTTTGGGTTTCCATGCCCAGAATATCTTGCTGCGCCAACATGCGCTGCAGTTGTTGCAAACGGTCGCATACCTGTTTGCTGGAAGGTCGCTTATCGGGGGTTTTATGCAATAACTGATTGAGCAATTGTGCCAGTTCGGGCGGTAAGGCCGGGGTGATGTCGCTGGCGTTCATGGCGCTGTCATTAACAATGGCCTGAGCGATATCGGTTGCCGTGGTTTCTGTGGGGGTTTCCGTTAAATTGAGGCTACTGTGTTTGGCAAAGGCGTGTTTATCTGCCAGTAACTGAAATGCCAATAGGCCAAACGAAAACATATCCGATGCGATACACAGGCTTTGGTTTTGTAACTGCTCTGGCGACATCCAGGGCAAACTGCCGCGCACTTTTTCCGACTTAGCTCCGTCACTATTCAGTGGTGCTTCGTTAAGGCGAGCAGCAATGCCAAAATCGGTGAGCTTGGCTTTAATGTTTTGGCCATCGCGGGTATCCAGCAGAATGTTGTCTGCTTTAATATCCTTATGCACAATATCGTGTTGGTGTATGGCCTGCAAACCTTGTGCTATCTGGTATAACAAGCCGATTTTTTGCTGCAGCGACAGGCTATTTTCTAGCTGATACTTTTTTAAGGTAATGCCCGGCACATATTCCATGATAATGGCCGCGCCGGGTTGTTCGATAACGCTGTGTACCTGCACCACATTGGCATGATTGATTTTGGCCAGGGTGCGCGCTTCCTGTAATACATCCTCGGCGTAACTGGCGTTGTCATGGTTGTGATGCAGTACCTTAATGGCAATCTGGCGGCCCAGGGTTTCATCCTCTGCCAGATACACCCGGCCCATGCCGCCCTGGCCTAAGAGTTTAATGGGGCTATATCCCTTGAGGTGCTGAAAGTCGGTGTTTGTCTGGATTTCAGTGGTGTCGTTTGATGCGCTAGCCAAGGGATATTTCCTGAAAAAACATGCCAATAGGTGAAAACTCTAAGGGCTATAATAATGGCATTTGGTCGATAATTACCAGATGCATTCGCTTAATCCGTTAAAATGCTTTTATTTCCATCGCCATTTTACAGCGTAAGTTGTAGATGTTTATTTGCCTGGACAGTTTTGAATTTATGCCTTCGGGAATTGGCATTCCAGATTGGCGCCTTTATAAATTGTAAAATGTTCACCACCAAAGCGTATCTTGCCTGACTGACGCTCAAATAAACGGTCGGCGTTGTCTACTTGTTTTACCTTATCGGTAAACTGTTTACGGGCGCGATGGATAAGAATATTCAGGTGGTTAGGGTCCATGCCTAAATCACGCGATAACAACTCCATTTCTACCCAACCCTGGCTTTGGGCATCAATACCTTGTTGCGCGTGTTGGGCCTTTTCTCTGGCCAGATGCAGGGTGAGGTAGTGGTGGCTGCGCACCTTAAAGTCCACAAGGTTGTCGGGAGTTTGTAGCTGCAAACGGGTGCTTTCTTCATCCAGACTCAAATCAAAGCGGAAGTTCAGTTGCGCAATTTCGTGATGCTCCAGCAGCTGGGTTTCGTCGATATTATTAAATAGCTGTAAGCGCCAGGTATGGTTACCTATCAGAATTTGCTCGCCGTTAAAGACCTTTTTGGGAGGCTGTTGAGTGGTGAGGTTCTCATAGTACCACTGCTGCTCTAAGTCATTGAAATACAATGCTACTTGCAAGTCTTTCTCATTGGGTAACAGGTTGTAGTTACTCAATAAAACCGCATCTTCCGGGGAAACATTGGTTGTGGTGGGCAACAATAAGTTTTGCGGCGGCGCTATATCAACGATTTTAAATACGTGCTCTCCGGTATTGCACAGCTGAATAATGTCGCCGGGTTTTAATGGCGTACTTTCGCCTTTTTGCAGTTTGTGATCATTCAGCCAGCAGCCGTTTTTACTTTGGTCCCGCAATTGCCATTGTTGATTTTCCCATTCGATCACGGCGTGCACTTTACTGATGGCCGGGCTGGCCAGCAAGGTATCCACGGCGCCGGTTAAACGTCCAAAGCGGTGGTAGCTCTTCAGGTAAAATGGATAAGGGCTAATTGTGCTGCTGATCAAGGCCATATTGGGTACCGGATATTTCTTTGTTGTAATTGTTTTGGTTCTTTTTCACTACTCAAGGCAGGGCGCATTAATGCCTTCATATAGTTATCGACGAGGTTATGGGCCAAATAAGTGCTACTCCATGAAAACTCGCTCAAAATGCGCGGCTTGTTCAAAAAAGCAGTAGTGAATTTTGGGCATCAGCCTGGTCGATATAAAAAACTATTCTAACCATGGCTTCGCCAGAAAATGAAATGATTCCTGTCATAATTTACATTTTGTACGGTAATGTGGTTTGGCTTCGATATTTGGTGTAAAAGCCGACGCGTAAAGCAATAAACGCTCAGGGGCAGATGCTTTGTTGGCCTTCTGGAGTGAAGGTTTTGGTGACAAAGGTCTCAAGATCAAACTTAGCTGGTTCGGAATGGGCTCGACTGAAGCGGGCAAAATCGAATTGTTCTACAGCACTGCCATCGGTATTGGCGTGAAAGGCAGCAATTTGATGTTGGTCACCTGGTGTAAAAATCGCTAACTTGCGCTGCATACGACAGGCGGGGCGCAATCCGGCGTGATAATCCGCCAGCATAACCAGCGCTTTTGCCCCCAATACCACATGGCCGCCGTAGGATAAATCAATGGGGAATTGCTTCTCGGGTTTATCCCAGTTGATACCGCCAATGGTTACCTGATAGTCGGGCAGGGCTTCAATAACCGCTCGCCGGGCACCAACAGCAATGGGGTCGTTGGCCGACCAGATAATATCAATGCGCTGCCGTTGTATCAGTCCCTTAATTTTTTGATAGGCAATTTCCCCCGACCAACTTACCACTGGACTATCTAAAAACTGAATTTCAGGATGCTGTATTAAGTAATCTATGAGTCCGGCATTGCGCTGAACTGACGCCGGGCTGCGATAATCCCCTTGCAGTGCGATTAAGGTGATGCTTTTTTGCAGCGGATATTTTTGTTGATGGATGCTGAGCAGGCCCTGCATCAGACTGCGTCCAGCCTGAAAGTTATCCGGTATGACGCTGCCAATTAACAGTGCTTGTTGTGAGGCGCTGAAGGATGCAAGTTCTTGTTCACTAAAATTATTCAGCAACATAAAAACCGGAATGTTGTGGGCCATTAAGGTGTGAGCCACATCCAGGCCACTGCTTTTTTCGTTAACGATAATGGCGTAATCGGGTTTTAACGCCGCGGCGTCATTCGCCAGTTGTTTCATTAACAGGTGGTTGCGCTTGGCGTGCAACGACACCAGTTCGATATCCAGATCATTAGCGGCGGCTTGCATAAAGCGATTGACGTTAGACCAGAAAGCCCCGGTGTCATCACCTTGTGGATGACCCGGATTGATGAATGCGACTTTTAAAGGTGCTGCCATAACGCTAGTTGCAAGACAAAAGCTTAGCGTAAGGGCGATCTGGATTTTTAAGTTCATAGTGAAATAGTAGCGTAAAAGGTGGGTTAGTATTATGCCTCTGCGTGAATATTTTTGGTTTCTATGTTTGCTTGTGGTTGGGAAATGTACTGTTTTTTGAATGAAATGCCAGAGGGAATTAAGCGCAACAGGCGGAGTTTATTCTCTGCCCGTTGTCTTACTAAATCTCTCAATTAAACTGTTTTATCAGCGAGGTTTGGGTTGACACCTGGGACTTCAAAGACTCACTCAGATGCTGGGCTTTTTTACCGTGATCGCCACTCTCGTCGGCCAGCTCCTTAATACTGTTTACGTTTACTGCCACTTGCTCAGCCACCACCGATTGCTCCTCGATTGAGGCGGCAACACTGCGATTCAGATCGGTAAGCTGGGTTATTCCGGTGAAGATAAGGTTCAGGTTTTTACCACTGTCGTTGGCTTTTTCCACACTTTGCGCAGAGAGGTTAATACCCTGTTGCATGGCGATTTGTGCCTGGTTTGAGGTGGTATTGAGCTCAGTGATAAGCTTGGTGATCTCTTCGGTGGATTGCTGTGTTCGGCTGGCCAAACACCGCACCTCATCGGCCACAACGGCAAAGCCTCGGCCTTGCTCACCGGCTCTGGCGGCCTCAATGGCAGCATTGAGCGCCAACAGGTTTGTTTGTTCGGCAATAGCGTTTATCTCGTTTAAGATCCCCTGAATCATGTCATTGCCGTTCACTAGCTTCTTAACTTCTTGCGAAGCCATTTGCAATTGGCCGTCCAGCTCACTAATGGCCTCAAGGGTTTTTTGTACTGCTTGTTTACCGCAATTGGTTTGGGATTCGGATTCTTCTGCCGCCGTGGCCGCCGTTTGCACATTGGCAGCAAGCTCCTGAATGGTGGCGGAGAATTGATCCATGGCGGTGGCCATTTGAGTGACTTCGTCAGTTTGTCGGTTTAGTAACTGTGCCACTTGCTGGCCACAAGTGGCGCTGTGCTCGGCGTTATCATTCACCTTATCGGTGACGTCATTGACCCGGCCGATAATCGCTTTGAGTTTGGCCTTTTGCATCTCCAAAGCCAGGTTGATATGACCTGAAACATCGTTGCTTCCAGCATAGAGATAGGACATTAACGGATTGTCGTAGATTTTTTTGGCTTTGTTCACCAGCGCCAGGTATTTGCCTCGCCACAGAGAAAAGCCCACCAGGCTTATGGCAAGTGTTAAAGATAAAGCAACGCTCACAACACTAAACGAAGTAAACACAGCAATCAGGCTGATCAAAAACGCAATACTAAAACCCAGCAGTGCCAATAGTGTTAAATCAAAAGGCGCTTTTAATGCTTTTGATTTCTGGCCATCACACATTTTGCGATATTCGGTTTCCGCGTTATCAACCAACTCACGGGTGGGTTTGGTGCGTACCGATTGATATTCAATCACCCGATTATTGGCATCTTTAATAGGCGTTACGAAGGCATTCACCCAATAATAATCACCATTTTTACAGCGATTTTTAACTGGCCCCATCCATGAATTACCGGCTTTTAGGTTTTTCCACATATCAGCAAAAGCGAGTTTGGGCATACCCTGATGACGCACTAAATTGTGGGGTTTTCCCAGCATCTCTTTCATTGAGTAGCCAGCAATATTACAAAAGTTGTCGTTGGCATAAGTAATGCGGCTATTCAGATCTGTGGTTGATAAAAGGATGTCGTTTTCGGAAAACTGAACTTCATTACCCTTTAACGCTGAGTGGCTCATTAGTGCTCCTGTTCTATACTGCAAGACACATTTAAAATGCGGAAATCATTCCATGCGTTTTTTGTTGGCGAGACTTTAACGGTTTACTCTGGAGAATAGAAAGCGTTAGTTTAACTGAATGAAATATGTTTGATTTATGTCAACATTTTGTGCGGTTCTGGGTACTTTTACAGCCACTAAGTGACTAATTTAAAGGGTTTTTTAAGTGAATAGCAGAATTTCTTTGATTAGTAACGATGACGCTTCCGTTTGCTGGGAGGTTATTGCCTCAAACCGCAGTGGAAACAGGTTTTCACACTGCAAAAGCTGGGATTTTTTCAGCTGAAATCTTTGAGAAAAACACAAGCCTTGTTTGTTTGTGGCTGACTCTGGTTTTACACCATAAACGGGGAGGGTAGCGATGGCTTTCCCGTCGGGGACATTGAGATAAACGCGATAGTCATTACTGGAAATAGCACCAAAAATGCCATTAAAGCAAATAACGAGCTGCATTGGCATGTGAGTAGCGCTGTTTACAAAGGACGGCCATTGCTCAGTGGTTGACAGTGCAATGTCCTGTTGATTGTCAGTTAGCTCTACCTTGCCGGTTGATTTAGCCAAAGTGATGTTGATGGTGTATTCCTCAACGTTGTTTACCTGAGCACGATACCTTACGCAGTGTACACATCCAAGTTCAGGCGCTGTGTTTCTAAGAATAAAACACAGCGAGTTCCGGCCAGGTTAGTAAATAATAAAGTGCAATGGCGAAACAGGTAGCGGGTAGCAGCTTTGTTGTTCGCGGTAGTATCATTCTTTCGTACAACAATGCACAAGTGAGTACCAGCATAACCAGCAGATCGTGAGCCGAAACCAGCATGGCTAACATGATCACATAACAACTTTGTATGCAGCGCTGACCTTTGAGCAATCCAAATTTAAAGCTATCCCAATAACAAGGCCAGCCATTGATCCTCAATGGAACGCCTGCTCCGCAAGCTTGTGCTGCAGCGCGCCGAGAACGGGAAAAACACCAGGTACCGGCAATCATATAGGCGATAGCTGCGACAGGCAGGCCGTTTATCTGTACTGGTAGGCCAATCGGGCTAAACACCAGCAAAGTGATAGCACCTGTTACTATCCAGGTCAGGCAATAAGCAATAAAAAACAACAGGCTGCTTCTGACAACCTGATAGCGAGGCAACGATTGTCGTATGAAGCGAATACCGCTGCTTGCCATCGGCAGCATCATGGCAAACACCATGAGCAGCCAGTTAGCCATTATGGTTGTGACGGGCAGAGTATCATGATGTCCATGGTGATGGTGCCCATGATGGCCCCCACTGTCGCTTGCAGCAACCAGGTACCAAAGCCAGGCGCCGATACTGATAACAAAAAGCGGCCAGTAGGGATGCGCCAATAGCCATTGGCGCATCTTGTTTTGCATAGTCAACATCGCAGGATTTAGTCGCACTCTGTATGCAAACTAATACGGCCAATTTCAAGTATGTTTTCTTTGCTGGCACCCACTTCCGGCTCAATGGTGACACTCAGATTGTCTTCGTCCCAATCGTTTTGCTGACGCAGTTTGTTGATCACCTTACTGATGTTAATCGTAAAGTTCATACCGCTGCCATCGTGCTCCAGAGAGGGAGTCGAGGCGTTCCCCAAGCCAAAAAAGGACAGGGTAGCCACTTTGTTGCTAGCTGATTTGCTCGGATTTTTACCACTGTTTAAAAATACATTCACCGATGGGGCTTTGTTGGAGCCTTTCACATTGTTGATTTTTAATATGCTGGTTTTTTCTTTGCTTTGTGGGCTGCTAACACCAGGTAAACTGGCTACTCTGTGGGCCGCGGGTACTATTTCCAGCGGCACATCGGCGGCGGTATCACTGAGGCTGACTCCACTGTTACTGGCACCCAACACATCCATTGGCATGAGTTCTGGTTGTGTTACTGCTGCGGTCCTGGATGCCCGTAATAAAGGCGCTTGCTGTGTGGCTGGATAACTGTTTTGGAACACATAATTTAGCTGCGTGGTGGTACCCACCTGGCCGGGGGTAAGCACCTGGACGTTATTGTCTTTATCATGAAATTTAAAGGGAAAATCTAACCAGGCACTGACCACAGGATTAGCTCGGTTGTCGCCTTTATCCAGCCATACCTGCCAGAGTCGGTCGATGTTGCTGTGGTGCAGCCAGAATATGGGATCCAATGCGGCGGTATTCGGATCCGCCATTGCGCCACCCACATCACGATGAATGGCATTGTGAGGCATTAGCTCCAGCTGACCGGTTTGATTGCCAAAGTGGCTAAATCCGGTTCGGCCACCGCCAAATTCTAATCCGTTTTGTGAGTTATTATCATTGGTAAACACCAATTCTGCCATGGCATCAGCGCTGCTGACATAGTCGGTTCGCATGGTGTAATTGGCCCTGTCTGGCATCCATAAATCAGGCGTATTCGCGTTTGCACCAGTGGCGCTACCAAAGGCATCTGGAATATTCAGTGCTTGCTGTTGCTGGGCTGTTGTTGCATTGGGGTTATCGTACTCACAGTAATTCCAAAATGGCAGTGTCCAGCCTGCAGGTCCACCCAATGAAACCACGGTGTCTGCGACAATCTGTTCGAAGTAATAAAGATACATACGATGCCAGGGTAAGAAGAACCAGGTACCGTGTTGACAGCGGTTCCAGAAGGGACTGCTGGTTAAATCACTGGAAGGCGGATAACCCGGGGCAGAAGACCAAAAATCAAGTGCGTATTGGTAATCGGCTTGTGTAGGATAATCAGCTGGGGAAGGATAGCCATGCATGGCTGCCTGATACCACCAACTGGTGGGATCCGAGATATCCCGGGTTTTCATTTCGGCTACGGCTTTGGAGTACCAAGATAGGGTATCATCCTGTAAATCATAAACACTTTTTCTAATATTCATCACACTGCTCCTACATTTCCTTTCAGTGACATTGTGGAATAACAGCCCTTGCAGCTTAATGACCGAAGCAAGGGATACTGTTAGCTAAACATGAGTTGAGAATTGAGAAATTAAATTCACTGATTAGCCTAGGTTAATAATTTGACCTTTGCAATGTTTGAGGTGAAATAAATCACCTGTATATTTTGGGGGTTCCACATGAGGTAAGAGCAGGGCTGCGAGGAAGTGCAGCCCTTTATTAAGTTATTGTTGCTTAATTTGTTCCTGACCCTTTTGTATTAGTGTGCTGTCAGTCTCTCTATCTTGCCTTTGGAAAAGACTCGGTAAAAGCCCGGTAATACAAATAAGGTTAACAGTGTTGCTGTAAACAATCCGCCAACAATGACGCTGGCTAACGGTTTTTGAATTTCCGCCCCTGTTCCGGTGGCAAGAAGCATGGGAATGAGACCAAGTGCCGAGGTTATGGCAGTCATGAGAACCGGACGCAACCTGGATGTCGAGCCCTCAATAATGGCAATGCTAACCGCTTCACCTGCAGCAATACGCAGGTTGATACTTTCTACCAGCACGACACCATTGAGTACGGCAACACCAAATAATGTGATAAAGCCAACTGAACCCGGAACAGACAGATATTGACCAGATACGTACAGTGAAAAAATTCCGCCAATGATTGCTAGCGGTACATTTAACAGGATCAGGAGTGCCTGTCCCACCGAGCCAAATGCAAGATAGAGCAATAAGGCAATGAGAACGAGCGCCAGAGGCACAACCAGCAACAGGCGTTTTTGGGCTCGCTGCTGGCTTTCATATTGACCTCCGATCGCCACTGAATATCCGGGTGGTAAAGTCAGCTTGGTGTCGATACTGTGTTGAATGTCTTTGACCACACTACCCATATCACGTCCTTGCACATTGGCCTGGATCACAATACGCCGCTGCACGTTGTCGCGGCGTATTTGTGGTGGACCCGACTCAAAGGTAATACTGGCCACGTCACCCAGGCGCACCCATGCACCAGTGGGGGATAACAATCTGATATCGGCGATAGCCTCGCTATTGGCCCGATAGCTTTGCTCCAGGCGCACATAAATATCGTAACGTTCGTTGCCGTTAAAAATCTGACCGGCAGCTTTGCCACCGATACCGTCGTTGACCACCGCCATGATGTCGGATACCGACAAGCCATAGCGGGACAGCTCCCGGCGATCAGGGGCAATCACCAATTGCGCCTCACCGACTGTTTGCTCCAGCGCGACATCTTGGGCACCATCGATTGCTTTAACCAGACTTTCAATTTCTTTGCCCTTTGCCGCTAGTGTCTGTAAATCCGGGCCAAATAGCTTGATAGCTAATTGTGCTTTAACCCCTGATAGCAACTCATCAACACGAGTAGCAATAGGTTGTGAAAAATTAAACAGCAACCCCGGAAACTGCTCCAGTTCCCTCTGCATGATGTTCTGTAATTCATAGCGATTGCTGGCGCTTGTCCACTGCGCAATGGGTTTTAAGCCGATGTAAATTTCAATATTATTGACCGGCTCTGGATCGCCGCCTATTTCCGGTCGGCCAATACGGCTCAAGGCATAGGTAACCTCCGGGAAAGCCATTAAGCGAGCTTCCAGTTTTGGGGCCAAGGACAATGCTGTTTCTAAACTGGCAGAAGGTGCCAGTGTTACCCGAAGATTTAATGTGCCTTCTTCCAGTTCCGGCACAAACTCAGTGCCTATTCTAGGCAACAAAAACAACGCAGTCAGAAGCAATATTGCAGCCACAGAGCAAACCCATTTATTGTTGTTTATGGCGGTTTTGAGGATTTGTCGGTAACCACTGGCAACAGAGCTAAGCAGGGTATTGGTGTGCACTTTGACATTGGCTTTAAACAGGAATACGGCCATGGCAGGCACCACTGTCAGGGCCACGATAATGGCTGACACTACTGCCAGCATAATACTGATGGCCATTGGTTGAAATAGCTTGGCCTCCACACCTTCAAAGCTAAATAGTGGGGCAAACACTAGCAAAATGATTGCTGTAGCAAAAAATACCGGGCGCGCAACCTCCTTGCAGGCTTGGGCAATAACGGCAACGCTTGTCTTTTGACGTGCGCTACAATTTACCTGTAATTTTTTAATGATGTTTTCCACCATAACCACAGAGCCATCCACCAACATGCCAATGGCTACTGCGATGCCACCTAAAGACATTAAATTGGCTGACAACCCTAACCATGACATCAGGGTTAATGCCATGGCAATAGAGATTGGGATGGATATTAATACCAGAATGGTGGCGGGAAGATTCATCAAGAATAGCGCCAGTACCACCGAAATAAATATAAATGCCAAACTAAGTGCCTTAACCACAGTGCTGATGGACTGTTGGATCAAATCGGCCTGATCATAAAAGGGCTCAAACCGCACACCGTCGGGCAGCGCCTGATTGATTACACGTGCTTTTTGCTTGATGGCATCAATGGTTTCCTGGGTATTGGCACCCAGGCGTTTAAGTACAATGCCTGAGACCACTTCCCCTAAATGGCTAACCTTCGCCTGGCTGTCTTTGCGGGTTATGCTTTTACGGGGCATCTCTTTACGAGTCATGGTCACGGCGCCTTGTCGTATTTCTGCGCCCATCTCAACAGTGGCCAAATCTGACACGGTGATCACCACACCATCAAGAGTTTTAACTGGAACTTGCCGGATTTGCTGCAGACCGTCCTCGCCACTGCTGAACCAGCCCGTACCTCGAATAACCCATTGTTCCTGACCGCGATTAATGAACCAACCGCCTGCATTTTGATTGTTTTGCTCAATGGCTGTTACCAGATCTTGTTGGCTCACACCGTAGGCCAATAACCTGGCAGGATCAAAATTCACCTGATATTGACGCACATTGCCACCAAAGGATAATACATCGGTAATACCATCCACCGGCATCAACAGCAATTTAACCACCCAATCGTTTAAACTACGCAAGGCAGTAGCATCAAATTGACTCTTATCATCAGCGATGAGTAAATACTGAAATACCTGGCCTAAACCCGAGGTATTTGGTCCCATTTCGGGCACACCAACTCCCGGCGGGATCAAGTCTTTTGCCGCTTGCAGTCGTTCAAATACCAGTTGCCGGGCGAAATAAATGTCAGTGCCTTCTTTAAACACCACGGTAATTCCCGACAAGCCGGTTTTTGAAATGGAGCGCACTTGCTGCACGTCGGGCAAAGCATACATAACTGCTTCAATGGGGTAGGTGATCAATTGTTCTACCTCTTCGGCAGCCAAACCAGGCGCTTCGGTATTAACCGAAACTTGGACATTGGTAACATCCGGAAAGGCATCCAGATTGAGCTTTGGCAATGAGTAACTGGCTGCGGCCAGTGCAAGCAGTAGCAAGAGCAATACCATCAGGCGATTGTTAACTGAGCAATCAATAATGCGTTCTAACATACAGGCGCTCCTCAGTGGTTGTGCGGATCAAAACCGCCCCTGGCCAGTTCTGACATCACAAAAAACGCGCCTTCAGTCACGACTCTTGTGCCTTCTGCTATGCCACTGATCTCACGCAGTTCACCCAAGGCTCGGCCTCGCTCAATGATTTGGGCTTCGAACAGGCCGGGACTTTCTTCAACGAATATTGTCCAGTTTCCTGATTGGTCACGCATCAGCGCTCTTTCTGGCACCGCCAGGACGGGGTGCGAGGTATTAAACTGAAAATAAACCTGGACAAACATACCTGAGTGCAATTGATGGTATTGGTTTTTAACCGCTAATCGAATGATGCGAGTGCGGGTTTTTGTATCGATGGTGTGGGCTTCCTGAATCACTCGCGCAGGATAGCTTTCACCGTTAAACAATACTGTCGCAGGGCTGTTGGTTGCCAGGTGTAATGGTTTATCTGGAGAGATACGAGCTTCCACCCATAGCTCACTTTCATCGGCCAACAGCATGATGGTTTCACCAGCATTGATTCGCTGCCCCTGTAGAAAGTCATCTTGCAGTACCACTCCGGCACGTTGCGCCGTTAAAGCATATTGCCCGAACGTTGCGGTATATTGGGTGGTGATATTGTCGATGGCTGAGGTGGTTAAACCAAAGGCAATGAGTTTGCCATAGGCGGCATTAAATGCAGTTTTCGCGGCAATGATATTGCTATCACTGACGGTTTGGTTATTCAGCTTTTGTACTCGCTGCCATTCCGTGGAAGCAAACAAGTACTCAGCCTGTGCTTCTGCCATGGCCTCGCTAAATAGGGTAACTAAGGTTTGCCCGGCTTCTACATGTTCCCCCAAGCTGGTGTGACGGCTAATAACCACAGAATCGGTTCTGGGGGATACCAGATAACTGGTGTAACCATTGGCTTTTATTTCACCGGGAGCATAAAGCTGATACTGCTGTTTTTGTGCCACTAAAGGAGTAACAACAATATTGGCAGTCGCAATTTGCGCAGCGCTAAGTTCGACAGTAGTGCTGTGCTGCTCTTCTGTATGGGCATCTTCTGAATGCGCTTCGTGTGACTGCTTTTCACCCAAATGCTCGTCGTGGATATGTTCCTCTTCTTTGTGCGTATTACCGGTGGTTGCAACACCGTGCTGATGCTTGTTTTGTTGCCCAATCTCTTGTGGACGAATCTCTTGTTTCTGTGATTCTTGTGCAAGGGCTGCTGAGTTGATGAAAAAAATCATAGCCAGCAACAGGCACAGGGCAACCCCTGTACGATTAAATTGTACTTTCATAATGTCTCTTAACGTTTGTTAAATCAAAAATGTAAAGCGCCTGATAGCGCGATTTGAGGTAAGACGTTAAGCGGTGGGAGGGCGATAAATATCGCGGCAAATGCCACTGGGTTTAGCGCTGTTGTTGTGGAAAACCCATCCAACTGCGCTGGGCAGACTAGTTTTGTGAGGTTTTAACTGCAACCAGGTTATGTGGCTGCCCGTACAGTGACCACAATGATGACAGTCTTCAACATCATGGCCAGCGGCATCTGTGAGGCTTTGGTTAGAATGTTGGTCTTCGGCGTGATCATGAGTTTGTTGCAGGTGCTCAATGTCCACGGGGTGACTTTCAATGGGCGCAGATACAGCAAGGAACGATTTAAACACAATCGCCACAAGCAGTAGTATTTTTAACGCAACATTGAATTTCACGGGGTTCTCATTTAGTTAAGCGCCAGAAAGATAGCAAAATTAGCCACTTATGGCGAAAAATTTTACGACTTACAGCCATCTTTTGAGTGGGAACGAGTATGCTCTGTATCAGAGAACGCTCTTAATCTTTGTACATTGCGATTGATCAAATGACGGATCAGGTTTTGATACAACCAGCGTTTCAGCCCGGATAAATTGGTGCCATGTTGGGCGTAAAAGGCATCAGGGGAATCGTACACACCAAAATCATCATGGATACCTTCTTTTTGAATATAGGTATCGCTGCCGCGCCATTCGGTATCGGGCTGTGCCAGGCAAGACGTAGCAATGCCATAACCACAAAAAGACTGTTTTAAATCACTAAATCGCTGTTGAATGGCGCTGAGGTAGGTATCATCCAGTATAAAGCCTTCGAGATTTAACCACTTACCCTCGTAATACACTTCCACCCAGCTGTGAATGATGTACTTGGGAGCCAGCCAGAATACATAGCCAGGGATCGCGCCTTTTTGCAATTGCTGATCGATGGTAAAGCCATGAAAGCGACAGGGAATATCCAGCGCCCGTAAAAGCGCCATTAACAAGTTCCCTTTGGTATTGCACTGCCCATAACCATCGGCCAATACTTCACTAGCAGAGATATCATCACTGCGATTGTAACCAAACAGCATCTCGTCTTTAACAAAACCATACGCCGCACCAATCTTGTTGTAGGTATCCAAAGATTGCCAACCACGCGCAGAAATTAACGCCTGAATAGACTCATGCTGAAAGTTAAGAATCGGCGTAGCAGAAAGATATTGGCTGTGCATGTAAAGGCCTCAAAGTGGTTGAACAAAAAGGATGTACCGCACTTTAATACCTGAAGTTGGTAGAGGGTCAAGGGGGACTTTCTGAAACTTAGTTTTGTGCCAAAGTTTTTTATTGTCTTTTGTTGGAGCGGGGGAAAGGTTTTTTGGGGAAGGTGAAGCAAGAAAACAGGGTTATCGTAATTTAAATTATATTATTGTAATCAATCGTGAATTTATTAACTTATAAAGTTAATTTGGATTTACATTCAGTATAAAAAATATATTATCGAAATGTTACTCGAAAAATAATTAGAATTATGGAACTTGCTAAGAAAAATACATCCTTTTATGTGATTACCCTGATTTCGATATTGGGCTCCTTTGCTTCCATTTATTTTGTGCTTAAAGAAAGTTTGGGGATCGCTTTCATTATCCTTGGGGCAGTAGCTCTTGTTCTACTGTCTTTTGTGCTCTACTTTGGTAATCGCTATAAAAAATATAGAGGGTATTATCAGATAAAGTCAGAATTTGAAATGCTTTCTGAAAAGTTTAGAGAGTATTTCGCCGATTTTACTGATGCAAACTCAATTGAAGATATTGAGTTATCTATGCAGGATCTAATTCTGCAAACGTTGGAACATTCGTCAAGGACACTATCTAAGGTAACTGGAAAAGAGTGCATAGCCTCGTTAATGATGCCCAATGATTCCAATGAATTTGAAACCATTCGCTATAGCACAAATGCTTCCATCGCACGCACTAGAGTTTCTTCTGAACCTTTACCGCACGATAAAGGTATAGTAGGTAAGGCGTTTCAAGCTGACAATGTTGTGGCTTGGTGTGTGCAAAAGAGTAGTGATGGATTTGAAGAAATAAGAAAAAACTATCAAGAGCATTACTTAAGTGGCATGGTTTGCCCTATTAAAGTTGATAATGAGGCTTACGCAATTCTTAACATTGACTCTAAACATTTTTCTTTGTTTGGAAGCCCTGAACGTGAGTTGGGTTCACTTTTTGCGAACTTACTTGCATGTGCATTTGAGGTTGGTGAAAGTGAGTGGGCAGAATTTTTAGATTCGAGGCAATAAATGGTGAAGCAAACATTAAATAGAGCAATTTCAAATAGAATAAGAAATAACAGTCTAAAAGTGAATGATTTCTCCAAATCAATTCGCGTTGCTTTTGTGCAATCAGGTCGTGGATTATCTGATTCAGTAACTAAGATTGAAAATACTCAGTCAGCTAAAGAAAAGAACCTGCAAAAAATTGAAGTATCTAAAAATGCTAAACGATTTAGTCACAAATATAAGCACTATTTTATTGCGGTTAAAGGGGCCTAAATTTCTAATAACTTCCCATATGGAAGCCTCTCATAAGTAATACATTATCTAGATGATTTCTTGGATGAATATTATTTCAAGGGCACCTCCTTATAGGAGAACGTCTTATCTTTCACAATTGATATTAGGAAATTGAGTTAACTTCAACAGAACAAGAGTATTTTCTCTGAAATAGAAATACTGTCCTTTCCATTAATACACTGCTTATTTCTTTAGCCCTCATTACCGGTTTGAAGCCCTTCCAGATTATTGTTATATGCGAAACAAGCCGAATGCAGAAAACACTGGGGTTTGTCCTTTAGGCTATTAAATTTCGGCTTATGTTGTCTCGCGCCTATGTAAAAAGGGGGATTAGGGGAGCGCCCCTAAGGAAAGGTAACATCAGATCACTTGTGTTTGGTGTTTCGCAGAAGGCGGAGAAGTGAGTGGTATCTGTAGGTTCGCCTTGAGCTGCACGGATGCAGTGAATGCCGTATATGTCGGGAACATTTAAATGGCAATTCGAACTAAGGTGGTTGGGTTAAATGCATTGTCGACATAAATGTCGACCTACAAATTTGGTGCTCTGCCCTAGGCGGAGAGATGCTGATATATGTAGGTTCGAATTTATTCGGACAAAGGTGGTTGGCTTTAGCATCGTTGTCGACATGAATGTCGACCTACAAGAGATAAAAATGGTGGCCCCACCTGGACTCGAACCAGGGACCTACCGATTATGAGTCGGGCGCTCTAACCAACTGAGCTATAGGGCCATTTTATACTTCGTAGCACTTGCGTGCGTTGTAACCATCCATGGTGAGCCATTCCAGCTCAGACTTCCTGTCTTCGCGTAAATTTCTCTCGGCGTGATGTTAAATCACCCCTCGTCCTCTTCGAGGACCGAAATTTACCCAACTGAGCTATAGGGCCATTTTTTTGTGGCAGTTAAACTGCTTTTTGAATTGCTTATTGACAGGGAGGGGTTCCCTTTAAGCGGTGCGCAGTATAGCAGTTTTATTTTTGTTGTCATTAGTTTGTCAACAACTCGCTGCTAACTGCGCATTTTTGCGGCAATTCCCGCTATTTTCTCACTATTCTTCGCCAGGCGACTAAGGCAATTCCCGCGATTAAATAGCCTAAGGGTAAGCTACCGCCGCCACCGCTGTTGTTATTGGCAGGTGGCGTTGTGGCTGGTGGCGTTGAGCCGGAGCCGCTGCCGGAATCGCTTCCCGAACCATCACCATCAGAGCCATCATCGCCTGAACCGTCATCACCTGAGCCATCGTCGCTATTGTCTTCTACTGCAATGGTCACTTGCTGGCTGGTTTGCACACCAAAATCATCTGTTGCGCTTACCTGCAATACCACTTCTGCTTCTGGCATGGTAAACGACACTGTTTGTGTGTCGGCGTTAAGCAAAGTAACGTCCGGGCCAGACACTTGAGTCCACAACCAGTTGAGGGTATCGCCTTCCGGGTCGCTGCCTTGGGCACTGACAGTAACTTGCGTTCCTGCTGCGATAGTTTGTGCTGCAGGCTCGGCTACTTCAGGGGCCTGATTGCTGTCGTCATCGCGAATAGTGATGAGCTTACGGCTTTGCTCTTCAGATGCCAACAGGCTTGGGTTATCGCTGCTTAGTTGCAGTACAAAGCTTTCGCTTTGTTCTTCCACAGCGTCGTCCACTAACTCGATAGTGATCACTTTGATACCGGATTCACCGTCTTGCCAGGTAACTTCGCCACTGATGGCGCTCACATCATTAGCATCAAATTCACCACTGAAGGCTTCAAGGCTATAGTTAACCGTGACAGCACCATTGCCATTTCCACTGCGCTGCACTTCTACTTCAACGCTACTTTGATTCTCCAGTACGGTGAGCGGGTCGTTATTAAAGGGGATAAGTACCACGCCTAAGCTGTTTATGTTTACTTTGGCCAGGATGTTGTTGCTTAATGTCGCGCCAGCCGTTGGGTTGGACAGTCTTACAAAGAAGGTTTCATCGGACTCAGCCAAACCATCATCATTAGTATTGATGGTAATAGTTTGGATATTCGATTCGCCATCTAACCAGGTCAGAGTGCCTTTGTTACTCTCGTAATCACTGGCTTCGGCAGAGCCAGGTATAACTTCGTAATCAACGCTGCTCGAAGGCGCATCAAACAGGTTTTGCACGTTAATGGTTAACGACCCGCCTTCGTCCACCTCGTACTCGGTGCCAGGTTCGATGCTGATATCACCCGCTCGGGTTTGGTCGCGGAACACGTACAAACCACTATTGATGTCACTGACGATAATCAAACCGCTGGGCAAGAAAGGATAAACCCCCCAAGCACCATTAAAGGTGGAGGCATCACTGAGTGGGTATGTATCAAAAAAACCTACTTCTTCGGGTGATGTTGGGTCGGTAATGTCTAAGATGGTTAAACCGCGCTCGTAATTGGACATGTAATAACGATTGCCCAGCACATAACCATTGTGATCGATTGCGCCGGTGGGGCCAGTCCAGGTGCCGGCTTGTACCGGGTTTTCCAGATCGGTGATATCAAATACGTATAAAGTTGAGTTCATACCACGATTGCGCTCGTCTAGCTCGTCGTGCACAAATAGGTAGTTGCGATCGTCACTCCACCAACCGGAATGCACATAGCTGGCGGTGTTGTAAGTGCCAGTGGAAAGCTGCTTAGCATTGCTCAGGTTAGTGTGATCCCACAAACGAAACTCAGCTTCGTTAAAATCCAGCATGATAGTACAGCCGAATTCATTGGCATTGTCGCATTGTGCGGCGCGTTCATCAGTGATGTTCACCGACGAGGCATCGTGAGTATACAGCGAAGCGTCAGCCATTACTGGCGTATAGGCTGCACCGGGCTGTGTGGGGTTAGTTAAGGAATAGGTGCGCATGGCGCCATTAAATTGCGGCTGGCCGAGAATATGTAAACCGGGCGCATTGTTCAGCGCAGTGTTAAAGGAATAATCAACGCTACTGATGTACACATTGTGGGCCGCGGTATCTGAGCGCGTAGTGCTGGCAACCGTGATCTCATTAGGTAAATTGTTCAAGTCCAAAATAGTCAGTCCCACCGATGCGTTATCGGCGGTGACGTAGGCGTAGGCTTGCCAGCGTTCCAGTTCGGTATCGAAATACTGATATACCTTGATGTCGCGCCAGGTGGTGCTTTGCTGAGTGATTTTACCCACTACTTGCGGGTTTGAAGGATCTGCCAGGCTAACCACTGATACGCCATTGCGCAGGCCGATAATGGCGTATTCTGTATTGTTATTTAAATCGATGTGACCCCAGATGTCATTAGCAGCGCTAGCGGTAAATTCGCTCAGGGGTACGTGGCTCACTAAATCGATGTTATTACAGGTGTATTCACCTGCCATACCCGATTCACAGGTAATATTCTGTTGTCGTTGTTGCAGTGCATCCAACTGAGTCTGTGCTTTTTGTAATGCGTTGTTAAAGTCCGCTGATTTGCTATCAACAATGACGTTAAAGCCTTTTTCTTTGGCCAGCGCGCGGTATTCTGGCGGTACGCCCACCAGGGTGGTGGGATTCTTTTCAGGATTTTGCACCTGATAACTATCTATGGTGCTGTAACCGGCAAAAACCGGATTAATGAGGTTATTTAGCTGCAATAGTTCCGTGGGCGAGGTGACGGGGTAGGAGCCTTTGGCCACTAAAATCTTGTCGCCTTTTTTGGCTTGCAGCTGGGCATAGGCAATGCTTTGACAGGGGCGGAAACGATTACCGCAATCTCCGCTGTCTTTACCATCGGCTGCCACAAACCGGGCTTTGTCATGCTCCGAGTGAGCCCATGCGGGCAACTGCATGATGGCCAGCAAACCCAATGCGGTGCTGAAGCCGCCAGCGAGAATTCGCGTTTTGTTGGACGCCTGTCTCGAAGCCTGTTTGTGAGATAAGGAAAATATTGCCATTGTTGTACATCCTTTGCGGCGCTTTAATCACGACAAAAAATACCCCATAATCCATTCCGGCGTCGTCATTAATGCCATTAATTTTTTAGAACACTAAGAAAAACCAATTTATCAGGAATGTTAGTGAAGGAAAAACTTTTCTCCATCGGAATTTGCTTTTTAACGGTTTTACTCAGCGCCTGTAGTGAAAAATCTGTCAACTCACAGCTACAGGTCGCACTCTGGAATGAAGGGCAGCCGTTTGTTTGTAATGAGCAGCTGCTGGAGGGAAAGGTCTGGCAATTGGATAACTTTGCCTTTTACCTGAGTGAAGCGGCGCTGCACAGCGAAGCTGAGAGTACTGCGGTGTCCTTTTGGGCAGACGAACCCTCTTTACAACTTATCCGTATCGATACTGAAACCTGCAAAGGGCAGGTTACCTTGCAATCCGCTACGCCAGTGCACGACGCGCAAACGCTGTCCTTTACCCTTGGGGTGCCTTTTGATTTAAACCATCAAAATCCCGTAACCCAACCTATGCCGCTGAATTTCCCTGATATGTTCTGGACCTGGCGCAATGGTTATAAATTTTTGCGCCTCGATATGCATGCTCAGAATGATAACTGGGCTTATCATCTGGGTAGTGTTGGCTGTACATCCGCCAGTGCCGTAAGAGCACCCAAAGAAGCCTGTGCTAAACCTAATCGCGCCCGATTTAGCTTAAATATTCCAAAGGCGGAGGATTTGGCGTTGGTGTTACATTTGGACCGCTTACTAACCGGTATCCTTGCCAATGAAGAAAATCGCTGCGTGATGCACGGCGATAGCGAGCCGGTTTGTGTTCAATTGTACGAAAACCTCAACAATGACGAGCTTTCAGTGTTTACCTTGGAGGCTATCAATCCGTGAACGGCTTACGACATTGGGGGGTAGCTACAGGGCTGTGTTTATCCGCATTATTTTTAACTGCCTGTCAAAAAGCGCCACCGCCTTGGAATTGGAATATCCCGGAAGGTTTTCCTGCACCAGCTGTGCCCGATGATAACCCCATGACAGCGGCCAAAGTCGAATTGGGCAGGCATCTGTTTTACGACCGAAACCTGTCTACTAATCAGGTGCAATCGTGCGCTAACTGCCATCAACAGCAATTTGCTTTCAGTGAGCCATTACCTCACTCAAATGGCAGTACTGGCGACAAAGTGCGGCGTAACAGCATGCCACTGGTAAACGTGGCCTATAATGCTCACCTGACCTGGGCCCATACTGAGCTCACCACGCTTGAGACTCAGATCCTGATCCCGATGTTTTCAGAAGAGCCCATTGAGCTTGGCATTACCGGGCACGAAGAGTCGGTATTAGCGCGTTTTGCTAACGACAAGTATCGCCCCATGTTTGCTGCGGCGTTCCCCGGAGAAGACATCAGTTTCGAATTGATAGTGCAGGCTATCAGCAGTTTTGTGCGCAATCTAACGTCTTTTAATTCACCCTTTGACCGATACGCCTATTACGGTGAGGACGACGCCTTGTCTGAATCGGCTTTACGAGGCATGGATTTATTCTTTTCTGAGCGCCTGGAATGTCATCATTGTCATGGTGGCTTTAATTTTAGTCAGGCCAGCAAACATGCCGATCAAGCATTTGAAGTGACTGCGTTTCACAATACCGGTTTATACAATGTGGATGGTGAAGGAGCTTATCCGCAAAGCGATCAGGGGCTAAAAGAAATTACATTACAGCCACAACACATGGGGCAATTCCGGGCACCGACACTGCGTAATATCGCGGTTACCGCACCCTATATGCACGATGGTAGTGTGGCGACATTAGAAGAAGTCATCGCTATTTACGCCGCTGGCGGCAGAGGCGAGGGCATCAATAGCCCCCTTAAAAGTCCTTTCATGCATGGTTTCGTTTTATCTGACCAGGACATGCAGGATTTGCTGGCATTTTTAGAGAGCCTCACCGATGAGGCATTTCTGAATAATCCGGAATTTGCCGCGCCTGAATATTAGAACTTAGCCCTTAAACTGGCTTTCAACTCGAAAGTGTTGATCGATGGTAACGTAAGGCGCACCTGTTTCGGCGATCCATTTTTTACCTTCTTCTTCGCCTTTTAACATGGCTATGGTGGCTAATGTGCCGGCAACGATGCACTGTTCTGCCCAAACACTCACTCCTGCTAATCCTTCCACTGGCCAACCGGTGATGGAGTTTAAGATATGGCTGTACTTTTTGTCGTCCAGCACAAAGCAACGAGCGTAATCGCCGGAACTGGCCAGGCCACCAGAGTGCAATGCAATCTTGGCTACCGGCTCGCCGGGGATTGCCGGGTGTCGGATCCCAATTTCCCAAGGACGCCCATCTGGGTGGGGGCCCGCTGCGGCAATATCACCCGCCAAATCCACCAGGCCATGGCGGATACCCACTTCACCAATAAAGTTGGCCAGTACATCGGCCGCGTATTCCTTAACAATACCACCAAAATCCAGCTCCATACCTGTAACAGGCAAACGAAACGCTTGCTGCTCCATTGGCAGTTTGTCAAAGCCGATTTTATCCAGGGTGCGGTTAATGTCTTCTTGTGAGGGAACGGTGGGATTTTTGAAATCCCAAATCTGACGCAACACCCCGGAGGTAATATCAAACAGGCCGTCACTCTCGCGATGGGCGATAGTGGCGTACTGCATTAAAATCCAGGTTTCGGTATCGATTTCAAAAAGCTGCTCGGTACCTGCTGCGTTGTTGATTTTGCTGATCAAACTGTCGGGTTGATAACGCGAGTATTTTGCTTCCAGTCTCGCCATTTCCTCAACACAGGCCTCTTTGGCCTGGTTAAATTGCTGCTCTGATTCACAATAAAAACTCAGCGCACAGGGTGATCCCATGGCACGAAACTGAAAGTCAAATAATTCCATATAATTAGAAAGTAAAATCGACCCCAACACTGATCAACGTAAAGTCCAACAGAGCCGGGTTTTCACTTTCAGCATCTGCCAAAAAGGTACTGCCACCACTGTAATACTTCTCGCCACTAAGCATCAAAGCCCAATTTTCAAAGGCCTTTGTTATTTTTAAGCCATAGGTTACTGCACCGTATTCCGACAGTCTATAGTCGTTACTGTAATTTCCATCGGCCCTTTGCTCTGTGTGAAAGCTTTCGTAAAAAAAGGCCTCAGATTGTTCATAAAGTCGAATTGAAGGCACAATTTGAAATCCAGCCTGCAGATTTTGATACCAGGCGAGGTCGATTGTATTGGACTGAATGCCCCAATCGTCATCATAAAATCGGTAATCCAGATGCAAAGCGGCGTCAAATTCGTCGAAAAACAGGCGATTTTGCATCGCCAGTGTTCTGGATATGCGTTTTTCTGGACGACTGTCACCAAAGAGCGAGCCAGTGACGAAAACTTGTTTATATGGATCCGACAAATAGCCACTTTTACGGGAGTAACCAGCGGCTAATTTCATTAACCACTGTTTGTTCATGATTCTGGCGTAGCTCACCAGGTAAGAGTTACTGTGTTTACTTTGCTCTGTATCAGGACGCGTGCCGAAGGTTTCGGTATCCACAGGATAGATATCGTCATTACTGACATCTGCCGAAAACGACCAGGTGGTTAACCTGTCTTCGGATTCTTTGGCGTAACCGACAGAAAAACTGGTGCTATCGTAATCATCTTCGGTGGAGCGGGCGGCACCGAGGCTAAGCACATCGCGATCTAGTGCTACTTTGAGTGTCGCCGCATAATCTTTGCGGGTGTCTTCAATGGAGGCACCACTCATCACTTGTTTAGGCTCTTCACCCGGCAACTGAAAAGTGTACCAAGGCGACGCACCAGACATTTTTTCGTGTTGATAATCAACGTTCAGTTGCATGGTGTCTGATAAGGGCGCCACCAGACGGAATTGATTCACTTCGATATCATAACGATTAAGCTGTTGGTTAAGCACTTTATCTTCATCCAGTGCTGCTTCCTCGTAGTTGTAATGGCGTATACCGATCTCGAAATCTTGTGCAATTTGTTGTGCTTTGGCTTGCAAGGCAGGTAAACAAGCGGCAGCAGCAGAGAGTGCCAGCAGGGCATTGTTATTTTTCATGAATACTTGTTACCGGGCTTAATTACAGCCACAGCCTCCACCATTATTGGACGCTCCACCGGATGCCGCCTCTTTGCTGAAATAAACGTGGCGATGAAATGCCGATTGCATGGCATCCGGTTCGAAGGCCATCTCGGTTTTTGCAAAACGGCCTTTTTCCCAAGGCTGTACCGTACTGACACAGGCGCTGCTCAACAGCCCCAGTAGAATAATGATAATTTTTTTCATTGCAGACCTATCAAGTGTTCAATTTGTTGTATTTTTTTATTTTTTTTGCGTTCATTAAAACCGATGTGACGGCCTCTGATATTACCCTGTTTATCAATGACAAAAGCGACAGGAAGGCCGGGCAATTGCAGCGCTTCTGCTAATTTTTTGTCCGGGTCGGCGTATATTTTAAATTCCGCCGGGATTTGGTTTAAAAACTGTTGTGCATCTTGGGCAAACTCATCCAGATTAACGGCGACAATTTTAAATTCATCGTCTGAATACTTAGCGTTTAATTCATTCATAAAGGGAAATGATTTTTTACAGGGTTTGCACCAGGAAGCCCAAAAATCCAGATACACCACCTTGCCCTGTAAATCGGCATTGCTGAGAACTTCACCGCTGTGGAAATCCCTTAACTTAATATCTGGCAGCGGCGTATTCGCAGAGGCGGACGTGTTGAGGCCAAAGTACAGCGCACAAAAAAGCATCACACTTAAAAATAAACGGGTAAAAGAGCTTGAATTATTTTTCGGGAAATAAAACTTCAGGGGCAAAACTGTGGTGGTTTTGTTAGCTATCATTGCCATTTCCTGTGTCGTGTTCATTGTCATTGCTTCGATTAATTATAGGTCGTTGTTTGGGACGAGACTGATGTTTGCTTTGCTCGCGCCATACCCAAGGCGGAATGCGCAGCTCATGGTCCAAGGACCACAAGCCTGCACCATTATTCATGGCTGCGTTTTGAGCTTCGCTATAGTCAAATTGTTGCTGGTAATGTTGCGTTTGAGGTGAGAGCCAGGCCATTCCCGCTTGTAATAGTGCTTTATTTACGTTTTGCTCGCCCACCAACACTTCACCAGATTGCGAAAGGTGAATCGCTTTGTTTAGTACAATTGATTCCAGAAACGCTTTTGCTTCCCGACCAAAGGGTTGTTCTCGCTCTGGGGCATCGACAAAATTGAGATCTAAGGTTTTTTCTCTGCCATTTTCTGTAATGATTAGTGAGTCACCATCTACCACTCGCTTAACCATTAATTTGTCGCCGGGGGCAGGGCAGCAGCTCTGCAAAAACAGCAACAGGATAAGGGGGAGCGCGACGGCAAACTTTATGGGAAGGGTTGTGTGCATAATCCGCTGTAATAATCCATTGCTTAGGGTTTCACTTTAGCCTTAGTCAACAACCTTGCCAAGAGAATAACCCGGCAATGATGACTGGTTCACATAAAAGCGATAAATAAAAACGTTTAAAAAATCTGCAATATTGCTGTTAAGCCCTTAAATAAGTTGCGTTTTGTAGCAGTTGCAGCTAAATATTAAGTGTGAAAAGTTCATTTATCTGTTATCTTTTTTAAAGTTATTTTTGTTAAATACAGATCGATATAAACGACAGAGCCTTAGAATTGGAGTAGACAATGACCGAAAGGCCTTACCTTGTAAGTGGTAGAAACACCATAATTCACAAAGTCCGCAAATTGGACTTGATTATCACCAATGGTGAAGAGCAGCCGCCCATTATCGTAACCCACAAGGGTGTTAAAAAGTACACCGGGCGTGTTCCAGAAAATAAGCGCGAAGCGAAAATGATGGATGCCGAGTTAGTTGATCTAACCTTGGGCGAACTGTTTGGCGATGAGAAAACCTTGTTGTTCGTGCAAACCATCAACGGCAAAGAATACAAAGTGGACTACAGCAAATCCGATACTCCGTTATTTGTTAAAATCCACCAGGACAGTGTTATCTAAATAAACGCTGTTATTTAAGTTTTGCATAAAGCTCCTCCAATCGAGGGGCTTTTTATTGTCTGAAAATCGTCGCCATAGCAATAACCCGTGCTGATTTTTAATCTTTAGGCTAAAAAAACAATCCAAATCTAACTGTTCACTGACTTCTTATGTTGGTTGGTAATTTTACCGCTGCGATAAACAACCTGGTTTTAACGGTGAATTATCGTGTATTTCCTGCACTTAATCTATCTGTCGCACATTGCCGCGACAAAACGAAGAATCGATGCTGACCGCCGCTCGCAGGCTTAACCTGTACTCAGAGTTAAACACAACGTTTTACTTAATTCAGTACAGCACAGATGAGGGCATCATTATGAAAAAGTTAATCTTAACCGCAGTAGCAGTAAGCACATTGGTTTTATCTTCAGGCGCTTTTGCCATGGATAGCGACCTTGAGAAAAAACTGGTAGCCGTTTGTAAAGCCGTTAAATCAGACAGCAACCTTAATTTACACACGACACTAAAAGAAACGCGCTTGAGAGCCGATTCAGTGGTGGAAGGCTTAATGTGTAACGGCGAAGACGTGATTACTTTCGCAAAGCTTAACGGCGCTAATAACACCGCAGATTTGCTGCTAAAGCGTTCAGGTAATTCCGGCAAAATTGTTGTTATTGAAGACCTGGCGAAAAACTAACAGAACAGCAAAACTTGTAATTTAATTACATTTTGTCAGGTATTTTTGTTGTTTCGTCTCAGATTTGTAGTTTTGTCACATTTCTAAAGTAGTATGACACCTGTTGGGCGTAGTGAACCCGACATACAGTATTCAGCCTTTCAGGCGCTATACATGTATTTATCCTGGACAAAATAGGGGGCTCAGCCCCCTATTTTTTTATCTGCTACCTGTCAGCGTACTCATCTCCCTAAGCCAGACCCTATGGCCCCGCGGTGTCTTTTTTTCCAGTTGTAACCACAAATAAACAGAACCGCCATTTATAACAGCTTGTTACATCCGCAGTTTGAGTCACAACGGCGCTGGTCTATGCTGTGTTTGGGGAAATAATGTTTGGAGTCACTCTCTTTTTTATAGCGATTATTTATTGAGGCGCACACTGATGTTTAAAGAATCTGTTAAGGTGTTAATTGCAGATGATGAACCACTGGCCAGACAGGGGTTATATAGCAGGCTAAACAAGTTTTCACATTTGGATATATTACCCATGTGTGAGAATGGCACTGAAGCTCTGGATGGGATCAAAAGTTTGCAACCGGATGCGGTGTTTCTGGATATTGAAATGCCAGGATTATCAGGGATAGAGCTCCTCAATAAGTTGGTGGAAGAGCGACACCGACTACCTTACATTGTGTTTACCACAGCCTATCAAGACTTTGCGCTGGAAGCCTTCAACTACGAACTCTGTGATTACCTGTTAAAACCGGTGGATTGCGACCGGTTAGAAATCTGCCTGCAGCGTATCGAAAAGTCCATGGAGCAACAAAAAGCGTTGGCAATGCAGGATAAGCTGCAACATCTGCTAACCCGTAAAACCGGTAAAACCCTGAATGGGTTTATAGAAAACCTGGAAACCTCTCAGCAATGTCAGGCCAACGACTTACAAAATTACCTGTCTTTTAAATGCGGCACCGAGTGGATCAAAGTGGCGGTAAGCGAAATCGACTGGATTGAGGCAGTAGGTGATTACATGTGCTTGCATTTGGGTGAGCGGCAGCAAATTATTCGCAAAACCATGAAACAACTGGAGGCCGAACTGGATCATCAGCATTTCCCGCGCGTAAGTCGCTCGGCGATTGTCAATGTGACCAAAATCCATAAACTCACACCCAATTCGAACGGTGAATATCACGCCCACCTAACCTGTGGCAAAGTGGTTAAAGTAACCCGCAAATACAAATACAAACTGGAAGAAATACGCAATAAGAAAAGCGCAGTGCATTAGTTGCGCTTGAACTTGGTGCAATATTAAGCAAACGCACTGCTGTCGCACAAATACTGAACAATATGCAGGTTAAATGTCATAAATTCGACTAAAGTTGGATGGTACTCTGCGCGATAAGTCCATATAAGTCTTTGGGTATTCTGTAATTAACTGCTATCTATTGTATATAATGGTGCGCGATTAAATCCTCATTGGCCTTAAAGGATAGAAGAGAAAAATTATCAGTATGTTTTCAGTTTTGATTTGCGATGATTCAATGGTTGCCAGGAAGCAGGCTGCAAAATGCCTGCCTGATGACTGGGAAGTGCAAATCCACTTTGCTAAACATGGCGGCGAAGCCATTGAAGCCATGAAAGAAGGCAAAGGACAGCTGCTGTTGCTGGACCTCAATATGCCAATCATGGATGGCTACGAGACTCTCGAAGCCATCATCAAAGAAGATCTGGATACCAAGGTGGTGGTGGTATCTGGAGATATTCAACCCGAAGCTCACGAGCGTGTAAAAGCCTTGGGTGCCTTGGATTTTATCGAAAAACCAGTTAGTAAGCCGGCATTGAAAAAGATCTTGTTGGCAAACGGTGTCCTGGAAGATGTTAAAGAAGAAGTCAAAAGCGAACCTGCAGTGGATGCGCTGGATCCAGATATCCGCGATTGTTATCAGGAAATCACCAATATTGCTATGGGGCAGGCGGGTGATCACCTGGCGCGTATACTCAACGTCTTTGTTAGATTGCCCATTCCTAATGTGAACTTAATCGAAGTCTCAGAATTGCACATGATGTTGCAGGACATTGAGCTAAAAGACTCTGTGTCCGGTATTTGTCAGGGGTTTGTCGGCCCCGGGATCAGTGGTGAGGCCTTATTCATTTTAAGTGATTCCAGCTTTGACGATGTTGCCCGCATCATGGGGATTAATGGTCAGGTGGATGATCAGGTGCAATTAGAATTGCTCATGGATGCTGCCAATATTTTGATTGGAACCTGTCTCAATGGTCTGGCGTCACAACTGGATTTGTATTTCAGTCAGGGGCACCCTGTGGTACTGGGACAACATCGCAGTATCTCCGAATTGATCTCCAGCAACCGACTGCGCTGGAAGCGCACTTTGGCGATTGAATTAAGCTATGGGTTGGAAGGGTACAATGTGCACTGCGACCTGGTGTTGCTGTTAACCGAAGAATCCATGAAAGCCATGAACTACAAGCTTTCTCACTTGTTGGAAGACTGATATCACGATGGACGATTTAGAAGATGATTTAGCCGAATTCCATTGGATGATGGACATGCTGCAAACGGTCGATGTCGGTATCGTTGTGGTGAACACAGATTTCCAGATTCGAGTCTGGAATGCCTTTATGGAGAGCCACAGTGGCTTGCTACCTAGCCAGGTGAGAGACCGTAATTTATTTCAGTTGTTTCCCGAAATAGATGAAAAGTGGTTGCGTAACAAATGTCGCCCGGTGTTTGAATTAAAGAACCGGGCATTTATTACCTGGGAGCAGCGTCCTTATATTTATAAATTTCCAAACTACCGGCCCATCACCGGTACTGAGGACTTCATGTTCCAAAATGTCACGCTGTCACCGCTTACCGGCGCAACGGGTAACGTGGATCACATGTGTATGATGATTTACGATGTTACCGATGTTGCCGCCAACAAAAAGCGCGCTGAGGCGGTAGAGGTAACCCTCAACGAGCTGAAGGAAAAGACCGGTCACGGTCGAAAATAACCAACTAACTTGGCTTCTCAGCAATTTACCTCGAATTTTGATACGCTTGTCGGAATCTGAATGCAAAAACCTTGCGTATCTGTGACAATGAAACTGTCTTAATATCGATTACCTACGGATGATTAGATTACTATTTTTATTTTTTAGCGTTGTTAGCTTGTCTGCCCATGCCGACCTCAAGTGTGAGGTAGATTTGAATTATGGCATGGTGGTAACAGACAAAAGCATTCGCATCATTGATGAATCGCGCACCCTCTACCAGATAAATTCCGATGATCAATTGATTGTGGGCGGTAACTGGATAACGTTAAACGAAAGCCAGGCTGAGAAGCTCAAGGAATTATCCGATGGCATTCATTATTCCGTACCCAAGATGATTATTCTCGCGACAGAAGGTGTTGACCTTGCCATAGAAACCGTAGAGCACGTTTATGTGGGACTAGTAGGCACAGATCACAAGAGCTTCGACAAATTAACCTCTGCTTTGGACAGAGTGAAAGAAAAGGTCAAAAAGAAGTTTATTCACGCCCATGGCAATTATTATATTGGCCCCGGTAGTCTTGAAAATGTGGATGACCTGGTGGACCAAGAGCTTGAAGCGCAAATAGAAGAGGCCATCAATACTTCTCTCGGCGGTGTGTTGTCTGCAATTGGTGGCTTAAATGCGGGCAATGACGAAAGTATGGAATTGCGCATGGAAGAATTATCTCAGCGCCTGGAGATCATGGGCAATGAGATTGAACGTACAGTGGGGCCCAAAGCCGACAGCTTGCGCAAAAAAGCCCAATGGTTTTGCAACAAAATGGGTTATCTGGATCGCGTCGAAAATGAGCTGCGCACAGAGATTAAACAGCTTAAGGACATTGATGTTATCGTAGTAGGCAAGGGCTGGTCTGATTAAGCGTTTACGTCGGACATCATCGGACATAGTTTTTTACTAATCATTTCTTTTTCAAGAATGCTTTCATGGTTAAATACGCCCACTTTTTCTTGCGTATTAACATTCAAAAAAGGACTTTCATGAAAGCTTTTGCCTTTTCACTTCTTTTACTAACCTTTCCTGTTTTTGCAGCCAGTACACCTTCTTGTGATGATGATTGTACTTTTGTATTGATGGAAGACTCAGGTGACATCAAAACCATTCTAAACGTTAAAAGAGCCAGGCAGCCATTTACACCGTATTCTACTTTTAAGATCCCCAACACCCTGATTGCCCTTGATGTCGGTGTAGTGCACGACATGGAGCACGAACTCAGCTACGACAAAGAGCAATATCCGGTGCAGTCCTGGTGGCCGGAAATCTGGTACAAAGCGCCACTCAGCATTCGTCCAGCGTTCCAGAACTCAGCCGTACCCATTTATCAAGAGATTGCCAATAAAATAGGTAAGGCCAAAATGCAGGAATACCTAAACGGGTTTGACTATGGTAACCGCGATATCTCTTCCGGCTTAGATACTTTTTGGCTAAATGGCAGTGTTCAAATTTCTGCATTGCAGCAGGTGCAGTTTTTAAAGCGTCTGTTTGATGGTGAATTACCTATATCTGATGCAACCTTGCAGACCTTCAAAAAGGTAATGCTGAAAGAGCAAACAGAGGAATATACCTTGTATGCAAAAACCGGTGGTGGCGGCATCGCTAAGGGCAAAGCCATAGGCTGGTACGTTGGCATGGTGGAAAAGAACGGAAAATCCTGGTATTTCGCTGTCAATGTGGATGGCAAAAGCTTTTCTGAAGTGCAAAAGACCCGTATCGCCATTGCCAATGCTGAGCTTAAAAAAGCGGGTTTGTTAAATTGAACTAATAGCTTTTAGGACGTTGAGCATTTTTTCTAGCTTTTAAAACCAAAGCCGGGCTTTTCCTGATTGAGCAACATCGTCATGAATTTATCAAAGCGCCGTTGTCGGGTTTCACTGCGCTTGGCATTGCACAGGCCATAGGCAATGGCATAGCGGCTGGATTTGGGCAGGGTGTTATAAAATGCCTCTACCAAAGGCTGAGCTTTAACCGCAATGATAAAATCTTCTGGCACCTGCATTTGGCTGGCGGGGGCGTAGGCATTCTCCCACCGCCCGTCGGCTTTGGCCGTTTCCACATGCACCATGCCTGGCGCTTGCATACGTCCTTCAGCTATCAGCCTTGTTACATGTTCGGTGTTTATTTTGGACCAGTTGCTGCCGGGTTTTCTCGGGGTAATACGCTGCAGATAAGCCTCGCTATCCAATGATTTTTTGATGCCGTCTATCCAACCCCAACAAAGCGACGTAATAACTACATCGTTCCAGGTAACGCTGGGGATCCCCGTGGCTTTTTTAAAGATTTTCACCCACAGTTCGGTTTCGCAGGCATGGTGCTCCTGCAACCAATTGTACAGCGCCGCTGAGCAGTCGAAGGCTTTGATCTTTTTTTTGTCGGGTTCTGGCATGTTAGTGGTCTTTGTTGGGGGCTGTCTTTGTTGCGAACAATCTACTTAAGAATAGCAATAATCGAGACAAATTCTGTCAGTAGTATCGCTTGCCCGGCACAATTACTTGCAGTTCAATTATTCCAAAAACAGTGTCAGTAGTTCATTCAAGTAACGCTTTCCTAATTCCGAAACTTGCCAGTGCGATTCGGTTTCAACAATAAGCCCTTTTTGCAACGCGCTGTTAAGGCGGGATTTGATCTCTTCCATCTCCGGGCTTAAACCCGTTCGCTGTAACAGTTCAGCTTTTGGGCACGCTTCAAGCAGGCGAAAGCGATTCATAAAATATTCAAACCCCAAATCTTCCTGTTCCACAGCGGATTCCTGGAACAGTTTATTGCGGGTCAAATCCATATAACCTTTTGGGTGTTTGGTTTTGGCACTGCGGATGATGCGGCCATCATTAAGTGTGACTTTGCCATGGGCACCGCAACCGATACCGAGATAATCACCAAAACGCCAATAGTTGAGGTTATGGCGACACTGTTGCCCCGGTTGGCTGTAGGCGGATATTTCATATTGAACGTAGCCCGCTTCTTGTAGCAAAGCATCGCCTTGTTCCTGAATGTCCCACAATATTTCATCTTCTGGCAGAGTCGGCTGCCGGGAGTGGAATAAGGTATTGGGCTCAATGGTTAACTGATACCAGGAAAGATGAGGGGGATTAAGGGCTATCGCTTGTTTTAAATCTTTAAGCGCATCCTCAACGGATTGCTCTGGCAGGCCATGCATGATGTCAATATTGAAACTGTTCAAGCCAACACTGTGAGCTATCTGCGCGGCATTGCAGGCCTCATCGCTATCGTGAATGCGTCCAAGGCGAGACAGTTTTTGGTTGTCAAAGCTCTGCACACCGATGGAGATGCGATTCACACCAGCCTCCACATAGGCCTTGAAACGCTCAGCTTCTACCGTACCTGGATTGGCTTCAAGAGTAATTTCAATATCCTCACTAAATGCGATGCGCTGCTGTACGCCCTGTAGCAGGGTTTTCATGGCTTCACCGCTGAACAAACTGGGGGTTCCACCGCCGATAAAAATGCTGCTTAAGGGGCGAGTTTCTGTGTTGTTTGCCAGATAACGTGCAATATCCTGTTCCAGATCCTGCAACAAGTGCATTACGTACTCTTGTTCAGGTAAATCCTGTTGCGATTGACCTTGTTTGATACCGTGGGAGTTAAAGTCACAATAGGGACATTTCTGTACACACCAGGGAATGTGGATATACAAGGCCAGCGGTATGTGTTGGTTATTTAGGGGAATTTCAGGATTCAACTAAGACACCTGCGGTGATCAACTGGGGCAGTAATAATTCAATGGCTTTGCCGCGATGACTGATTTGATTTTTTTCTGCTTTGCTAAGCTGTGCCGCGCTGCGTTGTAATTCCGGCAACCAGAACACCGGGTCGTAGCCAAATCCTTCTGTTCCCGTCGCTTGATTCAGGATTTCACCGCGCCAGATACCTTGTGCAATCACTGGTGTTGGGTCATCTGCACTGCGCATAAATACCAGACAACAATGAAACTGAGCACCGCGCTGCTCTCTTGGTGCGTCTTGCAGTACATCTAATAATTTGGCGATGTTGTCCTGATCGTTAGCTTCTTCTCCAGCAAAGCGCGCCGAATAAATACCGGGTGCACCACCCAAGGCATCTACCGCTAAACCTGAATCATCGGCTATAGCAGCTAAACCGGTTTCTTTGGCGGCATGACGGGCTTTGATAATGGCATTTTCTACAAAGGTTGAGCCCGTTTCTGCAACGGAAGACACCGCAAAATCTGACTGGGGACGCAGCGTTATATTAAAAGGAGCCAGCACATTGGCCAGCTCTTTTACTTTGCCCTGATTACCTGTGGCGAGTACGAATTCTTGAGTCACGGGATATCCTTACTTTTTGGGCTTTTTAGCCGCCTTTTTGGTGGCGGCCTTTTTCTTTTTGGCTTTTTTAGCCGGCGTTTTTGCCACTTTGTGTTTCGGCTCCAGGCCTTTCACCTTTTGTGGTTTGATGGTATCTCCAGTAAAGCGGCTGATTTTGCCCATCATTTCCATGTCGTGGGCTTCCACTAATGATATGGCGTTGCCTTTTTTACCGGAGCGGCCGGTGCGTCCAATACGGTGCACGTAAACATCGGCAGAGCGAGGCAGATCGTAATTAATTACATGGCTGACATCCGGAATATCAATACCGCGGGCAGCCACATCGGTCGCCAGCAGAACCGGGCTTTCGCCATTTTTAAACGCGGCAATGGCCTTGTTGCGTCTGTCTTGGGGCATTTCACCTTGCAGAAACACATAGCGGATATTCTGTGTTTGTAACCAATCTGCCAGCTCCGCCAGGCGTTCACGGGTTTTAATAAACACCACACTGCGTTGCACTTCTTCACTGTTAAGGTAATGCAATAGCAGCTGGCGTTTATGCTCCAGCGTATCGGCAAAGTGGATCCATTGCAGGATCTTAGGGCGCTCCTTGCGCGACGGGCTGGCTTCTACAGAAATCGGATCATTGAGGATAGTCAGGGCAAATCGTTCTACGTCTTTACTGTCCAGGGTGGCGGAAAACAGATGAGTTTGTTTACGCCAGCGAGCCTCGGAACAAATCTGGCCCACTACTGAGCCAAAACCCATATCCAACATGCGGTCGGCCTCGTCCAGAATGATCCATTCCAGCTCGCGGCAATCAAAGGCTTCTCTTTCGATATGTTCGAATAGTCGACCAGGGGTAGCAATGACGATATCCACATTGCTGTCTAACAGATCCAGGTCTGAGCCATAATTGATGCCACCAATGATGGTACCCGAGGTGATATCAGTATAAGCCGCAATTTTCTGGGTTTGCTCTTGTACCTGTAATGCCAGTTCACGGGTTGGCGTTAAGATCAGGATACGTGGGCCATGGGGTTTTTTGGCCGGAAAGTCCAGCAAGTACTGGCATGCAGGTAAAACAAACGCGGCGGTTTTTCCCGTGCCAGTGGGAGCACTGGCTAAAACGTCTTTACCATCCAGCGCCGCTGGTATTGCTTCCATCTGGATACTGGTGGGCTTTTTAAAACCCATTTCCGCCACTGCACGACACAGTTCATCGTCCAGCTGTAATTCTTCAAACATGTGTAAACCCATCAAATTTTTGCGGGATTATACCTGTTTTAAACTTTGGCGTTGAGAAAAAAGAAACGTCCTTGTTAAGTTGGGGAGCACCCCCTAGGTATGAAGAAAGTCTAAAAATGGTAAATGTAAGCAATGTTAGCGAAATCCATGCCCGGATTGTCATCGTTCAGGCCGCCGTTGGAGTAGTGCATATAGCGCAGGGCGATGGACTCCCGAAGGTTTTCACCGAACTCGAAAATTAAGCCAAGGCGGTCTTCAAATTGATAATGACTGCCGATATCTTTACCAGCAAAGCGGGTATCTTCCACCAGAGAAATACCGATGCCAAATTCCCATTTAATCGGGTACTTGTCATAAATACGCGCAAATTCTTTGCTGAAAACCGGAGAGATAGCAAAGGCAAAATTGGTTTCGTGTTGAACCGGGTCGCCAAACTCCCAAAAGTTCAGGCTAAACTCCCAGTAAACATCCAGTTCACCCAACCATTCAAAACTGTCAATTTGGGTAACCACCGGACGATAGCCCAGACGCACACCTTTTAAATTACCTTCGCCATGTAAATATTCGACCGATACGGCCTGGTCGTAAGTTTCTTGTAGTTGCCATTCGTCGGCCTGTGCTGAAAAAGCGGATGCGGCGAACAGCACCAGCGACGCTAATAAACCTTTAAACATAAATATATCCACTCAGATTTGATTTGTACCGAATGGTATATAAATAAAATGCAAAAGATTAGCGTTAAAAATAGATTAATACGTTCTAAAATATAGAATCAAATTAGGTTGAAATGATTTTTACTAAAAATTAACTCGCTGTTTGCTGAGACTTAACGTCTGTAACAGCCTGGCAACGTCTTAACGCCAGTTCTGATTTAATCTGGGCTCCGGAAAATCCATCGGCAATGATATTTTTTACATCGATGTTTTTAGCAACCTGGTAGCATTGCAATAAATAATCTCGCTGGGGGTAGGGCTTGTGCTCAAAATGTGTGCGGCCTTTGGCATCGGCTTCGCAAGCCAGCAGTAAATCTTCAAAGCGCTCTGGTTTGCGCCAGGCATCCAGGGTATCAAATAGTTTGATGACGGTTTGTGGCTTTAATTCAAAGGCTCTGTGCACATTACCGTGATGTTCGCAGGTGAGTCGTGCTAGCTCCGATTCAGCATTAGGGGCTTTGATGCGTTTGCATAATGTTTTAACCAGAGGAACGCCGGCTTTTTCATGGCCGTGATGACTAGGCCAGTATTGCGGGTCAGTTAAACCTTTACCGAGATCGTGGAGCAAAGCGGCAAAACGCACGGTGATCTTGTCGCTCAACAGGCTCGCTTGCTGAAGAACCAACATGACATGCACGCCGGTGTCGATTTCAGGATGCCACTTTGCCGGGTTAGGCACACCCCAAAGCGCGTCTAATTCTGGAAACCAATCATCGAGTGCATGACAGGCTTTCAGGGTTTCAAAATACACCTCGGGATTTTTTTCCGACAAGGCTTTAGCGGTTTCTACCCATACGCGCTCTGCAGAAAGCGTGCTGAGTTCACCAGATTGGGCAATCTGAGTCATGAGCGCCAGAGTTTCCGGGGCAATACTAAATCCATATTGTTTATAACGAGCGGCAAATCTGGCAACTCGCAATACCCGCAGTGGATCTTCGATGAAGGCATCAGAAACGTGACGCAAAATACGGTTCTCAAGGTCCGCTTTGCCGCCGTAAGGGTCTTGTAACTGGCCATCTTCAGATAACGCCATGGCATTCACTGTGAGGTCGCGCCGGATTAAGTCTTCTTCTAAAGTAACGGAGGTGGAAGTATCGGTTTCAAATCCAGTGTAGCCACTACCGGATTTGCGCTCTTTTCGGGCCAGTGCGTACTCTTCTTTAGATTGTGGATGCAAAAAGACCGGAAAGTCCTTGCCAACCTGTTGGTATCCGGCGTCTAACATCTCCTGCGGAGTAGCGCCTGTTACCATCCAGTCTTTGTCTTTTACCGCACGTCCCAAAAGTTGATCACGTACTGCACCACCTACTAAATACACTTGCATCGTTGTTGAGATTCTTCATTGCCCGTTAATACTTAGCTGCTATTATGCCAGAAATTGTAATTTTTATTTTTGATGTTTTGACTTAATAAACACAAATCGTCAGGATAGCCATCCAGAATGATTTGATTCAGAAAAAACCGGACGCGCAGATATGTATCTGAACTATTTTGGGTTAAAGGATAATCCATTTTCCATCGCCCCCAATCCCGAATACCTCTTTATGAGCCCGAGGCACAGAGAGGCCTTAGCTCATCTTACTTTTGGCTTAAGAGAAAGCGGTGGCTTTGTTATGCTCACAGGAGAGGTGGGCACCGGAAAAACCACGGTTGCCCGCAAACTCTTGCAGGACTTGCCCGAAACCACACAAGTGGCAATGATCTTAAACCCCACGCTGTCAGCGCTGGAGTTATTGGCCACAATCTGTGATGAGCTGGGTATCGAGTACGAGCGACAGTTGTCCAGTTTGAAATATTTCACTGATTTGATTTTGAAAAAGCTCAGTGATAATCATCAGAACAAGAAAAACACCATTCTTATCATTGATGAAGCGCAGCATCTGATGCCGGAAGTGCTTGAGCAATTAAGACTGCTTACCAATCTTGAAACCAATCGAGAAAAATTGATGAAGGTGGTGCTCATTGGCCAGCCTGAATTACAACAATTGTTAAAACGCAACGAGTTGCGCCAGTTGGCACAGCGTATTACGGCGCGCTATCACCTATTGCCGCTGACAGCGGGAGAGGTGAAAGAATACGTAGCCCACCGTTTACAGGTGGCCAATGGTGACCGAGGAGTATTCTCTCCCGGTGCCATTCAAGCGGCTTATCAGATAACCGGCGGCATCCCTCGGGTTATTAATCTGTTGTGTGATCGCGCATTGACCATTACTGCCAGCAAACAAATGTTGTCGGTGAAGCGTCACATATTGGTGGCCGCGGCGCGACAAATTTTAGGTGAGGACGTAGTGAAACAACGCCAGGGTAAACGACAAACATTGATGCTGGCCGCATTGTTTGCGGTGAGTGTTGCGCTTGGTTTTGTAACAGGGAGTTGGTATGGCTAAGCAAATCAGTATTCAGGACTTAAAGCCGGGAATGTTCATACTAGGTATTATTGAGCAAAACGGACCAGTAAAAATCAAGAAAACCGGCTTAGTGACTAGTGCAGAAATGGTGCAGGGCTTGGCCGAGATGGGGGTTTTGTCACTGGCTATCGATCTTGAAAAGACCGTTGAGATTGAGGTGGAGGACAGCCACCATGTTTCTCAAACTCAGTTTGTGATGCAGGCCAATGAAGAAACTCCGAGGCATGATGCGGATAACCAGCTGTCTGAACAGTTTAATCGCAGTTTGTTTATGCCCTCATTACAGCAGGTGCCCTCTGCCTGGCAATATTATGGTGCGCAAGTTGGTATCGCTGCTTTGGTGGTTGTGATTGGTTTTTTGCTGGGTTGGTTTGGCAGTAATATTCCGGCGCTGTTGTCTGATAAACAAGTGCTGGTTGTGAATACAACGCAGCAAAATGGTGCAAGCGAGGCTGAAGTTAGTGATGTCTCTGCACCTGATGAATCTGCACAGCAAGAGACTCAATTACAAGATACAGTGCTCGATGAATCAGTGAAATCTGACACTGAGTCTACATCCGTGTCTACTGAGCAGCCTATGGTGGCTCAAAATCAGATCGTTACATCCCAAAATCAGCCTGTGGCGCCTCAAAACCAAGCACCTCAGGTCGATAACAATACTATTGAGCCAGGTGTTGATGAGACACAAGCGGCACAAAATACGCAAGAGTCCGTCGTATCCCCAGAGTTGCTGAAGCGATTTGAGGATGCCATGGCCGAGCTGGAACGGGAATCTTCGCCAGTGGTCGCTGATGATGGGGAAACCCTTGAATATGGCGATGTCAGTAATGATTACAACAGCACACAAGTGCAGCGGGTGGATCAGCTGCCTGCACGGGTGATGACACGCTTACCCAGCATGTCATTTTCAGCTCATATGTATGCGTCTAATCCCAGAGACCGTTGGGTTAAATTAAACGGTATTGAGATGGGCGAGGGTGAGTGGCTGGATGATAAGCTGTTTATTGAGCGTATTGAGCCACAGCACGTTATTCTGGTGTTTGAAGGCCATCAGTTTAGTATGCGTGCCCTCTCTGAATGGTAAAGTGTGGATGGTAAGTGCCGGCTGTGGCACGAGCTTGTTTAAACTGTAAGGGGCTGCAAGTTGCAGGAAAGTGAAGCCAGAGCCTATTTTTTGCGGGATATGCGCAAGGCGAATAAAAACGTGGAGCAGTTTTATCAAGCTGCTCACGAATTCGGCTCGAAAAAACACGTTCAGCAGTTTCTTGAGGCTTTTCGCAGTGCCCACGCTGGCATAACCATTTTTGAATACCGCAAACCAACAAGGCATCCCTGGCACTTTAATCACACCTTTTTTTATATCGAACCTAAAGCTATTGAAGAGGATGGTATAGGTAAACTGTTGTTGGTTCAGCAAACCACCCTGGATTCCAAAAAGTTGGTTAAAGGGGACTTGAGCGATATTTTAGACGTACAGGTAACACGAGATCTGGTGATCCACGAACACTTCTTTACTCGTTTGATCCAAAGGGCAGATTTAAGCGGCCTTAAAGCGGCACTAGAGATAACGGCCCATTCGCTAGCGGATATTCTGGTGCAGATTAAATACGCCCTGACGCAATTCGAAGAGGGACAAACACTGCACATGGTATTCCACGATAAAGTGTTTATTGTTACTTGTGAACAAGGTGGTAAGTTACTGATATTTAAAACCGTGATCCTCGCTGAGTTTATGACCGATAGACAAAAAGGAATTTATTCCGGTGCGATTGCCCAAGCCAAAACCTCGAAGAAAGGTTTCATTTTCCTTAAGGAAGACCATCAAGATTTTGAGTTTGTTTAAGTTCAGCCTTCGTCAGTATTAAGTGTGTTGCTGAATATTTGAGCAAACGATTCAGAAATCGCAATTTGTTTTAAAGTTTTATGACATGGCTGTCGATATCTCTCACAGGTAGGTTTTTATTGTGAGTGTTAAAGATGGGTTCTCAAGTTGTACCGTCAAATATATTGCGTCTTTGGTTTTGGATGATTGACAATTCCGGCTCAGTTGAACTGGAAAGAAGCGCCACTGAATCCATTCTGAAATTTTATACTGATATGAATGTCGCCAGGAAAGAGCTGGAGATGCCCAGCCACTTTTAATCTTGTTCACTATCAGAAGTACAGGGCAGGCAATGCTGTTTCTGCCCTTCAAACTCTTATCTCTTTTAGTCTTCCAAGCACACTAAATCGAGCTTAAAAATACATCCTTGAAAAACTTAGTGAGATTGATTTTAAATTCGTCTGGTCTGACGGTGGATTCAATTTCGTCTGCCACTTTGGATAAATCCACTTTTTTCAGTTCTGTGTGGGCTCCGCTGGTAACACTGTAAAAGCACATCACTAGTGGTTTAATAGGCTCATCCTTATTGGCTTTGACGATAATACCCAGTTTACCGCTTTTGAGTTTTACCAGTGAACCGACAGGGTGAACGCCAATGCAACGAATGAATTGTTGCACCAGCGATTGATCGTATTTGCCTGAGGTATCAGATAATAATTTTTTCAATGCGGCGGTAGGGGTCATGCCTTTGCGATAAGGTCGATCACTGGTCATGGCGTCGTAACTATCGATGATGGCGGCCATACGGCCATAGGTGTTGATCTGATCACCTTTTTTGCCTTCCGGATAACCTGAACCATCAAGACGCTCATGATGGTCCTGGATGACGCTTAGCACCACTTCAGAGACTTCTTTCTCTTGTGATATCAGCTCTACGCCAAAATCCACATGCATTTTTATCAGTTTGTAATCGTCAGCGTGAAATTTATCGCCTTTTTGCAACAAGTCATCAGGAATGGTGGCCATGCCAGTATCCATCAGAAAGCCGCCCAAGCAGAGTTCTTCGGTTAGTTCTTTATCGAACCCTAAATGGCGAGCAAAGATAGCCATGTAGATAGCACAGTTAACACTGTGCTCCCAGATATAGTCTGGTGCATCTTTAATCAGTGAAACACAGGACAGGGCATTGGGGTTGTCGAATATACTGTCAATGATCTCTGTTGAAACATCACGGATACCATCCACGTTAGCCACTTCACCATTGCGCACTTTGTCCAGTAACTTACTGTGAGCTTGCTTGGCCTGGTCATGCAATTTTTGCGATTGAATCAGGGCATCGGATAACGATTTGACGGGAGCAGTTGGCTTTTCGGGCTCCGGATCCACTTGTTCTTCCGGTTGGTGCTTGGCTATTTCTTCCAGGTTACTGCGGGAGTAGTCTACCTCTAACTCCAGAATCCCTTTTTGCTTCAAAATGCCAATCAGCTCAGCACGCTTGATGAGTCCTTGTGATTTGACTTTCAACTGACCACTTTGTTTTGTCACCCGGCTGACAAACATGCCCGGGACTAATTCATCAATAGAAATAATGGCAATCTGGTTTTGTTCCATAATGTGCTTACAGCTTTAAGGTCTTTAGAAAATTGTTCAGAGAATGAAGTATTGCCAATATCATTGATATTGGCAATTAAACTAAAGAATTAGTCAGTGAAGTTTTTGATACTTTAGGCGTACCAGGCGGGCACTTTTGCCTCATAAGCGTCAATATGAGGAGCACTTTCCAAGGTTTGTCCGATGGCATCCAGGCCTTTGATGAGGTTGTTTTTATGGTGTGGCTCAATATCAAAATGAAAAGTTTCGCCGTTCACCGTCAGGCTTTGCTCCGGTAAGTTGATTTGAATCTCACAATCTGGATTATTGTTAACGGCTTCGAACAATACGTCCATTTGTGCGTTATCCAATGCGACAGGTAACAATTGATTGTTCATACAGTTGCCATAAAAAATGTCGGCGAAACTGGTGGCGACAACGATCTTAAAGCCATAGTCGGTGAGTGCCCATGGAGCGTGCTCCCGGCTTGAGCCGCAACCAAAGTTCTCTCTGGCTAACAGAATCGAGGCATTTTTGTATTCCGGTTTATTTAATACAAAGTCCGGATTAGGCTCTTTTTCCTCCAGGTCCAGATAACGCCAGTCGTGAAACAAGTGCTTGCCAAAACCTGCGCGGCTCACCGAGGTTAAAAACTGTTTAGGAATAATTTGGTCGGTGTCGACATTGGCGCTGTCTAACGGCACTGCTGTACCGGTGAATTCAGTAATTCCACTCATGTTATTGTACTCCATACTGTCTGACATCAACGAAGTGACCGTTCAATGCTGCAGCCGCAGCCATTGCCGGACTTACCAGGTGAGTGCGTGCACCACGCCCCTGGCGACCCTCAAAATTCCGATTACTGGTGGATGCGCAGCGATCTCCTGGCTGTAGGATGTCGTCGTTCATACCTAAGCACATTGAACAACCCGGTAAACGCCATTCGAAACCAGCATCAATAAAGATCTGGTCCAATTGCTCGGCCTCCGCCTGCGCTTTTACTTGAGCAGAGCCCGGCACTACGATGGCGGTAACGTTATTAGCAACTTTACCTTGTTTGGCAATTTGTGCTGCGGCGCGTAAATCTTCGATGCGGCTATTAGTACAAGAACCAATGAATACGTTGTTTACCGCTAAATCTGACAGCTTTTGTCCGGCTTCAATGCCCATGTATTTCAGGGCTTTTGTGGCAGAATCTTTCTCAACTGAATCATCAAAATCAGCGGGGCCTGGGATTGGGCTATTAACACCAATGACTTGGCCTGGATTTGTGCCCCAAGTCACTTGTGGTTCGATATCTTCTGCTTGCAGTGTTACTACGGTATCGAAGTTAGCATCTGGATCGGATTTAAGCGTCGCCCAGTCTGCTACAGCAACCTCCCAGGTATCGCCCTTAGGCGTGTAGTCTCTGCCTTTTATGTAGTCGATAGTGGTTTGGTCGGGAGCAATTAACCCTGCTTTGGCACCGGCTTCAATACTCATATTACAAATGGTCATGCGCTCTTCCATGGATAAGGCTTCGATGGCGCTGCCCGCGTATTCAATAACATAACCTGTGGCACCTGCGTGACCAATCTTTCCAATTATGGCCAGAATAATGTCTTTTGCTGTGATACCTGAGGGCAGGGTACCTTTTACGTCTACCTTCATGGTTTTGGCTTTGCTCTGTTTCAGCGTTTGAGTGGCCAACACATGCTCAACTTGAGAGGTGCCGATACCAAACGCCAAGGCGCCAAAAGCACCGTGAGTCGCTGTGTGAGAATCGCCGCACACAACTGTCATGCCTGGTAAGATTAATCCCAGCTCAGGGCCGATAACATGCACGATACCTTGTTTTTGATGACCCACAGGGTAAAGCTCAATGCCATTGGCTTCGCAGTTGTTCATAAGTGTTTGTAACTGCAACTGATTAGCCGGTCCACAAGCATCAATTGCCAATGAGCGGGTAGAGATACTGTGATCCATAGTGGCGAAGGTTTTGTCAGGGCGACGGACCTTACGGCCTTTTTCTGCTAATCCTGCAAACGCCTGTGGCGATGTTACTTCGTGAATTAAATGGCGGTCGATGTAGAGCAGAGTATCGTTTCCTACCTGGTCTACGATATGACGCTGCCAGATTTTTTCGTATAAGGTCTTAGCCATTAGTTGCTCTCCTTGATGGCTTGCGCGATAAAATCACCCACTTCAGATGTGGACTTGGCTTCGTGGCGCTTATCTGCTGGTAATAATTCTGCCGTCAGGATTTGTGCTTGCAATGCCGATACAACTGCGGCATCAATCGCATCAGCTGCGGCGTTCTCGTTCAGGCTGTAGCGCAGCAGCATAGATAAAGACAGAATTTGCGCAATAGGGTTGGCGATACCTTGCCCTGCAATATCGGGGGCAGAGCCGCCGGCCGGCTCGTACATACCAAAGCCTTGCTCATTAATACTGGCTGAGGGTAACAAGCCCATGGAACCGGTGATCATGGCACATTCATCAGAGATGATATCGCCGAACAAGTTAGAGCACAGCAGTACGTCGAAGTCTGACGGATAGCGGATAAGCTGCATGGTGGCATTATCGATGTAGATGTGATCCAAGGCCACATCCGGGAAATCTTTAGCCACTTCTTCTGTGACTTCGCGCCATAATCGGCTACACACCAGGACATTAGCTTTATCCACCGATGTCACTTTTTTGCCACGCTTTTGTGCCGCTTCGAATGCAATCTTTGCTATTCGGCGGATTTCGCGGCGGCTGTAGCGCATGGTATCAAAGGCGAATTGCTCTTCACCTTCGCCTTCCATGCCTTTGGGCTGGCCGAAATAAATGCCGCCAGTAAGTTCTCTGACAACCAGTACGTCAAAACCACTGGCAGCAATGTCAGCACGAAGCGGGGAAAAGGACTCAAGGCCCGGATAAATGCGAGCAGGACGCAGGTTGCTGAACAAACCAAAATGGCTGCGCAGTGTTAATAACGCGGCACGCTCTGGACGTTGCTCCAAAGGTAGATTGTCCCACTTAGGGCCGCCGATTGAGCCAAACAAAATGGCATCAGCTTGCTCACATCCTTTGAGTGTTTTCTCAGGCAAGGCGTGGCCGTCATTATCGATAGCATAACCACCTACGTTAAACTGCTCAGTTGTAATGTTTAAATCAAACTTGTGTTTGATGGTGTCCAGCACTTTCAGTGCTTCATTCATTACTTCCGGGCCTATGCCATCTCCGGCAAGTACTGCAATATGTTTTCCTGACATGGTTTTATACACCTGCTATTCGTTTTACTTGTTTTTTCTGTTGATCAATTTGATCTGCCAGATAGGTATTGTTCATCACATATATTAAGGCTTTTACGCCGGCCTCTACGATATCCGTTGCCAATCCGATACCACTGAAGCGACGGCCATTGTAAGTGGCGATCACGCTGACTTGTGCAAGCGCATCGGCACCTTCGCCTTTTGAGTCCAGTTTAAAGTCAACTATCTCAATACTGTCTCGACCTGTCGCTTTTATAATGGCGTTAAACGCGGCATCAACAGGGCCATTACCGGTGGATGACTCGGTAACTTCCTGGTCGCCAAAAGCCACAATGACTGTAGCGTTGGGGACGATATTTTTACCAGCATTAGCATGCAAATAATTAAGCTGGTAATAAGCTTCGTCCTGACGTGTTTGATCGAAGAACACCAAGGCTTCTAAATCGTAATCAAACACTTGCCCTTTTTTGTCAGCCAATTTTAAGAACGACTGATACAGCTTGTCTAAATCAAAATCCGTATCCTGATAACCCAATTCATGCATTCGATGTTTAATAACATGGCGGCCAGAGCGTGAAGTTAAGTTAAGGTTGTTTTTGTTAATGCCCACGGATTCGGGGGTCATAATCTCATAAGTGTTTTGCGCTTTTAATACACCGTCTTGGTGAATACCTGAAGAGTGACTAAAGGCATTGGCCCCCACAATGGCTTTGTTGGCCTGTACTGGCATGTTACACAACTGGCTAACCAGTTTAGACGTTCGGGAAATTTCTGAGCTTTGGATATTGGTTTGCAAACCCAGCAATTGTTCGCGGGTTTTCAGGATCATGGCAATTTCTTCCAGCGAAGCATTGCCGGCGCGCTCACCGATACCGTTGATTGTACATTCTACCTGACGAGCACCATTTTCCACTGCCGCTAAAGAGTTGGCTACCGCCAGGCCTAAATCGTTGTGGCAGTGCACGGAAATAATCGCTTTGTCGATGTTAGGCACGCGATTAAATAGATTGTGAATTATACCGCCAAATTCAGATGGGGTAGTGTAGCCCACCGTGTCTGGAATATTCACTGTCGTGGCACCCGCATTGATGGCGGCTTCCACCATGCGGCATAGATAATCAATATGAGTCCTGCCCGCATCTTCACATGAAAACTCAATGTCGTCGGTATATTTTGCGGCGTGTTTAATGGCTGCTACGGCCATGTCCACCACTTCATCATTGGATTTCCGCAATTTGGAATCAACATGAATGGAGGAGGTGGCGATAAAAGTATGGATGCGAAACTGCTCAGCAACGCGCAATGCTTCACCACAGGCATCAATATCTTTTGCCATGGCCCGTGACAAACCACACACAGTGGCATTTTTTACTTCTTTGGCAATGGTTTGCACTGACTGGAAATCCCCCGGTGAAGAAACCGGGAATCCTGCTTCGATGATATCCACGCCTAAGCGCTCCAGTGCCAGCGCAATCTGGAGTTTCTCCTTAACCGTTAAACTGGCGGGCAATGCCTGCTCGCCATCACGTAAGGTGGTATCAAATATCTTTACCTGATTGTCCATGTGAACTCCCGATTTGCTGTGCTATATACAAAAAAACCCGTGCTGTGCACGGGTTTTTCAAGAATGCTTTTCGTTGTTTACTTACAACTCACCCGTGCAGTTTTGCCTGCCATAAGGAGAATGAGGAGTGAAGTAAATTTAATCGCCATTGTGTTGTATTTGTCTCAACGTTTAACTAAGTGTATTTGTAACGTTTATCAGGGGGTGGGTCAATAGCGATACCAGGGTTTTTATAACGAAAGCGAAAGTTTTTGGTTATATCCCATGTTAAAAACATTCAAACTGGTTGGATGTGTTGTGAATTGAGACTTTGGTTAGGATGTTTATCCTATTTTGTTTTCATCTGTCGCTTGAGTTTTGGTTGAGTGAGGGTGTTAGGTTTTAGTGTTGTTGGCCGGCTAAATCCATTGTCCGCATCGCCGACTAATGTTCCCTAAAAAATTGGCGTTCACTACATCCATGTAGCTCGCCAATTAATATTCCCGACAAAATCGGCATTCACTACATCCATGTAGCTCAATTCGAACCTACAAAAACGCGGCAATTACACAGGGAAGCGGAAATTTTTCCAGTGGATGGTAGTGGAGAGTAGAAGCTCTCTTAAACTGAGTTTGCGAGGATGAGTTGTACCTTTATGGCTCCAGCGATGACCGCAACAAGCCGAAGTCATGATGGCTTTAGACGGTTTTTGCAGTATTATTAGTTGCTGCTGTTTGTTTTGCAGTACAGGCTGGGTTTCTTCTTCAGCGATAAGAGATACCCAATTATTTTTATTGAGATGAATTCGACCATTGGGCAAATCCATAATATCAATGGAGTCCAATTCCAGATAGATATGCTCAAAGTCCATAATCAGCACAGGCACCGGCAAACCATAACAGGAATGCTTCATGTACCATTCCACGGCTTCTTCTGTAAGATAGGGTTTTCCCGGACATTTTTTGGGTTGTTTCAACTGCCAACTGGCGTTGTGAATATCCACTTCCATGGGATTTTCAGTTGTAAGCAACTTATACGCGGCGTTTTTAACGTGGTAGGAGAGGCCAGCTAATTTACGCTGGATTCGAACCGTATCCAGATTATCTTGTTTGGCGATATCCAATAGTGTGGACTCGAACAAGGCAGTACAAATCTCGGCATATTCCAATTGCTGCTCACTGCCATGGAATATGGAGGTTTGGATATCGTTACTGTCAAACATGCTTAGGGGTCTTTAAGTGTTGCCACCATTTTAGGGTGGCAACATTCTGTCAGATCTTATTGACCTTTGATAGCAGAACGGCCTGCATATGCAACGCTGCTGCCTAATTCTTCTTCGATACGTAATAACTGGTTGTATTTAGCAACACGATCAGAACGACACAAAGAACCGGTTTTGATTTGGCCCGCTGCAGTACCTACTGCCAAATCGGCGATAGTGGCATCTTCAGTCTCACCTGAGCGGTGTGAGATGACGGCAGTGAATCCTGCATCTTTAGCCATTTTGATGGCTTCCAGCGTTTCAGTTAATGAACCAATCTGATTGAACTTGATCAGAATGGAGTTACCTACGCCGTTTTCAATGCCGCGAGACAAGATTTTGGTGTTCGTTACGAATAAGTCATCACCAACCAGCTGGACTTTGGCACCGATTTTTTGTGTCAGTTCAGCCCAGCCATCCCAGTCGCTTTCGTCCATACCGTCTTCGATAGACACGATTGGATATTTAGCCGCGAGTTCTGCCAGGTAATCAGTAAAAGCTGAAGGTGTGAAAGACTTGCCTTCGCCACTCAGATTGTAGCTGCCTTCGCTATAGAACTCAGATGAAGCGCAGTCCAAAGCCAGTGTTACGTCTTTATCCATAACATAACCGGCGTTTTCAACCGCTTCTACGATAACCGCCAGGGCTTCTTCATTGGATGCCAGGTTCGGCGCAAAACCACCTTCATCACCTACTGCGGTATTCAGGCCTTTGCCATTTAATACTTTTTTCAGGCTGTGGAAAATTTCAGCACCCATGCGCAGCGCTTCTTTGAAGTTTTCTGCACCTACTGGCTGTACCATAAATTCCTGGATATCGACGTTGTTATCAGCGTGTTCACCACCGTTGATAATGTTCATCATAGGCACTGGCATACTGAATTGGCCAGACGTGCCATTTAAATCGGCAATGTGTTGATAAAGTGGTACTTTCTTTTCCATAGCGGCAGCTTTGGCTGCAGCCAATGAAACAGCCAAAATAGCATTGGCACCTAAGTTCTCTTTGTTTTCGGTACCATCCAACTCGATCATGATCTTATCAAGCGCAGCTTGTTCAAGGGCGTTTTTACCCAACAGCGCTTGTTGGATATCACTGTTTACAGCTGCAACGGCTTTAGTTACGCCTTTGCCCAGGTAGCGAGATTTATCTCCATCGCGTAATTCCAACGCTTCACGAGAACCCGTAGATGCACCAGAAGGAGCACAGGCACGGCCCCAAGCACCTGATTCAAGGTAAACGTCTGCCTCTACAGTTGGGTTGCCACGTGAGTCTAGTACTTCGCGACCTACAATCTTTGTAATATTTGCCATAAATATGTTCCTGAAATTATTTTCCTGAAAAGGTTCGGAATCAATCTGCTAACGCTAGCAAAAACGCGTCACATTCGCTATGAATATGGCCGCGTTTTCGCGCAGCTTTATTGCAGACTAATTATTATCTTTGTTGTATTTTCCCGCAGCTGCGACGAATCCTTCGAATAGCGGGTGTCCATCCCTGGGTGTAGAGTTGAATTCAGGGTGAAATTGTCCTGCCACAAACCAAGGGTGGTCATCGTTTTCGATGATTTCTACCAGGCGTTTGTCAGTGGACAATCCAGTCACTTTCAGACCTGCTGCTTTTATTTGTGGTAACAAATTATTATTCACTTCGTAGCGATGTCTGTGACGCTCGAAGATTGTATCTGAGCCATATAAATCATGAACTTTACTGCCGGGCTCAAGGTGGCAAAGCTGACTGCCAAGACGCATAGTACCACCGAGATCAGAATCTTCAGATCGTACCTCAGTGTTACCTGTTTCATCCAGCCATTCGTTGATCAAGCCCACAACCGGGAAGGGGCTTTCAGGATCAAATTCAGTACTGTTGGCGTTTTCCATACCCGCCACGTTACGGGCGTATTCGATCAGTGCTACTTGCATACCCAAACAAATACCCAAATAAGGTACTTTGTTTTCACGGGCATACTGTGCCGTACGGATTTTTCCTTCGATACCGCGCTCACCGAAACCACCGGGCACCAGAATGGCATCAAGACCTGCCAGCACCGCTTCACCTTTGGTTTCAACGTCTTGTGAATCAATGTATTTGATGGTTACATTGAGACGATTTTTTAGTCCCGCATGCTTTAGTGCTTCGTTGACTGATTTGTAAGCATCCGGTAACTCGACGTATTTCCCCACCATACCCACAGTGATTTCACCCACCGGATTTGATTCTGCGTAAAGCACTTGTTCCCATTCGCTTAAGTCCGCTTCCGGACACTCGATACCAAAGCGGTTTACGACAATATCGTCCATGTTTTGCGCTTTTAGCATGGCAGGGATTTTATAGATGCTGTCGGCATCGCGCAGTGAGATTACTGCTTTTTCATTCACGTTGGTGAACAATGCGATTTTGGAGCGTTCGTTGCTCGGCAAGGGCACTTCTGAACGGCATACCAACAAATCCGGTTGAATACCGATAGAGCGTAACTCTTTCACTGAGTGTTGCGTAGGTTTGGTTTTGATTTCGCCGGAGGCCTTCATGTATGGGATAAGCGTCAGGTGCATGTACATGGCACGCTCACGGCCGATTTCTGTTCCCAACTGACGAATGGCCTCAATAAAGGGCTGAGATTCGATATCACCTACCGTGCCACCAATTTCAACAATGGCGATGTCGGCGCCTTCGGCACCATCTACAATACGGCGTTTGATTTCATTGGTAATATGAGGAATTACCTGGATAGTGGCGCCCAGAAAATCGCCACGACGCTCGCGTTTGAGAACTTCTTCGTACACTTTCCCGGTAGTAAAGTTATTGCGCTTGGTCATGCGAGTGCGAATGAAACGCTCATAGTGACCCAAGTCAAGGTCAGTCTCAGCACCATCATCGGTAACAAAAACCTCACCGTGCTGGATAGGGCTCATAGTGCCCGGATCGACGTTGATATAAGGATCCAGTTTCAGCATGGTTACTTTAAGGCCCCGTGCCTCTAAGATTGCGGCAAGCGATGCTGCGGCAATACCCTTACCAAGTGATGATACAACACCACCAGTTACAAAAATATAATTCGTCATGTAAAACCTAAAGGATACGTTTGAGCGCCAAGAGGTGGCTCAAAGAGACTGTCAGATGGCGCTACAGTATACTGAAATGCCACTTTGCAAACAACGAGTTATGTAGAATCTTTTGCAAATAAAGTGAATCTGGGGAATATATCTGTCCATTTTAAGTGTGGGGTGCTATTTTTACCTTATAACTTCTTTTTTCCTTTTTTATGCTGAGCGATAATGGTGCTGTTACAAAGCGTCAAACGCGGTTCAGCATAATTTTTTTATTTGTAAGGGAGAGCAGGAATGGAAAGGGATACCATAGTTTTTAGTAGCAACATTTTGTTGATTGACGACGATGAGAAGGTTCGTACCTTCCTCAAAATCATATTGCGGACATTGGGCTTTATTAACGTAGATACCTGTAATGGTGGTTTAGACGTAGAGCGCAGGATGAGCATCAAACCCTACGCTTTGATTTTTCTGGACATTAATATGCCTGGGGTGGATGGTATGTCTCTGCTCAAACTGATTCTGCAAAAATATCCGAATACCAGAGTGGTTATGTGCTCTGCTGATAGTACGGCACAAAATGTTAAAAAAGCCATGACTGCAGGGGCCGCTGGATTTTTAGCTAAACCTGTACTGGCTAAAAACATTATCCCCCTGTTCGATAAAATGGGGGTTGTGTATGACGACCTCGTTTCGGAACAGCGTTCTCATTGACACGACTAAGCACCCCCATCATTTGTTTGTTATTGGCTGGCAATAATGTCTTGCCCGGTTTAGGCTTGGGCACGACAACGTTTGCATCCGCCGAGCCTTTTTCCTGGCTCGAATAGGTTGCTATACCTTGCAGATTTCGCGTCTGATTATTATTTCTATTCTTTTTCTGGAGTTCGATGTTTGGTTAAACAAATAACCTGTTATCGGAGTAAAGTGGTTAAAAGTCTTTTTTGGGCCTTACCTTTCGCGTGTTTTGTGCTACATATTTAGATGCGAGAGCTAATCAACTGCGATTGGCAGAACTCAACTTGTCAATTCCAATTCTAACAAACCAGGGCGAGCTTACGTGGCAAAGGACGATATAGATTTTAGTACCGATATTTTGGTGGTGGACGATGACGAACAGATCAGGAGTTTTATACGTATTATACTAATGAAATTGGGGTTTGCTAGTGTCGAGACTTCCAGTAATGGTCAGGACGTGATCAATAGAATGCGCCTGAAAAACTACGGATTGATTTTTCTCGATATCAATCTGCCTGGTGTTGATGGCCTATCGCTATTGCGATTGATCCATGACAAGTATCCTAAAACCAAAGTGGTAATGTGCTCTGGCGATAGTACCGCCAAAAATGTTAAAGAAGCCATGGCAACGGGGGCAGTAAGCTTTTTGGCTAAACCGGTGCTGGCCAAAAACCTCATGAATCTGTTCGACAAATTAGGCGTGGACTACAAAAATTTGCTTGCTCACTAATCGCGAAAGTCACAACGACGCAATTATGCGTCGTTGAGGGTTTTCAACTTGTAGAGCAATTCCAGGGCTTCTCTCGGCGATAAATCATCGGGGTTGATTTCTGTAAGCAGATTGAGTGCTGGATTACTCACCGTCAACATATCGGTTTGAATGGGCATTGGCGCTGCGGCTGTATTGTTATCCAAATTCTCTAAAGTCTGCAGTTTTTGCTTGGCTCTGCGAATAACCTGATTAGGTACACCTGCAAGTTCTGCTACTTGTAATCCATAGCTTTTGTTAGCCGCCCCTTCCTGTACAGCGTGCATGAAACGAATACCGCCATCATACTCCACTGCGTCTAAATGTACGTTAACTATACTAGGAGTATTCTCCGCCAGTTGGGTCAGCTCAAAATAATGAGTGGCAAATAAGCAAAAACTGTTGAGCTTTGAAGCCAGCCATTCGGCAGTGGCCCAAGCAAGAGATAACCCATCATAAGTACTGGTGCCTCTGCCGATTTCATCCATCAATACCAAGCTATTCGCCGTAGCATTATTGAGAATGTTAGCCGTTTCAGTCATTTCCACCATAAAGGTAGAGCGACCTGATGCCAGATCATCTGAGGCCCCAATACGAGTAAATATACGATCTACATTACCAATGCGCGCTTGTTCTGCAGGCACAAAACAGCCCATATGAGCCATCACCACAATGAGTGCTGTTTGTCGCATGTAAGTCGATTTACCGCCCATATTAGGGCCCGTCACTATCAGCATCTTGCGACTATCAGTAATGGCAATAGGATTGGCAATAAAGGGACTGGTGACCATGGTTTCGACAACTGGATGACGTCCGTGATGGAAGTGAATCTCATTGTCTTCAGTCATCTCTGGCAGTGTGTAGTTATGCAACTCAGCCATTTGGGCGAAGTTAAGTAATACATCCAGTTGTGCTAATGATTCTGCGGTGTCTTGTAAGGCCGCCAGATTGGGGATCACCTTGTCGAACAGCTGGTCGTACAATTGCTTTTCCAGGGCCAGCGCTAACGCCTGGCTGGAAAGGACTTTGTCCTCATACTCCTTTAATTCTGGAATAATGTAGCGTTCGTAGTTTTTTAATGTTTGACGGCGCACGTACTCAGGTGGCACCAAATGAGATTGGCCTTTACTCACTTCAATGTAGTAGCCATGCACTTTATTGAAGGCGACTTTTAAGTTGGCGATACCAGTGGTTTCTTGTTCTCTTTTTTCTATTTTTTCCAGAACATCAGTGGCACCTGTCATAAGAGCACGGTATTCATCAAGCTGTGGGTTGTAACCGGGTTTGATAACGCCACCATCCCGAATAAGCATTGGTGGCATATCGACAATTGCGTCATCTAACTGCTCTTGTAGCTCGGTGAACAAACTTATATTGTCTTTTAATAGTAGCGCTTCCGGGCTGCTCAACTCTTCCAGGTAGCCGTGAATAGCCGGCAATTGAGTAAGGGCCAGAATTAATCTGGAAAAATCACGCGGGCGGGCACTGCGCAGCGCAATGCGCGATAAAATTCGCTCAAGGTCTCCCACCTGTTTTAAGTTTTCCTGAATCTCATCGGCTTCTGTGCGCTGCATACTGTCTACCAAATTCAGACGATAGCGTATCGCGTTACGACAGCGCAGAGGCTCATGCAACCAGCGTTTTAACAAACGGCTGCCCATAGGGGTTTTGGTGTGATTGAGCACCGAAAACAAAGTGTTTTGCTCACCACCTGATAAATTTTTGGTCAGTTCGAGGTTGCGAATAGACGTGGCATCCATCTGCAACAAATGGCCATCTTCTGGTTTGCGCACGGAGCGAATATGGGGTAGGGCACTGCGCTGAGTATCCTTAACATATTGTAAGATGGCACCGGCGGCAGCCAGAGCCATTTGCGAACTGCTTTGATCGATGCCAAAACCGCTGAGTTCTTTAGTGCCAAACTGTTCATTTAACAATTTAATGGCCGTATCGGGGTCGAATTCCCACTCTGGTCTGCGGCGCAACCCGGCGTCTTTACTAAACAACCAGGTGTAAGGAAAATCATCCGGATAAAGTATTTCAGCAGGTCGGGCTTTTTCCAGTTCGGCTTCCAGAGCTTCAGTACTCTGTAGTTGCCTGATAACAAAACGACCACTGCTGACATCTAGCGTAGCAAAACCGATGGTTTGTTTGTGGTGAGATACAGCAGCCAATAGATTGTCTGCATTATTATCCAGAAGGGCTTCATCAGTTACCGTGCCCGGCGTTATGATACGCGCAACTTTACGTTCAACCGGGCCTTTACTGGTAGCCGGATCGCCCACCTGTTCACAAATAGCTACCGACTCTCCTAGCTTAACTAGCTTGGCCAGGTAGCCTTCTACTGCATGATAAGGCACACCAGCCATTGGAATGGCGTTGCCTCCTGATTTACCGCGGGCGGTTAAGGAAATATCGAGCAGTTGCGCGGCACGTTTGGCATCATCCCAAAACAGCTCGTAAAAGTCGCCCATGCGGTAAAACAATAAAATTTCTTTGTGTTCAGCTTTGATACGCAAGTATTGCTGCATCATTGGGGTATGGTTTGCGAGGGCGGATTCACTATAATCTGGTGACGACATAACTCTTTTTTCTTATATTGGTCTTTTTTTAATTTTGAGACGTTTTGATGATTTCAGATCAGATTTTGACACTTTCAGCTCAACTCGGTGAACTGCTCGTCGGCAGGGAATGGCAGATTACCTGCGCAGAGTCCTGCACTGGAGGAGGCATAGGATACGCGATTACGAGTGCGCCGGGAAGTTCAAATTGGTTCCAACGGGGATTTATCACTTATAGTAATCAGGCCAAAAGTGATCTGGTGAGAGTAAACCCCGAGACACTAATCGCCCATGGTGCTGTGTCTGAACAGGTTGTACAGGAGATGGCAAAAGGAGCTGCGGAAATGGCGGGCGCCGAAGTGTCGGTGGCGGTCAGCGGTGTAGCAGGACCAGGGGGGGGCAGTGCAGAAAAGCCGGTAGGTCTTGTATGGTTTGGCCTTGTTATTGGTGATAAGAAATTGAGCTTTCAAAAAGTTTTTCCCGGCGACAGGGCGCAAATTCGGGAACAAACCGTTGTGACAGCGCTAACGGTTTTGATAGAACAACTCAATGAATAATTCAAATCATAAGGGCGTATGAATTATTGAGGTATTACTTATTAAGGCACGAGACGCTGACTTTTATTGCAGAGCACAATATAATCTGCCTTTGATTTTTTCTGGTGGAGAGAGCCATCAGCTATTCATTCTGCTTTGTAATCGCGCAGACTATTGAAAAATCCGTTGGTTTCCAATCACTTATAAATTTCTTTTAAAAAATCATTGTAACTGTATGGTTATACAGTATACTGCATCTAAATACTGGTTAAGGATACAGTTGTTGGTTCGCTGGGTTTCAAGAAACAGCCGAACTAATGTTTCAGGAGTACCCAATCGAGCCATGCGTTCGTAACCGTATTTACCCAAAGCTAACGAACAGACGCTCAACAACATTGTGCTAAAAACAATGAGTAAGGGCAGACAAAAACAAATGTCACTCAAGCAATTGAGGACAAACAAGAATTAAGGGGTTCAAAAATGGACGATAATAAATCACGCGCGCTGTCAGCCGCACTTGGCCAAATTGAAAAACAGTTCGGTAAAGGTACTATCATGCGCTTGGGTGACAACCAAGCGATGGATATTGAATCGGTTTCAACAGGTTCACTGACTATCGATATCGCCTTGGGCATTGGCGGTTTGCCTTGTGGACGCGTTGTTGAAATTTACGGCCCTGAGTCATCCGGTAAAACCACATTAACACTGCAGGTTATAGCCGAAGCTCAGAAGAAAGGTAAAACTTGTGCTTTCGTAGATGCTGAGCACGCTTTAGATCCTGTCTACGCCGCAAAGTTGGGCGTGAATGTAGAAGAATTATTAGTATCCCAGCCAGATACGGGTGAGCAGGCGTTAGAAATCTGTGACATGTTAGTGCGCTCTGGTGCAGTTGACGTGGTGATTGTTGACTCTGTAGCGGCATTAACACCTAAAGCTGAGATCGAAGGTGAGATGGGAGATTCTCACGTTGGTTTACAGGCTCGTTTGATGTCTCAAGCGTTGCGTAAGCTGACAGCCAATATTAAAAAATCCAATACCCTGTGTATCTTCATTAACCAAATTCGTATGAAAATTGGTGTTATGTTCGGCAACCCGGAAACCACAACCGGTGGTAATGCACTTAAGTTTTATGCTTCTGTACGTTTAGACATTCGTCGCATTGGTTCGGTAAAAGTGGGCGACGAAGTGGTGGGTAATGAAACTCGCGTAAAAGTGGTGAAGAACAAAGTGGCACCACCCTTTAAACAAGCCGAGTTCCAGATTATGTACGGAGAAGGGATCAGCAAAGAGGCGGAATTGATTGACCTTGGTGTACAACAAAAAATGGTGGAAAAAGCTGGTTCCTGGTATAGCTACAACGGTAATCGCATCGGTCAGGGGAAAGCTAATGTTGTGCAGTTTTTGAGAGATAACTCAGATATTGCCAATGAGCTTGAAGGCAAGTTAAGAGCGGAATTACTACTGAAAAAATCAGTAAAAGAAGACGATGTTAAAGAGGAAGCAGAAGAGCTGTAAATTTCGTTTTTGCTCCGCACCGGGCTACATCATTCCTCCTCTGTGAGTGGGTGGTGAGATAAAAAGCAATCGACTCCTGGTTGTGAAGATACAATCGAATTGAGACGTGCATATTTCGTGTCTCCGAAGTAAACCCCTCGTTAGCGCAAGGGTATTTGATAGGGCAGTTACTCAGGTAGCTGCCCTTTTTTTTGGGGCTGTACTAGTGGGGCGTAGCTGTTTGTCTGATTGCAGGATTTTTGCACTGACAGTACCGTTACTTAATGGCATTATTATGCACCTCGTTGTGAGGCGGCCGAGGTCGTGCTCAACAACCAAGTCCACATTATTAAATAATCGAGTTACACATGACAGGAAAACTGATCACTATTGAAGGCATAGACGGCAGTGGCAAAGGCACACAAAGTCAATTGTTAATTGAAAAGCTGCAAGCGACTGGCAAAAAGGTCAAGATGTACAGTTTTCCAGCCTACGAGCAAACCTTTTTCGGCCGTGAGGTAGGCGCTTTTTTGCGGGGAGAATTCGGTTCGATTGATGAAGTTCATCCTAAGTTGGCCTCTGTGTTGTTCGCCAGTGACCGTCTGGAGCAAAAGCCTAATCTACTGGCAGATCTAGAAGCGGGTTATTACGTAGTGTGCGACCGTTACGTAGAATCTAATATGGGCCATCAGGCCGCTAAATTTGCTGAATCAGAGCGGGCAGATTTTATTGATTGGTTAGCTGAGCTGGAATACAAAGTAAATGGCTTACCCAAACCCGACATTACTATCTTTTTGGATGTGCCGCTAGAAGTCTCAAAAGAGCTGGTACTGAAGAAAAAACAGCGCAGCTACACAGACGAGAAAGAAGACATCCACGAAGCGGCTCATGGTTATTTGGAGAAGGTTTACAAAGTTTACCAACTTTTACATGAGAAAAACGATTGGTGCCGTATTCCATGTGTGGAGCAGGGCACTATCAGGAGTATCGAAGCTATAAATAGCGAGTTGCTGGAAAAGGTGGAAAAACTTTAAGCTTCAGCCCAAGTAAGGGCTTGTTGTAGTTCTGAGAAGATTCGTACTTGCCAGCTGGACTGCAGTTTTTCAGTGACTTTTTGGTATTCTTTGCAAAGATCAACAGTTGTTTTGTCTTTGGCTACCAGCGCTATTCTGACGTTACCGCGAGATAATGACCCGCCAAAATCAGCTGCAGCCAATTGCTCTGGTCCCTCTTCGCTGACTAATGACAGATCAGCATTTAGCAGTGAGATAACTTGAAATTTATGGTTATCAAACTCTTCGTGTTCATAGATTTTTGAGTTGGCCCATTCCAATTCTTTAAAGTTAAGTGGGCCACTAAACTCCAGGTAGTACCCCTTTTTTTGATATCGGAAAGTATGTGCCATAAAAATCTCTATCCATGTGAGTTGATTTAATAATGCTAATACGTATGAAGTGACATTTCGCTCATTTTATTTGCAATCGGTACTATTATTCTAAGGTGCACAATCAGCGTACAAGTTGGCTCACAAAGCTTAAAACGAACATTAAACTGATTCTAGCATCACCTTCATCTAATGCCTCAAGTCACGTCCTTATTACAATTTTCTGGTGATTGAGGACAACCGCTATTGACGAAAGAACCACTATTAAAGCTACTAACACGGCTAAATCCTGGCCCAAAATCAGCTTTGCAATATTACCTGAATTTACAGTACTACCCACGTAGTCTGATAAAGCATGTGAAACCAGAACGCCTCCCATCACCAAAATGTTGATTACCCCTGACAAGACAAACTGACTTCGGCGCCAACACAGCCACAAAACCAATATACCCAAGGCGATATTAGTGGAAAGCTGCCAAACTTCATGAAATCGAGCATGTGCAGGCCAATCGGGATTAAAAACATGACTGTGATTCCACTCTAGAAAGGGGATGACCACGAGGTAAAAAATCACCCCTAAGGATAAGGTTAATTTACTGATTAAATGATTTTTCATGAATCATTACTCCGGACTTAAAGACTGTCAGGCCATACATTATGGTATTGTTGAGTTCTTTGTTTTGATTACACGTCCGCAATGCTTTGCAGATAGTTCAATTTGTGTGTAGTTGGGCTTATGACGGTATGTCAAAAGTGGATGAGTACAACGGATGCAACGAAACAAACTAATGCCAGCAAAATACCCGCCATGGGAACTTTAAACCAGTATTTATAAGCCAGATAAAGATAGCTGCTTGCAACGACAATAGGCATGATAGACAGCCAGACAGAGCCGCGCACTACTGAAAATTGCTCAGTGAGTAGCACGAGATAGATGGCGGCAAAAAACATTGCACCTAAGCTGTGACTGGCATTAAAACCAATCCACGCCTTCCACATACTTGTATCTTTGGTAAGTCGCGGTGAAGTGCCCATCATGGCATCTTTGGTTTGTGTTTCGTAAGGATCGAATTTGTTGGTGAAGAAGGTATATAGCAGATGTACGGTTCCCAATACACCAAATACAGAAACCCCAATCAACATCAGAACTAGTGCCATTGTCATTCTCATGAACTATGTTTTTTATTCATATTATCCCAAGTTTCGTCTGTTTATGTGTGATTAAATGTAACCTTCATAACATTAAGCAAGCCTGCGGGCCCAGTTGCCATTGTGTTGCTCTGAGCAATTCTCTTCGGTATCGAACAAAATCTGGTTTTTAATATTGTCCAGTTTTACGTCTATTTGACTTAGCTGTGAAGCGATTATGGACTGAAGGTAATTGTTTTTTTCAGAGGTCAGGTAGATATCTAAATCAACATTGCGGTCGAATACACACACAATTCTCAAGCTTTTAGGGTAGTTGTCATAATTCACAACGTGGGTTAACCAGCAAAAGCCCGGAATGTCTTTTAGTGCGCTTTCGCAGACATGGGTCAAGACCTTACGAAGGGCGTTGTCTCGTTTCTTATCTGATTTGCGCATTGTCTATTTCCAACGAATTTTGGTGTCCCATAGCTGTCTGAACTAATACGCTCATCACCTTGTTAATCTTCATCAGATGGCAAGGACAATTTGAAACCTTCATGGCTGGCTTTAAAGCCTAATTTTTCGTAGAAGCGAATAGCATCCGGCCGTTGTTTATCACTGGTAAGCTGCACCACCGTACATCCTTTTTGCTTCGCACGGTTGATTGCATATTCAAACATCTGTTCGCCAAGGCTTTGTCCTCGAAAGTCTTCATGTATCCTGACACCCTCAATCAGACAACGCCAACTGCCAATGTGAGTTAAGTAAGGGATAAAAGTAAGTTGCAGCATCCCAACAACTTGATTTCCAAGCTCGGCAATCAGCAATTCGTTATTCGGATCGCTATCTATCGCTTCAAACGCTGATAAATAAGCAGGGTTTAGGGGGACCGAGCTGTCTTCTCTTAATTTGCCCAGAGGATCATTTGCCAGTAATGCCACAAGGCAGGGGAGATCTTGGCACTCTGCACTGCGGTATTTCAATTCCATTGAGATAATTTAAGTCTCGTGAGTGGTTAAGTCGCGTTATGTAGCATCTGTGTGTATTCGATTTTGTCTGAGAACAGATGAAAAACCAATTTATATTAATTATCTTCGATATGTGCCTGGTTGGATGTTGTGCCTTGGTGATAGATTATTTGCCACCTACCTTCCACTTTTTTCCAGATAGAGCAGCGGTGAGTAACCTGTCGTTGAATGGAGGTTTGGTATTTCACTAGTACACAATCACTTGCTAATGCCGTAAATCGAAAGTTTTGTACTGAATAGTCAATCGCAGGCTCGTTTAGCAAGTCATCAATTATGTTTTGTTTAGTGAAGCGTCTACCGGATTTGCCAATTTCCTCAAAGTCTTCAGCAATCAACTCCTGCAGTCTCGCCTTAGATTTACGGATCGTGTAATCGTTCAGCTCCATTTCTAACTGTTCAATGGTTTCAAAATCCATCTGTTGAATTATTCCTGACCTTCATACCTGGAAATTGTTAGTGTATCCTGCTCGCAAGATAAAGTGGATTAAAACTACTTTATTGTTTTTGGCTTCAAAGCCACTTTTCAAACAGTAGCAAGAGTTTTCCTTGGTGTTCCGATTCGCCAAACTGCTGATATCCCATCTTTTTGTATATGTGTTGTGCTCTTTGATTAAAAGAAAAGACATCCAGCCATATCCGTTTAGCATCCAACTTATTTCTGCAATAGGCTTCCATCAGCTTTATCGCTGCTTGACCGACACCATTGCCTTTTGAGCCTATAACTATTCTGCGAAATTCTATCTCCGCGTCCACACCCATTTTCAGAATGAAAAAACCTTGTAGTTCATTGTTCTGATAAATAGACAGGTAAAGCATTTCAGGATTGTTAAGTTCTGATAAATGCTTATCCAGTGTATGGGGAATGATATAGTCTGACGCATCCTCCGAGCTTTCCATTTCAACGAATTTTGGGATTTCTGTTGTTAACGATTTTCTTAGCTCAAGCAAGGGGATTTCTCATGTGTTGTGTTTTTAAAGAGTTTTAATGTACTTGTTAAAACAGACTGTTGCAGAGTCAAACGCGGCTTATGTCCGTGCTTTCACCATTTGAGCACTAGCTTTCGAATTAACTGCTTTTCAACAAAGCCAATTTCGCGCCAAAGCCTATGAAAACGAGTCCCGTAATCGAGTTTAGCCACTTTTTGAATCTTTCATTGTTGGCTGCATCTTTTACTTGTGACAATGCTAAGACCATAAATGAAAACCAGATAAGATTTACCACTGCATGAGCAGTGACCAAGGTATAGGCACTTAAAGCCGAGCCTTCTAGTGAAATAAATTGAGGAAATGCTGCAAGATAGAACATAGAAACTTTCGGGTTCAATACGTTAGTAACAAAGCCTTCCCCAAATGCACATTGAATTGAAACCTGATTTTGAAGCTGCTGAGGAGATTCAATCAATGCTCTTGTTGGCTTACTAAAAGCATTTCTCAAAGCTTTGATGCCTATCCAGATTAAGTACGCAGCACCAAACAGTTTAAACAGCGTAAACGCCATGGCTGATTGCACTAAAAGTAAGGAAATTCCAAAAACAGAAAGCGTGCCATGTACGTAAAATGCAGCGACAAATCCGCCAACATTGGCAAATCCCGCTTTTTGACCAGAGAGAGGTACTGTTTTCGCGATGAGAAAACCATTAGGACCAGGTGAAATTACCAGTAGTGTTGCAACTGCTATGAATGTAATGATGTTGTTTAAATCCATGAATTTCCCTGAAAGTGCTGTTGAGCTTGAGTTGCAATTTTAAAGGGGGCCGCAAACTACATTCGAGTTAAAACAAGAACTTAATCCGCCTGACTCCCGAAGTCAATTTCATTGCAACACTTTGAAACAGATCCTGGTTCGAGTTTTTATCGCAGTTAAAACACAAGTTGTTACACTGTTCCAAAGCTTTATTTAAAGGGATGATAGGGATATCTGTCAGCCTCAGTATCAATAACAACAAAAAGGGCCATTAATGAAATCTAAACTACTTATCTTGTTTTTTGCTTTGTTTTCTTTTTCTGCACTTGCAGCGGAATTTGAAGAAGACACTCACTATACGGTGTTGGAAAACCCATTATCGAACAAGAAAGGGGTAACTGAGTTTTTCTCATTTTATTGCCCTCATTGTTTTACCCAAGAGCCCTTTATGGCTGAAGTCGCAGCCGCATTGCCTGAAGGAATGAAGTTTGCGAAAAACCACGTGGATGGCATGCCGGGAAGAGATATGGCCATAGAACAGGCGCTCACCAAGGCTCTGATTGTGGCGGAAATGCTGAAAGTTAAAGACGAAGTCGTTGCTTCGGTATTTCGTAAAATTCATGTGGAAAAAGGCGATTTTAGTTCTGTTGAAGATATTAAAACGATATTTGTACAGCATGGTGCAGATGGTGCTAAGTTTGATAAGGCTATGAAAAGCTTTTCCGTAGCACCTAAGGCTAAACAAATGCGGGGCAAAACGGCAGAGTTGAGAAAGCAAGGCATTGGTACAGTGCCTACCTTGGTTATCCATGGCAAATACGTACCTGAAATTCGCAGCATCAAATCCTTTGAAGAATACAAATCACTGGTAATGTTTCTGGTTAATCAACCGCTATAATTTCTGATGCTATTTAAATCAGCCCAGGCTTGGGTGTAGTGAATACACCCAAGCCTGAATAACTTCGCCGTTTTCTAACTTTGCTTTTACAGGCACCCGGCTGTAGGCATCCCCTTCAAACTCATCCAACTCAGGCCAGTGTTTTTCGAGATTCTCGGAGCTAAATACATAGCCTTGAACTTTAGCCGCTTTTTCATCGAGCTTGATAGCGGGATAACCCATGGTGGCTCCCCAGCCTTCTTCGTGCAGGGTGCCACGGACACTGGCTTTGACGAATTCCCCGCCAATCTGTTTAAGTAAATGTTCATTAGGGCGACCTGGGCACAAGGTGCCATAAACAAAGAGTTTTTCAGACATGCAAGATTCGTTTGCTTTACTTTTCTATCCAAAACTTATCACATACAACCTGCTGGTACATCATTCTTTGCTCTTGGCAAACAAACCAGTTTCATGGTTTTCTGTTCGGCGTGATATTGGGTCAGATTGATAGTGTCTGTTAAGCCTTCATCGGTGGCAAAAAACACTTTGTGATCCAGCATAATGTCGTGCAACAAGGTAGTAGTGCATTGCAGTGGATCTTTATCTTTTTTCAGCGTGGGTAAGAATGCGGTACTACCTGAAGTGTTCAAAACACCAATGCCCGAGGCACCTTCAGCACCCGCTCGCCATGGAAAATCGGAACAGGCCGTATTGATAGGAATTGAGACAACACCTTGTTCAGCACAAGATAAGATTTCATCTTCCGCGTAGTTAAAATCCACCGGTACATTTTCAAGATAAGTGGGCATTAAAATGCGGTAGTCCAGGTTCAGGATCTGCGCGGGTTTATTGCCTTTGAGAGTAAAATTGTCTGGTGTCACTAATCCGATAAAAGGCTGCGCTTCTTTTTTGGCTGCGGCATTTTCTGTTTGATTTTTGTTGCGCCATGCAGGGGGAGAAACAACATAGTATTTGCTCACCTTGTATTCTTTACCTGAGTCAGATATGCGAAATCCGTAAGGAATATTACCTACTACCTGATTTTGCGTGTCCCAATAAACTTGTGTCTCCACCACTGTATTGTTGCAACCATATAATTCAACCGGTTGCGGTACATTATCAATTGTTGGGGAGCGGCCAACATCTACGTTCAATATGCCGTGCTGTGATGTTTCAATGATTTGGGCATGTACCTGTATATTGCCCGTTAAGACTGTCATCAGGGCCAGAGTTAAAAGCGCTTTATTCTTTATTGTAGCTGATCGTTTAATATTCATGATTTTGCAATCCATTTGAATGTTGGGTTCGTGGCATTGTTACAACGAAGTATTGCGACAGCCAATAACACGGCATTACAGTATAGGAAGGGAATAGAATTATCCGCAATAAAAGTGGCTTTTTATTGTGACGAGATTAATCTCGAGTAACCGTCTCCAGACAATGCAATCAGAATTGATTTGGAGCAGGATGCTAAAAATGGGGCTTCATTACACAGAATGTCACCCCATGGTGGGAAATCGACTTGTATTTAACTAAGCGCCTTTCTTAGCGCTGCCAGACACAGCAAGACGTTTTCACTTTTTGCTGCATATCCCATTAACCCAATGCGCCAGGCATTGCCAGCAAAGGCACCGAGGCCTGCGCCGATTTCAAGGTTGTATTCGTTCAGCAGATACTGACGTACCGTCGCATCATCCACACCTTGCGGAATTCGCACGGTATTCAGTTGCGGTAGTCTTTCTTCTTTTGGCACCACAAATTCTAATCCTAGATCCAGCAAGCCAACTTTAAGGGCTTCGTGCTGAGTTTGATGACGCTGCCAGGAGGCCTCTAAGGTTTCCTGCTGCAGTAACAATAAGGACTCGTGCAATGCGTAAATGGAATTTACCGGAGCAGTGTGATGATAACTGCGCTTACCTTCACCCGACCAATAGCCCATTACCAGGGTTTGATCTAAAAACCAGCTTTGCACCGGTGTTTTTCGGGCTTTGATTTTAGCTACTGCTTTGTCGCTTAAACTCACTGGCGAAATTCCGGGAACACAGGATAAACACTTCTGGCTACCGGAATAGATGGCATCGATGCCCCAATCATCCACTCGCAATTCGATACCGCCCAAAGAAGTAACAGCATCAACGATACTGAGGCAATCGTATTGCTGAGCGAGGGCACATAAGGCTTTTGCATCTGAACGCGCACCGGTAGAGGTTTCCGCGTGGACAAAGGCCAGGAATTTGGCATCAGGGTTAGCTTTGAGTGCAGTTTCAACGGCGTCAGGATCTACAGCACGGCCCCATTCTTGCTCCACCACAATGGCTTCGCCACCGCAGCGTATAACATTTTCTTTCATGCGACCGCCAAATACACCATTGATACACACAATAACTTTGTCGCCTGGCTCTACTAAATTAACAAAACAAGTCTCCATGCCAGCGGAGCCGGGTGCAGATACTGCAATGGTAAATTCGTTTTGAGTCTGAAAGGCGTATTGCAGCAGCGCTTTAGTTTCTTCCATCAGATTGATAAAAAGCGGATCGAGGTGACCAATGGTTGGCTTGGCGAGAGCTGCTAATACTTGCGGGTTCACATCAGAAGGGCCGGGACCCATCAGGGTTCTACGCGGGGGATAAAAATGGGAAATTGCCATAGGGTAAACCTCTTTAATATTTTTTATATGCTCAGCGTAACATGAACGTATTGAAACAGGCGTTTAATTTACTAATACAGGCCATTCAGAGAATTTATGTATGCTGTGAAGGGTATTTGATGAAGTGATAAAGGACTGGCTGGGATTTTATCAAGTTGATGTAAAAAGGGATGCATTGCATCCCTAAGATTTGAAATATCTTCTAAAAGTGATCACTCAGGGACACGCACATGGCCTTCCATCAACACCCGGGCACTGCGGCTCATAATGGCTTTTTTCGCCAGCCACTTGCCGTTTTCTTGTGAGGCTTTTGCGCCCACTTTTAAGGTGCCTGAAGGATGCCCAAACGTCACTTCTTCACGCTCAGTTCCGCCTGCGGCTTCATTGACCAAAGTACCCGGAATTGCGGCTGCTGTGGCAATAGCTACAGCTGCCGTGCCCATCATGGCATGGTGCAGTTTACCCATGGAAAGGGCTCGAACATTCACATCAATATCCGTTGCTTTAATGGCTTTACCACTACTGGATGTGTAATCAGCTGCGGGAGCCACAAACGCAATTTTAGGCGTGTGCTGTCTGGCTGCTGCTTCTGAAGCATCCTGGATAAGTCCCATTTTCACCGCGCCCAAGGCGCGCAAAGCCTCAAAGCGAGCGAGAGCGTTGTTATCACTATTGATGTCACCTTGCAGTTCAGTGCCTTGATAATCGATATCAGCGGCGTTGACAAACATGGTGGGAATGCCCGCATTGATGAGGGTTGCCTTGAGCTTTCCGCTTGCTACCAGTGTTTCAGGCACTTGTAATTCATCCACCAGATTTCCGGTGGGGAACATATCACCATCGGCATCGGCCGGGTCCAGGAACTCTACTTTTACTTCAGCGGCCGGGAAGGTGACACCGTCTAATTCAAAGTCTCCCGTTTCCTGCACTTCACCTTGGGTGATGGGAATGTGAGCGATGATGGTTTTTTGTATATTTACCTGCCAGATACGAACAACAGCGATGCCGTTTTCAGGGATGCGACTGCTATCTACCAATCCGTTATTGATGGCAAAGGCACCGACTGCTGCGGTTAGGTTGCCGCAATTACCTGACCAGTCGATAAAAGGTTTATCTATAGCCACTTGTCCGAACAAATAATCCACATCGTGTTCAGCTTTTTCGCTTTTACTTAAAATGACAGTTTTACTGGTACTGGAAGTGGCGCCGCCCATCCCGTCTGTATGTTTGCCATAAGGGTCTGGGCTGCCGATAACCCGCAGTAACAAGTTGTCTCTGGCTTCACCTGCGGTTTGCGCGTATGGCGGTAAATCCGTCAGGTTAAAGAATACGCCTTTACTTGTTCCGCCCCGCATATAGGTAGCCGGAATTTTAATTTGAGGTTTAAACATAAATTTCTCTCAAAAACAAAAAGCGACACAATGTGTCGCTTTAGAGGTTAACTACAGTTTTTAAGCTGTGCCTTCGGAAGCAAGGAAGTCTTTTGCGAAGCGCTGTAGCACACCACCTGCATCATAGATAGAGACTTCTTCCGCTGTGTCCAGACGGCAAGTTACAGGCACTTCTACAGTTACGCCGTTGGCGCGGTTTATCACCAGGGTAAGCGTCGCCCCCGGCGCTTTATCACCTTTTACATCGAAGGTTTCTGTGCCATCGATACCCAGGGTTTTACGCGTAGTGCCAGGTTGGAATTCCAGCGGTAGTACACCCATGCCAATCAGATTGGTACGGTGTATACGCTCGAAGCCTTCCGCAACAATAACCTCAACTCCTGCAAGGCGTACGCCTTTCGCAGCCCAGTCACGAGAGGAACCTTGACCATAGTCGGCGCCGGCCACAATAATCAGCGGCTGCTTGCGTTCCATGTAAGTTTCAATGGCTTCCCACATGCGGGTGACTTTACCTTCCGGCTCAATACGTGCCAATGAACCTTGTTTGACCTCACCGTTTTCCTGCACCATTTCGTTGAACAGTTTGGGGTTGGCAAAGGTTGCACGTTGTGCCGTTAAGTGATCGCCTCTATGGGTAGCGTAGGAGTTAAAGTCTTCTTCCGGTAAACCCATTTTGTGCAGGTATTCACCTGCGGCGCTGTCCAGCAGGATGGCATTGGACGGTGATAAGTGATCAGTGGTGATGTTGTCACCTAATACCGCAAGCGGACGCATCCCTTTCAAAGTGCGTTCACCGGCGAGTGCGCCTTCCCAATATGGAGGGCGGCGGATATAGGTGCTTTGTGGGCGCCAGTTGTACAGCGGATCCGTCTTTTCGCCATAATCGACGTTCAGCTCAAACATGGGCTCATAAACCTGTCGGAAATGCTCAGGTTTGACGCTGGAGGCCACGATCGCATCGATTTCTTCGTCGCTTGGCCAGATATCCTTTAAGGTGACCGGATTGCCGTCGGTGTCATGGCCAAGCACGTCTTTTTCGATGTCAAAGCGAATGGTACCCGCTATAGCATAGGCCACCACCAGAGGCGGAGATGCCAGGAAGGCCTGTTTGGCGTAGGGGTGAATACGGCCATCGAAGTTACGGTTACCGGAAAGTACTGCTGTGGCGTATAAATCACGGTCGATAATTTCCTGCTGGATTTTTGGATCCAGCGCGCCACTCATGCCATTACAGGTGGTACAAGCAAACGCCACAACACCAAAGCCCAATTGCTCCAGTTCAGGTAGCAGATTGGCTTCTTCCAGGTAGAGTTTTACCGCTTTAGAGCCGGGAGCCAGTGAAGATTTAACCCAAGGCTTTCTCATTAAGCCTTTGGCATTGGCATTGCGCGCCAATAGACCTGCAGCAATTACGTTGCGCGGGTTGCTGGTATTGGTACAGCTGGTAATGGCGGCGATAATAACTGCGCCATCAGGCATGTTGTCACCGTCATTTTCAACCTTGCCTGCAATGCCTTGGCTGGCGAGGTCGGCCGTTGCTACTCGGCGGTGTGGGTTAGAAGGACCTGCCATATTGCGACCCACGGACGATAAATCAAACTTCAGAACGCGCTCATATTGGGCATTCACCATCCCATCTGCCCAAAGGCCGGTGGTCTTGGCGTAGTTTTCTACAAGCTGTACTTGCTCTTCGTCACGGCCAGTCAGCTTGAGATAGTCGATGGTTTGCTGGTCGATGTAAAACATCGCAGCAGTGGCACCGTATTCGGGTGTCATATTGGAAATGGTAGCACGGTCGCCCAAGGTTAAGTGGCTGGCACCTTCACCAAAGAATTCCAGATAGGCAGAAACTACGCGCTCTTTACGTAAAAACTCAGTCAGCGCCAGGACAATATCGGTGGCGGTGATACCAGGTTGTGGTTTGCCGGTAAGCTCAACACCTACAATATCAGGTAAACGCATATAAGAGGCGCGGCCTAGCATTACATTTTCTGCTTCCAGACCACCCACACCAATAGCAATAACCCCCAAAGCATCTACGTGCGGTGTGTGGCTGTCGGTACCGACTAAGGTGTCTGGAAAGGCAACACCATCACGTGCTTGAATTACCGGAGACATGCGCTCCAAATTAATCTGGTGCATGATACCGTTGCCAGGAGGAATAACATCCACGTTTTTAAAGGCGGTTTTGGTCCAGTTGATAAAATGGAAACGGTCTTCGTTGCGACGTTCTTCAATGGCACGGTTTTTCTCGAACGCGTCTTGTTCAAAACCAGCGTGTTCTACTGCCAGTGAGTGATCCACAATTAACTGCGTGTGCACTACCGGGTTGACTTTTGCCGGGTCGCCGCCTTGGTCTGCGATGGCATCTCTAAGGCCTGCCAGGTCAACCAGCGCCGTTTGACCGAGAATGTCGTGGCATACAACCCGTGCTGGAAACCAGGGAAAGTCCAGTTCGCGTTTGCGCTCGATAATTTGGCTTAAAGACGCTGTCAGATTTTCTGGAGTACAGCGGCGTACCAGGTTTTCAGCCAATACTTTGGAAGTGTAGGGGAGTTTGTCATAACTGCCTGGGACGATTGCTTCAACGGCTTCGCGGGTGTCGAAGTAATCCAGTTTGCTGCCGGGCAGTGGTTTGCGGTAATCGAAGTTCATAATTGTGATGCCTGTATTGAGTTAAAAGAGAAAAACACAAAGGGAGGCGGACCTCCCTGACAGACAATTAACGCTCAGCGATTGGCGTTACCGGGCGAAGCTCTTCACCAGTGTATTCAGCCGAAGGGCGAATAATACGGTTATCAGCTCGCTGCTCCATTACGTGTGCGGCCCAACCAGTCAGACGCGACATCACGAATATAGGGGTAAACAACTTAGTGGGGATACCCATAAAATTGTAGGCAGAAGCGTGGAAAAAATCGGCGTTACAGAACAGCTTTTTCTCGCGCCACATCACTTCTTCACAGCGCACTGATACCGGGTAAAGCACTTCATCACCCACTTCTTTAGCCAGTTTTTCAGACCAAAGTTTGATGATTTCGTTACGCGGATCAGACTCTGAGTAAATGGCATGACCAAAGCCCATTATCTTTTCTTTGCGGGCCAGTTTACCCATCATTTCTTCTTCGGCGTGGTCGGCAGAAGTGAAGCTTTCGATCATTTCCATCGCCGCTTCATTCGCACCACCGTGCAATGGACCGCGCAATGAGCCGATAGCACCAGTCACACAGCTGTGCATGTCCGAAAGCGTCGAGGCACAGACACGTGCTGTGAAGGTAGAGGCGTTGAATTCATGCTCTGCGTATAGGATCAAAGACACGTGCATTACTTGCTCGTGCAGCTCTGCCGGTTTTTCACCGTGCAGCATGTGCAGGAAGTGAGCACCGATGGAATCATCGTCGGTTTCTACGTCAATGCGGACGCCATCATGGCTGAAGCGGTACCAGTAACACATGATGCTAGGGAAACACGCCAACATGCGGTCGGTGACATCTTGTTGCATGTCAAAGTTAGCTTCGCCTTCGAGGTTGCCTAACATTGAGCAACCAGTACGCAACACATCCATTGGGTGAGCGTCAGCTGGAATATGCTCCAATACCTCTTTGAGTGCCACTGGTAAACCGCGCAGCGCTTTGAGTTTGGCTTTGTAAGCGTCCAATTCTGCTTGATTAGGCAGATGACCTTTTAAGATAAGGTGAGCTACTTCTTCAAACTGACAATGGTTAGCCAAATCTTTTACATCGTAACCGCGATACGTCAGGCCTGAACCGCTTTTACCTACGGTTGAAAGGGCTGTTTTACCCGCAACTTGTCCGCGCAAACCTGCGCCACTTAATACTTTTGCCATCGGAGAATCTCCTGAAATTGTAGGGAATTTAAATTGTTGTATATCTTTTTACGTTCTGTCCGACTAAAGTCGAACCTACAGGATGCTTTCCTACTTGTTTTTGCCTTCGGCAAAGAGGGCATCCAGTTTTTGCTCGTATTCGTGATAGCCAAGATAATCGTATAACTCCATGCGAGTTTGCATCTGGTCGATTACTGCTTTTTGGTCACCTTGCTCCAGAATAGAGGTATAGACCATTTCTGCTGCTTTGTTCATGGCTCTGAAGGCGCTTAATGGATATAACACCATTGCCGCTCCCCATTCGCCCAGTTGTTCTTTGTTCCACAGCTCGGTTTTCCCGAACTCAGTGATGTTAGCCAGAATTGGTACGTCAAGCGCTTCAGAAAAGGCGCGATAGTGTTCTTCAGTTTGCACGGCTTCGGCGAAAATGCCGTCAGCACCGGCTGCAACATAAGCCTTTGCTCGCTCAATTGCGGCTTCTAAACCCTCTTGTGCAAAGGAATCTGTGCGGGCCATGATGAAAAAGTCCGGGTCAGTTCGGGCATCAACTGCCGCTTTTATACGGTCTACCATTTCTTCGGTGGAAACAATTTCTTTATTTGGACGATGTCCGCAACGCTTTTGCGCTACCTGATCTTCCATGTGAACTGCTGCAGCACCGGCTTTTTCCATATCCTTGATGGTTTTGGCAATGTTGAAGGCGCCGCCCCAACCAGTATCAATGTCTACCATGAGAGGCAAGTCACAAGCCGCAGTAATGCGTTGTACATCAGCGATAACGTCATTCAATGAAGTCATGCCGAGATCGGGTAAACCATAAGACGCGTTGGCTACGCCACCACCAGAAAGATAGATAGCTTGATGGCCTATCTTTTTCGCCATAATGGCTGTGTAGGCATTGATGGTACCTACGATTTGCAATGGCTTGTTGGCAACAAGCGCTTCTCTGAATTTTTTACCTGCACTCATGTTTAGGCTCCTGTAGGGTTAAATGTAGAAAGTTTTGAGGCGATGTTACGTCGAGAGTATTCAATATGGCGACGCATTAATATTTCCGCCAGCTCTTCATCTCGCTGGCTAATAGCCAGAACTATGTGTTTGTGTTCATCGTATGCGGTAGTGACACGCGGGCCGGCCATACCCAGCTGCACACGATACATACGTACCAGGTGATAAATGCCGTTACTCAATAAGCTGATAAGCTGCTTGTTTTTGCTGCCCATAATGATGCGATAGTGAAAGTCCAGATCGCCCGCTTCCTGATAGTAGCGTTCGCCTGTTTTTACTTTGTCGAAGTGTTTTGTGAGTAAACCACTTAAGTCATTTATCTCTTCATCACTCATGTTGCGAGCGGCCAATCGGGCGGCCATGCCTTCCAGTGATTCGCGAATTTGATAAAGTTCGGATAGTCCTTCTGGCGAGAGGGTGACCACTTTAGCACCGACATTGGCCTTGCGCTCAATAAGGTGATTGGCCTCCAGGCGATTAATGGCTTCGCGCACAACGGCACGACTAACGCTATATCTTGTCGACAATTCTTGTTCACTCAACTTTGCACCCGCTGGAACAATGCCTTCTACGATATCATTGCGGATACTCAAAAAGGTTTTATCTGCATTTGTTACCGCAACGGTTGTTGAATCGAACATAAGATTGACTTAAAGCTTGATGAAGTGTCGACAATATAGGTGTGATTTAAAAAATAGTCAATCAATTGAGGTGTTATTGTCGACAATGAAAGGTGTTTTTTATAAAGAAACCCAGACTGAATTTTGTTCAGTTAAGAAGCGGAAGGTAAAAAAATTGCGTTCATTAATACAGTTATGGCAGGGTTTGGCCTTTCATTCGACTGATTTTACGTTGCTGCCACGCTTTTTTTACTGAAAAACGCCAAAGCGTATTGAGACCAAAATAGCCAGCCATACCAAAAATAGTGCCGCAAACCAGGCATCCTAGTAAAAATGCGGGACCAATGGTTTCCATACTGTTCACTACCCACTCCCAGGTAGGTTCAAACTCAAATTTGCTAGCAGGTGTCCCAATAATGAAAGTACCCACTTTGTAGGCGCCATAGAATATCGGTGGCATGGTGAAGGGATTGGTGATCCAGACAGTGGCAACTGAAACGGGAAGGTTGACTCTAAGGGGGATCGCAAGAGCGGCAGCCAACCACATTTGAAAAGGCACTGGCCAAAACGCAAAAAACAAGCCTACACCAAATGCGCCAGAGGCGGACTTTCTATTTAGGTGCCACAAATTGGCATCATGCAATAGCTTGCCAAAGACCTTAAGAGCTTTCTGCTCTTTTATGGACTGATGGTCTGGCAAAATTCGTTTTATAAACTTCTTTGGCATAAATAATTCGGTTTAGCAGCGGAGAACTGCACAACATGAAATGCTCATAATACTATGGACAGGTTTCTTTTCTGTTTTATTACTGCCAGTTTAAGTAGTTTACTCTGGCCTTTTTTGCCTCCCGGGTGGGTTGCAATCTGTCTTGCAATCCCGGGCGTGTTACTGTTTAAAACCCAAAAAATCCTGTCTGGTATTTGTCTCGGATTAACATGGATGCTGAGTGTAGGCTATTGGATTAGTGTGACGCAACCAGAACAGGCACTATTTTTACAACCCGTACAACTGAGCGGACGTGTTGCATCTGTGGTGACTTCATCAGAAAAGGTGAATTTTAACTTTGTTGTTTCTGATTATTTTATCCTGGAAGAAAACAATCCGGCCCATAAAAAAGCAGACTTTAAAGTCAGGCTAAGTTGGCTTATGCCTGATTTCCCAATAAAGCAGGGGCAGCACTTAACCTTGATTGTGAGACTAAAACCCCGTTGGGGTCTATACAACGAGGCTGGTTTTAACTATCAGCAGTGGTTGTTCTCGCAGCATATTGAGGCCACGGGCTTTGTAAAAAATGCTACTGGAAACAAAATGCAAGGCCACGAAGTTTCTTTGCGGCAGCACATCGCTGATGAACTCATGGCTGAAAACCGTAACGAAGTGCGCTGGTTATTGGCCATGGCAATAGGTTATCGAGGAGAGTTGAGTCAGTCAGACTGGCAACTCTTACAGCAAACAGGGACTTCTCATCTGGTGGCAATTTCAGGCATGCATGTGGGCATGGTGGCTTTTTGGTTTTTTTGCCTGTTCTCTATACTGCTCGGCGCACTAAATATGTTAGCAAGGCGGCCTGTTATTCCCAATATTAGATTTATCGCTTTGTCAGTTTCTCTCTGTTTCGCTTTTTTTTATGTCTATCTCGCCGGTTTTGCCACGCCAACAGTGAGAGCCGGGCTGATGTTGCTATTAGGCTGGACAGGGCTTTTTTCTGGTATTAACTGGGGGGCGAGAAGATTCACCTTATTTAGTGTGACCCTGTTTATCATGCTGTTTCCGTTGAGCATCTTTAATGTGAGCTTTTGGTTAAGCTTTTCTGCCGTAGTTATCTTGTGGTTTATTGCATGGCAGTTACCTAAGGTTGAAAACCGATTCCGAAACAAGGTGGTTTCTTTTGTTACGCTGCAGATGACTTTGAGTGTTTTGATGTTGACCTTGGTTTTGGGGTTGTTTGGTGGGGTCAGTTTATTATCCCCAGTTATTAACCTCGTTGCGATCCCACTAGTAACATTTGTTTTGTTGCCTTTCAGTTTGTTAAGCGTTTTATTGTTAATGGTTGGAAGTCGTTTCGCCGGACAAGTGCTTGATTGGTGCTTAACGCTATTTTCCGTGTGTGAAAAAGGCTTAAAAAGCATAACGACTTTTTATGAGCAATGGCTGCAAGTCAGTGCGATTCCCTGGTGGGTTTTGGCGTTTGCATCACTCGCGATGGTTTTACTGTTGTTACCCAGAGGATTGTTGCCTAAACCGCTAGCTATTTTGCTGCTTGTGCCTTTATTGCTGCCCGGGAACGAGCAAAGCGTTAATGGCTGGCAGCTTGATATGTTGGATGTGGGGCAAGGATTGGCGGTGTTATTGAGGAAACAAAATAGTGCCATATTGTATGATGTTGCCGCTGAGTATCCTGATGGTTTTAGCATGGCACAAAGTGTTATTTTGCCAGTGCTTCACAATAGCGATATCAGCCAACTAGACGCTGTAGTGATCAGTCATGATGACATTGATCATGTCGGCGGATTAGACACAATTTTACGCCACCAATCCGTACTGGAGCTGAAATATCCAAAACAATCGTGTCTCCGAGGGGATAGCTGGATGTGGCAGGGAATTCAATTTGAGGTGCTTTGGCCAGACCTGCACTATCCAGAGTTGTTGCAGAATGACAATAATCAGTCCTGTGTGATTATGTTGGACGATGGTATAAATCGTATCCTGATGACAGGAGATATTGAGCAAGATGTGGAGTTTTTGTTGACTACCTGGCATCGCTCCGGACTCATTGATTTGAGTGCTCACGTTCTTATTGCTTCGCATCACGGAAGTAAAACATCGTCTTCCAGCCCTTTTGTTTTTGCGGTTGACCCCCATTATGTTTTGATATCGGCTGGGCATTTCAATCGCTGGGGAATGCCTGCTGAGATTGTGATAAAGCGTTTGCAAAAGCTCAACAGTGCCATTTTTAATACCGCTGAGCATGGTCAGATATCCGTCATTATTGATGAATATGGCAAGCTGAGTTTGAAGAGCTGGCGAAAAGATGTGCAACCTCGTTGGTTTTTGTCACTCTAAGGTCAAACTGCAATAGATAAATGCTTGGTTGCAGTGTCTTTTGTCCGCTGAACAGCTAAACTAACCAGATTTATAATAATTATTAATGGGGGCATTGACCCCTGCACAACACACTATTGAACCGAGTTAATGAATCAAACAGACTCCAGTAAGGCGGTATTCGCCCGATTTATCCGCTATTTGCGGCACTTTAAACTTCCTTTTTTGGCTGCTATTTTCGGCATGATTGGCTATTCCTTGATCGACGTTTTTGTCATTTCTCAGCTGGAGCACGCCATTGACCGTAGTTTGGTACAAGGTGACCTTGAATATTTGCGCATGGCTGCGTATTTGATTGTCCCTATGTTTATATTGCGTGGTGTGTTTAATTTTATGGGCACCTACACCTTGTCCTGGATAGGTAACATGGTGGTGATGCAAATGCGTCAGCAGTTGTTCTCCCGTTTCGTGCATTTACCCGTTTCTTTTCATGATCAGCATTCCACGGGCACGCTGATTTCAAAAGTCATTTACGATACTGAACAAGTGTCGGTAGCGGCCGGAAAAGCCTTGCTAACGCTTGTAAGGGAAGGGGCGTTGGTAGTGGGTCTGTTGGCCGTTATGTTCTATAAGTCATGGCAACTAAGCCTCGCATTTATAGTGATAGGTCCGGTGGTGGCATTGATTGTTGCTTATGTCAGTAAACGCTTCAGAATGGTGAGTAAAAGCATTCAACAATCTATGGGTAATTTAACCACAGCGGTGGAGCAGGTTCTCAAAGGCCATAAAGTGGTGTTGATGTTTGATGGACAGGAGAAAGAAGCCCAGCTTTTCGAGGAAAAAAACAACCACAATCGCCAGCAAAACATGAAATTGGTGGTATCTCGAATTTTGTCTGTTTCCACTATTCAGGTCATTGCATCAGTTGCACTGGCGGTGGTGCTCTTTATCTCTAGTGTTCCCGGTATGGTGGAAAACCTTAGCGCAGGAGTGTTCACTTCCGTGGTTGTTAGTATGACCATGTTATTAAAGCCGCTAAAGCAGCTCACCACCGTTAACAGCGAATTTCAAAAAGGCATGGCCGCTTGTGAAAGTATTTTTGCCATTCTGGATCAGCAAGAAGAAGAGAACAAGGGCACGCTTAAGCCACAACGGGTAGCGGGTAATATCGCCTTTAAAAAGGTTACCTTTGCTTACGACGCCAATGGTGAAAACGTGTTAAAAGATATTTCCTTTGATGTGAGCAAAGGACAAACCTTGGCGTTGGTGGGGCGTTCGGGCAGTGGTAAGTCTACGATATCCAATTTGTTAACTCGTTTTTACCAACCGCAATCAGGAGAAATTATATTAGACGATTTGCCGCTTTCACAAATTGAATTACGGGCATTACGCAACCAGTTTGCGGTGGTGTCTCAGCAAGTGACGCTATTCAACGATACTATCGCTAACAACATTGCTTATGGTATGGAAGACAAGGTCTCACGAGCTCAAATAGAAGAAGCCGCCAAAGTGGCGCATGTGTTGGAGTTTAGTGAAGGCCTGGAAAATGGTCTGGATACCATGGTGGGAGAAAACGGCCTGATGCTCTCTGGCGGTCAAAGGCAGCGTATTGCCATTGCCAGAGCGGTATTAAAAGATGCACCCATTTTAATCTTAGATGAGGCAACATCAGCTTTGGATACCGAGTCTGAGCGCTTTATCCAGGAGGCGCTGGACACGCTGCAAAAGAACCGTACCAGCATTGTTGTGGCCCACAGACTTTCAACCATTGAAAATGCCGATCAGATATTGGTGATTGATAAAGGCCAAATCATGGAGCAAGGGTTGCATAAAACACTGCTGGAAAAAGGCGGAATGTATGCCCAATTGCACCGTATGCAGTTTACCGAAGGTGCCTGATGACGAAACTGGAAAAAGCCTGGTATCAGTCTTTTGGTTGGTCGCTACTGCTATTGCCCCTGAGTGGTTTATTTTGGCTATTGAGCTCCCTGCGACGGATTAGTTTTTCTATCGGGTTAGCCAAAGTACATAAATTGTCTGTGCCTGTAGTCGTTATTGGCAACATCAATGTTGGAGGCAATGGTAAAACCCCCTTGGTGATCTATCTCAGCAATTATTTGAAACAGCAGGGTTTTCGTCCGGGTATCGTGTCTCGCGGTTATGGCGGCAAGGCCACGCAGTATCCTATGACTGTCGAAAAACACAGTGACCCTGTCCATTCAGGTGACGAACCATTGTTCATCAAGCACCGGGTTAATTGTCCGGTGGTGGTGGATCCCAATCGGGTTCGTGGCGCGCAAGCGCTCATCAGCAAGCATGGTTGCGATGTGATATTAAGTGATGATGGATTACAGCACTATCGGTTAGGACGGGATCTCGAAATTGCCGTAGTTGATGGTCAGCGACGCCAGGGCAACGGTTATCTGTTGCCGGCGGGCCCCCTGCGAGAGGGGAATTGGCGACTTAAAACCGTGGATTTTGTGGTGGTTAACGGTGGCAAGTTGCAAGGTGATGAATATATGATGTCTCTTGAGCCCGGGCAGCTGGTCAATGTTAAATTCAAAGGACAAACTAAACCGCTCAATCAGATTACAGGTCCTGTATATGCTGCTGCGGGAATAGGTAACCCCGGCCGATTTTTTACTTTGCTGGAAAACAAGGGGGTAAAGCTTGAAAAGACCTTTGCCTTTCCTGACCATCACCAATATAAAGAAACAGATTTACCCGCAGGAACTGTACTGATGACCGAAAAAGATGCGGTAAAATGTACTGCCTTTGCCAAAGATAACTGGTGGTTTTTACCCGTCAGTGCAAAATTAACAGAAACTTTTAATCAGGCTTTTTTAACTAAATTGAAAGCTGTGAAAAGCAAAAGATAAAACCGTTATATCGGAACCAAAAAAGGATATAGTCAGCATGCCCATCGACCCGAAGTTAAGTGATATTTTAGTTTGCCCATTGTGCAAAGGAAAATTGGCTTATGTGCGTGAGCCGGAAGAATTGATTTGTAAATTTGACAAGCTGGCCTATCCCGTGAGGGAGAATATTCCAGTGATGTTGGAGTCTGAGGCAAGGAAATTGTCTCTGGAAGATATTGAATCTATCGCTTGAGTGAGGATTAGCAATGGCATTTAGCGTCATTATTCCCGCCCGATATCAGTCTAGCCGTTTTCCGGGCAAACCTCTGGTGGATATCCATGGCAAAACTATGGTGCAATGGGTATACGAAAAGGCGCTTAAAGCGGGTGCCAGTCGAGTGGTTGTCGCTACTGATGACGAGCGTATCAAAAAGACTGTAGAGGGCTTTTCCGGAACGGTCTGTATGACCAGTGACAAACACGAGAGTGGCACTGAACGTCTTGCCGAGGTCGTCCAGTTGTTGGGTTTGTCTGATGATGAGGTCGTGGTGAATGTCCAGGGGGACGAACCATTCATTCCGGAACAAAATATCGTCCAGGTAGCGCAAAATCTGGCGCAATTCAAAAATGCTAAGATGGCAACATTGTCGGTTAAAATTGAGGATGTAGACGAGGCATTTAATCCCAATGCGGTAAAGGTGGTTACTGACGCAAAGGGCTATGCCCTTTATTTTAGCCGTTCCACCATTCCCTACGACCGTGATCGGTTCCTCAACAGCAAGCATCCAAAGCCTGCTCAAATAGGTGAGTTTTATCAGCGTCACATTGGTATCTATGCCTATACTGCTGGATTTATTAAAGAATACATCGAACTGTCGGTGTCACCTTTGGAGCAAATCGAATCTCTGGAGCAGCTTAGAGTGCTTTGGCATGGGCACCAGATTCATGTCGCTGAGGCAAGTGCGGTACCACCGCCGGGTATCGATACGCCGGAAGATCTTCAAAGAGCGTTGAGTACCATTGATAAATAATTGGAGTTGCTTATGCAAAATGTAGTCATTACTGGAGCAAATCGTGGCATAGGACTGGAGTTAACCCGTATTTATCAACAACAGGGGTGTCAGGTGTGGGCTTTATGCCGTCAATCAAGTAAGGAGCTTGAACAGACTGGTGCACAGGTAGTTTCTGGTGTTGAGCTTTCTGATTTAGAGGGTTTACCGGGAATGATCCATCCTCTGCAAGGCGTGACAATCGACCTGTTAATTCACAACGCCGGGATTTTACGCAACGAAAGCTTGAACCAAATAAACGTATCTACCATTGAACAACAGTTTAAGGTCAATGCCGTAGCGCCATTGGTATTAACTGATTTGCTATTGGACAACCTCAATTCGGGAGCAAAAGTGGCGCTAGTCACCAGCCGGATGGGTTCCATGGGAGATAATGGTAGCGGAGGACGCTATGGTTATCGCATGTCCAAAGCGGCGCTTAATGCCGCGGCGGTGTCTTTAGCTCATGATCTGAAACCCAGAAACATTTCGGTGGCAATCCTGCATCCAGGTTACGTACAGACGGGGATGGTGAATTTTCGAGGTGAAGTTTCAGCACAGTCCTCAGCACAGCGTTTAGTACAACGCATTGAAGCATTAAACCCTGATAATAGTGGTACTTTTTGGCACGCCAATGGCGAAGTATTGCCTTGGTAGAAGGTGACTTTGATAAACAAAAAACCGGCTAATCAGCCGGTTTTTTATTGTTGAAAGGCTATTAGCGGTTACGACCTAATTGATCATGACTGGATACCCAATCACCTGCAATGACCGCACAGCCCAGTGAAATATCACCGGCAAGTACGGTAGCTGCGACAATCTCAGCAAATTTATTGGCTTTGCCTTTCCCAACACAGCCCAGCATGTTCAGGCATTCTCTTTGAGTTGGTAACCCCGTACCGCCGCCAAACGTGGCACAAATAAGAGAAGGTAAGGTTACCGCCAGATAGATATCACCATTGTCTTGCAATTCATGGGTAAATAATCCCGCATGAGATTCAACAACGTTGGCTTCATCCTGTCCTGTGGCTATGAATAAAGAGGCTATACCGTTTGCGGCATGTGGACCATTGTATGCCGCACCTGCCATCAAGGCGCCAGTATTGGCCAGTACTGTCGCCTTAGCCAGCATCTTAGTATCCACACCCATGATGGCTTTTAGCACTTCTTTTTTCACCGTTAATTCTGCAATGACTCGCTTGCCACGAGAATGCAGCATATTGAGATGAGAATGCTTCTTATCGGTATCCATATTACCGGATAATAGGTAGTTGGCGCCGCCTGGGTAATTGCGTTTTATCCATTCGCAGGCCATAAGTGTCGCTTTACCCACCATGTTTTGTCCGGCGGCATCTCCGGTTGTGTAGTTGAACCGTAAATAACGAGATTTGGCAACTGACCACTGATGGATATGCTTTAATTTGCCGACACTCGTGGTGCTCTCAGCTGCGGCTTTGATGTTATCAAAGTTCTCTTTGATCCATTCGCCAAACGCACGAGCTTCGCGCGCGTTGTCAAATAAAAAGGCAGGAGCACGCTGCATGTACTGCTCTACCACTGTTGTGGTTACCCCACCACTTTCCGTGATCACCCGCATGCCTCGAGAATAACTGGCTACCAAGGTTCCTTCAGTCGTCGCAAGAGGAATATAAAAATCACCTTGGGCATCTTCACCATTGATGCGCAAGGGACCGGCAACGCCAACGGGCATCTGGCAAATACCGATAAAATTCTCGATATTGCCCGGCAGTACTCCGGTATCAATGGTGTATTGACCTGTCAGAGTCATAGGTTCACCCGTTTTAGCTTCGATAAACTTACGACGCTCAGTCGCCATTTCTGGCGTGTAATCGTTCTCTTTGCTGCGCGGGATGCGAATATTATCTCTCATCGTGTTTGTCCTTTAATTTGCAAGTTTTTTGATTGTGTAGGGTGATTTCCGCTAAATAGTAAATCATGTAACTGGTCTGACCTCAACAGCTGGCGAGCAAAAAAAGTGTTAATAACCAAAAGTTTAACCAAACAGTAATATTTGAATCGGCAACGCAAACAAAAAAGGCCAGCGATGCTGGCCTTTGACAAATGGGTGTAATTTATTGGAAATATTCCGTTTCGTAATACAATGGTTTCATCGGGCCGCACAAGGTCAAGCGACTAAACAATTGTGGAATAGTGGGCACCGGAGAGGGGGTTGAGAATTCGGTAATACAGCTCACCATATCATCGAACAGGATCAGGTTATCGTAGGTGGGTTTTTCTTGCAGTCTATGCACCAAAATAAACTCATTGCTGCCCACTTTAACTTTGTCGTATACCTGCCGGATGCTTGACGGTTGAATGTCTTCAAAAGTACGCAAATACTTTAATTCATCAAATGATATCACCGCTTTTTCGTGCAGTTTCATGCCGCCGCGATCAAAGTGTCCCATATAAATATCCATAACCACTTCCATTTGTTCTCCCCTGATTAATCTCTGCAAGTTAAAGGGTTGCGAGCGTGCCGTCACCAGATCGGCATCACGGATCAGGAATCGGATGGAAGGAGTTTTAGTACTGACTTTGTATATGATCTGTTGATTATCGGGTTTTTCATAGCCAGGCATTGGGTAAGCAAACAGAGTTGTGCCCATGCTCACAAGCACCATGTCGTGGCTACCCATATAAGCCGGATCAAGGGGAGGCGGCACGTCTTTTTTATCTTGCGCTCCGGCGATAAAGCTAATGAGCAACAATAACAATAAAGGCGTTGATTTTGACATGTAATTAGATTCCTTAAGCAGAGAAGGTGTCAGCAACAATGTACTGTTTTATTTTAGACGAACAATATGGAGTCAGTATCGTTTTTTTCCAGTGAAATTAACATACTGCTTTAGTATGAATTCAATGCTACATGTATAGATGGGGGATCTTTTAGGGTAGATGAAAGAGGGGCGAGGACCCCTCAGAGGTTTTATAACTTGCTTTTAAACCGTGCGGGTAGCCATTGCCGGCGGGATATTTGCCGCTTTGCGAGCGGGTCCATACACTGCCAGCTGCCCTAAACTCCACAAACAAAGCATGCCAATAGGGATGTAGTGCCAAGTAATGCGATTGAGTTCAAAAAAGTTCACTAACAGGATATTTAAACCAATGCTAAGGGCTGCGCCGGTTGCAACACCAATACTGGTAATAACAAAGTTTTCCAGCATGAAGTAACGCACAATCTGCCATTGTGTGGCGCCTAAGGCACGACGAGTACCAATTTGCTTTTTACGTCTGTTCACGTTAAAGCTAGCAAGGCCTACGATGCCCATTCCAGTGATAATCACCAGGGTTACCATGACCACAGTTAAGATTTTGATCATAGCAGCGTGAAAGCCGTAACTGTTTTCCCGTACTTCCTGAAAAGACTCCATGCCCCTCACTAGGCGTTCACTGCTGCGCTGGGCAAGGTATTCTTCTACATCGCGCATGGCTTGATCCCGCATGCCGTTCTGAGCGCGAACGAAATAGCGAGTTGAGTTATTAAAAGCAATGTATTCAGGCGACAACATAGCGTTTTCCAGTTGATCCCAGCCAATCCAAGGTGCCTGAAGGGTATCGATAACCCCGATGATTTGCATGGGTTCATTGCGATCAATATAAACGGTTTTACCAATAGCGTCGCCAGGTGCCGTATCCGGAAACAAATCCTGAAGCAAGGCTTCCGTTATAATGATGTTTTGTGGCCAACCATCCTCTGTACCATCGCGAAAGCGCATTTCCTCATAGCTGAAATTTTGGCCTGCCAGCAGCGCAACATCCAAGGTTTCAATGCCGTGCTCGTCCACCATATAAACTGCTGTGGATATGTCATCTTTGTCTTCTCCGGACTCCACCTGTAAACTCATCGACCAGCCACCTCCGCTAATGGGAATGGCGTTAATGGTAGTCACATTCAACACTGAGGGCAGGGCACGTATCTCGCGCAGGTCTTCCTGAATGGTATTTTGATTGTCAAAATCTTCGGCAAAACCATTGCTGCTGACGCTAAAACTATTGAACTCGTCAACACCGCTGACACGTGCCATTAAGGCTTCGCGCTCATCAATGATAAAAATGGCATTCACCACAATCGTCATGGTAACCGCAATTTGCAGGGCAATGAGCAGTGCCCCCATTTTGTTGCGCAGTAAAGTGCGGAAAATAGGTCCGATTTCTAAAGAGGCAAACATAGTGATCTCCTTATTGGCTTTTCAGTTGGCTGGCAGGCGCAATAGAGCAAGCTCGCCAGGTGGGATAGAGACCTGCAATGATGGTGGCCACCAAAGAGAGCAGGATAGCCAATATCGCCATGTTCATATCAATACTGGTAAGCTTGTCTGCAAATTCGCCGTACAAAGCTCTGAGCCCCTGCAGTCCAAAGAAGGATAATCCAAGGCCCACAAGCCCCCCGGCGATGCCAATGCAGGCGGTTTCAACGGTATGTTGAATAAACAAATCTTTTTTGGTGGCACCTACTGCTCTGCGTAGACCTATTTCACCGGACTTGCCCATGAATTTAGACAGCATCAAACCAATGGTATTGAGCAGGCACACTACCAAGAACATCAGCGATAACCACATCATGATCTGTGCGTCATCTGCCACTACCTCATTGTATTCAAGCCATTCCCGGACGTTGTTCAAGCGGTTGTTAAGTGGGCGAGGGAAGCGACCAAACGTTTTTTGTTCATTAACATAGTTATCCAGGAACTGCGCGTAGTCGGCTCTTTCTCCAGGGTTGTTTAACTCCACCCAAAACTGGAAATTAACGCATTCTGAGTTCAGAAATCCTTCGAAGCCATCTTCATCGGGAGATTTCCAGCAATTTACATTACCCCAGCTGGGCAGTTTCATACTGAGTTTTAGTGCCAAGGGCATGAACAGTTCAGAGGGACGACCAAAATTATCATTGTTCAGATCGTAGAACTTAGGAATGGGATGCCATTCATCGATTACCCCTACAACCGTAAATATCTCACCGGATAAGGTCACGGCCTCGCCCACTGAATTTTTACCACCGAACAGGGTCTCGTTAATTTCTTTGGTTAATACCACAACGTGTCTGCCATTGCTGTCGGCCTCTGAATCCCAACCTGAGCCATATAAAAATGGCACATCAAACATCGCGAAAAAATCGCCATACGTAAGGCGATAACCGGCTTGAAAAGGTTTGATATTGGTGTCAGCTGGGACTACAACGCCACCAGATTTCGCCATAGCCGCTTGACGAGAGGCGCGCTCTGCTTTTTGCAAATTGTTGACATCTGTCCAGGTCATTTGAAAGGGAGGGTCGTTAGGATCAACTGCTGCCTCATAGGGTCCCCAGTTATCTAATTGCACGTGGAATAATACATCGCTTTTGTGTTTTATCGGGTTGTTAGACATCAGATAGTTGACCGTAATGGTGGTCATGCAGGCGCCAATGCCCAAAGCGATTGCCAGTACAATTAAAGTACTGAGCACAGGGTTACGGCGCATGCTAATCAGCGCCAGACGAAAGTAGTAACTCATCATGATGACAATCCTCAGGCGTTGACGACTTCTTTGGCTGGCTGCGTTGAAACTTCGTGCAACTCGCTAACTTTGCCATCTCGAACGTAAATATTGCGTTTCGCTTGTGCCGCCAGGCCAGGATCGTGGGTAACCATCACTATCGTGGTGCCTTTGGCGTTGATATCTTGCAATAGTTCCATCACGCTGCTGGCCATTTTACTGTCGAGGTTACCGGTGGGTTCGTCAGCCAAAAGAAATCGGGGCGAACCCGCCAGGGCGCGTGCGATAGCGACCCGTTGTTGCTGGCCGCCAGATAATTGTGCTGGCAAGTGTTTCATACGGTTAGCTAAACCCACGATATCCAGACTGTGCTCAATGCGCTCTTTGCGCTCCTTACTGCTGAACCCGCGATAGCGCAGAGGCACATCAACGTTGTCAAATAAATTGAGATCGGGGATCAGGTTAAAACCCTGAAAAATAAAGCCGATTTTTTCATTTCTAACGCGACTTCTGGCGGTGTCGCTGATGCCTGAAATATCTTTGCCATCAAGAAAATAACGGCCACCAGAATAGGTTTCCAATAAACCTGCGATATTCAAGAAGGTGGTTTTTCCCGAGCCTGAAGGGCCTGTTACCGCGACAAAGTCTCCTTCGTTGACTTCCAGATTGAACTCCTTAAGGGCATGGGTTTCTACCATGTCGGTGCGATAGACTTTTGAAATATTTTCCATTTTTAACATTTGAGCTTCCCCCAATTATTGTGTAAGTAAAACGGTTTCGGCGCTGGCAAACGCCTCTGTGCTGGAGATGATAATTTCATCACCAATGGATAAGCCTGAAAGTATTTCCACCGAGCCCAGGCTGCGAGCACCGGTATTGATGGCGGTGCGAACCGCGCGATTTTCCTGGACTACATAGGCCACTTTGCCTCCAGCGCTTTCCAAGAATTGGCCTCGCTGTACCATCAATACGTCGGCTTTGTTTTCCATTAGAATTCGCGTAGTCAGACGCTGGTTTTGGCGCAGGCCAAGTTCTGCGGAGTTGGCGAAACGCACTCTACCGGTCACCTGATTGTTCTGGATTTCGGGGGAAATCGTGACCAGAACTGCAGAGTGCGCCTCGCCGTTAAACTGAATTTCTGCATCCATTCCAATAGCCAGGTCGTCGGCGTAGCTTTCTGGAATTTGCAGTTCCACTTCAAATTCACTTAAGTCCACCACCGATAAAATAGCTTGGTTCTGTGCCACCTGATTTTTTTGCTCAACGGCGAGATTACCCACAATGCCACTCACCGGTGAGCGAACTGTGAGTTCCTGTACTTTGCGCTGTAAATCGGCCACCAGTAGCGCCTGACGATCTACCTGTAATTGGTTGGTTTTTAATTCAAACTCGAAGGACTCAATCGCCAGTTGTGCATCTTCAACGGCGTGTTTGTGTTCAAGCCGCGCATTTTCCAGATCATCTTGGGCCTTTTCAAAATCAATGGCACTGATACTGTTACTTTTTATCGCTTTGTCAGCACGACGTTTTTCTCTGTCTGCGGCGGTGAGTGCCACCAGCGCTTGGTCAATGGATTTTTGGTTGTTTAACGCTTGTTGTTTGGCTTGTATCTTTTTGCGATCTAATTCTATTTGCAGGCGTTGCAAGGTTGCCTCTTCTTGCTGTAACTCGTTGGTTAGTTCTGGACTGTCGATACTGGCAAGTACCTGGTTTTGGGTGACTGAATCGCCCGCGTCAACCTGAAACGTAATGGTACCCTGTGCCGGGCTGTAAAGTTTTGGACTGACAGCCGCGACTACTCGCCCTTGCACTGACAGGTCTCTGACAAAGTCACCACGAGTCACTTTTGCCAGTCTTAACCGTTCTCGGGAGATTGAGGTGTCAGAGTTAGCCCAATCACTATATGAAGGTGCAATTGCGCCTATCACTGCGATGACAACAATAGCTGCTACACCGGATTTCAACCAAACAGTCTTCTTTGACTTTGGCGCTATAACGACATCCTGGCCGCTGGTATCGCTAATCTTCATTGATTTTCCCCACAACAAAAATGAATTAAAACTGAACAATCACAGGCTAAGTCGTGATGAGTGAACAAATGGTTTAAGTGTGCTGGGAATTAATTTTTTGAAATCCAGTAACAAATTGTTTTTATTACCGAAAAACAGGGGGTTATGTGGATAATGGAGCTGACAGTTTGTTACCTTATAAAGCGCTTTTTTGCTTGTTTTGTATAGCGTTTACAAGAATAATGGAGTTGCAATGTTGGATGTCTTTGAGGTTCAGGTAATGCCTGTCTTCAACAATTAAAATTCGGGTGGAGAGATGCAGGGACTCAGTTTTAACCAGTTAGAAACAAGCTATTTACCAGAACTATTACGCCTCAATAATCGAGAAGTGCCTCACGTTAATGAGCTGGATCTCAATACCTTATCTTTTTTGTGTAACGAGGCTGCATTTGTACAAGTTTGCACGGATGAATACGCGATATCTGGCTTGATAATGGGCTTTATGAAAGGGGCCGATAACCACGGATTTAATTTCAATTGGTTTTGTGATCGTTACACTAATTTCCTATATATCGATCGTATATTCGTTAGCCCAATCTACAAAGGGCAAGGTATAGGTAAAGCGCTTTACCAAAAGGCTGAAGCATTTTGCCGCGACAACGGTATTGAATCCCTTTGTTGTGAAGTGAATCAAGAGCCCCCCAATCCGGCATCCCATCAATTTCACCTTAGTTGTGGTTTTGAAGCCATTGAAACTGTTTTACACCCGGAAGGAAAAACAGTGCAAATGTATCGTAAAATTATCGCTTAAGCTTTGCTCGAAATTAAAAAGGAATGGCAATGTTGGATATTCGTCTGGACGATGTAAAAGAGCCGCAGGTTATTGCATTATTGGAGGAGCATATCGCTGATATGTACGCCACTTCACCACCTGAAAGTGTACACACCTTGGATTTGGCTGCCTTAAGGCAACCAGACATCTCTTTCTGGTCGGTTTGGCAAGGGGATAAGGCCTTAGGCTGCGTGGCCCTAAAAGAGCATGATAGTCATTGGGCAGAAATTAAATCCATGCGCACGTCAAACGCCAGTAGAGGACAGGGAGTTGGTAAGGTATTGCTGGAACATGTTATCGCTGTCGCCCGGCAACGGGGCTATCAGATGTTGCGATTGGAAACAGGGGCTGAACCTTTCTTTGAGCCTGCCAGAAGTCTTTACGGTCGTTATGGGTTTAGCGTACGCGGTCCTTTTGCTGATTACGGAAATGATCCAAACAGTGTATTTATGGAAAGAGTACTGAATTGAGGTTTAGCAGGACTGAGTCCCTGATTCACATAGGTTTTTAAGCAATTGCAACGCAATCGTCCAATTGGCCATCATACCCTCAAACATTTCATCGGTGACCATCTCTATTTCCAGTCGCGTTGCATTTTGTCCATGCTCATTAAAATAATAGTTCTCTTGCGTACCAATCCATTTTCGCATGATATCGTCCATTACCTGGATCTCGATGTTATCAGGACTGACCATGGCGATATGTCGACATTTGATAACTTTGTCCGGCACGAGTTCTTCAATAACCACTTTGGTACCACCGCGCTGTTCATCTAAAAAGGATAGATGGGCCCCTAATTGCCACTCTCCAGTATATGTCATGCCTTCGCCCCAAGCTTTGGCCCAACCGGGGTAGATTGCTTTATCGGTCATTACGGCAAAAACAATAGCAGGAGGTTGTTCGATAATCGTGGCGTAATTTAACGTTTTCACTGTGTTTTCAGATATTTTCCATACTTTTTATAGTGTTTTAAGCATAGTTGCACTTTGCATTATGAGCCAGCTGCCTTATTGACGAACCCTTCAGGTACGGATAGTTTGGGATTAGGGGAGGTGCTATCAGGACTTTGCTCAGACCCAGCGCCTTACCCTTTGTGTGTAAGCAATAAATTCTTGTGGGAACAAATTTGATAAGTGTTTTTCTTCTTCTCTAACCTGTCGGTACAAAGCAAGGTGCCCTATAACCAAACAAAGCAATGAAAAACACGAGGGAAGGGCAAGGAAGAATCCCCATTGTGCCACCGCGACAAACACAAACATGGGATTGCGACTGTATTGGTAAACGCCTGAAGTGATCAGTTTTGTCGGCGTATTTGGATCAATGCCAGAGCGCCAGGCCGCTCCCATGGCAAAATGAATAAGGATTGTCATGAAAAAGCCAGAAGTTAACAGGACAACACCTGCGATGATCACTATTGGGTGCTGAAAATCGTAGAACAGTCCAAGATAATAATCGAGTTGAGGATAAAATAATCGTGCCAGACAAACCCACCAGATGGTGACTCTGAAAATGCGAAAAGCCAGATGATTCCACCAATCGTTGCAATAAGGGCGCCCGGGAAATACTACTTCCTTAGACGTTGAGCGTTTCAGAAGCACAATTCTCAAGGTATAAAACGCGGCAACCAAGGAATAGAATATTGCCAGGTAGTAACGGGTAAACTCGGTAATGTCAGTTAGAGTAAAACTGCTATCCATTTAATGGTCCGTTATGTGCCGTTGGAAGTGTTCAAGTTAGATTCAATCGCCACCAACGCAGCTGCGATCCCTCCTACTAACGAGCAAACGATGAAGCAGCCAAAACCCACAGCCAAAATAAACATGGCGCTTAAACCAGTATAGTCTCCGCGGCGATAAAAATCGTCTGGTATGCTGATGTGACCGAAGGAAATTAACATTAAAGATACCAATATGAAAGCAATGGCAAAGGCTAAAAAGCCCATTAAAGTGATGGCCCTGGCAGCAAACAACAGTAAGCCTAATTTTTCTGTGGTGATTTTTGAATAAGGGTAAAGTGTCATGATTCGCTTCCTCCATAAAGCTAACCTTCCCCAAAAAGAGGGGCTATTGTTTTGATTAATTGAGTTTTAACCAAAGATAGTCATCACGCCAAACAGTAATGTAAAGCGCGGCCAATAGCAATTTTAAGCCTCGTAGATTCGAGCCGCACTGGAGTACTGTATTGGGATGTTCTTCAGAGACATCAATTGAAACGCTATTGGAGCGGCACCAGTCTATGCTCAGAAAAACTTCATGCTTTCCCGGTGACACTTCAAATTCGCCTGTTTCGCCATTGGCAATTTTGCCAAGTAGTTCCCCGTCGCAGATCACTTCATAGTCTCTGAAACGGTCGGCAAAACCCGGTCCCCGCTCGATTAGTATCTTTGCCATAGTTTCACTTCCTTTTAAATGTAGTGCTTTGGTTCAATCGTTCGATGCGATACAGACCTGATTTTTTCCCTGTGCTTTGGCTTGATAAAGGGCTTTGTCTGCTCTTTCCAGTAAGGACTCTAATGTGTCATGGCTATGTAGTTCAGTGACGCCAAAACTTGCAGTAAATTGAGGAATATCGCTTCGTGGTGCCACCTGCAACTCGGCACGAATATTCTCGGCTATAGCAGCGGCTTTTTGCAAATCGCAGGCCTGTAATAAGATGGTGAACTCCTCGCCACCCATGCGAAACACCAGGTCACTCTGGCGTATTAGTTCATTGATATCGTTCACTAAGATTTGCAGTACTTTATCACCAACATTGTGACCATGCTGGTCATTGATATTTTTGAAGTTATCTATGTCCAATAAAATGATGCTGGAAGTAATGCCACTTTTAGACTTCGCCAGTAACCCTTTTGCCGCTTCATCCCATTTATAGCGATTATGGGCGCCAGTCAGGTTGTCGGTGGTGGCCTGACGTATCAAGGCTTCTTCAATCCCGTCTCGATGCACTACAGCTTCGGAATACTGGCTCATCAGGCGATTAATATCCTTGGCTAGTTTGGCCAATTCATCGCGACCTTGAGGACTCAGTTCATCAGTGTTGATGGCATCCTGTTTACCGGAAATGGATTGATATAAATTGTCGATCTGGCTGTTGATATGACGCATACGACGACGAAACGAGATGATAATCAGCAACGTTACATTGATACCGATAATAAAGGCACTAATACCAAGACCGGTATTCACATAATAAAAGCGCCTTTCGTGCTCTTCGGCCTGAGTGGTGATGTCGGTGGTAATAGATTCTATTTCTCGAAGTACTTTGAGGGAGAGCTGGTCTAAGGTTTGATCCTGTGTCTCTAATTCTTGCCATGCTTGTTCAGTTACCAAATGAGCGTCGCTCTGTAGTATTTTGCTGGCGTTGTGGTGAAACTCATCTCGGGCTGTCTCAAATTGAGCAAAAGCAGCAATAACGGCTTGATGGGCCGGAACTTCTTTAACTATTTTACCCTGTTGCAACCCATCTTTAATGAGTTTGGTAAGCGCATGGATACTGTCTTTCAGACGCACTGAATAATCTGCAAACTTTTCTTGCATGAGTGTTTGAGATTGAAAGTTTTTCTTTTCAGACAGACGCAATTCATAATGCAAGCGCTCCATCAAGATATGTTGTTCCAGCTGCAGTACTTCTATTTCTGCAGCAAGTTCGGATATCGGCACGTCTATTTGAGCCAGCTCTCTTATTTCCTGACTAATTTCTCGCAACTGCACAATGGAGTACAACACTAGTGCCAGGATAAAGGTCAATAGCACCGTGGATAGGCCACCTATCTTTCGGGAAATGGATTCATCTAACCAATGAAAAAATCGAACTGCCATGCTGGTATCTCAGTATTACTCAAATAGAAGAGGGCATAATACGAATTGCTATAACCCTGGAGTTGGTCACTTTATTGACATCTTACGCCAAGTTTACAAGTAGCCAATAAAATTAAAAAGGCCGCAACACTATTTCGCTTGATGAGTGGTTATTTTGCTCAAATGTGTCGCTGTTGGGTACTTATTTGGTGTGTTTCTGAGGGGGGAGATAAACACCCGCCCCGTCAAGAGACGGGCCGGGTAGTGGACTAAATCAGGCTTCTTTAATCATTTTTGAAACCAACAGCTTACTATCGTTGATCATATTGCGAGTTTTACGACGCAATTTGAGCAGTAACAAGTAGGCCAGGGGTACCAGAAACAAACTGGTCACTGTAGAAAAGATCAAACCACCAATAATGGCAATTGCCATTGGGGCATAGGGCGGACCATCTCCTCCCACGTTGGTGTCGCCCAGTGCCAGTGGCAATAGTCCCAAAACGGTAGTGGCGACGGTCATCAATACCGGTCTTACTCGGGTAAGACAACCTTCCATGATGGCATCGTGAACCTTGTGGCCTTCGTTGACTAATTGATTGATCCTGTCCACTAACACAATACCGTTATTCACCACAATGCCCATCAATATCAGCATGCCGATCATGCCCATTATGGACATAGGAGTACCTGTGATGGCAAAGGTCCAGAACACTCCGGTAAAGGAGAAAAGTAGTGAGGTGATAACGGCGGTTGGTAGCAGCAATGATTCAAACAATGCGGCCATCACGATATAAATCATGGCAATGGCCAGCAACATGTTAGTTTGCATAATGGCCTCATCCTCCCGCTGTTGACGAAAACTGCCATCTAATGACCAGCTATATCCCGTGGGGAGCTCCAGGTTGCCCATGATTTTTTCAATCTTTTCACGCGCAACATCCAAGGTCATGTCTTCTTCCATGTTGGCACCGATAGCAATGGCAGTTTGGCGGTAATAGCGATTAATTTGCGACAGTCGACTGGTAATCTTTAAATCGGCAACCATGTCTAAGGTGACTGTTTTATTACCGTCTCTCGCCACAGGCAGAGACTTAAGCTCTTCAATTGAATGTTGTAAAGCCTCGTCGAACATCAAGCGGATATCCACTTCTCCATTGTTGCCATGACGGAAGGTACGCAAATTGTTACCCCGTAACGCCGTTGCCACAATGTTACTGATGTCCTGGGAGTTTAGTCCAAATCGGTATGCCTTTTGGCGGTCCACATGAATTTGCAATTCCCGCTGATTATCATCAATTTCGGTTTTTACATCTGCCAGTCCGTCGATATTGGCCAGCACCGGCACCACCTGATCTGCGATGCGCAGCAAGCTTTCCGAAGAAGGGCCTAACAGGGTTAACCGCACACCGCCGCCGCCGCCATCGCTCCAGCGGAAGCTTGGCTCTGCACGGGCAAACTTAGGTAGTGCTTCGCGGATCATTTCTTGAATTTCTTTTTTCTTGATAGGCAGTTCGTCTTGCAGCGTAATGCCAGAAACTGCGAATCCCGGGGTGTAATAGCTGTATATCGACTTAATGAAGAACTTTTCCTGATTGTCGTACAAGAAATTTTCTAGTCGTGTTACGGTTTTTTCTACTTCATCCAGAGTGTAGTTGCCGTTGACATTGTAGTTCAACCATAGTCGGTTGCGGTTATCCATGCCTTGCTCATTGTCGGGTACCATTTGAGCAACAAACACGGTGCTGACTACCATCAAAACACCAATGATGGCGCTCCAACCCTGGTGGGATAAGGTCCATTTCAACATGCGCTCGTAACGCTGTTTTAGTCTGTTCGGCTTACTGTCTTGTGCGCGAGGTTTATGCTTGATTTTGGTGGCCAATAGGGGGATCAGCGTTTGCGCAATCAACAGTGAAGCGAATAAGGAAATACAAATAGAAATTGCCACGTGCTCCAGGAAGATGGTCAAACTGACCTTTTTCCCAATGATGTTTGGCAGAAAAACAATCGCGGTGGTGGCTGTACCGGCGATTACCGCCAAGCTAACTTTTGAAACACCTGCTTTGGTGGCGGCAATCATGTCTTTGGTGTGAGCCTTTTCTTGCTCAATACTCTCAGTTACTACAACCGCGTTATCTACCAACATACCTACCGCGAGCATTAACCCCATCAAAGACAGAATGTTGATGCTGTAGCCAAAGAAGAACATAAAGCCCAAGGTAATACATAAGGAGAAGGGAACGGATAGCACAACAATCAGGGTGGTGGTAAAGCGACGTAAAAAGGCGTAAAGCACCAATACCGATAAAAGCGCTCCCAATAAGCCGGCATCCACTAAATCTGAAAGTGACGAGGTTACGGATTCCGCTTCGTCATCAAAAATTAGCAGGTTGATTCCGTTAAAAGCTGGGTTTTCATTGGCTTCATCGATCACTTTCCAGACGCGTTCTGATACCTCTACAAGGTTTGAGCCTGACTCGCGAAAGATGTTAAAGCCAACAGCATAAGTCTGATCCAGGTGACGACCTTCAGAACGTCTTGGAGTCTCGTATTGTACGTCGGCAATATCTTTGAGTTGTATGCCTTTGGCAATATACAGTTCTTCAATTTCTTGCATACTGCGATATTCGCCCTGTGGCGTTACGGAAATCTTTTCCTCATTCTCGTAAATATGTCCGGCACTCATGGAAAAGTTTGCTGCCTGTAAGGCATTGACTAAATCCACAACATTAACGTGCAATGCCGCCATTCTTTCCTGATCAACCCGGATGGCAATTTCCTTTTTCAGTACGCCGTAAAGCTCAACTCGGGAAACCCCTTCCACCCGTTCGATGGGTTGTTTCAGGTTGCGCTCCAGTAAATCGTAGGCATTGGACAGGTCTCGTTCACTTGAAACCCGTAGCTGAAAAATAGGTAAATCATTGGTATTAAATTGATACACCAGAATACGCTCCACATCGTCTGGCAGCAGGTGACGTATAGCATCAATTTTTTCTCTGGCCTCAATACTCTTAGCATTAATGTTTTCATCCCATTTAAACTCAATGCCAATCTCGGCGCCATTTTCTCTGGAGAATGAGCGTAATCGCTGAATGCCAGACATGGTTGCCAGCGCTTCTTCTACCGGCCGAGTGATCATTTTTTCAACTTCTGCCGGAGACGCATCGCGATAGGGGATATTGATGTAAATTTCCGGAATATCGATGCCGGGAAATTTCTCCAGCGGCAACAGCCGACTGGAGATAAGTCCTAACAGTAGCATCGAGGCAAAGAACATGCATACTGTTACCGGGCGGCGCAAGGCAAAGTTTGCCAGGCTTGCGCCCATGGCTTCAAATTTGTTTTCCTGTGCCTGATTCATCATTAAGCTCCTGCATTACCGTTGACAGAACTTATGTCCGCACCTTGAGTTTCAGCTGCTTGTGCAAACTTTTTACGGTCGAACAAACTGTACAAGATGGGAATGAAAAACAGCGTTAATAAAGTCGCAAACATCAAGCCAAATATTACCGTGATGGCCATAGGTTTACGGATTTCTGCGCCTTCGCCGAAGCCCAACATCATAGGCAATAAACCCAGCGTTGTAGTCAGCGTGGTCATTAGAATTGGGCGGAATCGAGTTAATGCTGACTCCTTTATCGCGTCCATTTTCTGTGCCCCTTGTTCCCGCAATTGATTGATGCGATCCACCAGGACAATGGCGTTGTTTACCACAATACCTGCCAGCATAATCAAACCAATAAACACCACTACTGATACGGTAGTGCCGGTTAGGTATAAGCCATAAATAGAACCCGCACAGGCGAGAGGTACGGTGAATAAGATCAGGAAGGGATGCAGCAGTGATTCAAACTGCGATGCCATTACCAGGTAAACCATGAAGATTGCCAGTGCCAGGGCGAATTTAAGTGACTGGAAAGAGACTTCCATTTCTTCATTTTGACCAGATACTTTAGCCTGCATGCTCAATGGCAATTTCAGTCCTGCTAACAGTTTTTCGGCATCGGATACCGCTTCGCCAAGGTCGCCATAGGCAAGGTTAGCCGAAATAATAGCCACGCGTTCCTGACCTACACGGGTAATTTCGCTAGGGCCAATGGACGTTTCGATGCTGGCAACCGTATCCAGGGTAATAGGGCGCAATGCGCCGGGATTAACAATGATTTGCGACACATCCGCGGCGGAATCTCGTTGTGTTTCTTGGGTACGTACCAGGATATCTACTTTGCGATCATTGATTGAGTATTTACTGGCAACCTCACCACCAATCTTAGCGGCTACCAGCTGTGCCACGTCTGGCGAAGATAGACCTAGCTGCGCTAGTTTGGCGTGATCGAAGTGAACTTTCAGTTCAGGGTTACCTGACTGCAAGGAGGATTTAACGTCGGCAAAGCGGTCGTTACTTTCCAGAGTTTCCACAATTTGTTCGCCATAGCGACGCAGCATACCCAGGTCATAACCCACTAATTCAATTTCCAGTGGTGTACTGAAGCTGAATAGTTCAGGTTTACCAAATTTACTGGCGACACCAGCTTTGGATTTGAGGTATTCACGCATGGCAGCTTGTGTTGCCAGCTCGTCCTGCGGTAAGGAACCCGGATTTAATACTACATTGAGTTTACCCCAATAGTCGCCACCTTGGCTGGGCGAGGCATTCATCAGGCTACCTGTGCCCGCAATGGAATAAGTGCGAGCGACGTGTGGCAGAGATTCAGTGTAGTTTGCCAGGTCTTTCAATACCTGATCAGTTGTTTCCAGGCGGGCTCCAGTCGGAAGAGTCACTTCTACATCAAACTCACCTTGTGCCATGGGCGGTATCAGCTCAATACCCAGCTTGTTTACTAATACCACTGAGCTTAATGAGACTGCCAGAATACCGGTGATCACGATAGCGCGTTGGGCAAGGGCAAAATCTAATAGTTTTTGATAGAAGGCGAAAATAGCCGTGTAGGCTTTATCAAATACCCATAAAATGGGTTTGAACACATAACCAAAGGCTTTGCGAAGCACTCTCACCAGTATTACGATCAGGCTACTAATGGCCAGTGGAATATAATAAAACACAACTCTTAGTAGATATTTAAAAGGTAGTGCCAGGTAATATCCGATTTTGCCTAAACGCGTTTCCGGGCGTGATTTAGTTTTATCGGGACCCAAATCCAGGGTGTCTGCTTCATTTTTCTTTTTAGCTCTACTGGCCATCATAGGGATGATGGTTAACGCCACCAGAAGTGAGGCACCTAAGGCAAAAGTAACGGTCATTGCTTGATCACCGAATAATTGACCCGCAATACCTTCTACAAATACCAACGGGAAAAACACCGCCATTGTGGTAAGCGTTGAAGCAACAATGGCCATAGACACTTCTTTGGTTCCCTCTGCGGCAGCCGTTTTGGAGTCGGGATTTTGCTGTTTTTTACGGTCGATGTTTTCCAGTACTACAATGGAGTTATCTACCAATAAACCAATGGCCAAGGCGATGCCGCCCAGGCTCATGATATTCAGGCTAATGCCATTGCCATACATCAGGTTAAAGGTGGCAATAATCGAAACAGGAATGGATATCGAAATAATAAAAGTGGGCCAGATATTTTTCAGGAACAGGTACAAGATGAGCATGGCCAATAGGCCACCTACGATACCCGCTGATTTAACTTCATTAATGGCATTGGATATAAAGGTGGACTGGTCGTAAACCAGTTGCATTTTATACTGTTCGGGGATTTCGTTTTGAATGCGCTGCAAACGATTTTTAACGTTTTCAGCCACCTCTACCGTGTTTGCATCGCCTTCTTTGTAAATGGCGATTTCTACACCTTCAAAGCCATCAAAGCGAGTGATGGAGGTGCGCTCTTTGTGGCTGTCCTTGATTTCTGCAATATCCCCTAAGCGAATGTGACGACCATTGCGAGTGGCAATAAACAAATCGCGCATTTCATCCAGGGTTTCGAATTGGTTGAGGGTTCGAACCAGATACTCTTGTGAACCGTCTTCTACTCGACCACCCGAGGTGTTGACATTTTCCTGCTGCAATCGGGTAACGATGTCGCTAATGGTGATATTGAGCTGGCTGGTTTTTTGTTGATTGATCAATACCTGGATTTCATTTTCCAGACCGCCGCCAACTTTTACTGAAGCGACGCCTTCAACCGACTCCAGTTTGCGTTTGATTTGCTCTTCCGCGTAAGTGCGAAGACGCTTCATACCAGCGCTATCAAGACTGGTTAACTGGGTTTGCGCTGTGCTTGCGGGCTGGGTTTCGTCATTATCATTTTGAGGCGAGGGCAGAGCGCCGCCCAAGCCATAACGCATAACTGGATCTAGCGAAGGATTGAAACGCAGGAGCAGGGGTTTCGATACATCCAATGGTAACTGCAGGATGTCCAGCTTTTCACGTACATCCAATGAAGCCAGATCCATATCTGTACCCCATTCAAATTCAAGCAGCACATCTGATTGACCTGCTTTAGAAGTGGACTTTACCGTTCTGACACCTTTTACAACGCCAATGGCTTCTTCGATAGGTTTGGATACTAATTGTTCCAGTTCCCCCGGCGCTGCACCTTCGTAATCGGTGCGGATCGTCAAGGTGGGATAGGATAACTCTGGCAGTAAGTTAATAGACAATCTGGATAGAGACACCATGCCAAACAGCAATATGGCAAAAGTAAACATCCACACGGTAACCGGGCGCTTTACCGCCACATCAATAAAACTCATTTTACTCTCCGCTTCGTGTGGAAAACTTAGCTATTTACGATTTCGACGTTGGCCTGGTCTTTCAGGTTATGATGACCTGTAATGACGACTTTTTCCGAACCATCAAGGCCCTCAGTAATTTCAACAAACTGACCTTCTTGATAACCAATTTTCACTGGCAGCTTGGTTGCAATGCCATCTTTCACCACAAATACGTTTATTTGGTCATCAATGTGCAGCAAGGCTTTGCGCGGCAACAGAGTCGCGTTTTGGTGGGTGTCGTAGTTCAGTTTAACTTTGGAAAACATACCCGCCTTGAGGTAGTTTTCTTCGTTAGGTACCCGTAAGGTTACTTTAAATGTGCCAGTTTCAGCATCGATTACCGGGCTAATACGCTCAACAAAAGCATCGATATTTTTATCACCCAAAGCGGTGACAGATAATGTCGCTTTTTGATCTTTGTGGACCCGAGCCAATTCTTTTTCCGGCAAGTGGACAATACCGTACAACTGCTTTTGTTGCACGATTTGGAACATACGCTCCCGTTGGAAGGATTCTGTCAGGTTACCCACTTTGGCATTTCGCTCTGCGATGTAGCCTGCAATGGGCGCGCGGATAGTGGTTTCTGCCAGGTCCAGTTCAGCCAATTCAAGGGTAGCTTTGGCTGACTCATATTGCGCGGTCAGTTTGTCATAGGTGTCATCACTGACAAGTTTTTGATTGTAAACTTTATCGATTTTGTCTAGTTCTTTTTGAATACCGCGTAAGTCGGCTTTGGCTCTATTCAGGTTAAGGATATAACGTTCTTGCTCCAGTTTTGCCAGTTCCTGACCTTTTTCCACGTAGTCGCCTTCCTCTACGTAGATATGTTCAATGATGCCCGATGCCCGCGCTACCACAAAAGCTTCTTCTTTAGCTTCTAATACTGCGGTCGTTTCATAGTTGGAAGAGATACTGCCGATGGTTAAATCAGCGACTTCAACTGGAATGGAGACAATCTCTTCAGCTTCTTCGGCATTGTTAGTGGCTTCGGCGTCACCGCAACCGGATAAAAATGCCGTGCTCACGGCGATACTGCTGGCAAGTAAAAGCGTTTTTAAGTTGTTATTGTGTGTCATTTGTCTTCCCCTGAAATAAAACTGAACAATTTGTAAAACTTGCCAATCGATAGCATTCGTCATGCCATTTGAAAAAGTGCAATAAAAACATGGGTTTATCTAATTTGGTTTTCAATCCTTCGATTAACACTTCCCACATGTTGGCGAATATCACCAAGTATTAGTGTTATTACTTAACACCTTTGTGTGGCTCTAACTCAACAACAATGTGGTAAATAAATTGTAAACCTGTTTAACTGCTAAACCTACCTTCTAGTTGAATTTTCACTCATATTAGGGCTATCTATTGTAAGAAATCATTACACATTGATAGATATGTCGAGATAGGTTGAGAAAAAGTTTAAGGGGATATGTAAATGAAAGTTTTAAAAGTGGCGGCCTCAGGCCTTATTGGCTTTGTACTCTTGCTGGTTATTATCGGCTTTTTACTTCCATCTGATTTTCATGTGCAGAGGAAGATCACTATCAATGCGCCAGCTGAAAAGGTCTTTCCTTATGTCGCCGATCTTAAGCAATGGCGAGAGTGGGGTGTTTGGTTTAGTCGCGATCCAAATATGCAAATTACATATTCAGGTCCACAGGGATTTGTCGGTCATAAGTCCAGTTGGGTAAGCGAATCTGAAGGTTCTGGAGAGATGACAATTACAAGTATTTCGCCCAACGAAAAGCTGGTTTACACACTGTATTTTCCAGACTTTGATATGGGCAGTACTGGAGAGATAACACTAGTGGAAAAGTCAGACCAGACCGAAGTGATTTGGGCCGACTTTGGTGATGTTGGGGGAAATCCAATCAATCATTATTTTGCGGCTATGATGGACAGCATGATCGGACCAGACTTTGAAGCTGGACTGCAAAATTTAAAAGCCTTAGTGGAAGCAAACTAAACTCGTCTTGATGAGCACAATGGTACTTAATTAATGCTTTTTTATTCATTTTGTTGCCAATTATTTCGGTGCAATTTTAATTGCCGGTCCAATTTGCTAAAACAAGGGTAATGGAGATTTTGGGTGTATTTTCTTAAAAGATGAGTGCTGTAAAAACTAACCACCTCAGTTCATTATTGGATGAATGGGAGCCGCAAAAAGAGCAATTGGATTGGGTGCTAGCCACTATCATTGAAACTGATGGTTCCAGTTATCGCAAACCCGGTGCAATCATGTTTATCAACAGTTTAGGGCAATATTTTGGTTTGCTCAGTGGTGGTTGCCTGGAAGCAGACATTATGCGCCAGGCCCGAAAGTGTTGGGATAATGGTTCCAGCCATGTTATTCAGTATGACATGCGTGACGAAGATGATATTGCCTGGCAACTGGGAATAGGTTGCGGTGGTATGGTACGCATTCTGTTGCAACCTGTTACTGCGCAAAACGACTACTTGTCGTTACTTACTCTACACCGTCGATTGCAGGAAAATCAAACCTGCTTTTATGTACAACTGATTTCTGAGTCAGAAACAGAAAATCAATGCCTGTCAGAGCCTCCATCGGGATTTGATGGTCTTGAGAGTTCCATGTTATCCACTGCACAAGACAAGTATTTTGTGAGTGTTCAGCACCCTGTTGTTCGTCTCGCTATTTTTGGCGGTGGTATCGACGCCATACCACTCGCAAAAATGGCAAAGCAGTTGGGCTGGCATGTTACCCTGTTTGATGAACGCTTGGGGTATGCCAAAGAGAGCTTTTTTGCAGACGTCGATGTCATTATCCGGGACAAACTCAGCGAACTGGATGTTGAGCTACTCAAGCAATGCTCGGCAATTATCATCATGAATCACAATGTCTCCATGGACGCGCAGGCACTGCGTATCAGTCAGGGCAGTAACGCTCGCTACATAGGTATGCTGGGTCCTTATCATCGCACGGAACGGGTTTACAGCGAAGCTGGAATAACTGCGGAACAACTCAAATTACCCTTATACAATCCGGTGGGATTGGATTTGGGCGGTGAGTTACCTGAATCTATCGCTTTGAGTATGTTGAGCGAGGTACATGCCACATTATCAGGTGCCAGCGGGAATAGCTTGAGTCACATTTCAAACAAGATTCCGGCATAAATACTCAGATGAACAGAGATAAAAAATATCAGCTTGGCGTGCTTTTGTTAGCCGCTGGCGAGAGTTCTCGCTTTGCCGGAATAAAGCAATTATCGTCCCTGGACGGTAAACACATGTTGCAACACTCTTTGTCTCTTGTTTCCCGCCTGGAGTGCCATAATCGTTTAGTGACCTTGGGGGCCAATGCGAATGTCATCCGTGCAGCGATCTCAGTGCCAGAAAATGTCGAATTACTGGAAGTTACTAATTGGTACGAGGGAATTTCAGCGAGTATTCGCGGCGGGGTGGAAATGCTCGCAGAGCGCTCGCATATTTTGATTATGCTTGCAGATCAGCCTGATATCGATTTACAAGATATCAATCTATTAGTGCAGCAAAGTCGTATGCATCCGGAAACAATTGTTTGCGCAAAGTACGCGGGTAAGAACGCAGTGCCTGCAATTTTTCCCGCAAGCGACTATGCTTTATTGCGCAATCTGCGGGGAGACAAAGGTGCGGGTCAGTACCTGAATCATCCCGACTTTTCACAACGAGTACTCAGTGTGCCGATGGCGCACGGTGAATTTGATATCGATACACAACAAGATTTGAGCCGCTGGCAACAAACTAAGAAGGACAAAGCATGATTACATTTACCCTGAATGGTAAATCCACGGAGGTGGATGCCGAAGCCGACATGCCACTATTGTGGGTGATCCGGGATCTATTGCAAATGACAGGCACCAAATATGGCTGTGGCATGGGGGTTTGTGGCGCTTGTACCGTACACATGGATGGTCAGCCCGTTCGCTCTTGTGCAACGCCTGTCTCTGTTGTCGCTGGTAAATCAATCACCACCATTGAAGGCCTAAGCAAAGACGCCAGCCATCCTGTTCAGCAAGCGTGGGCTGAACACAAGGTCCCTCAATGTGGTTATTGTCAGTCAGGGCAAATGATGTCTGCAGCAGCCTTATTGGCATCGAATCCATCACCTGATGATGCACAAATCGACAGTTATATGCAGGGCAACATCTGTCGTTGCGGTACTTATCCTCGTATCAAGGCTGCCATCAAGTCTGCGGCGAAATTTGTGGAGGTGAAGTAATGTTTATCGAACAATTACAACAAGCAAAATCTGTAGCTATCCTGCAAAATGTCAGTCGTCGCGGTTTTTTAAAGGCTTTTGGCATATCCTCTTCGGCGCTGGTGCTGGGCGTGAGTTTACCTAATCTGTCGCCACTGAAAGCAGCAGAAACTGGCGATGGCAAGATGAATTTATTTGTCAGCATTGAGGAGTCTGGTGCGGTCAATATTGTCTGTCATCGATCAGAAATGGGGCAGGGTATTCGCACCTCGTTACCGCAGGTTTTGGCTGATGAACTGGAAGCCGACTGGCAACAGGTTAATGTCATACAGGGGCTTGCAGACGCGCGCTACGGCAGTCAAAACACAGATGGATCGCGCTCTATTCGACATTTCTATCAAACCATGCGGGAAATGGGGGCTTCAGCTAAGGCGATGCTACAACAAGCTGCCGCTAACCAATGGGGTGTGCCGGTGTCCGAAGTCAGTGCAAAGCAACATCGCCTGGTGCACACCTCCGGCAAATCCCTGAGTTTTGGCGAGGTCGCTAGCGCGGCAAGTCAGCTTACTGCGCCTGATGTCGCGCAACTTAAACTTAAAAAGAAGAGTGAATTTAACTATATTGGCAAAGGGCTTCCTCTGGTGGATATGGAAGCCATTCAAACCGGGGCCACAGAGTTTGGACAAGACGTGCAACTGCCGGGAATGCTCTATGCCAGTATTGTGCGTGCGCCAGTAATTGGCGCTAACGTTGCCTCAGTGGATAAAGACGCGGCGCTTGCAACTTCAGGTGTCGTGGATGTCTTCCAGATGCCGGAACGCAGTTTTCCGGTGGGCTTTAACTCTTTGCCTGGGGTGGCAGTTTTAGCAAATAATACCTGGGCTGCTCAGCAAGGTGCTAAAAAGCTCGGCATAACCTGGACTGAGCATGACAACCAAACTCATGATTCAGCAGCATTCCTCACGCAATTACAAGAAAGAGTCAAAACAAAAGGCAAAGTACAAAGAAGCGCTGGCGATGCCTACGCAAAAATTGAATCAGCAAAGAGTAAAGTAAGCGCTGCCTATTCCGTTCCCTATCTGGCTCACGCTCCAATGGAGCCACCGGCAGCGACAGCAGTATTTAAGGATGGCACAGTAGAAATTTGGGCCTGTACCCAAACCCCGCAAGCGACACAAAACACTGTTGCACAAGTATTGGGAATTGAACCTGCAAACGTAACAGTGCATGTGACTCTGTTGGGGGGGGGCTTTGGACGTAAATCTAAGCCGGATTTTTCCGTGGAAGCCGCAATTCTTGCTAAGCACAGTGGAAAGCCAGTTAAAGTGGTTTGGAGCCGTGAGAATGATATCCAAAACAGCTATTACCATTCGATTAGTGCCCAGCATTTTGAGGCCGGACTCGACGAAAAGGGTAAAGTTCATGGCTGGATCCAACGAGCGGCCTATCCCAGCATTGGCTGGACCTTTAGTGGCAGTACCAATGAGCCTCAGTCCTGGGAGTTATCGTTAGGCTTTGGCGATGTGCCATTTGAACTTGCTGATTTGTCCTGTGAATCTCATCAGGCTACAGCTCATGCACGGATTGGCTGGGTGCGTTCGGTGTGTAACATTCAACATGCTTTTGCCCTTGGCTCCTTTGTCGATGAGGTGGCCGTCGAGGCCAAAAAATCGACACAGGAAATGTGGATGGAGTTAATCGGCTCAGATCGGAATGTCGATCCTAAAGATCAAGGTTTTGAGTATGCCAATTATGGTGATCCTCTGGAAGTCCATCCGGTGAGCACAAAACGCTTGAAGCGTTGTTTGAATGACGTCATTAAAAAGTCTGGCGCCGATAAGCCTACGGCAGAAAACGAAGCTTGGGGTATTAGCGTGCATCGCAGCTTTGTCAGTTATGTCGCCGTTGCCGCGAAAGTCAGGGTGAAAAACAATAAGGTAACGGTACTAGAAATGCACTCTACTATTGATGCCGGTACAGTGGTGAATCCGGACCGAGTAAAAGCTCAACAAGAGGGCTCTATGATTTTTGGATTGTCGATAGCCTTGCTAGGTGAGATCAGTTTTAAAGAAGGCAAGGTGCAACAATCCAACTACCATGATTATCCCGTACTGAGAATCAATCAGTGCCCGGAGATCTATACTCATATAGTGGAATCGGATGAAGTGCCGGGTGGGGTAGGCGAGCCTGGGACCCCGCCAGTTGCAGCGGCCATAACCAATGCCATTTACCATGCATCCGGTAAGCGAATTCGCGATTTACCCGTCAATAAGTATATGCAAGTGTAACCACACTGCATATTTGTGGAGTGCGCTTACAGCGCACTCCAGTCTTCATCTTCAGAGAAATCTTCCTCGTCATTTGACGCTTGTAAAACTTCTTCTTCAGTAATCTTAAAAGTAGCCACCAGTCCCAACAGTTGATTGGCAGTTTCATTTAAAGAGGTACTGGCGGTACTGACTTCTTCCACCAAGGCTGCATTGCGCTGGGTGGCATCGTCCATATCATTGATTGCCTGGAATATCTGCTCGATACCGTGGCGCTGATCCATTGCATCCTGACTGATATCGGTTATGGCACCGTTTACGGAACTAATAGACTCTACAATGTCTTTTAAGGTGTCACCGGCTTTATTCACCAGGGTCGAGCCTTCATCTACCTTATTGCCACTTTCAATAATCAGACCTTTTATTTCTCTTGCTGCTTGTGCCGAACGTTGCGCCAGACTGCGTACTTCAGAGGCTACGACCGAAAAACCACGACCGGATTCACCGGCTCGCGCTGCCTCGACCGCCGCATTTAGCGCCAGTAAGTTGGTTTGAAAAGCGATTTCATCGATAACACCGATAATGTCAGATATTTTACGGCTGGATTCATCAATCTGCTGCATAGCTTGCACCGCATTGGTAACGACGTTGCCGCCTTGCTCAGCGATGCTTGTGGCGTTTTGTGCCATTTGAGCAGAATCCTTTGAAGCATTAGCAGTGTTAGCTACACGCTCCATTAATTCCTTCATGGTGGCGTTGGTTTCTTCCAGTGAGGCTGCTTGAGACTGTGTACGGTCGCTTAAATCGTTGTTGCCGCTGGATATCTCATTGGCGCCGCTACTGACTGATGTGGCAGTGATACGGATTTCTTCAACGATATTACTGATATTGGCCACCGACTGATTAATATCTTGCTTAAGCTCATTAAACAGGCCTTGATAGTCGCCCTGTATGCTTTTGCTTAAATCACCTTGCGCGAGGGCTTTAGCCACCGCTGCTGATTCGTTAATAATGCGATCGTTGACATCAACTAATTGGTTAATGCCCTGACTGAGGGTTTTGAAAAAGCCTGTTTTATTGTCCAGGTTAATGCGATTTGCCAGGTTACCATCATTGGCAGCACTAACAATATTTTGAATATCGCCTTCTATCACGGTTTTGAGTTTCTCTGTCGTGGCATTCGCATCCTGCTTCAGAACATTAAAATCACCGCGATATTCATGCTCGATGGTTTGACTGAGGTCACCTCGGGAAAGGGCAGAGAAGACGTTGACCGTGTCTTTTACCACTCTGTCACTGGTGGCAACTATGTCGTTGATGCCATTGGAAAGTTCGGCGTAAAAACCATCCTTATCCTGCAGACCTATTCTTTCACTAAGGTTACCGTTTCTCGCCTGGTTAACGATAGTCTGAATATCTTGCTCGATGACTTTCTTGAGTTTGTTAGTGGTGGCATTGGCATCTTGTTTTAGGGCATCAAAAGCCCCCTGATATTCTCCGTTAATTTGCTGATTGAGATCTCCAGAAGCCAGTGCGCTCAGAACCCGACCTGTGTCATTAACAATGCTTTCACTGCTATTAACCAGGTCGTTGATACCTTCACTCAAAGACAGGAAAAAGCCTTGTTTGTCATCAAGTGGAATGCGGTTGCTTAAGTCGCCTTTTTGCGCTGCACTGACCAGATGTTGAATATCGCCTTCAATCACTGATTCAAGTTTATTAAGGGTGTTATTAGCATCGTTTTTCAGCTGCAGGAAGGACCCTTTGTAAGGCTTATCAATGCGCACAGAGAGGTCGCCTTTAGCCATGGCACCAAAAATAACGGAGGTTTCTGAAATGATGTCCTCACTGTTGTGTATGACAGAGTTGATGCCGCTACTTAAAGTTTTATAAAATCCTTGCTTGTCTTCAAGTTTAATGCGACTGCTCAAATCACCTTGTTCAGCCTTGTTTACCAGAGTCTGAATGTCACCTTCTACCACGGTTTTAAGCTTGTTGATGGTGGCATTGGCGTTTTCTTTTAAATTGTGGAATTCACCGTGATAGTTGCGGGTAATGGTTTGATTGAGATCACCCTCAGCAAGGGCACCGATAACCCGGCTGGTATCACCCAGAATCGCGCTGGAGGTATCCACCAAATCATTGATGCCCTCGGACAGGTCTTTGTAGCAACCCGATTTGTTTTGTACTGAGATCCGTTGACTTAAATCCCCTTGTTTGGTGGCTTTCACCAGGTTCTGGATATCAGTTTCGATGACCTGGCGTAAGTTGTTTTGCATTTTCGCCATGGCGGCCAATAGTTGTGCGACCTCATCTCGACCGGACACCTGAATGTCACTGTTTAAATCACCATTAGCAATGTTATCGGCTGCGATACTGGCTTTGTTAAGCGGCGCTACGATGGTATTGGTTAACAGCAGTAAAATAACAACTACTGCTACAATGACAGCAATAAGCAGTGCGATAAGGGAACTGCTAGACGTTTCAATGTCGCTGCCAAACCCGGTAACCTGATTGCTGATCTCAGCATTGCTGGTAACAACACTACTGGCTAATTGACTACCTTGTTGTAATTCTGTAGACAGGTCAGAGAGTACTTTAACCTTTTGTTCCAGATTCTGGCTGAAACTGTTCATTTCCTTAACGGTATTGGCCAGGCCAATCAAGCCCTCTCGGCGTATGGTACCTTCTATGTCGCTGACCGTATCGGTGAGGTCTTCAATTTCGTAGAGGGCGTCACTTTCTTCCATTTCCGCTGAAACATCCTCTAGAATTTCCATGATCTCCACTTGAGCTGCGGCAAAGCCTTTTATCTTTCGTTCCAGAATCTGCACATTTTGATTGGTGCGCTGTATATCCGCCACCAAGGCCTGCATTTCTTGCGACATTTGCGTGAGATTTTTATCCACCTCTGCAATAGTTTGTTCGGTGTTTTGAGCGCCGGAGACACCTTGTTCCGCTTGTTGCTGAACGTTGTTAAAGCCACTGAGTAAGCCATTAAAGGAAAACCACGAAACCGCCAATACTACGATAAGTGATGCAGAAATAATCGCTGCAACACCTAATAGCTTGGTTTTTATTGTTAATTTTGCAGCTATTTGATTGATGAATTCCATAAAATATTCCAGGCTAGAGTTTCACAAACATAAATTCTATTAAAAGAACATACGGGCTTTCTGTCTAGAAAGCCCAACTTTTAACTGAGTTTGATGTTTATTTTGTCGCTTGGGCTTCAAACATGCCCACCGCTTTATTCATTTCCGCGAGTAGAGGTAGATTGGCACTGGCGACTTGGTTTATTTGTTCACCGCTAACGCTAGTAGTTGCTGTTTCGGAAGCCGTAGTGACGAGCGGTTTGAATCCCTGCCACAAATTCTCTACCACTTCGAGTTGAGTTACAATTGCTGCATCGCTGGTACCGGGCAAGCCCAGGACTGCATCACCATTCACAAGTCCTTTCAGGGTTCGGTCAAATAAGGTGTAGGTTTCCAGTAAATTCAGTTTGTTGTTGTCTACATCGATTCCGTAAGCGATCATCAAAAATTCTTTACTCATTTTTTGAGTGAGCATGCGTTGTTTACCCGACAGGTTTAATGTTGCAGCGAGGCCCGGATCTTTAGACAAGCCACCTTTTGCCGCGTCTTTTTCATAAGCGCCGACGGTTTTGTTCATTTGCTTTAACAACGGTAGGTTTTTCTCAGCGATTGTGGCCACTTGCTCTGCGGTAACTGTGCCACTGGCTACAATTGTCTGAATGGTGGGGTAGAAGTCAGCCCAAATTGCGTCTACTTTATCTAGTTGACGCAAAATACGCTTAGCTGAAGTTGCGGGTAAACCTAATCCAGCATCTCCGCTGCGTAGACCTTTTAAGGTTTTATCGAAAAGCGCAGCGGTATTTTTCAAATTCTCAATATTGGCAGCTTTGTCGACCTCAAGCGCTACCAGCATCACTTCTTTACTCATCTTTTGCGATAGCATACGTTGCTTGCCAGCCAGGTTTAGTACCGTTCCATATTCAGCAGCTGTGGGAGAGGCCATTGATTGAGTGCTAAAGAGCACGAGTAAAGTTAACAGTATGAAAGTGAGGCTTTGAGTAAATTTAACAGGCAGTGCTTTGGTAGTGGTCATCTGTGTTCTCCTGAATTGTCTACCAGATAGAGGTGCTTGTTTAGCAATACTAGTCTTACTTTAGAATTACTCAATAATACAAAGGTCTATAGTGAAATATTGGTATTGCTCTCATGTGGCAGGTGCTTCTGAATAAAACGGATCCGTAAACTCAATAAAATGGCCGCAACCGTTAACCCCATGATTATCCCAATCCAAAATCCCGCGGCAGCCATCGCCGGTACAATGATGTCCGTCATTGCCAGCATATATCCGAGAGTTAAGCCCACACCCCAGTAAGAACAAATGGTAATGATCAGCATGGCTTTGGTATCTTTATAGCCCCTCAGAATACAGCCGCCAATCACCTGTACCGCGTCAGAAAACTGAAAAATGGCGGCTAATAACAATAAATCGGCTGCCATATTAATGACGTCGGCTTCTGTGCTGTAAAGCCCTGCTAGTTGATAGCGCATCAATACAGAAATCAGGGCGTTAATTGATGCAAAGCTCAATCCCATGGCGACGGCGGTATAGCTGGCATCTTTGGCACTACTATCGCGTTTTTCCCCTAATAAATAACCAATACGGATTGTCACGGCAAGGCCAATGCTCAAAGGCACCATAAACAGCACTCCCGATACATTTAAGGCAATTTGATGTGAAGCAACAATCTTGGCTCCCAATGGCGAGAGTAACAGTGCAATCACCGAGAAAAGAGTAACTTCAAAGAGCAATGCGAAACCGATAGGCAAACCAATTTTCAGGTGGGCCAGTATTCCTTGCATATTGGGTTTACTGGAATACTTAAAAAACGGCGCAAAGGCTAATTTTTTCGAAGTTTTAACGTACAACCAGTTACAGGTCATCATGGCCACAAGCACGATAGCTGTTGCAATTCCGCAACCTGCACCCCCATAAGCCGGAACACCAAACTCACCGTAAATAAATATGTAATTTGCCGGAATATTCACTATTAAGCCCACAATCATAATGATCATACTGGGTTTAGTATGGGATAACCCTTCGCTGTATTGGCGCAGTACCTGATACACGCAAAAGGCGGGGAAGGCGATGAACACATATTGTAAATAATCAGCTGAAATACGCTGTAAGTCAGCCGCCATATTAAAGGGGGTAAACATTTCATAGGTGTAAAAGCTAGCAATAAAAACCAGCAGACTTAATGCCAGGCCAATGTACAGTGCTTGATGTCCTGCTTCTGGGATGGGATCGTGATTATTGGCTCCGTGTAAACGTGAGACAATGGGGGGCAGGGCCATGATAATGCCTTGCACCAGGATCATAACCGGAAAAAACAGGCTGGACGCGATTGCGACTGCGGCCATATCGGAAGAAGACAAACGTCCTGCCATCAGGGTATCGGATACACCCATCAGCATTTGAGTTAACTGTGCAACTAAAAGAGGACCTGCGAGCTTTAACATAGCCCGCGCTTCGGTTTTAAATACGTTAAGTTTCAAGGTTACTTTAAAAGTTCGTCAAAGAGTTGAATATTCACCATCGTCTCTTTGTTGTGCTGGGCGCAATCTGCTGCTACAACAATAAAACAGTTGGCTTGAGTAAACGAGTTCATAATACCTGAACCCTGCTTAGCTTGGGGTAACACGCACAGCTCGCCCTGTTCATTTTGCCATGCTCTGGCTCGCAGGTATTCTGTACGCCCGGCTGCGCGTTTAATATCTTTCATTAATCTTGCTTTTAACGACAATGGAGGGACTGTCGTTTCACCTGAAAGGTATTTCAAACAAGGCACAACCAGCTGTAGCAGAGTGACAAATGACGACACCGGGTTACCGGGTAAGCCGCTAAAAAAAACGCTGCCTAATTTGCCAAAAGCGTAGGGTTTACCGGGCTTAATAGCGACTTTCCAAAAATTGATTTCACCGAGTTCTTCTAATACCGGCTTAACGAAGTCTGCGTCGCCGACAGAAACACCGCCTGAAGAGATGATCCAGTCACACTGGCTTGCCGCTTTGGTAAAGGCACCTCTGGTGATGTCGAGATCGTCCGCGATGATCCCTAAATCAATGACATTGCACCCTAATTTTTGCAGAATGGTAATAATCCCGATTCGGTTACTCTCATAAATTTGTCCGTTTTGTAGCTCCGTCCCGGGTATAACCAGTTCGTCTCCCGTGGCCATCACAGCAACATTGATTTTGCGAAATACACGCACTTTACTTTTGCCGATGGAAGCTAACAGTGAAAGGTGAGGGGCTGAGAGTCTCACTCCCTTATTTATTACCACGCTACCTTGCTCAATATCTTCACCTTTACGCCGAATATTGGCATCTTGCTTGGGTGTGCTAAGACAGCGCATTTCACTGCCGGTAACTTCTGTCTGCTCCTGCATAATGACAGTGTCCGCGCCCTTAGGTATGGGAGAACCCGTCATTATACGTAGCGCCTGACCCTCAGATATCGGTGCAGAAAAAGCGTTTCCCGCCAGTGATTGCCCGATAATTTCCAGAGAGTTTTCTGCATCTTCAGCTCTAAGGGCATATCCGTCCATGGCGGAGTTGTCATGTGGGGGGACGTTAACATCAGATATCACATCTTCAGCAACAACACGTCCTGCTGCGTCTTTCAAATTCACCACTTCAGTTTCTTGAATAGGATTTATCTGAGCAGTTTGATGCGCTAACGCGTCTTCAATGGGGAGCAGGCCGGGAGAGTCACACACAGACATGAAAAAGATGAACCTTTGCTGAGTTTCTGAAAAAACGAGAGCATATCAACTTACGTTCCCGGCGTATACTGGCTTAAAAGTCGTGATTTAATCTAACTGTTGTACTTCGTAGCCTTGTTTTTGCAATTGTGTAACCAGGCCATCGGGACCCGCCAGGTGTAATGCGCCGACAAACAGACTTTCGGTTTCTTCCGTTTGGATGTATTCATCAATCTTTGCCAGCCATTTATCGTTACGCGCTTTGATAATAATCTGATAAATATGCGGATATTCATCTTTAAATGGCTCGATTCCGATTTTAGTAAATAATGGCAGATTGCCAGTGCGCCAGGCCGACTTCAATTGACTGACATATTCCGGCATATCCGCCAGGTCCTTTAATGTGTAGCGCACCAGTTGATCTGCATCGGTGTCGCTCATATTGGCGAGGAAGTCAATTTGTTCCTCCGGTGTTTCCATTGCGGCAATAGCTTTGTTTTGTTCCATTGCCTGTTTATGAAACGTGGCATCAACGCCAGGTGCGGTAAATCCCAGAGCGCGATATTCGGCGATAGCAAGGGTTAACAGCACCATGCTGACTTTGAAATCATTAAATTGCGCTATCTGGATACCGTGGGATCCTAGTTTTTTCTCCAGGGCTTGCCAGGTATCCGTTGAGAGTTGCTGCTTCAGTCTTGGCTCGTCAGTGGTCAAAGCCATGGCATTTAGAAAATTGCGTTGGAAATCGATAGTTGCCAATGCTGACATATCTGTCTCAAACGCAATGAGTTGGCCTTTCTGAAAAGCCTTATTAAATTGCTCAGGCAAGGGGTAATCCTTGTCTGTCAGAATGTGCATGGTGCCTGCCAGATATATCGAATTGCCACCTTTCGAGGCTTTCCAGACCGAGCTTTTGGACCAACTAAGGCTGCTGAATATCAGAAGGGAAAAAATAAGAAAAATAGATTTAAGGTGAAGTTTTGGCATCAGATTAACACTAGTGAAATGAATTAAGTGCAAGATATTACTCAATTTGTTGTATTATCAACACAAGAATTTTGGCGCTTTTTTGAATATTAGTCGTTAGACTTATGGACAGCGGCCTATAAGGCGCTAAATTAGAAGAGCACACAATACAAAACTTGGACACACACAATGAATAATCTGCAACGAAAGCTGGGGTTGTCTCTATCAGCTGTGGCCTTGGCGGTTTCTGCCAGTCAGGTGCAAGCTGAGGACTCTGTAGCGAAAGCCATTAAAAATGGTAGAACCACCCTCGATTTTAACTTGCGCTATGAAACAGTGGACCAAGACAATGCCCTGGAAGACGCTGATGCCTTAACACTGCGCACCCGATTAACTTATAAATCGGCTGCCACCAATGGCTTCTCTTTCCTGGTTGAAGCTGAAGACGTGCGATCGGTAATGGGTGTCGATGATTACAGTGTGCCACCTTCTGGGTTTAATACCGGGGTGTATTCTGTAATAGCTGACCCTAAGTCAACGGAAATAGATCAGGCGTTTGTTCAGTATTCAAATGTGAAAACCACAGCGCGTTTTGGTCGACAGGTAATTGCGTTGGATAATCAGCGTCATGTGGGACATGTAGGCTGGCGTCAAGACAGACAAACATTCGATGCCGTCAGTTTAGTGCACAAGTTCAATAAACAGCTGACAGCGCGCTACTATTTTATAAATCAACGCAACCGCATCTTCGCTGATGATGCTGATGTTGATTCTGAAGATCACCTGATCAATGTCAGCTACAAAAGCGATATCGGTACTTTAACTGGCTACGCATATTTACTGGAAGTAGATAACGATACTGATAACAGTCTGGATACTTATGGTATTCGCTTTAGCGGCAGCCAGAAAATGGATTCGGTGCGACTGTTTTATCAAGCAGAGCTGGCGACGCAAAAAAGCGAAACTGTCGGCAACGAATTTGATGCTACCTATTGGTTGTTGGAAGGTGGGTTGGGGTATACCGATCACAAGTTTACCTTGGGCTATGAAAATTTGGGTTCTGACAACGGAGCCTATGGCTTTGCCACTCCACTAGCGACACTGCATAAGTTCAACGGTTGGACAGATCAGTTTTTAGGGACACCGGGAGCCGGGCTACAGAGTCTTTATTTGAAGTTGCAAGGGAAACTGGCCGGGGGCAAATACCACATTGCCTGGTTTGATTTTTCAGCGGACGAGGATACAACTGGATTGGATGATTACGGAAATGAGATAGAGCTGCAATACACCTATGCCTTTAATAAAAATTATTCGGTAGGGGTGAAGTACTCAACGTTTTCAGCGGATGATCTCGGCACCAATATTGGCAAAGTGGATACCGACAAAACCTGGTTGTGGTTTGGTGCGAAATTTTGATGCTGTAAAGGTATCGGGTAGGAGCAAAAAGGCAGCCAATGGCTGCCTTTTTCATTTGGTTTGGGAGTCGCGCTAGCTATTGGCTAACCACACAGTTTGGTATGGCTGTAGCGTAACTTCTTCCATCGGGTCGCTGATTTTGGTGTCAGTGATCAGGTCTCGCCAGGTATCCGTGACCGTTAAGTTGAGTTCACCCATACGCAATATTTGTGGTTCGTCAGTAATATTGCTTATACAAAATATACTTTGACGGCGATCCATGCTTTGACGCCAAAAGCCAAATAGTTGCAAACCCAGGTGCAAAGTAAACTGGATGGCATTGGGGTGGAAGGCTTTCTGTCGGGTGCGAATATCAATGAGTTGTTTCATTCTGTTCAACACTTTTTGATGGTGATTGAACTTAGAACCCAGCTCCATTGTTAACATGTCGTAATCCCAACGCTTGCGGTTAATCGCTCTATTGTGATGAGTGTTTTTCAACTTCTCGTAATCATTAGTGGTGCCCAACATGCTGTGGATGTAGATGCCCGGGATACCTTCCAGACCTAACATGATGGCATGGGCGCAAATAAAGCGTTCTAATCCCCATTTGTCTGGTCCGGCTGTGGTTCCTTGTAGGGCATCAAACAGCGCAATATTCATTTCATAAGCTTTTTGCTCACCACTTTCGGTGGTGCGCCATGAGATACGTCCCCCAAATTGCTTCATGGTATTGATGAGTGTGCTTATCTCTTCATCAGACAATAACCCTTCGGCAGGTCTTAACCCAATTCCATCGTGGGAGGCGATAAAGTTAAAGTAGGTGGTGCCATTTTGGGCTGGCGGCATGCTCATTAACCAGCGCTTCAAGTACAGACAGTTACCGGTGATCAAGGTGTTTACCAGCAACGGTGGCAGGCTGAAGTTATAAATGGCGTGAGCTTCGTTGGCGTTGCCGAAATAAGTGAGATTTTGGGTGTTTGGAATATTGGTTTCAGTGATGATCACCGCATCCGGTTGTGCATGTTCAATCAAAGAGCGCAATAAGCGAATGATTTCGTGGGTTTGCATCAAGTTAATGCTGGTGGTACCTACTATTTTCCATAAAAACGCCACGGCATCCATGCGGAAAATACGCACACCTGAGTCCAGGTATTGTCTGATGATCGATACAAATGCCAGAAGCACATCGGGATTGCGAAAATCAAAGTCCACCTGGTCGTGACTAAAAGTACACCAGACGTGCTCTAATCCCCTCGCTGTTTCTGTCTCGCGTAGCAATGGCGAGGTGCGAGGACGCACAACTTGTGACAAATCATCATCAGGGGAGGCGGTAAAGAAGTAATCTGAACCTGGTCCTTCACCTCGGATAAAGTTTTGAAACCAGGCACTGCGACTGGAACAGTGGTTAATTACCAAATCTGCCATCAAGCGTCTGTCACCAGCAATGTTTTCAATATCCTTCCAGTCGCCAAGCGCTTCATTGACACTGGAGTAATCGATAACAGAAAAGCCATCGTCGGAGCTATAAGGGAAGAAGGGCAATATGTGGACACTATTTATGGTGTTACCAAAATACTTGTCCATAAATTTACGCAGCGTTTTTAATGGGTGTTCATTATCCCGAATAACGCTGTCACCATAGGTGATCAATATTACATCACCCTCGTCCCAATTATTCTGAAAAAAGCCCGGTTGCTGAATTTCATCGTCAAGGCGCATCAGAGCGATTAGTTCATCACTGAGTTTGTCATAGGAGCGATTCAACGTGATACCGTCGTAAATCACCTCAAGTTGCTGCTGTAATTTGTGTTTCAGGTTGTCTAACAGCTCTGACATAGCGAGAATTCCTTAGCTAAATTCATTAAAGTCTAATTCAACGGCTTCTTTGATTTCATCCAGAATATCCGGTACCGCACTCACCACTCTGTTCCAGGTGGGAATAAACGGCGTTTCCATGGGATTTTCCAGAAAATGTTGGCCTGCAGTCATGATGTTTTGTGCAAACATCTCCACGGCATTTTCTTCGGTATGGATATCAAATTTCAAGCCGTTCATGATGGCATCGTTATTGAAGGTTTCTACAAAATCAAGTGCAATGCGATAATAAGTCGCCTTTAATGAGCGGAATGTACCGGCATCGAATTTTTCACCTTGGGTGGCGAGCTTGCGAAACAGGGCCTTAGCGATATCAATGGACATTTTAGACAAGCCCGCTTGCTGGTTGTCCAGTGATAAATCCTGATGTTTGTGATCGTAGGTTTGGGCGATATCCACCTGACATATACGGTTGTGGGAATAATTACGGTGCATTTCTGATAGTGTTCCGATTTCCAAACCCCAGTCGCTGGGAATACGCAAATCATTGAGAACATCTCGGCGGAAGGAGAATTCACCGGCTAACGGATAGCGGAAGCTGTCCATGTATTCCAGATATTCATTGTGTCCACATACTCTTTGCAGCGCTCTGATTAAAGGAGTCACCAGTAGGCGGGAAACGCGGCCGTTAATTTTGCCGTCTGCCACTCTGGCATAATAGCCTTTGCTGAATTCATAATTAAACCTGGGATTGGCAACGGGGTAGAGTAAACGCGCCAAAAGTCCGCGATCATAAGTTAAAATATCACAATCATGCAGGCCAATAGATTCGGCCTTTTTGGTGGCCAGAATATAACCCATGCAATACCAAACATTGCGCCCTTTTCCTAGTTCAGTGGGAGCCAACTCTAATGACTGGAGTTTGGCATCAATGGCCTTTAAGCGAGGTCCATCATTCCACAATACACGATGGTGCTGAGGGAGTTTGCTGAAAAACTGCAACGCGTGGCGGTATTGTTCCTCTGTGGCTCTATCTAATCCGATAACCACCTGAGACAAATAATCTACTTTGGCAATATCATCAATGATGTTGGGGAGCGCTTCGCCTTCCAGTTCTGAGAACAGTGAAGGCAGTAACAGGCCCATAGGGCGAGACTGACTGAAGGATTTAAGTTCGCTTTCCAGTTCCTCTACGCTTCGGTCTACTAAGTTGTGTAATGTGGTAATTACCCCATTTTGATAAAAGTCTGCCATGGTCATTTACTCCTGGTTGAACACGATTTTTTCGAGGCATTCAGACCAGCCAGCTGGTCCGTAGAGGGTACTTTGGTATAGATGTTGTTGTTTTCTTATTATTGGAAATGGGTGGCTATGGGATTTTATTTGCACAGCAATATCCGCAGCTTCCAGCATGGCGCTATCGTTTTGGCTGTCACCTAGCGCTATTGTTTTAAACTCTTGCTCTTCACATTCGCGGGAAAACATTTGCGCCAGCCATTGCATGGCTTTGCCCTTATCACTGTCACCACAGATATGAGTAAACCTGCCACCAGTAAGGACCGTTGCTCCTGCGGCTTGCATGGTATGCAAAAATTCTCGTTTGGCATATTCATCACCACTCCAGTGTAGCGGCTCCCCATATTGGCGCTGCATGGCCTGATGGGCCGCATCATGGGATAGACCAGTGAGGCCAACTACTTCTTCGGTACTCATTTGTGAAAAGCCTTTGAACATGCCGTAAAAGTGTTGACCATGTTGCTGAATGAGTGAGAGCCAATGGCTTCGTTCAGGACAAAAAGACTTAATCCACATCTCTTCTTTTTCCACTGTTTCTGGTGGTTGCCAGGGGAAAAAGTCTTTTGGAATGGCTACCGCGGCACCGTTTTCAAAGATAAACGGGGTGTTGAGCTCCGCACTTTGCTGGAAACTACTCAACTCAGCGAAGGTTTTACTGGTGTTTGGAATAACGAAATGTCCGGCTGCTTTGAGTTTTTGCAAGGTGTCTGCTGCGGCCTCAAAACTATAACTGTCGTGGTCCAATAATGTCCCATCCAGATCAGTAAAAATCAAAAAAGTGGTTAAGGACATAAGCTACGTCTCCTTTGGGTACACATGTTATAAACCGCGGACGTCGACGATGGCGCGTTGTGCATTAAGTTTGAATACAATATCGCTTTGTTCTGGCAATGTTCTCAAACACTCTTCTGTTAAACGTTGATAATACTGAATAAAGTCCATGACTTGTTGTTCACTCATAACGCGGTTGTGCTTTTGGTCCTTAAGCTTAGCCGATAATTTTTGTTCTTGTTCCAGGCGCCATTGAAAGACGTTCTCAAAACCGGGCGCTTGTAACATCACCCAAAAATCCATCATTTGATGTAAAGGTTGGTAATGCTCTGATATTTGTTGATTAACCCAGTTTCGCCAGGTGAGATTGGCATCTTGTTCCGCCTCTAAGGCATTAACCGGGTAACGAAGTTGCAGTGGGGTTTGCGCTGCGACCCCCCAGCACCAGCCTTCCATAATGACTAGCTCAACCGGACCTTTCACCTTTGGCCATTGATTTTTCGGGTATGGATCATCAATCGCTTTGTTAAAACGGGGTAGAGCGCACTCTTGCGAAGTTGCCAGACTCGTTAACGTTTGCTGCATTAATTGAGTATCGTGGGTTCCCGGAACACCGCGTGTGGCTAATAATGGCGAAACTGATTCAGCTAGTGCTTTGCGGGTTTGACGGTTGTGATAAAAATCATCAAGGGATAACACAGCCACTGAGAGCCCTTGTGCGGTAAACCATTCACCGAGAAAGTCACTCAGGGTAGATTTACCCGAGCCTTGACAGCCGTTGATGCCAAGGTAAAACGTCCCGCTCTTATCCTGGACTTTATTTTTAATGCGCTCCGCAAGCGGCAAAAAATAGTCAGATACTGTTTTTGCAAAGTGTTCAGGTAGTTGATGAACTTTCAAAAAGTTTGCTAAATATTCGGCGTTAATGGTTTAACTCCTGTTAACCGCAACATCTGGTAATGGTAAGAATGGTTCAACATTTATGCCATTCGACAATATGACCTGATCCGACCTTTGTGATTCAGGTGATACAAGGGAAACAGTTAATCGTAATAAAGAATAAAGCATTGGCTGAGAAATACAGGTGCACCAAAATGGTGAGTTTAATTGAAGGGGTGTAATTCTGTGGTGCAAAGTTTTGCCTTTTTTTGGTGCGAGATAATGCTTAAATATAAGTCATAAACAAATAATCCTTAAAAACTATGCCGTTAACGGTGGCGATAAAAGGGATAATACTTGAGTAAATTACTCAGGTAATTTAACATTGCCGCCATTATTGAGACTGGCGCCTGCTATACCCATTTTGCGGGAATAAATATTGGCGTTATTGTCAGCTTAACAAAAGATGATGGTATGTCTGAACAAATAGAAGACGCGTTAAAAAAAGAGTATGAAGCAGGGTTTGTCTCAGCGATTGAATCAGAGACATTCGCGCCCGGGCTGGACGAAGATGTGGTTAGACGCATTTCTGAAGTCAAAGGGGAGCCACAATGGATGCTAGATTGGCGCCTCAAGGCGTTTCGCATCTGGCAAAAGATGGAAGAGCCGGATTGGGCACATCTGAATTACCCCAAAATTGATTATCAAAATATCTCGTACTATTCAGCCCCTAAGAGTATGGCGGATAAACCCAAATCCCTTGACGAGGTGGATCCAGAATTACTGGCCACTTATGAGAAGTTGGGTATTCCTCTGCACGAACAAGAGATGCTGGCTGGCGTTGCTGTAGATGCCGTGTTTGATTCGGTATCAGTTGTAACCACGTATCGTGAAAAGCTGGAAGAAGCGGGCGTTATCTTTTGTCCCATCTCTGAGGCAGTGCACAAATATCCCGAGCTGGTTAAGAAGTATCTCGGACGGGTAGTCCCTCAGCATGACAACTACTTCGCTGCACTTAATTGCGCCGTGTTTACCGATGGTTCTTTTGTTTACATTCCAAAAGGCACACGCTGCCCGATGGAACTATCTACTTATTTCAGGATCAATGAGCAAAACACTGGCCAGTTTGAACGTACCCTAATTGTTGCTGACGAAGGCAGCCATGTCAGTTACCTGGAAGGCTGTACCGCACCTCAACGGGATGAGAACCAACTCCATGCCGCAGTTGTTGAGCTAGTGGCGCTAGATGATGCAGAAATTAAATATTCCACAGTGCAAAACTGGTATCCTGGAGATGCAGAAGGGCGTGGCGGTATCTATAACTTCGTAACCAAGCGCGGTATTTGCCATACCAATGCAAAAATCTCCTGGACACAAGTTGAAACAGGCTCCGCCATCACCTGGAAATATCCAAGCTGTATATTAAAAGGCGATAACAGCGTTGGTGAGTTTTATTCGGTGGCATTGACGCGCGGTAGGCAGCAGGCTGATACCGGAACAAAAATGATCCATATCGGTGAAAACACCAAATCTACTATCATCTCCAAAGGAATATCTGCAGCACAAAGTAACAACAGTTATCGCGGCTTGGTACAGATGCACAAGAGTGCTAAAAAAGCCCGTAACTTTACCCAATGTGATTCGTTGTTAATTGGTGATAAGTGTGGTGCGCACACATTCCCTTATGTAGAAAGCAGTAACCCCAGTGCTATTGTTGAACACGAAGCGACCACCTCAAAAGTCAGCGACGAACAGATGTTTTTGTGTCAGCAACGGGGGTTAGATGCCGAAAAAGCGGTATCCATGATCGTAAACGGCTTTTGCAAAGAAGTATTCAAAGAACTTCCCATGGAGTTCGCCGTGGAAGCTGGCAAGTTGTTAGAAATCAGTTTAGAAGGCTCAGTAGGTTAAGGCCTGCAGCGCAAGTAAGGTAGTTAATAAATGTTAAAAGTTGATAATTTAAAAGCGAAAGTCGAAGAAAAAGACATCCTGAAAGGCCTGAGTCTGGAAATTAACCCCGGTGAAGTGCATGCCATTATGGGGCCAAACGGTGCCGGTAAAAGTACTTTAGGATACGTATTGTCGGGTAAAGATGGCTACGAAGTCACTGAAGGTGGCGCTACTTTAAATGGCGAAGACTTACTGGATATGGAAATTGAAGATCGCGCCAGAGCGGGTTTATTCCTTGCCTTCCAGTATCCGGTTGAAATCCCCGGTGTGAGCAATCTGGAATTTATGAAAGCGGCAGTTGATGCCGTACGTGAATCCCGCGGTGAAGAAGCACTGAGTTCAGCGGACTTCCTCAAAGCGGCTAAAGCTGCCTGCAAACAAGTAAACCTGCCGCTGGAATTCTTAAAGCGCGGTGTTAACGAAGGTTTTTCCGGTGGTGAAAAAAAACGCAACGAAATCATGCAAATGATCTTGCTGCAGCCAACCCTGTGCATTCTGGATGAGTCAGACTCTGGTTTGGATATCGACGCGTTAAAAGTCGTAGCCGAAGGCGTAAACAGCCAACGTGATGACAAACGTAGCTTCGTAGTGGTTACTCATTACCAACGCTTACTAGATTACATCAAACCTGATTTTGTACACGTTTTATCCGATGGCAAAATCGTGAAAAGCGGTGATGCGTCACTGGCCCACGAACTGGAAGCTGAGGGTTACGCCTGGTTAGAGACCTATGACCGCAATGCGGAAGAGGAAACTGCATGAGTGCCTGGTTAGCCAATGCGATTGAGAAAGGTCAGCTGGTTGACGATTGGCTTTCTGGTCAGCGTCAAGCCTCTCTTGCATTACTAAAACAACAAGCCTGGCCGGGTCGCAAAACCGAAGACTGGAGATACACCTCCGTGCGAGCTATGGAAAAACGCTCAGGTGAGGGAACCAGTACTGCAGGTGTGGCCGAACTGCGCGCTATAGAAAACCTCGATGCCGTTGAATTGCATTTTGTAGATGGCCATTTTCAGGGGAATAGTCAGTCGCTGCCTGAAGGACTTAGCGTTGTGGATTTGGCTCAGCCAGACACACAAGCACAAGCTTGGGCGGTAAAAGCATTCGCAGCTTGTAAACCACAAAAACACTTATTCGGTCTGGTGAATGATGCGCTTGCTGACAATGGTTTGATCATCGATATTGCTGCTAACGCAGAAATAAAACAGCCGCTGCGCATCGTCAATACCATCACCCAAGATATTGATGTGCAACATCGTATCTTGGTGCGTTTAGGGCAAGGTGCGAAAGCAACGGTAATCGAGCATGCTGAAGGTACACAAGCCAGTTACTTTTCTGGTTTTGCGGAATACTTTGTCGCCGAAAACGCCTATCTGGAGCATTACCGTTTTTGCCTTCGTACAGGACAAGCATTGAGCATTGGTGGCAGTCACTTTGAACTTAAAAGCGAAGCCGAGATTAACTCAACGCTGGTGGGCTTTGGTTCTGAATTATCCCGTTTGGATGTGGATGTGATGCACCGTGGTGAACGCGCACATGCCAAAATCAATGCAGTATATTTGCTGGGTGCGGGAGAAAAGTTCGACTTACATAGCTGTATTGAGCACGAGATCGGCCACTGTACAACTGATGAAACAGTTCGCGGTATTGTGGGAGATAAAGCCACTGCCACATTTAATGGTCGTATTCACATTCATCGCGATGCCCAAAAAACATTGGCGGAGCTAAACAACAAAAACCTGTTGTTAACTGATAATGCCACCATCAATACCAAACCTGAGTTGGAAATATATGCCGATGACGTGCGTTGTGCGCACGGTGCAACGGTCGCTGAGTTAGATAAATCCGCTCTGTATTATTTAACCAGCCGCGGTGTGAGCAAAGCTCAAGCTTTGGTGATGTTAAATTTTGGATTTATCAATGCGCTGGTGGATGAAATGCCAAATGAAGCCTTAGCACAATGGTTGCGTCCGCAATTGCAGCAGCGTTTTGCTAACATGAATCTGGAACCGATTGAAGCATGAGTCTAGATGTTTTAGCGATTCGACAACAGTTTCCAATCTTGCAACGCAAGGTTGATGGCAACCCATTGGTTTATCTGGATAACGCTGCCACGACGCAAAAGCCACAAGCGGTTATCGATGCCATCAGCCATTATTACACTCATTGTAACAGCAACGTGCATCGCGGTGCTCATACGCTGGCGGACGAAGCGACGCGCTTGTATGAAGCCGCTCGCGAAAAAGTGGCAAGCTTCATTAATGCCTTTGATAAGAAAGAGGTGATCTGGACTGCAGGCACCACCGAATCTATCAATATTGTGGCTAATGGCGCTAAACAGCTTTTACAAGCCGGTGACGAAGTGATAGTTACGGAAATGGAGCACCACGCTAACCTGGTTACCTGGCAACAGGTGTGTAAGGTTTCCGGTGCCACGTTAAAAATTGCGCCCATTACCGATAATGGTGAATTGAACATCGCTGAATTTCAGTGCTTGCTTTCAGAAGCCACGAAGTTTGTGGCCATTCCCCACATAAGTAATGCGCTAGGAACGATTAATCCATTAAACGAGCTTATCCCAATGGCGAAAGCCGTTGGTGCTTGGGTGATGATAGACGGTGCCCAAGGTATCGCCCATGGCGATGTTGATGTGCAGGAATTGGGGTGTGATTTTTACGCCTTCTCAGGACACAAGTTTTTTGCGCCTACCGGGATAGGTGTGTTGTGGGGACGTGCTGAAGTCTTGAGTGATTGGCCTGTTTGGCAAACCGGTGGTGAAATGATTTCAGTGGTTACTTATGAAAGTGCCACATGGGGGGAGTTGCCCAATCGGCTTGAAGCGGGCACACCCAATATTGCAGGTGCCGTTGGACTAGGCGCTGCTATCGATTGGTTTAACACGCTTGATCTTGAAGCGGTTAAACAACATGAAAAACGCTTGATGGACAAAGCCGTGGAATTATCAAGCACGGTTGATGGTCTAATTATTAAGGGCAATGCCGCTAACAAAATTGGTGTGTTTAGTTTTGTTATTGAAGGCACTCACCCCGCAGATATTGGCTTTTTGCTGGACAAGCAAGGCATTGCTATTCGCACAGGGGACCACTGTGCCCAACCTTTAATGCAACGATTGGGTGTTCCCGGTACAGCACGCGCTTCGTTTTCTATCTACAACACAATAGAAGAGATTGAAACGCTGTTTGCAGCATTAAAGAAAGTCAAAATGATGTTGATGTAATGCCAATTGGTATAAGAGAAATTAATATGTCGGTAAATACTTTCGATCCAACAGCCGCGCTGGTAACCGTTACTGATTCAGCCAAGACGCATTTTGCCAAAATGCTGGGTGATAGTCAGGATAAAATGATCCGCTTAGGCACTAAAGTCAGTGGTTGTTCTGGATATGCGTACACGCTAGATGCGGTTGAAGAAAAAAAAGCGAACGATTTAGAAATTACCCTGGATAATGGCATGGTTATCCTGGTGGCTGCAGATGCTGCGCCATTGGTACAAGATACCGAAATTGACTATGTCACCGTAGGGATCAACGGTGAGATCCGTTTCAATAATCCCAATGTCGTCAGTGAATGTGGCTGCGGCGAAAGCTTTAACGTAGGTTAATCATTCCGATGCAGAAAAAAATGGTGGTAACTCAGCGAGAGTGCCCGGCCAGGCGTGTGCCTTCGGGAGAACAGACCACAATTCCCGCAAACCAGTTTGTAACCATAAATCAAGCCCTTGGTGGCAACTACACTGTCACCTGGATGGGTAATATGCTGCGCATTGATGGTACTGACGGTGATGCCATTGGCATGAAACCAGAAGAGCTCAGTTTTGATTCTATTGAGCACGAAGGGATATTGGAAGAACAGGTTAATCAGGCGCTAGATACTATCTTCGATCCTGAAATTCCCATCAGCCTGGTGTCTCTTGGATTGATCTACAAAGTCGATATTGATCAGGACAGTGGTCTGGTTACTATTGACATGACTCTGACCGCACCTGGCTGTGGTATGGGGCCGGTGCTTATCAGTGACGTAAAATATCGTGTAGCAAAAGTCCCTAATGTTACTGCGGTAAAGGTTAATCTGGTATTTGATCCACCTTGGACAAAAGATATGATGTCCGAAGAGGCGCAGCTGGAAGCTGGCCTGTTTTTCTAATTTAAGCAAAAGACAGTTTGTAATCTATGAGTCTACCCACTACTGACGAAATTCTTGACGACCTGGCATTTTTTGATAGCTGGGAAGAGCGCTATAAATATATCATTGATTTGGGTAAAGCTCTTGAGCCATTTCCCGCTGAGTTGCAAACCCCTGACCGCCTTGTAAAGGGCTGTCAAAGCAATGTCTGGTTGGAAATTGGCGGTGATAAAGAGCGCATCCAGTTTCTGGTGGATAGCGATGCCGTCATTGTTAAAGGCCTTTTAGTGCTTGTGCTTGCGGCTTATAACAACAAATCGCCGCAAGATATCCTCGCCTTTGATATTGATGATTATTTCCAACAGTTAGATCTGGAAAGGCACATCAGCCCCACACGGGGTAATGGCTTAAAAGCGATTGTTGCCCGCATTAATAATATCGCCACTGCGGCATTGCCGTAGTGGGCTGAGCCTTACATTCAAATTCCTTTCAAACCCAATTGATATATTAAATGCACGATTAGGCATTGTAATTAAGCGGTGTCAGGGGTAATTTGAAAATCACTAAAAACGAAACTCCGAGCCTTTGTTCCTAAGTAGCTATCGCTGGTTATAGGGGGCTCTGGCCGCTTTGCAAGCTGTTACATGAGGTGATGGTGCAAAGCATGGGTTGTTTGTCAGTCGTGATGCTGACCTGCGAGAAATCGAACAGCCTCCCGAAAGTGGTGCCGAATGGATGTGGTAGCCCTTTAACTTGGAAAGGTGTGTAATGCTTCAAGATACTCACGGACGCCGGTTTCATTACCTGCGCCTGTCTATAACGGACGTGTGTAATTTCCGCTGTAATTATTGTTTACCTGATGGTTACCAATGTGATTCCGATAGAGACTTTTTATCTCTTAGTGAGATAAAAACCATTGCCCGCACATTTGCTTCTTTAGGCACCTCTAAAATACGCCTAACTGGCGGGGAACCGTCTCTGAGAAAAGATCTGCCTCAAATTATCCAAGCTTGTGCTGAAACTGACGGTATTGAAAAAGTGGTGATCACCACCAATGGCTATCGATTCCCTGATGTGATTGATGACTGGTATCAAGCGGGCATCGCAGGCATTAATGTGAGTATCGATTCATTAGATGCTAACGTGTTTAACAGCATTACTGGTGCTGACAAGTTAAAAGCGATTCTCGCAGGCGTGGAAAAAGCAGCTGCTATGGGCATTCCCGTTAAAATCAATTCTGTTTTGATGAAGGGCGTGAATGACAATAGCCTGCAACAGTTTTTGAATTGGTTGCAAGACACTCCTGTCACTTTGAGATTCATAGAGTTGATGGAAACCGGGCTAAGCCATCAATTTTTCACACAACATCACATCGCTGGTGAACCCATCAAGCAGCGCTTATTACAGGAGGGGTGGACGCGTATTGTCAGGGGCAAATCAGCCGGACCGGCGCAAGAGTTTCATCATCCTGATTACGCAGGCAAAATCGGACTTATTATGCCGTACAGTAAGGATTTTTGTGATAGCTGCAATCGTTTACGAATTTCAGCTACTGGTAAATTACATTTGTGTTTGTTCGCTGAACAAGGTCTGTCATTAAGGGAAGAGATTGCCAATGGTGACGAGCAGTCGTTACGGCACAAAATCAGTGAATTACTTACGACAAAAGAAATTAGTCACTGGTTGCACGAGGGAAAAACTGGTGCGACAAAACACCTGGCGATGCTGGGTGGATAAACAAGGGCAAAACTCATTTATGAATTCTGAAAATACAAAACTCAATATCGCGGTATTAACCGTTTCTGATACTCGCACCGAAGAAACCGATACGTCGGGACGCTATTTGGTGGAAGCCATTACCGAAGCCGGCCATTCCATCGCAGAAAAGGCGATAGTGATAGACGATAAATACAAGCTTAGAGAAATCGTTTCACGCTGGGTGGCTGATGAGCAAATTCAGGTGGTGGTGAGTACTGGTGGGACTGGTTTTACCGGCAGGGATACGACACCAGAAGCCCTGAGTGTACTGTTTGATAAAAACATTGAAGGCTTCGGTGAACTATTCAGGCACATTTCTTATCAGGAGATAGGAACGTCTACCGTGCAATCCAGAGCCTTTGGCGGTATTGCCAATCGCACTGCTATTTTTTGCCTGCCGGGCTCCACGGGGGCATGTAAAACCGGTTGGAACGGTATCCTGAAAGAACAGCTGGATAGTGCGCACAAACCCTGTAATTTCGTTGGTCATTTAACCAGTTAAGCGGCGTTTATTATGCAAGAATCTAACTCCTTCAACTCGCCATCGCTTAGCCATATCAATACCAAAGGTGAGGCGAGCATGGTAGATGTCACGGAAAAGTCGGTTACCCAACGCGCTGCAGTGGCGACAGGCAGAGTAATGATGTCCAAAGCAACCTTTGACTTAATTGTTTCCGGCGGTCATGCCAAAGGTGATGTATTAGCCGTGGCCAGAATCGCAGGCATCCAGGCTGCAAAAAAATGTGCCGATCTTATTCCCCTTTGTCATCCATTGATGTTGAGTAAAGTGCAGGTTGACTTTGAACCTGATGAGAGCCAGTCACAAATTAATGTGCGTGCGTTGTGTAAACTCGCAGGTAAAACGGGCGTTGAAATGGAAGCGCTCACCGCAGTATCGGTGGCCTGTTTAACTTTGTTTGATATGTGCAAAGCGGCGGATCCTGAGATGATTATCTCTGACATCAAAGTGCAATCTAAAACAGGCGGCAAAACTGGCGACTGGATCAGAGAGCAGGGCACGTCATATAAAGGAGGCTCTCAATGTTAACCGTGTTGTTTTTCGCACAGCTTAGAGAAAGGCTCAAGTGTGATAAATTAGAACTCGCAGAGCAACCCAAAACCGTTTCTGAATTACGCCATATACTGGCGCAAAGGTCGCCACTTTGGAAAGAATTGATTGCTAGTGAACTGGCTATTGCTGCTGTAAATCAAACCATTAGTAGCGACGATGTTGTTATTAAACCTGGTGATGAAGTGGCGTTTTTCCCGCCGGTAACTGGAGGTTAAGCTTGGCACAGATTAAGATATCGGTGCAGGAGCATGACTTCTCTCTGAAGGATGAGTATCAAGCATTGCTGGGAGACAGCGCTGATCCTGGTGCCGTTGTAAGCTTTATCGGTTTGGTTAGAGACTTTAATGATGGACGCAATGTTACCGGGCTTAAATTAGAGCATTATCCCGGCATGACAGAAAAAGCCTTAAATGACATAGCTAAGCAAGCTGCACAGCGTTGGCCGTCAAATGCGATAACCATTATTCATCGGGTCGGTCAGCTGCAACTGGCAGATCAGATAGTGCTTGTTGCAGTTTCCAGTGCTCATCGAGGCGACGCTTTTCAAGCTTGTGAGTTTGTGATGGATTATCTGAAAACCAAAGCGCCTTTTTGGAAAAAAGAAACCACTAACGATGGTGAATTTTGGGTGCAAGCTAAATCCGCCGATGATGAGAAAGCGAATAGCTGGTGAGTATAGCCTTCAAGGATAGAAAAAATTGAAGGTTGTGGCCATAAGCGGTGCCTCCGGTAGTGGGAAAACAACGCTGGTTAAATTACTGGCAGAACACTTCAGCTGTCCCTATTTGCTGTTCGATGAATATGTTGAAAAGCACACTTTCCCGAAAGATATGAAAGCCTGGCTGCAGCAGGGGGCCAATTTATCTGAGCTTAAAACACCTGGTTTTATCACGGCAATCGAAACGATGAAGTTGGGTAACGCTTACCCTTATGTGTTTATTGAAGAACCCTTCGCTCGATGTCGAGAATCCATAGCCGCATTTATTGATGTTGCCGTGTTTCTAAATACTCCTTTAGAGGTTTGCTTGTCTCGAGTCATACAGCGCAATATTAATAACTCTAACGTTGACTCAGCCAATCAAGTTTTAACTTATCTGGCAAGGTATGATGATCATCTTAGAGAGATTTATATCGAGACAGCGGCTCAGGCTAAAAGCACCAGTGACTTTGTGGTGGATGGCAGTTTGCCCGCTGATATCACCACAAAGCTAATAAAGAAATGGTTGGCCCATCGGGCCTAAATAACCCTTATGCAGGGTCCCCCGTGCCTGCAAAACCCGTCATTCGGATAATGCGATCGTCAGAAAGTTCTACAAAGTACTGCCCGTGTTGAACCATTTGCTTGCCATCCGGTCCCATGCCGCCAAAGGCCACGGTTACACGGGTGTGATTACCGATAGTATCGCTTTTAACCACTTCAGCCTTCCAGCCCGGCGCATTAGCGCTGAACATACCGACATAAGCACAGAGTGCGTCAACGCTATTTATGGTTTCGGGTGTACGCGGATCGTGATATTCCACTTCAGAAATAACGGCGCTTTTGATGGTACTTGCCCGGCTATCTTCTTCGGAAAGCTGCCAGGCACTGAAAAAAGTTGAGATAGGATCCATATTAATTCTCTTTTTAGATGAGTCGGATCCAGTGTAAAGAAAAAAAATTCACTTGCCTATATGCTCTTTCATCAGACTTTTCCTTGTGCGTGACATCTTTGTATCCAGCTGATTATCTGTTTGCTATCAGCGTTGCTCTTAGTGGAGCGGGGTAGCCTTCTATGGTTTTACTGATGTCTTCTTTGTCCAGGAAATCCACCAGGGAGTGACTGGTCATCCAGTCGGTGGCTCGCTGTTCTTCAAGGCTGGTTTCGTCGAGATTGACGCAGCGGATATTCTTGAATCCCGCTCGACTCATCCAATGTTCCAGAGCCTTAACACTGGGTATAAACCAAACATTGCGCATTTGAGCATAGCGTTCACCCGGAACCAAAACGGTATTTTCATCGCCTTCCACTACCAGGGTTTCCAACACCAACTCACCACCCGGTTTTAGCTGTTCTTTGAGTTGCTGTAAAAACTCAAAGGGACTTTTGCGGTGATACAACACGCCCATTGAAAACACGGTATCAAAGGCTCTTAATGCCGGCATTTGTTCAATGCCCAAGGGCAATAAATGAATAGGGTGATTTGGTGCGAAATGTTTTATTGCCTGAAACTGAATTAAAAATAGTTGGGTTGGATCGATACCTACCACCATTTCAGGCTTTTGCGCTAACATGCGCCACATGTGATAGCCGCTGCCACAGCCCACATCCAGCACGGTTTTGTTGGCTAATGACGAGATGTGAGGGGCAACCCGATCCCATTTCCAATCGGAGCGCCATTCCGTATCAATATGGATATCGTGAATATAAAAGGGACCTTTGCGCCACGGCATAAACTGTTTGAGTAGTCCGGTGATTTGTTTCTGCTGATATTTCGTGATGTCGCTGGCACTGCCGATGCTCACTGAGTCTGTCAACTTGATCTGTGCTGGCGCGGTTTCGGGTAATTGTTCAACTAATTTTACCCACTTCTTAAAATCGCCATGTAATGCTTCTTTGTGCCATCTGGCTAAATGGGCAGGCAAGGTCTCCAGCCAATGAGCTAAATCCGTTGCCGCGATTTCCCGGTAAAAATCATAAAACCACTTCATTGCTCGTCTTCTCAGTTATTTTGGGGTTTGATAGCTAACATAGAGGCAAAGTTAAAGCACTGGAACCAGGTGAGGGTTTCCGAAAAGCCAATTTGTTTTAGACGATTCAGGTGAAACGGCAAGGACTCCAGTTTCATTACATTTTCAAGAGCAGTACGCTTTTGGCTAATCTCTAGCTCGCTGTAACCATTGCGGCGCTTAAATTCATGGTGCAGTTCAATCAAGCTTTCGTCTGCCGTCGAATGCCCCAGGGAAACTTTTTCAGACAATATGAGCACACCACCTGGATTGAGCCCGGTGTAGATGTTTTCCAGCACTTCCTGGCGCTTTTCAGGGGCGATAAACTGCAAGGTGAAATTCAGTATAACAACCGAAGCGTTTTCAACTTTGGTTTCCAGCACATCGGCCTGTTCAACAATCACAGGGATATCGGATTTAAACGCGGCAAGATGACTTTTACAGCGGCTTACCATGTCGGCACTGTTGTCGATGGCCTGTATTTTAATATTCTTGGCAGTGGCATACTTTCTTACTGATAAGCTGGCAGCACCTAATGAACAACCCAGATCGTAAATAGTACTATTGTCTTGCGCGAATTGTTGAGCTAAAAGTCCAATATTATCTACAATGGTGCTATAGCCCGGCACTGAGCGCTGTATCATGTCTGGAAAAACCGCCACAACATCCTGATCAAATTTAAAATCAGCGACTTTTTCTTGCGGTTTGGAGTAAATGAGATCTTTAGTCAATGTTTTAGCTGTTAGATAAAAAAATACTATTCTAACGCAAAACCAAGGTTGTCAAAAACATTAACTCGTTGCCTTAAATACAAATTTTTTGCGAGTGAAACAAAACAGTCATGAAAATTATTAGACTAAAGTTGTAGACTACACCATAATTGCCACAAAGGTGTGATAGAGATTTTCATAAGGCCAAGAATGACAAAAATAATAGTAGCAGATGATCACCCATTGTTCAGAGATGCGTTAACAGCGGCATTAAATGCTTTGCTGGACGGTTTAGAGTTTTTACACGCAGGAACTTTGGACGAATCCATCGCGCTGTTAGAGCAGAATAAAGACATTGATTTGGTTCTGTTGGATTTACACATGCCCGGCAGTGAAGACTTCTATGGTGTTATTCGTATTTCCGAAGATTTCCCTGATGTACCTGTTGCGGTTGTATCTGCCAGCGATACGGCAACGGTAGTATCAAAAGTGATGGCCTTTGGCGCTCGCGGCTTTATTCCTAAAACCACCCCGTCTTCAGATACAGCTAATGCTATCAAAGCCATATTGGGTGGCTCTACCTGGCTGCCAGAGTGCATGAGAGACAACCTGATAAAAGTGGAAAGAGAGGATATTGATATTGCCTCTAGAATGGCGGAACTTACCCCAAAACAATTCCAGGTGTTGAAGCATTTACAGGGCGGTATGTTGAATAAACAGATCGCGTTTGACCTGAATATTACTGAAGCAACAGTAAAAGCTCATATCAGTGCAATTTTCAAAAAACTGGAAGTGAATAACAGAACGCAAGCAGTTTTGGTTGCAGAGAAGCTACAACTCAATTAACGTTTCCCTTTCGATTTTTACAATCCAGGGACACAACTATGATAAATACCGATCTTCCTTTGGTGGATTTACACCGTCACCTTGATGGTAATATTTTACCTGAAACCATCTGGCGTCTCGCCAACAAAAACGGCATCGAATTGCCTGCTTCTTCTCTGGAAGAACTCATCCCTTTGACCCAAATCCAGGATCAAACCAGCGATTTGTTAGCCTTTTTACAAAAGCTGGACTACGGCGTATCAGTATTAGCCAATATTGACGATTGTTACACTGTGGCTTATGAAAATATGCTAGATGCGAAGCGCCAAGGCATCGATTATGTTGAGCTGCGCTTTTCTCCCTACTACATGGCCATGAATCACAATCTGAATATGGCAGACGTGGTTGCTGCTGTAATCGATGGTGTAAGAACAGGCGAGAAAGACACGGGCGTTAAAGCTAATCTTATCGGGATCTTAAGCCGCACCTTTGGTGCTGAGACCTGTATGGCGGAATTGGATTCGCTGCTGGTACACAAGGATAAAATAGTGGCTCTGGACTTAGCGGGAGATGAAATAAACTTCCCGGCGGTGCAGTATCAGGAGCATTTTAAAAAGGGCAGAGATGCGGGGTGGAACATCACCGTGCACGCTGGAGAAGCCGATGGCCCGCAAAGTATCTGGAATGCCATAGAGATGTTAGGCGCAACACGAATTGGTCATGGCGTTGCGGCGACGCAAGATCAGAAGTTGATGGAATACATGGCCACAAACAACATTTCTGTGGAATCTTGCCCGACCTCCAATTACCAAACCGCAACCATTAAAGCGGTAAAAGATAGCCCCATGCCGGTCTTTTTGGACAACGACATCGTGGTGAGTTTGAATACCGACGACCCGGCAGTGTCCAACATCGATTTGCCTCATGAATACGATGTGGCAAAAAATGTCATTGGTTTGACTGATGCGCAATTGCGTCAGGTGCAAGAGAACGGTGTTAAAGCGGCGTTTTTGTCTGAGTCAGAAAAACAGGCGCTTTTGGCCAGCAAAGCACAGTAGACACGCTTTTCCAAAAACATCTTTTTAGAGCCCGGCAGGTTATTTCAACCGCCGGGCTTTTTTGATGGAATTAACAACAAAGTGTGCTTGAAATAGCAGCAATCAAAACAAATCTTGACCAAATGGTTAATCTCTGTGAGACTCAAGTGGTTTGGCAGTTTTGGGCATAGACTGACCAGTGCAGAGAAAAAACTAGTAAAAAATCGGCATTTGTTTACAAAAAACTGCTGTTTTTACTTACTTTTTCAATGAAATATCTGCAATAAGCATTAAAATAAAGAACATAACAATAAGAATAAAAACAAACTCACACATTAAATTTTATGGACACAGCAAATGATTAAAAAATCAGCGATTGCAGTTGCACTACAGTGCGCTCTTCTGTCTCTTGGTGCTCAAGCCCAAGAAGCCGACGATAACAGTGGTCTTGAAACCATTACCGTAAAAGCCCAGAAAAGAACCCAGAGCATCCAGGATGTTCCAATTTCCATTTCTGCGCTAAATGGTGAAAAGTTCGAAGCGATTTTCTCTGGTGGTGACGATATTCTTTCTTTGGCAGCAAGAGCGCCGGGTTTGAATGCAGAATCTTCCAACGGTCGTGTCGCCCCTCGTTTTTACCTGCGTGGTTTAGGTAATACCGATTTTGACCTGGCAGCTTCTCAGCCAGTGTCCATCATTATGGATGACGTAGTTAAAGAAAACGTAATCCTGAAGAGTTTCCCTTTATTCGATATTGAGCAAGTAGAGGTGTTGCGCGGTCCACAAGGTAGCTTGTTTGGTCGTAACACCACAGCAGGTATTGTTAAATTTGATACCCGCAAGCCGACTGAAGATTTTGAAGCTTTCGTTGAAGCCTCAGTCGCAACCATGGATACATTCAACGTAGAAGCCGCTGTCGGTGGTGGTCTAACGGATAACGTTTCTGGCCGTTTTTCTTTGTTGTCGCAAAATCGCGGTGACTGGATTGACAATGGTTGGACTGGCGAAAACGATGCGATGGGCGGTTTTAACGAACTAGCCTGGCGTGGTCAGTTGTTGTGGGACGTTAACATGGATACGTCTGTGTTATTACAAGCCTATGGTCGTGACCTGGACGGAACTTCTTCTATTTTCCGCGCCAATGGTTTAAGTACTGGTAGCAATGACTTCAACCAGAACTATGACCGTGATGTGGTCTATTACGATGCCGACCTGGATGGTGACGGCAGACAAGATCGCAACCCACAGAATTACGAAAACACTGGTGTAACTTTGCGTATCGATCACGAGTTAACCAGCAACATTACGTTGACTTCTATCACTGATTACAATGTCGCCGAAGGTGACTCATTGGGTGATATTGATGGTGGTGTCATAATCGCTGGTGATGCTTCTGACGTACCTGCAGGATTAACCTATGCAGAGTATGACAATTTTGGCACGCCCACAGTAACCTTCCCGGGTTTTATTCCTTTCGGTGCTGTTACACAAGATAGACTGGACGATTTACACCAGTTTACTCACGAAGTGCGCTTAGTTGAATCTGGCCCAGATGATCTGGATTGGACAATCGGTGCCTATGTGTTTGACGCGGAATTTGATGTAACCTCTATTGATGGTTTCTTCGGTGCCACCACTGTTACGCACTCTAACCAATCTTGGGCTATCTTTGGTCAAGTGGCCTATGACATGACTGATGATACTACGTTGACAGTGGGCTTGAACTACACCAACGACGAAAAACAATTGTCAGTTGGAGACCAAAACGTCAACGGTTTCGCTGTCGTTATTGGTGCTGCCAGCGTTCAGGACTACCCTGATATAGAAGTTGACGATAGCCAGCTAAGTGGTGATATCTCAATCAATCATACCATCAACCGCGATGTGAGTGTGTATGCTCGTGCCGCTGTGGGTTTCAGAGCGCCAACTATCCAAGGCCGTGATGTTGCCTTTGAAGCTGCGCCATCTGTTGCTGATTCTGAAACGGTCACCTCATTTGAAGTGGGCTTTAAAGCTGACTTGCTGGACCGTGTATTGCGTTTAAATGGTGCAATTTATCATTACGAAGTTGAAGATATGCAGTTTTCTGCCATTGGTGGTGACGGTAACTTCACTCGTTTGATTAATGCCGACAATGGTATTGGTCAAGGTTTTGAAGTTGAAGCAACCTGGCTTGCGGCAGAGGGTTTAACTTTAACTGCAGGTTACAGCTATAACGACACGGAAATTGATGATCCGGACCTACGCGTATCACCTGGTTGTGGTGCGGGGCAGTGTACATTGCTTGATCCAACGGACTCTAATGGTCTGGCGATTGTTGATGGCAACCCGTTCCCACAAGCACCTGAATCGAACTTTAGTTTCACTGCACGTTACTCCTTTGAAATCGAAAGCGGTGAAATCTTCGCTTACACCGATTGGGTTTACATGGGGGAGACCAACATCTTCTTATACGACTCTGTTGAATTCACTACAGATTCTCAATTTGAAGGTGGTTTAAGAGTGGGTTACGAAAACTTTGATAGCATGTACACGGTGACTCTATTCGGCCGTAACATTACTGATGAAGAGAATCTTCGCGGTGCTATCGACTTCAATAACTTAACTGTGATTGATAACAACCCACGCGTTTGGGGTGTAGAGTTCCGCAAAGAATTCTATTAATCACCAGCAAGTGTTAGAACGTCAAAAGCCGCCCAAAACAGGGCGGCTTTTTTGTAGGTTCGACTTAAGTCGGACAAAAGCGAATTTCTATGTTGTAGGAACAAAAATCGGCGATGCGGACAACAGTGGTTGATTTAAACTCTGCTGTCCAGCTAAAGCAGGACTTACAAAAAAAGATATTCACGCCATCCATGGCGATCAAGCTCCCCCTACAAATGTTCTGGTGCACGTTCAGCATTTCCATCATCCCTTTTGGACCAAAAAACGCAAAAATACGTGCAAATGGGCCCATTTAAACGAACAACACCTGCATCTCATACATTATTTGAGTGAATTTCCGTAGTTATGAGGATCAAATGTTGGAACAGGCTCAAATCAAAACTTCATCGACAATTACTGCCAGGGCACCGGATAAGTGGCTACATCGCTCAACGATATTCTGGTTTACCTCTATTTTGGCGGGGCAGTGGATTTTCTTTTTGTTTATTATCGCGTTTTATCTTTATTCAGTTGTTTCTGGCAACCTGGAGATTTGGAACCGTTTTGAACCTTTTGGTAGTACTCCCTTTAAACCAGAGGACACAATGGGTAACTTCGCCTTTGCCAGCCATGCCATAGGTGCCGGAATTATTGCTTTTGCTGGAGTATTTCAGCTAATGCCACAAGTGCGAAACCGATTTCCAAGATTTCACAAATATACAGGTTATGTTTATTTAACAACGGTTTTGGCGCTTGCACTATCTGGCTTTTATCTGGTGTGGATCCGTGGTACCAGCCCGAACATGCATTCTGCTATTGGCACTACTATCAATGGTATTTTAATCATAGTGTTTGCGTTTTTGACAGTGCATTACGCAAGAAAAAGAGACATAGCGGTACACCGAAAATGGGCCTTGAGATTGTTTCTTGTTTCTAATGCACAGTGGTTTTTAAGGGTCGGTATGATGAGTTATTTTATTGTTGCTAACGTGTTGGACGTTCCTTCTTCATTTTTCCCGGTTTTCTCTCTTACCTGGACGTTTGGCTGTTTTCTGTTGCCATTAATGATGTTGCAGTTGTACTTTTACGCCAAAGAGAATAACCGGGCCGTGATTAAGTACATCGCCAATGGAGCGTTAGTGTTACTTACCTTGTTGATGCTGATTGGTATCATTGGCTTTACGCCCATTTTGCATAAGCTCTCAATCGGCGCGCCGATTGTGTTTTAATCAACCTCGTTAAACGGTTAAACGCTATGGCTGAAGATTATATGGATGGAATTGCTATTACCGCTGCTATTCATCTGATTAAATTGAAGGTTAGTAGCGTGACTGATTATTGCTAGTTTCTTGATTACGGGCACAAAAAAGGCAGATTTCTCTGCCTTTTTAATAATTCCGGCTAATTACCGAAAATGACTTATTTCTTAATCGGCTGGAAAGGACGTTGCACTTCACCAGTATAAAGCTGGCGAGGACGACCAATTTTCTGACCTTCCTGGCCTAGCATTTCATGCCAATGAGAAATCCAACCAACTGTTCTTGCCAGAGCGAAAATACAAGTGAACATGTTAGTTGGGATGCCAATCGCTTTAAGAATGATACCGGAGTAGAAATCTACGTTCGGGAACAACTTCTTAGAGGCGAAATATTCGTCTTCAAGCGCGATTTTTTCCAGTTCCATTGCCACCTGCAATAATGGATCTTTTACTTCCAGTTCAGATAGCACTTCGTGACAGCTTTCACGCATTACTGTAGCGCGCGGGTCGTAGTTCTTATAAACACGGTGACCAAAGCCCATCAGACGGAAGGGATCGTTTTTATCTTTTGCTTTCGCGATGAACTCAGGAATGCGATCTACTGTGCCAATCTCTTCCAACATGTTTAAGCACGCTTCGTTAGCACCACCGTGAGCAGGCCCCCAAAGTGATGCAACACCCGCAGCGATACAGGCATAAGGGTTGGCACCTGATGAACCTGCCAAACGCACGGTAGAAGTCGAAGCATTTTGCTCGTGATCGGCGTGTAAGGTGAATATGCGATCAACAGCACGTGCCACTGCCGGGCTGATTTTGTACTCTTCAGCTGGTACGGAGAACATCATGTTCAGGAAGTTTTCAGCGTAAGACAGATCGTTGCGCGGATATACAAAAGGTTGACCAATATTGTGTTTATAAGCCATGGCCACCAAGGTTGGCATTTTAGCTACTAAACGATAGGCACTGCGCAGACGTTTCTCAGGATCGCTAACATCAAGGTCGTCGTGGTAGAAAGATGACATGGCACCCACAGTACCGCACAACATAGCCATAGGATGGGCATCAGGACGGAAACCGTGGAAGAAGTTAGTCATGGTTTCATGCACCATAGTATGGCGCGTGATGGTGCTCTTGAACTCAGCGTATGTCGCCGCGTCTGGTGCTTCACCATGTAACAACATGTAGCACACTTCCAGGTAATCGGCGTCTCGTGCTAACTCCTCAATTGAGTAGCCTCTGTGTAACAAGACGCCTTTTTCGCCATCAATAAAGGTAATAGATGACTCGCATGAGCCTGTGGCCATAAAACCTGGGTCGAAAGTGAAGTGCCCGATGGAACCCAATTTTCTAACATCAATTACCGGGTTTCCTGCAGTACCTGTGTGTACCGGCAGTTCAATTTCTTTATCACCAACTTTTAATATGGCTGTATCAGCTGCCATAAAAATTCTCCTTTAGAAAGTTCTAGGGGGGCGCTCATTGATTCGTCAATTATGGACGAGGCTCTTAAAGTAGACGGTAGTTTTACTTTATCCCTATAGTATAAGCAAATTTTAATGCGGATTTCATTGCTAAGTATGCATATTTCTAAAACTTTGATCACATTGCTCAAAATTTTAACAATCACGTCTTTGATACGTAACAAAAATTGTATTTCCTGAAACCCATGGATATACTTCAGTGCGACAACGTAAATCTGCCGGGCTGGCGCTGTTATTGGTCTGCAAGGTGATTTCGTTAATAAAATGTAAAAATCCAATTTGCACTACATACGTATGTATCAATGTGATGTGAACAAGAGATGGCTACATTCAATGTGGAACACTCATATGTTGTGGTAACAAATGAGTCAACAAAATAAACATTCCAGGTTGGCGACAAATCGTGAAAAAACAAAGACCCGTAAATTTAGAACTTAATACGATTAGTTTTCCCCCATCTGCTCTGGTTTCCATTCTTCACCGTGTAACAGGCGTAGCATTATTTTTTGCTTTGTTGTTGGTGATTGGAGCTTGGGCATGCTCATTAACCTCACCAGAAGGTTTTGCTAATGTCAGTGAGTTGATGAGTGGCGTTATTGGTAAGCTATTAGTGATCGGTACAGTATCGGCACTGACTTACCACATTCTTGGCGGTGTCCGTCATATGTTTATGGACATGGGACATTTCGAAGAATTAGAGTCCGGCAACAACAGCGCTAAATTCATTATTGGCCTGTGGGTTGTACTGACCGCAGTGATGGGAGTAATGATATGGTAACTAACCAGGCAAGCCTGAAACGAGACGGTGTACAAGATTTCGTATCTTTGCGTACTACCGCAATTGTTATTTTAGCCTACAGCATCTTCATGCTGTGGTTCTTCGCAACAACACCTGAAATTACTTTTGAAGTATGGTCGGGATTTTTCTCCAATCTCGGTGTGAAAGTATTCACCCTGGCCGCGCTGGTATCCATCATGATTCATGTGCGCATTGGTTTATGGCAAGTGCTTACCGATTACGTTAAGCCGCACCGTGTTCGTATTGTTGTTCAGTATTTATTAAACCTGATTGCATTTGCATACGTAGCAGTGGGTTTGTTTGTTTTGTGGGGTGTGTAAGTGAAAGTCGCTGTTCATGAATTTGATGCGGTAGTAATTGGTGCCGGTGGTGCTGGTATGAGAGCCGCTTTACAAATATCTCAATCAGGTAAATCTTGTGCGCTGTTGTCTAAAGTGTTTCCGACGCGTTCGCACACTGTATCCGCACAGGGTGGTATTACTGTTGCCTTGGGAAATGCCCACGAAGATAACTGGGAATGGCACATGTACGATACCGTTAAAGGTTCCGACTACATCGGTGACCAGGACGCTATCGAGTATATGTGTAAAACTGGCCCTGAAGCCATTATTGAAATGGAAAACATGGGTTTACCTTTTTCACGTTTTGAAAATGGTAAAATCTACCAGCGTCCGTTTGGTGGTCAATCTAAGAATTTTGGTGGCGAGCAGGGTGCTCGTACCGCAGCAGCGGCTGACCGTACAGGTCACGCGTTACTGCACTTGCTTTATCAGCAAAACGTAAAGAACAAAACGAAAGTATTCAGCGAGTGGTATGCACTGGATCTGGTGAAAAACCAGGACGGTGATGTTGTTGGTTGTACCGCAATCGATATTGAAACTGGCGAAGTGGTTTACTTCAAGTCCCGAGCGGTTGTATTAGCAACTGGCGGTGCTGGCCGTATTTATGCCTCAACGACTAATGCTCACATCAACACAGGTGACGGCGTGGGTATGGCACTGCGTGCAGGCGTATGTTTGCAAGACATGGAAATGTGGCAGTTCCACCCAACGGGTATTGCAGGTGCTGGTACGCTAGTGACAGAAGGTTGTCGCGGTGAAGGTGGTTACCTGTTAAACAAAGACGGTGAACGCTTCATGGAGCGCTACGCACCAAATGCCAAAGATCTGGCTGGTCGTGACGTGGTAGCCCGTTCAATGATGACAGAAATTCGCGAAGGTCGTGGTTGTGAAGGCCCATGGGGTACTCACATTAAACTGAAACTAGACCATCTGGGTAAAGATGTGCTTGAGTCACGCTTGCCGGGTATCTTGGAATTATCCCGTACCTTTGCACACGTTGATCCAGTAAAAGAGCCGATTCCGGTCATACCAACTTGTCACTATATGATGGGTGGTATTCCCACCAATGTTGATGGCCAATGCTTAACAATTGCGGAAGACGGTACCGAGAAAGTGGTTAAAGGTTTATTCGCTTGTGGTGAAATCGCCTGTGTATCAGTACACGGTGCCAATCGTCTGGGTGGTAACTCGTTACTTGACCTGGTGGTATTTGGCCGTGCAACAGGCCTACACCTTGGTGAAGCGCTTAATGAAGCCGATACCTCGCGTGATGCATCTGAGTCTGACCTTGAAGCCGCTCTGGCACGCTTTAATCGTTGGGAATCATCAGAAAAAGGTGAAGATCCAGTTCAAATCAAGAAAGACATGCAGCAGTGCATGCAGCTGAACTTCTCTGTATTCCGTGAAGGCGATGCGATGGCAACAGGCCTGAAAGAATTGAAAGAGATTCGCGAGCGCTTACAGCACGCACGTTTGGACGACAAGAGTTCGGAATTCAACACTCAGCGTATTGAGTGTCTGGAACTGGACAATCTGATGGAAACTGCCTACGCAACTGCAGTAGCGGCGAATTTCAGAACGGAAAGTCGTGGTGCGCATAGTCGATTTGATTACCCAGACCGCGATGACGCTAACTGGTTGTGCCACTCGGTGTACTTGCCTGAATCTGAGTCTATGCGCAAGCGTGACGTCAACATGACGCCTAAAACTCGTGAAGCATTTCCACCTAAGACGCGTACTTACTAAGGAGCAAGACAATGATAAGAGAGATTTCCGTTTATCGTTACAATCCTGACGTTGATAGTGCGCCTCATATGCAGGACTATCAGCTGGAAGTGGAAGAAGGCCAGGATATGATGGTGCTTGATGCACTGCTGGCACTGAAAGAAAAAGATCCAACTTTATCTTTCCGTCGTTCTTGCCGAGAAGGTGTTTGTGGCTCCGATGGTGTGAACATGAATGGCAAGAACGGTCTGGCTTGTATTACGCCATTATCGGCCTTGGGCAATGGCAAAATCGTTATTCGTCCTCTGCCAGGCTTACCGGTAGTGCGTGACCTGGTGATTGATATGACCCAGTTCTACACGCAATATGAAAAAGTTAAGCCGTTTTTGATCAATGATTCTAAGCAACCGCCAGCGCGTGAGCATCTGCAATCACCTGAAGAGCGTGAAAAGCTCGACGGTTTGTACGAATGTATTTTGTGTGCTTGTTGCTCAACTTCTTGTCCTTCGTTCTGGTGGAACCCAGACAAGTTCATCGGTCCTGCAGGTTTATTGCATGCCTATCGCTTCTTAGCCGATAGCCGTGACACTGCCACGGACGAGCGTTTGAATGAACTGGATGACGCATTTAGTGTGTTCAGATGTCATGGCATTATGAACTGCGTGAGCGTGTGTCCAAAAGGACTAAACCCGACAAAAGCCATCGGTCAAATTAAATCGATGCTGTTACAACGGGCTGTTTAGCAATATAAAGCGGTAAAATCGTTTTATTTTGATTAGTAGATAGCCAATCGGACTAAGGTTGGCTATTTTTTTATTGGTGATTTGTTAGTCTGTACAAATACCTGTTTAAACCGAATACGATGAAGGGACGGTAATGCACGAAAGCGTCATGAAAGCGTGGTGGGATTCTTCACATATGGCAGGCGGCAACGCAGCTTATGTAGAAGAACTTTATGAAGCGTACCTGGAAGATCCACAAAGCGTTTCAGAAGAGTGGCGAAGCACTTTTGATAAACTACCTAAAGTTGATGGAGTTTCTATTGAAACCCGTCATAGTGTAGTTCGAGATGAATTTAAAAAGATGGCTGCTATGGGCCTGGCGGCCAGAGCACCTGTTGCTGCGGCCGGCGAAGTAGGGGATCAAAAGCAGATTAAAGTACTGCAGTTGATTAACGCTTATCGTTTTCGCGGTCATCAACACGCCAATCTCGACCCGTTAGGCCTTTGGCAACAAGAGCGGGTGCGCGATCTGGAGCTTTCACACCACAGCCTTTCTGAGCAAGACTTCGATACTGTATTCAACCTGGGCTCCTACGCTGTAGGACAAGAAAAAATGTCCTTAGGCGAGCTGTTCAAATCATTGAATCGCACTTATTGTGGCTCTATTGGTGCTGAGTACATGCACATTACCAATACTGAGCAAAAGCGTTGGATACAACAATACCTGGAAGCCGCAGAAGCAAAACCCGCGTTGACTAAAGAGCAAAAAGTAAACGTACTTAAAGGCTTGATTGCTGCTGATGGTATGGAGAAGTACTTAGGGGCTAAGTTCCCGGGGGCAAAACGCTTTTCACTTGAAGGCGGCGACGCACTTGTGCCTATGGTTAAAGCGCTTATATCTGGTTCGGGCGCTGCAGGTTCAAAAGAAGTCGTCATTGGTATGGCTCACCGCGGTCGCTTGAATTTGCTGGTCAATGTATTGGGTAAAAACCCATCGGTATTGTTTGATGAGTTTTCAGGCTTACATGATGAATCATTGGGTTCTGGTGATGTTAAATACCACGCGGGTTATTCATCTGATTTTGCTACGCCTGGTGGCCCGGTTCACTTAGCGCTGGCATTTAACCCGTCTCACCTTGAAATCGTTAACCCGGTAGTTATGGGATCTGTTCGTGCCAGATTAGACCGCCGTGGTTGCAGTGACGGCTCCATGAGTTTGCCAATTACTATCCATGGTGACTCCGCTATTGCAGGCCAGGGTGTCGTACAAGAAACTTTCAACATGTCGCAAACTCGCGGCTTCCAGGTTGGCGGAACGGTTCGCATTGTGGTTAACAACCAGGTAGGTTTCACAACTTCTAAAACGGAAGACACGCGTTCTACTCAATACTGTACTGATATTGCCAAAATGGTACAGGCGCCGATTTTCCACGTAAACGCAGACGATCCGGAAGCGGTGATCTTTGTGTCGCAAATGGCATTGGATTATCGCAATACGTTCAAACGCGACGTGGTAATTGATTTGGTATGTTACCGTCGTCACGGTCACAACGAGGCTGATGAGCCAAATGCCACACAGCCGTTGATGTATCAAAAAATTAAGAAACATCCGGTACCTCGTCAGATTTATGCCGATCAGTTGATCGCAGAAGGCACGGTAACTGCTCATGAAGTGGAAAAATTGATTTCTGAATATCGTGCGGCTTTGGATCACGGTGCTTGTGTTGTGGAAGAATGGCGACCAATGACTGAGCACTCAGTGGATTGGACACCTTATATTGGTCACGATTGGGACGTACCTTACGACGGCAGCTTGAGTGTTGATACACTTAAGCTGCTTGGCGAAAAAGTTTGTGAAATTCCAGAAGGCTTCAAACTACAGTCTCGAGTGAACAAGCTCTACGCAGACAGACTCTCCATGATGAAGGGCGAAAAACCTCTAGACTGGGGCGCGGCGGAAACCTTAGCGTATGCCACTTTGCTGGCTGAAAAAACCGATATCCGTTTTACTGGTCAGGACGCAGGTCGTGGTACCTTCTTCCACCGTCATGCTGTGATGCATAACCAATTGGATGCTGCGGAGCACATCCCGCTTCAGCATATCGCTGAAGAGCAGGGGGTATTTGAAATTTATGATTCAGTGCTGTCGGAAGAAGCGGTTATGGCTTTTGAGTTTGGCTATGCCACAGCGGAGCCCGGCACATTGACGATTTGGGAAGCGCAGTTCGGTGATTTTGCCAATGGTGCCCAGGTCGTTATCGATCAGTTCTTGAGTTCTGGTGAGCACAAATGGGGACGTCTGTGCGGTTTGACACTTTTACTACCTCACGGTTACGAAGGCCAGGGGCCGGAACACAGCTCTGCCAGATTAGAGCGTTTCTTACAGCTTTGTGCCGACCATAACTGGCAAGTATGTGTGCCCTCTACACCAGCTCAGGTTTACAACATGTTGCGCAGACAAGCGGTTCGTCCTATGCGTCGCCCGCTAATCGTAATGTCGCCTAAATCGCTATTGCGTCACCCGCAAGCCGTTTCTTCTATGGAAGAACTTGCCTCAGGTGTGTTCCACAACGTTATCGATGAAATAGATGACATTAAACCGGCTAAAGTAAAACGGGTTGTCATGTGTTCCGGTAAGGTTTACTACGATTTGTTAGACTATCGCCGCAAAAATGAAATCGAAGACGTCGCCATTGTGCGTATCGAACAGCTTTATCCTTTCCCTCATGACGAGGTTGAAAAGATGGTGGAGCGCTATAAGCATGTTAAAGATTGGATTTGGTGTCAGGAAGAGCCTCAAAACCAAGGCGCCTGGTACTGCAGTCAGCACCACTTCTGGGACTCTATTCCAGAAGGGGCAAAGGTTACCTACGCAGGCAGAGCCGCATCTTCAGCGCCAGCTGTGGGTTATTTATCAGTCCATAACCAGCAACAGAAGAAACTGGTTGAAGAAGCACTAGAATTAAATAAGGATTAAAATGAGCATTGAAATTAAAGTTCCTGTATTGCCGGAATCTGTGGCTGATGCAACGGTTGCCACATGGCATGTCAAACCAGGTGACAAGGTATCTCGCGACCAGAATTTGGTGGATATCGAGACCGATAAAGTCGTTTTAGAAGTGGTTGCTCCAGAAGATGGTGTAGTCACAGAAATTAGTAGCCCGGAAGGGGAAACCGTTCTGGCTGAACAAGTCATTGCTTTAGTGGAAGCGGGCGCAGCTGCTGCACCTGCTCCCAAAGCTGAAAACAAAGAACAATCAAACTCTGGCGAAAGCGCAAAAGGTGAATCAGTGGATATTAAAGTACCTGTGTTACCTGAATCGGTAGCAGATGCAACAATAGCAACCTGGCATGTACAACCAGGTGAAGCAGTGTCACGCGATCAAAACTTAGTAGATATTGAGACTGACAAAGTGGTTCTTGAGGTGGTCGCTCCTGCAGACGGCTCACTGTCTGAAATCCTTCATAATGAGGGGGATACTGTTACTGCTGAACAGGTTATCGCCAAGTTTGCTGCTGGCGCTGGTGCCGCTGCACCGGCTCCCGCTGCTGCAGATGAAAGCGACTCTGATGATGATGTTTTAAGTCCTTCAGTACGTCGCTTACTCGCCGAAAAAGACATTGATCCTGCCAAGATAAAAGGCTCAGGTAAAAACGGTCGCATCACTAAAGAAGACGTTGAGAAACACTTAAAAGGTGCCTCCGCTGCACCTGCTCCAGCTGCTGCAAGCACTGAAGCTGCGCCAGTTGCCATGGCTGATCGTTCTGAAAAACGCGTGCCAATGACGCGTTTGCGTAAAACTATCGCAAACCGTTTATTGGAAGCGAAAAACTCCACTGCCATGTTAACCACATTTAATGAAGTTAACATGAAGCCCATTATGGACCTGCGTAAGAAATACCAAGAAGTTTTCGAGAAAAAGCATGGTATCCGTCTTGGGTTTATGTCGTTCTATGTAAAAGCGGTAACCGAAGCGCTTAAGCGTTATCCTGAAGTAAACGCGTCAATTGATGGTGATGATATTTGTTACCACAATTATTTCGACGTTTCGATTGCGGTTTCTACACCTCGCGGACTGGTAACACCTGTTTTGAAAGACTGCGACCAATTGGGTCTGGCAGGTATCGAAAAAGGTATTAAGAGTCTGGCACTAAAAGGCCGTGATGGTAAATTGACTATGGATGAACTCACCGGCGGTAATTTCACAATTACCAACGGCGGTGTATTTGGTTCATTGATGTCTACGCCTATCATCAACCCACCGCAAAGCGCCATCTTGGGTATGCATAAGATTCAGGACAGACCTATGGCAGTGGACGGCAAAGTAGAGATTCTGCCTATGATGTATCTGGCGCTGTCTTACGACCACAGAATCATCGATGGTAAAGAGTCCGTCGGCTTCCTCGTAACTGTTAAAGAAATGCTGGAAGACCCGACACGCTTATTGTTGGATGTATAAGTAAGTATGCCGTCTTTGACGGCATTACTTTATTGCTGCAAGGAAGCACGCTGACTTAATATTTCAGGTCGATCAATTCGACAGTTTTTAAATAATCACGGAAATTTCACCATGAATTTGCATGAATATCAGGGTAAACAGCTATTTAAAGAATATGGCTTGCCCGTCTCAGAAGGTTATGCAACCGACACTCCACAGGCAGCTGCAGAAGCTGCAGATAGCATCGGCGGCAACGAGTGGGTTGTTAAATGTCAGGTACATGCCGGTGGTCGCGGTAAAGCGGGCGGCGTTAAGCTGGTAAAAAGTAAAGAAGAAATCAAAGAGTTTGCGCAAAAGTGGTTAGGTCAAAACCTGGTTACTTTCCAGACTGACGAAAACGGTCAGCCAGTAAGCAAGATCTTAGTAGAGTCCTGCACTGATATCGCTGATGAACTGTACTTAGGTGCCGTTGTTGATCGCGGTACGCGTCGCGTAGTATTCATGGCTTCAACTGAAGGCGGTGTGGATATCGAAACCGTAGCGGAAGAAACGCCAGAGAAAATCTTGAAAGCGCCTATCGATCCAATCGTTGGTCCACAGCCTTACCAGGCGCGTGAAATGGCCTTTAAACTAGGCCTGAAAGGTGTACAAATTAAACAATTCACCAAGATCTTCATGGGTCTGGCGAAAATGTTTGAAGATCTTGACGTTGCCCTAATCGAAATCAACCCGTTAGTTGTTAAAACTGATGGTGATTTACACTGCCTGGATGCCAAAGTAGGCATCGACAGCAATGCCATGTACCGTCAGCCTAAGCTGAAAGAAATGCACGATCCTTCACAGGAAGACGCCCGTGAAGCACATGCGGCTCAGTGGGAGTTAAACTACGTTGCTCTAGACGGAAACGTAGGTTGTATGGTTAACGGTGCGGGCCTGGCGATGGGTACCATGGATATCGTTAATTTGCACGGTGGTAAGCCTGCAAACTTCCTTGACGTGGGTGGCGGTGCCACAAAAGAGCGCGTTGCTGAAGCATTTAAAATTATCTTGTCTGATGACAATGTAAAAGCGGTATTGGTAAACATCTTTGGTGGCATCGTACGTTGTGACATGATTGCTGAAGGTATCATTGGCGCGGTTAAAGAAGTCGGTGTTGAAGTGCCTGTTGTGGTTCGCCTTGAAGGTACAAATGCCGATTTGGGTCGCGAAGTGTTAGCGAATTCTGGTCTGGATATTATTGCTGCTACAAGTTTGACTGACGCAGCTCAGCAAGTAGTTAAAGCAGCGGAGGGCAAATAATGTCTGTATTAATTAATAAAGATACTAAAGTTATCTGCCAGGGATTTACTGGTGGTCAGGGTACTTTCCACTCTGAGCAAGCAATTGCTTACGGTACGCAAATGGTTGGCGGTGTAACGCCAGGTAAAGGTGGTACTGAGCACTTAGGTTTACCTGTATTTAATACGGTACGTGAAGCTGTAGAAGCCACTGGCGCAACTGCAACAGTAATCTACGTACCTGCACCTTTCTGTAAAGATTCAATCATCGAAGCTGCTGATGCCGGCATCGAACTGATTGTTTGTATTACTGAAGGTATTCCAACGCTGGACATGCTTTATGTTAAAGAATACGTAACCCAGAAAGGCGTGCGTATGATTGGTCCAAACTGCCCAGGCGTGATCACTCCGGGTGAATGTAAAATCGGTATCATGCCGGGTCACATTCACTTACCGGGTAAAGTGGGTATTGTATCTCGTTCAGGTACATTAACTTACGAAGCGGTCAAGCAAACTACAGACGAAGGTTTTGGTCAGTCTACCTGTGTTGGTATCGGTGGTGATCCAATCCCTGGCTCTAACTTCATTGATGTGCTGCAAATGTTCCAGGACGACGATGGTACCGAAGCCATTGTTATGATCGGTGAAATCGGTGGTACTGCAGAAGAAGAGGCGGCTGCGTTTATCAAAGAAAACGTAACTAAGCCGGTTGTTTCTTATATTGCAGGTGTTACTGCGCCTCCTGGCAAGCGTATGGGTCATGCTGGTGCCATCATTGCTGGCGGTAAAGGTACTGCAGATGACAAATTCGCAGCACTTGAAGCTGCAGGTGTTAAAACAGTGCGCTCACTGGCTGACATCGGTAAAGCATTGCGTGAAATTACTGGTTGGTAATTTGCGTCTGCAAAGTATTGAAAAACCCGCCTGATGGCGGGTTTTTTGTTTGTTGTTCTCAATTACAACTTGTGCTGAATACACATCAATGCGATGTCATCCCACAACCTTGTGCCACAAAGGTGGATAAGGTCACTACCGTGATTTCGCAATTCATTTTGTAGCAGTGGTGTCAATCCCAGTAAGGTTAGGTACTCATCTGATACTAAAACAAACTGTGTCTTGTAGGGCACGAGGAATTTATCGGGGTTTTCCGTTAGTGCGGCTTGTGCATCCGCATAACTGGCAAACCACATATTCAATAAAACATCGCAGCTTGAGTGATGCCAAAGCTTACCAAAATCCGATATCCCTTGTTTTCCTGACAGGACATCTAGCGCATGGTGCCAATGGCTAAAACCCGCCTTTTGGGCGAAACTTTGTTGGCAATCCGTCAAGGTTAAACCTCCAGTCACTGACTGCTCAGCTTTAAGTTGTTTCTTGGCTTTAATTTTTAGCTCGTTGATAGCTTTCATCACGCTTCCTCCTTGGAGTAGAAGGCGCAGTTCAAATTGCTACCAGCAAATTGATATAAACACACCAACGCACACAGCGAGATAAGCTGACAGGCACTAAAAGGTATGGGAACAAAAAAGCTAAAAAGCGAAAGTGGATCAAAAAATATCATTGTTTGTTTCCTAAGTTACTTTGGTTTCCGCGTTACCAACTTAGGTTCAAACGAACCGTATTTTTTAAACACCAAAAGGGTGAGGAGTCAGAGTGATGTCATCTTGAGCGGAACAGGCTTCTCTGCAGCCTTGGCGCGAAACATACACACACTTGTATTTGAAGTCAATTTATTGCTCTCAATATCAACATTGGTTTGCATACGTATTCATAACCCGATACATACGTATGCACATGTTAACGCCTTGTAAATGAAACTTTAAAAATCTAATTTTCCGCGTTGAGTCAAATTATTCGCTCTTCGAGCTTGTTTCACATGCGGAAATTATAATGAAAATACCAGGCAATAAACTCAGTTTGATTGTTTCTGGTTTGTTGGGGCTGACATTAATGTCGTGCTCTTCCGACAAACTAGAACTTCCCGAGGTCACTCCTCCCAGCATAACACCTGATACGCCCGAACCACTTAGTTGCGATGCACCAGAGGTGGCTAATGAGGCTGGCGATAGTTGTGTTTTGCCGCCAGCAACAGTCACGGCGCAAGATAACGAAGCGGTGATTTTTTACAACCGTCCGGATGGTGAATACGATGGCTGGGTACTGCATTTGTGGAACAACGACACCTGCCCGGATACGGTAGCCGAGCCCACAACATGGCCAGATGGCCCTTCCATTGCTGGAGTTGATCCTGCTTATGGTGGCTACTTCATTATACCTTTGATGGAAGACTACTCTGATTGTATGAACTTCATCGTACATGATGCTGATGGTAACAAAGACTTATCTCAGCAAGATCGCATGATGGATTTATCGGGCGATAGAATGGCCTGGACATTATCCGGTGTGCCCGATGTTTTTTATGAGGCCATAGTAGAAATACCAGTCACCGTGCAAAACGCTGCAGTCCATTGGGTGTACAGCGATACGTTAGTTTGGGGCACCGACACAAGCCAATATTCAGATATCCGCCTTTATTGGTCTGAAGCTGGTGATATTCAATTTGATGCTGAAACGGGAATTGAGGGTGATAACTTCGTTTCACTTACACTTAGTGAGGCTGAGAACAGCGAAGCGGCATTAGCATTGAATCAAGCTCAATGGGATAGTTTGAACATCAACGCTGAAGTAAGCCAAATTAAACAAATGCTCAAATCACAATTGCTGGTTGTGGCGACCGATCACGATGGTGAAATAGCGGCTGCGACACGGGTGCAAATAGCACCGGTTTTAGATGACCTATACACCAGCGGTGACAATGACGCAGATGAAGCGAGCTATGGTCCTCAATACAGCGAAAGTGAGGTGACCTTAAATCTCTGGGCACCCACAGCACAGGATGTAAAGCTTAACCTGTACGATACAGACAAATCGCTGCTTAGCTCATCAGATATGAGTTACGACGGTGACACAGGTATTTGGACTTATACTGGCAGTGCTGCAGACCTTGACAGAAAATTCTATCGCTTCGAAGTCACGGTTTTTCACCCTGTTGAGAATGCGGTTGTTACCACTGAAGCCACTGACCCTTACTCAGTGAGCGTTGCCACTAATGGACGATACTCGCAAATTGTTAATCTCGCCGATGACGACTTAAAACCGGCCAACTGGGACGACCACGTTTCTCCAGAGCTTGATAATTTCGAAGATGCGGTAATTTATGAAGCCCACATTCGTGATTTTAGTGCGCTTGACAGTTCAGTAAGCCCGGAAAACCAAGGTAAATATTTAGCCTATACAGAATCCAACTCCGTAGCTGTGCAGCATTTGCAGGCTCTGACTGAAAAAGGGCTTAACTTTTATCACATCATGCCAGCCAACGATATTGCTACTATCAATGAAGATGAGTCGCAAACCATCAATCTCGACAACACAGTTGCTGAGCTCTGCGCTATCAATGGAAACGCACCTGTTTGTGGCGTGGAAGATGATGACAATACCTTGCTGTCTGTATTTGAAAGCTATGATCCAGCAACAGAGGATGCTCAGGCATTGGTTTCTGCAATGCGCGGTTTGGACAGCTTCAACTGGGGTTATGATCCGCATCACTTTAATGTGCCGGAGGGTTCTTATTCTTCAGATCCTGATGGTACTGTCCGCATCTTAGAAATGCGCACCATGATCAAAGCGCTGCACGATATGGGGCTTAGAGTGGCACTGGACGTAGTGTATAACCATACATCGTCTTCTGGTACAAACCTTAATTCAGTATTTGATAAAGTCGTGCCGGGCTATTACCACAGATATAACCGGACCACGGGTGACATAGAGCGCTCAACTTGCTGTGAGAATACCGCCACTGAAAACCGCATGATGGCGAAATTTATGCAGGATTCATTGGTCTTGTGGGCTGAGCAATACCGCTATGACTCCTTCCGTTTTGATTTGATGGGGCACATTCCCAAGGACGCCATTCTGGAATCTTGGGAAGCGGTTAAGGCTGTTGATCCTGATAACTACTTCTACGGAGAAGGCTGGGACTTTGGTGAGGTCGGCGGAGATCGTCTCTTCGAGCAAGCCACGCAAAAGAATATGGCAGGTACTGAAGTGGGGACCTTCAACGATCAAATACGCGAAGCCATCCGTGGCGCGGCCATGTTCAGCGGTGATACTGGCAGTGGTACTTTGAGAGTGCAGGACAAAATCAGAATGTCATTAGCGGGCACCATGACGGATTTTCAGTTTGTCAGCTCCACCGATGCCTTCATCAAAACCAATACCATTGGTGGTTACGCTACCGATCCTGCAGATATCATTAATTACGTGTCTAAACACGACAATGAAACTCTCTGGGATCAGCTGAACTATACATTGCCTGCGGATATTTCTCTGGAGGACCGTGTTCGTGCGCAGAATATCTCCATGGCCACGACACTGTTGAGTCAGGGAATTCCGTTCCTGCAACAAGGTGGCGACCTGTTGCGCTCCAAATCTATGGATCGCAATACTTATGATGCGGGAGACTGGTTTAATCGCATAGATTTCTCTATGAATGGCAATAACTGGAATGTAGGTATGCCTTTGCAGTCAGAAAATGGTGGTCGTTGGGATGAGATCCGTCCCATCCTTGCGGACAGTAATCGCGCGGCCTCTATGTCGGATATTCAGTTTGCTGCTGAAGTATTCCAGGAGTATCTGGAAATACGGCAATCCACCAAGCTGTTCCGTCTGTCTACAGGTGAACAAGTCAAAGAGCGAATTGGTTTTCATAATGTTGGCTCTGAGCAGCAAGCCGGACTGATTGTCATGAGTATTGATGATGGTTTTGGCTTAGAAGACATCGACCCCCTATATGATGCAGTGGTTGTAGTGATCAATACGACGGATTCGAGTGTGAGTCACAGTATTCCAACCGCCAGTGGCTTTGCGTTACATCCTGTTTTAACCAACTCCATCGATACTCAGGTGATGAGTGCCTCATTTAACGAAAACGGCGAAAGTGGTGAATTTTCCGTTCCAGCTTATTCCTTAGCTGTGTTCGTAAAAGCACAACAAGGCGCACAAGGTTCTGGTCTGGATCAATACGCCACCATAGGTACACCAGATTTACCTGTATATGGTAATACTGCAGTTTACATTCGAGGCTCAATGAATGACTGGGGCACCAGTAATCCCATGAGTTATCAAGGCAGTGGTATCTATCAAGCGTCACTTTCACTGGAAGAAGGCGTGACTTATGAATTTAAGTTCGCCAGTGAAGATTGGGCTACGGTGAACTTCGGTGGCGGCGCTAATGGTGATATCGTAAATGCTGGCGAACCGTTGGAATTGGGTTTTGGCAACAATCTGATGTTTACGCCTGATTCTTCTGAGTCCTATATCTTTGAAGTGGACGCAACCGATGCGCAAGCACCTGTCATTACTGTCAGGGTAGAGCAGCCGTTCCCGGGTACCAGCGTATTTTTGCGCGGTAGCATGAATGATTGGAGCGAGAACAACCCGTTTGTTTATGACGGTGCCGGTATCTACAGTGTTGTGGTTGACTTAGCTGCTGGCGATTATGAATTTAAGGTGGCTTCCGCTGATTGGGAAACGGTTAACTTAGGGGGCAATGGCGATGCTTTATCCCTTGAGAGTGAGTATGGATTATTCGCAGGTGCTGGCAATATTCAAATGTCTGTGGCCAGCGAGGGAACTTATATCTTCACCGTGGATGCAGCCAATCTTGACGCCATTACCTTAAGCGTTTACCAAGGCGGCATGTATGGTGATACACCGGTATTTGTGCGCGGTACCATGAACGACTGGAGCACCTCAAACCAGATGGAGTTTGATGGAGTTAAACTCTACACAGCGGAAATAGAACTTAGTGCCGGTAGTTATGAGTTTAAAGTGGCTAGTGAAGATTGGGCCACGGTAGATCTCGGTGCTGGTTCACAAGGCAATACGGTAACGGTTGGAGAGCGGGTAACTCTTGCACCAGTAGGCGGAGACTTGAGTCTGGTTGTTCCTGAGTCGGGTATTTACCTGTTTGAGGTGATTGGTCCCTCGACAGAAGCGCCTGATATCAGAGTGACTCGCCAATAATAATTACCCATCATCAGATTTAGAAGCCGCATTTTAGATGCGGCTTTTTTATCTTAGTAATTTCAAAAATAGTGTGAAAAATATACGGTTTTTGAAACTCATTTTCGTATGCATAATATGTAAATCATGTGTTAATCGGATACTCGTCTTTGAGTCTTAATCGTTTACGAAGCTATCACATTCGCTTTCCATTCTTTTTATTAATAGAGCAAAAATTCATATAAAACAATTATTTATATCTTTTTGGGTATGTTTCTCCCAAAAATGGAATTGTTAAAAAAATGTACGATAATTTGTATGAATACGTATGCAAGGCGTTGTCAGATTTCAGAGGCAAGCGCTAGAATTGCCCTAAATAAAAATAAGAGAATCGCTGGAAAAGGTAATTCGATTTCAGCCTGACCCTTAACTCTGGTAATTAAACGGGAAAACACAATGTCACAATTCAAAAAAAGCGTGCTGGCCTTTTCGGTATCTGCTGCGATGACAGGTTTGACAGCAACTTCGGTTGTTGCACAAGAAGCTGACGACGCTGCTGATAATACTGAAGTCATTCAGGTCACAGGTATTCGCGGCGCACTACAACGTGCACAGGCAATTAAAATGGACCAAACGTCTATCGTAGAAGCACTTTCTGCGGAAGACATCGGTAAACTTCCAGATACATCAGTTGCTGAGTCATTGGCTCGTCTACCTGGCCTTGCTGGTGAGCGTCGTAACGGTCGTACCAGTGGTTTGTCAGTTCGTGGTTTTAATGAAAACTACGTAGGCACCTCATTAAATGGTCGCGAGCTTTTGGGTATGGGTGACAACCGTGGTGTTGAATACGATCTGTATCCTTCTGAAATTGTTTCCAGCATTCTGGTATATAAAACACCTGAAGCAGGTCTGTTAACTCAAGGTATCGGTGGTACTGTTGATTTGCAAACAGTAAGTCCACTGAGCGCTGATCCAACATTAACTGTTAACTTCAACTATGAAGAAAACGGTGAAGACTCTGGAAACCCGGATTTTGACAATAATGGTCATCGCCTTTCGTTAAACTTTGTAGAGCAGTTTGCTGACGATACCCTTGGTGTTGCATTAGCAATTGCTGACATGGAATCTCCTCGCCAGGAAAAACAATTCCGTGGTTGGGGTTATGGTGGTGTCAACACGGGTTCTGATCGCCGTGCAACAGACTCTGTTGCCGTTCCAGATGGTACGGTAGTGCTAGGTGGTCATGACTCATTCACACGTTCAGCTATGCTGGAGCGTACCTCTGTTGCAGCGGTCATTGAATATGCTCCTAACGATGATTTAAAAGTTCAGTTAGACGCTTTATTTATCGATTTTGAAGAAAATGATGCTCGTCGAGGCGTTGAAGAAGGTGGTGCTGAATGGGGTACCAGTGAATATTCAGTTACTGGAGTAGAAAACGGTCTGGTTACCTCAGGTTTTTATGATGGTTTCTTCTCCGTTGTTCGTAACGACGTAAGACAGCAAAGCTCAGAGTTAACCACTTTTGGTTTGAACATCGAGTATGCATTAAATGACAACTGGTCAATCGTAGCTGACTTGTCTACTGGTGAAGTAGATAAAGAATTAACAGATGTTGAGAGTTATTCTGGTGTTGGTCGTGCTGGCGTTGATGGCAGACCAAGTACGCCTCGTAGCTGGACAATGACTTCTACAGGCGTGCTTTACTCTGATCACCCTACATTACCGGGTGTTGATTTGACCGATCCAAACTTGATTACTTTAGCTGGTCCACAAGCTTGGGGCGCTCCGCTGATTGGTAGTGATGCGCAGGACGGTTTCGTAAACGCGCCTGTTTTTGATGAAGAATTGGATGCGTTCCGTTTCGAAGTGAATGGCTTGGTTGAGTGGGGTATCTTCAACAAGTTTACTGCTGGTATCAACTACGCAGACCGCTCTAAGACAAAAATCAACAAAGGTTTCTATTTGACCGCTCCTGAATACCCGGGAGAAGGTGCTATTCCTGATGTATTGGGTGTTGCAGACCTGAGCTTTATTGGTATTAACGGTGTGTTAGCTTACGACTCATTGTCACTGTATAACAGTGGTTATTACACTTCAACGGATGCAGAGCCAGTTGATGCAGGTCGTTTAGGTGATACCTACACGGTAGATGAAGAGTTAACAACGCTTTACGCGAAATTGGACATTGATACCGAAATTGGCGACATGATGTTACGTGGTAACATCGGCGTTCAAATTATTGATGCCGAGCAAAGTTCTTCAGGTTTCAGCACGTATGCCGGTGATGACGGTAATATTGTTGCAGTGCCAGTTACTGGCGGTGACTCGTACACCGACGTATTACCGACCTTGAACTTGAGCCTTGAAATTGCTGAAGACCAATACATTCGCTTGGGCGCATCTAAGATTCAGAGCCGTCCTAGAATGGACCAGATGAAACCTAACAATCAGGCTTCATTCCAGTTTAATGATACGAATATTCAATCAACAGCGATTCCAAATGGCCCTTGGTCTGGTAATGTAGGTAATCCAACACTCAAGCCTTTGGAAGCAAATCAGTTTGATTTAGCCTATGAGAACTACTTCGCTGATGATGCTTACTTCGCAATGTCTTTCTTCTATAAAGAGCTGACTAACTGGCACGCAGCTGTTAAAGAAGTGGCTGACTTTACTGATGTTTATGTTCCAGGCTACCACGCCGACAGTGAAGGTAATGCACCTGCTCTATTCTTGGGCTTGGTAGACAATACACTTGATGGACGTGAAGGCTTCGTAAGAGGCTGGGAATTCCAGACTAGCTTACCGTTTAGCCATATTCATGAAGCTTTAGACGGCTTTGGTATGTTCGCAAGTGCCACCTTTATGGATGGAGAGCTGGATCCGTTCACTTATGAGCCTCTGCCGGACGTACCGTTCACTTTGCCAAGTGAAGGGGTACCAGGGCTATCAGATGAGACTTATTCACTGACTGTTTACTATGAAAACGCTGGCTGGGAAGTACGTGTATCAGGCACCAAGCGTGATGCGTTCCAGACAGAAACTCGTGGTATCAGTTTGTCACTGGTTGGTGCTGAAGGTCAGGGCGGTGAGCAATGGGATGCTCAAATCGGTTATGACTTCAGTGAATCTGATATCGACTTCTTACACGGTCTGAGAGTGACCTTACAAGGTCAAAACCTGACTGACGAAGACGAGATTCAATTCGCAAATGGTGATCCACGTCAAGTTACTTTGTACCAGTCTTATGGTCGTAACTTCCTACTGGGTCTAAACTACTCTTTCTGGTAAGCACGAGTAGGGTAATTGAACCTGCCTAAGGTAGGTTCAAACTATCGAGTAATCACAAAGCTCCATTAAGTTCTTACTCAATGGAGCTTTTTAAGTTTTAACACAGGTGTTTTGCGTGAAGAGAAAGGTAAAAAGAGTTGTTGTTGTCGGTGGTGGTACCGCAGGTTGGTTGTCTGCAGCGGTCATCAAAAAGGTAATTGGTAATGCCGTTGAAGTGGAACTGGTGGAATCGGACGCCATTGGCACGGTAGGTGTAGGTGAAGCTACCATTCCTCCGATTCGGTTAATCAACAATGTTTTAGGCCTTGATGAAGCAGAGTTCCTGAGAGAAACCAATGCGACAATAAAATTAGCCATCAAGTTTGAAAACTGGCGAGTAAAAGGTGAGGGCTATTTTCATACCTTTGGCGCGCCAGGCCAAAGCTATGCATTTTGTCATTTCCATCATTTTTTGAAGCGGGCTCAGATGGAGCTGGGAGAAACCAGTAATATTTGGGACTACGACCTAAATTATCTGGCGGCAAAAGAAAATAAATTTGCCAAGATCAATAGCAAAGATCCTATCGTCGATTTACCTTACGCTTATCATTTTGATGCCGGACTTTATGCTCAGTATTTGCGTAAACTCAGCGAAAAAATGGGGGTGGTTCGCACTGAAGGTAAGATCACCGATGTCACTCAGCATCCAGATTCTGGGTTTATTGACCTGTTACATCTGGAAGACGGGCGACAAATTCAAGGGGACCTGTTTATCGACTGCTCAGGTTTTCGAGGATTGTTAATTCAACAAAAACTCAATACCGGCTACGAGGATTGGAGTCATTGGTTACCTTGTGACAGAGCCATTGCAATCCCTTCTGAGCGCCTTGAGCACACCTTGCCCTACACGCGCTCCATTGCACATACAGCAGGTTGGCAGTGGCGCATTCCGTTGCAGCATCGTAATGGTAATGGTCATGTGTATTGCAGCAACTATATGTCAGACGATGAGGCTTTACAGATTTTATCGGGGAATCTTGATACTCGGCCGTTGGCGGATGCTAACTTTATTAAATTTAAAACCGGCAGAAGACGCAAACAGTGGAATAAGAATGTCATTGCTGTTGGGCTTTCCAGTGGTTTTCTGGAGCCATTGGAGTCCACCAGTATTCATTTGATACAGACGGCTGTCGTGCGATTACTGCATACTTTCCCTCACGATGGCATCAAGCCGGAACTTGTAGCGGAATACAATAAACAGTCTCAAATTGAGTTCGAGCAGGTGCGCGACTTTATTATCTTGCATTACATTGCTAATGAAAGAGATGACAGTCAATTCTGGCGCGACATGCGCACTATGCCAATTCCTGATTCTCTCCGACACAAAATTGAACTTTTCAAAGAAGATGGACGCCTTTTCCGTGAAAATAACGACTTGTTTCTGGAGCCTTCCTGGTTACAGGTAATGATGGGACAGGGCATTCAACCTTCTGATTATCATCCTATGGCGAATAATATGAGCCCGGAAAAGCTACAGATGATGCTGCAAACATTGAAAAAAATCAAAGAAGAGCCACTGCAACAGTTGCCCACCCATGATCAGTTTTTAAAGCAATTCTGCGGTCGATAAAATGTCTAAACCGATAGAGATTATTATAGCCGGTGGCGGCACCGCAGGTTGGATGGCTGCTAATCTGCTCATCAAAAAGTGGGCCGACAAAAATGTAAATATCAGTTTGGTGGAATCTCCCGATATTGGCATTATCGGCGTTGGTGAGGGTTCTACACCCACCTTGAAACGTTTCTTTGACATTATTGAGGTGTCTGAAAGAGACTGGATGCCAGCTTGTAATGCCACCTACAAAGTGGGCATAGAGTTCGCTGGCTGGAGTCCACAATCTGGCATAGAGAGTTATCGTCATCCTTTTATTTCGCAAACCGATGTCTTTACCCAGCGCGCCTTTGAAGTAAATTGCCGTACCCGTCGTCACGGATTAGATACGCACACCGCACCCGAAGATTTTTTGATTAATGGCGCTCTGGCACAACAAAACCTGGGCCCGCTTACACCTGACAATTTCCCATTTCGCATCGAGTATGGCTATCACTTTGACAGTGGCTTATTGGGGGAGTTTTTAAAAGATATTGCCAGGCAAAGAGGGGTAAAGCATCTTAGCAATAACATCGCTGAAGTGACTCAGCATCCTGATGGCAGTATTCAATCTCTGATTTGTAGTGATGGCTCTGTCATTAATGGAGACTTTTTTATCGATTGTACCGGTTTTAAAAGCCTGCTGTTACAACAGACACTAAAGGTGCCATTTCAAAGTTATAAAGATTGTTTGTTTAATGATTCCGCGGTGGTTGTGCAAACACCGCAAAAGCAGGAGATCAACAACGAAACCAAAGCCACGACACTGAGCAATGGCTGGTGTTGGAACATCCCACTGCAAAATCGCGTGGGTAATGGTTATGTGTTTAGTGCGCAACATATCACTCCTGATGCAGCCGAGCTGGAATTCAGACAACACTTGGGGTTACCAGAAGATGTCAGCTGTCGACATTTAAAAATGAATGTCGGCCAGGTGCAGCAACATTGGCAAAAAAATTGTCTGGCTATCGGTTTGTCTCAGGGGTTTATGGAGCCGCTAGAAGCTACTGCGCTGCATTTGGTGCAGATATGCATTGAAATGTTTGTTATTAAGTTTGAAGAAGGCCAGTTTAGTAATCAATATCAAGCGCAGTTCAATAAGTTCGCCAAAGACCGCTTTGATGGGGTGAGAGACTATATCGTCGCCCATTACAAACTCAACACTCGTTCTGATTCCGAATATTGGCAACAAAACCGAGACAATACGTACCTCTCTAATTCCCTGGTACGGTTACTGGATGTGTGGTTTAAACGCGGTGATATGTCAGAGGAGATACAACGTCAGAATATCAGTGAACACTGGGATCCCATTTCCTGGCACTGCTTGCTATCAGGTTATGGTGCTTATCCGCCAATCGCACCTAAGCAACCGGGTAAAGGTTGTCTCTATAAAGAGCAAAATGTGGCGCAATTTATTCAAGGTTGTGCGCTTAATTTTCAGTCTCATCAAGACAATCTCAATGAACTTTCACAATAAATACCGTAAACCGTTTTTACGAATCAATAGCGCGTTCGATATTACTGGAAAGTGGTTAGGTACCTGGCTTTTGTTGTTGCTTTGGTGCACTTCAAGTCAGGCAACGCAATATATTGGACATCAACAGGAAGGCAACAAACTCTTAGTGCAAACCGACAAGGGCGTATTGCATTTTACGCCTTTATCAGAAGCGGCGGTAGATGTGGAATTTCGGACGGCTCATAGCAAACGCTTTGATTCTTATGCTATTGACCCCGCCGCGGGTACAGAAGCGTTTTCCCTCGATAACTCCGATAATGCTTTGCTGTTTCAGGGCCAAACATTGCAAGTGAAAGTGACTAAATCGCCCTTTAATGTGGCGTTTTACAGCAACAAACAGCCGTTATTGAGTCACGAATCTGGGTTTTTTCAATACGAGGGGCTACGTGGTATTCGCTTCAGATTGGGGGAAGATGAAAAGTTGATCGCAGGCGGTCAACGGGTTTTGGGCATGGATCGAAAAGGGCATCGATTTCCTCTGTATAACAAAACTCATTGGGGCTATACCACAGAATCAAATCAAATGTATTTTGGTTTGCCTGCGCTTTTATCCTCAAAAGGCTATGGTTTGATTTTTGATAATGCCGCCAAAGGTGCCATGGATCTCGGTGCATCAGAGTCGGATGTTTTGCAGTTTGAAGCGGTTTCTGGGCGCAATGCTTATATTGTTGTTGCGGGACTAAACGATAACAAGGTTGACTATCCTAAGCTTATCGAGAATTTTACGGCAATAACGGGACGTCAACCCATGCCGCCTGCGTGGGCATTCGGTAACTTTGCCTCGCGCTTTGGTTATCGCTCTGAGCAACAGGTTCGCGATGTGGTGGAAAAATATCAAACTTTGGATATTCCACTTGATAGCGTGGTTTTGGACTTGTACTGGTTTGGTCCAGAAATGCAGGGTTATATGGGTAATCTTGATTGGGATAGAGGCAACTGGCCCACAGCTGAAACCATGATACAGGACTTCAAGGAGAAAGGGATCCAAACGGTGGTGATCACCGAGCCCTTTATTTTGAAAACCTCCAGTAATTGGCAAAGTGCTGTTGACCAAAATGCATTGGCCACTGACATGTCCGGAAAGCAACCCCGAGTGTTTGATATGTTTTTCGGTACCGCCGGCCTGGTAGATGTATTTAGTGAGCAAGGCCAAAACTGGTTCTGGCAAAAGTACCAAAATATCTTTTCAGATGGCGTGGTGGGTATTTGGGGCGATTTGGGCGAGCCAGAGGTGCATCCGGAAAATACCCTGCACGCCACGGGCACCGCCAATGAAGTACACAATGCCTACGGACATCAGTGGGCGAAAACTCTCTGGGATAACCACCTGAAAGATTATCCAGAGGAGCGGCTATTTCTATTGATGCGTTCTGGTTTTGTGGGGGCACAGCGCTATGGCATGATCCCCTGGACGGGGGACGTCAGCCGTTCCTGGGGCGGACTCAAGCCACAAGTAGAACTAACATTGCAAATGGGTATGTTAGGTCTGGCTTATACCCACTCAGATCTCGGTGGTTTTGGTGGCGGAGACGATACTTTTGATAAAGAGATGTATATCCGCTGGTTACAATACGGTGTATTCCAACCGATATATCGTCCCCATGCATTTGACTCCATTCCTTCGGAGCCGGTGTTTCACGATAAGCAAACTCAAGATATTTTGCGGCAGTGGATTAAGCTCAGATATCAACTGTTCCCATATAATTACACCCTCGCTTATGAGAATAGTAACACCGGCATGCCTTTGATGAGGCCGGTGCTTTTTGCTGAGCCAGACAACCCGGATTTATTTGACGAAAAGAATAGTTATTTATGGGGTGATGCATTTTTTGTGCATCCGGTAACAGAGCCCGGAGTTAACCAGGTAAATACGCGATTGCCCTCCGGCATCTGGTTTGATTATTGGAGTAAGGGTGTTTTTAAAGGACAACAGGCGTTAGACGTTAGTGTGAGTTTGGAAACCTTACCGCTATTTGTAAAAGCCGGCAGTTTTATTCCTTACAGCCAACAGACAACACCGCTAAGTTTGCATCGAGGCGAAGCGCTTAATATTCATTATTACCATCATCCTGAAGTAGCAAAGGCGAAAGGCAAACTGTATGAAGATGATGGTAAAGCGCGAAATTCTATTGCAAACGGTCAATACCAGCTTACGCAATTTGAGTCCGAGTATCACGCAGGGAAATTGAGCATCAGCTTAACACCAGAAGGAAACGGGTTCGCAACACTACCTGAAACTCGAACCATATCATTTACCATTCACAATCTCGATATTGCACAGGTGAGCAACATCATGCTGCTGCAAGAGCAAAAGGTAACACAGATCAATGCCGAGGCAATGGGGGATAACGCCATTACCTTTTCTTTTTCCTGGCAAAATCAAACTAGCAAATTAGAAATTATCAGTTCGCACAAGGAGCTTCAACAATGAAAAAACTGGCTTTGGGTTTATTGGCTGCCTCAATCATCGGTGGCTGCAGTAAGCCACTTCCTGAAGCGGGGGTATCATCTGATACCACTTCCAATTTTGCCGCCCACTGGCTGCAGGATAACCTGTTCCTGATCAAGCCTGAGGACGGGGCGATATCCTTTTCCTTATTGGCATCGTCAAATGCGACTCTTGATGAAGGGCTGGCTCCAGACAATAGTTATCCACTGCAAATGTCCACAGTGCCTGAATTTGTTGCCACAGCAGCCCCGCATTTAACATCGTTTCAGGCCCTGGAGTTCGTAGCTAATGTTGATGACATCAAATCTGTTTTAAAAGGGCAGGTAGCTATCGCACAAAAAAATGCCAGTGGTGAAGTTATCGCTATTTCATACCTGCAGACTGCCAGAATATTGGATTCCCTCTACACTCAAGGCGATGCTGATGCCGATGAAGTGATGGACTTAGGCGCTACCGTTACAGCTAGCGGGTCTGAATTTGCATTGTGGGCTCCCACGGCCATGTCGGTAAAAGTGAATTTGTATGACGAGAGTAAAAGCCTGTTAAATAGTGTAGAAATGCAAGAGGATCAGAGTGGGGTATGGCGAGCTGAATCCAGGCATGGACAGGGCACGTATTATCGCTACGCCATAGAGGTATATCATCCACGCACTCAGGCCATCGAGACCTATGAGGTAACCGATCCCTATTCATTGAGTTTATCTCGCAACAGTTTGTATTCCCAAGTGGTGGATTTAGCAAGCGATGAAACCAAACCCACTGGATGGGACGCGCAGAAAGACGAGCCGCTAACTCATCCAGAAAGTTTGATCTTATACGAAACTCATATCCGGGATTTTAGTGCTTCGGATAAGAATCTCTCGAATCCAGCTTATGCCGGTAAATACAAAGCCTTTACCGAAACCGCCAGTGATGGCGCCAGGCATTTAACCGCCCTGGGTCTCGCGGGTCTTAATACGGTACATCTGCTGCCCACTTATGATATCTCCACGGTGAATGAGGATCCCGCTAAGGTGATTTTTCCTTCTGATCCTATGAGCAAAGTTTGTCAGATGGTACCTGAAGTGGCGGTCTGTAACACCGATATCGATATGAGTCACTCATTACAAGCCATACTGCAAAGTTTTGACCCGCTCACTGGGGACGCTCAGGCTATCATTGAGTTGATTCGCCCGTATGACCCTTATAACTGGGGCTATGATCCTTACCATTACACTGTGCCTGAAGGCAGCTATGCCATGGATCCAGAGGGGATCCCTCGTTTGGTGGAGTTCAGAGAGATGGTGCAAAGCCTGCACAACAGAGGCTTTAAGGTGATCATGGATGTTGTATACAACCACACCTTTGCCTCTGGGCTAGATGAAAAATCGGTACTGGATAAGGTGGTACCCAATTATTATCACCGTTTGAACCCGATTTCAGGCGCGGTTGAAACCTCCACCTGTTGTGAAAATTCGGCAACAGAAAACCGTATGATGGCGAAACTCATGACAGATTCATTGGTGGTATGGGCCAGAGATTACAAAATAGATGGCTTTCGTTTTGATTTAATGGGCCACCAACCCAAAGCTGCGATGTTGCAATCAAGAGAAGCGGTTCGCGCTGTTGATCAAGACACCTACTTTTACGGTGAAGGCTGGAATTTTGGTGAAGTGGCTAATAACTCACAATTTGAACAGGCAGCACAAATACCGCTTGCTGGAACAGAAATAGGTACCTTTACCGATCGTTTACGGGATGCGGTACGAGGTGGCTCCTCATTTGTCAGTGCCGACGATTTGCGCTTTGGGCAGGGGATTGGCAACGGCCTCATCGTTCAGCCCAATGAGCTACAATCCGATGAAAAACAAGCGGCACAGCTGCAAGAGTATTATTTATCAATGGACCAAATTCGGGTAGGCCTTGCTGGTAACCTGGTAAATTTCCCGTTGGAAAACAGTCAAGCTGAACAAGTTACCGGGAAAGACATTCCTTATGGTGGTGCACCAACTGGTTATGCACTGGATCCTGCTGATACCATTAACTACGTCTCCAAACACGATAATCAAACGTTGTGGGACAACAACCATTATCGCATTGCTTTTGAAGCCTCTACTGAGCAGCGGGTGAGAATGCAAAACTTGTCACTAGCATATCCGTTGCTGGCGCAAGGTATTCCATTTTTACACATGGGCGGTGAACTGTTGCGTTCTAAATCTTACCTACGGGATAGCTATGATTATGGTGACTGGTTTAATGCCGTCGATTTTGCCAAACAGTCGAATAACTATCATGTAGGCCTACCACCAGCAGTTAAAGATGAAGCGAATTGGGGCATTATTACCCGCATTATTCAAGGTAATGATGGTCGCGATTCGGTAAAACCGGCTCATATTGAATTTGCCGCCAAGGTATTTATGGACTTTATTGCCATTCGCTCATCTTCTAACTTGTTTAGTTTGCAAACAGAACAACAAGTTATTGATCGTGTCGCTTTCCACAATACAGGTAAAGAGCAACAAATCGGTCTGATTGTTATGAGCATTGAAGACGGGCAGGGAGCAGATGATCTCGATCCGGCGTTTGAAGGCATTTTGGTGCTATTCAACAATGATGTAAACCAGCAGACTTTTGCCTATGAAGGGGCGGGCGAATACAGTTTACATCCTCGCCAGGCAAAAGGTGCCGACCCTGTGACTGCCTCAGCTCAGGCTAAAGCTGATAGTTTTGTTGTACCGGGATTGACGGTGGCAGTATTTGTTAAGTAAAGAAATCAAAGAGGCTCATTGAGCCTCTTTTTATAAACTTTTGTAGAGCTTGATGTGATGCCTCAGGTCCATCAAGGTAAAACCCAAAATGACCACAAAACTAACTTTAAATATCCAACCAATGTTTTCAGTTATTCGAGCATCAAGGTTATCTGAAAGACCAATTACCTGAGTTTGATCAACGTGCAGTAGCATCAATACCAGGATAACAAGACTGACACAATCAATTGCCAGTGCTGCAATTAAGGTAGATTTGCGCCAGAACTGGGTAAACAACTGCCAACCATAGAAGGCAATTGAACAAAGAAGTAGCAAATTGACTGGCCAAAATAGCGTGTGGAATATTTCGTGGAATTGCACAGTTAGACTATCTAGTTGGTAAACGGCATCTTGGGAAAAATCTAGCCAACGATTCCAAATGATTAAGCACAGCACATCGCCTATTACATTGGTGACAGCATCCTGCTGATCTGATTTGCTCTGTTTCACTGAAAATTGTTTTAATGGATCCCAATTATCTTTGAAATAATCAGTTTTGCCCTGACGCTCCATAACTGCGAAGATAATAGTGGTGATGGCCACGGCGACTAATCCGGGTTGTAACAGGCCCATAAACCAACCGACAGACAGGAATGTGTCGCTGACCCCGGAAACGTAGCGTAATAAACCATTAATAAAAAACAGAATTAAACCCAGGGTTAGCCCGATACGCAGGCTATAGCGCCACATGGGGTAGAGTTCCGGGCCGATAAGATATTGCTGTTTGCCAAAGCGCGACGCAACGGTTTTGGGGGAACCGATAGCCCGCAAAATATCAGCGATATCATTATCAGAAGCGGGCTTGCCGTTTTCCTCTTCGAACGCCTCAAGGTGTTCTTCAATAGTACTTTCGAGCTCCTGCAATACATCTGCATCGGCGGAATCAGGCAGCCAGGCGTTTACCTGCTCAAGATAGTTTTGTACCAGATTCATGATGTCTCTCCTTGGTTTATGATTTCAATATTTTGGTTCAGGCTTTGCCATTCGCTTTGCATGGCTTCAAGTGCTAGGTTTCCTGATGGCGAGAGGCGATAGAAGCGCTTTTTGCGTTTGCCATCATCGCGCCACTCACTCTCTAATAAACCTTGTTTTTCCAAACGCCGAATTAAGGGATACAGAGTGCCTTCATCGATCTCCAGACCGACATCACTCAAAGACTTCCGCAACGAGTAACCATAGTGTTCACGTCGCAATTGCATCAGCACCGCCAATACCAATACGCCTCGACGTAATTCTTGTTTTAATTTGTCTAACTGTTCGATTTCCACTTTGACTCCTGTTAGTAAGCCAACAAAACTTACTATGCGCCACATACTGTGTGCGACACAGCATTATTAATACTATGCATCACACAGTATTAATCTGCAACTGGTTTTTCGAACAAATTTTCATCAAGCCGATAAGCTAATGAATTTTAGACTTTTTTAATCGTATTGGAGGAATTGATAATCTATGATTACATGTGTAATCTATGGTTGTGTTGGAAAGGAGCTGGTTATGTTTACAAAAATGTTTTCATTGAAAGAGGGACTGCGACTGATACCTTGGCTGGGTATGGTTATTTTGCTTAGTGCCTGTACTGGTAAGCCTACAGTGCATCTTTACAGTAAATACCTGTCGCAGGAAAAAGTCGCCGTATTACAGAAACAACTTGAAGAGCAAGGCTTTAAAGCGCAAGTGAATAGCCTGGATACCCCTGTTTCTATTAGCGAAAATACTGTGCTTTATTCATTGCTGCTCAAAGATGCTGATACGCTTGAGAAAGCGGTAGAGGTGGCGTCTGAATTGGGCTTTAAAGTTAATCTTGTGCAACCCATGGTCAAGGGTAATCATTGGTATACTAAAAACTCATTGGCCATGATTTTGTTTCCGCACGAGCAGGGGGACAGTAGTCACGTTTTTCAACAAGATTTGGTACATCAATATCAAGTGAATAGTTGTGATGTGCCACTGACTTTGCACCTCAAGGAAGATTTCAGTTACCTTATAGCCGGTAAAGAATGGACTGAAGAACAAAAACCTTTGATAACCGGAAACTGGTTATATCGCCAATATCCTTATATCGAGTTGCGAGAGTTTGATGCAGAGCATTCTCACATGTATTTCGAAATCAGTCGAAGGATGGAGCAGGACCAAATCAGTCGCTTACAAATGCAAACCTTAACCCCACTAGAGCCCTATGAATTGATTTCAGGCTGTAGTTTTGAAGTGGGACAACGGATCAGTGGATAAGTTAATATGATAAAAAAGACCGACGAATTGTCGGTCTTTTGGGGAGTTGCTCAAAGCGAATAATTTACCACTCGGTGGTAAATCGTACGCCGAACTCACTGGCATCATTAGACAGGATGCGCAATACATAATCACCGGTGTTCAGGCGGGCATTGTCATAACGTTCGTCAAAGATGTTACGACCGTATAGACCCAGCGTGTAAGCTTCGTTACCTGGTGTGTAAGTAATACCCATATTTACCAAGGTGCGGTCATCAATTAAGGTCATACGCTCTGGTGCTGAACTAGGCTCGCCATACATGTCATCACGCCATGAGTAGTCCAATCTGAACTTAACCGATGCACCGTCTTCCAGGAACATTTCGTAGGCAGGACCGAATGCCACTGTCCATTCTGGTGTCAGTGGTGCAACAGGTTGGAATACCGTACCGTTCACTAGTTGATCATCCACATCTACATCCATAAAACCGATACTGGTTTGCATGGTGAAGTTGCCAAATGTCAGGTTGCTGTCAAATTCCACACCGCGAGACGTTTGTGATACTACGAGGTTAGCTGTGTCGAATCCGGCATCGCTAACCTGACTTACCTGGTAAGGTAGGTCATCATATTCGGTGTTAAATACTGCAACGCTTAAGTCCAGGTAGCTGTTTACGCGACCTTTAACACCCACTTCATAGTTAATAGCAGTGATGTTATCGGTGGCAGTAAAACAGTTATCCGCATTGACGGCAGCAATCGCATTGTCCAGATCATCGAAACCACCATTGCCAAAGAATTGGCCAATTAAGCAGTATGGACGAGCAGGGTACTGACCACCCTGGTAACCTGTTTGGATAGTAGCGTAAGCGTTCATGCCATTCTCGAAGGTATAGTTAGCGGCTAATTCCCAGCTTAACTCATCCCATTTATCTGAATCGTAAATGGTACCAAGTGGAGGAAATACATTTGCTGACGCTTCTTTTTCATCTTCGGTGTAACGCAAACCACCAGATACTCTTAAAGCATCATCTACATCATAACCGATGTTAATAAATGCGGCTTTACTGGTGGCTTCTTGGTCCAGTTGCAATGTATTGCCACCACCGTCAAAGCTGGAGTCTGAACCCTGGCGGTTATCACCTTCTTCCTGGAACCAATATAAACCGGCTACGAAGTCTGCGTTTTCGCCAAGATAACCACTAAACTGCAATTCTACAGAGTCCTGGTCAGCAGTACCGCGCTCTGGGTAGTGATCCAGTGCGTAAACGGTTGCATCATCATCAAGTCCCGCTTTGTATTCTGAAGAGCGGTGGCTGGCAATGACTTTCATCATCAGATCATCGTTGATGTCCCACTCGGTAGTAAACGACACACCGTGGGCACTGTTAGATACTTCATTTACCGCGTCGGTGCCGGTAGCATTATCATAAATGTCCGGAGCAACGTCTGCATTTGATAGCGCGACACCTACGCCATTGTTACCAGAGGTGTAACGGGTGTTTGGTCCCAGCTCATCAATCATTGCAGTGTAAGGACGCAAACCGCCATCACCGTTGTTTCCATCAGCTGTTAAGATGAAGCGCAGAGAATCTGACGGTTCATATTTTACTGAGAAACGTCCATACACCTCTTGCGTTTCACCCACATCCCACTTGGGGTTTTCCAGGTTGTAGAATTCACCCAAGCCATCGCGCTGTGTGTAGCCAACATTCATGTTAAAGGCTAAGCCAGGCGACAATTCTCGATTAGTGAAAATGTCGGTGCGCAAGCGACCGCGGGTACCCGCTTCAAGGCCTACTTTGGTGGTATTTACTTCATTTGGTTGCTTGGTAATGATATTGATAGCACCACCGATGGAGTTACGACCATACAGCGTGCCTTGGGGGCCACGTAATACCTCGATGCGCTCAATGTTTTGCAGGTTCCAGTTTTGCCCTACCTGACGACCAAGGTAAACACCGTCTACATAAACACTGACACCCGGATCTGTTGTGATCAGGTGATCCTGTAAACCAATACCGCGAATAAACGGGTTTGCTGAAGAAGTGTGGCCTGCTGAAAAGCCGGTGACATTCAGGTTTGGCACAAATTTACCGACGTCGGTCAAATCAGTAATGCCTTGCTCTGCCAACATATCGCCCTGGAAAGCACTGATGGCGATGGGCACTTCATAAATAACCTGAGCACGCTTGGTAGCCGTTACTGTTATGGCTTCAATCTCCTGTGCTTCGTCTTCTGCTTCCTGTGCATAGACATTGCCCGCAAGAGCTAGTTGAATTGCAGAACAAAGTAGGGTGGTTCTGAGCATTGTTTTGTTATTTGGTGTGTTCATGGTGTCTCCGTCACATCGGCAGGGTGTTGAATCTGCTGACGCTGTTGTGTGTTGTGATTACCAAATTTTCGTATGAATCTTTGTTATTTTTCGAGTAAGTGTAGTACTGAAAAATAGTTTTGCTTTGACTCTTGTTGCCAATTTGGCAATTAAGTCATGAGACGGCATCTTTCTGGTCGTGTCTTCCAGAGCGCACAGATGCGTATTCTTGCGGGCAAGCATTATACGGTGAATTACGACAGGTTGTTAAGCTTTTTTGACCACCTGGTCGAATAATGAGCGGCATCTGTTGCGTGTTGATTCAATTCTGTCGAGTTAAAGCGATTGTTCGCTGTTCAATTGACTGCAAATTAGATAGAATTCCCGGCCACTTTTTGAGGTTAGTAAAGAATAAATATGTTTGAAATCAATCCTGTGCAAAATGGTATCGCCGACGTAAAAGCGCGTACTGAGCTGCTTAGGGGGTATCTTTGACTTTGCTGTAAAGTCAGAGCGCCTGGAAGAAGTTAATCGCGAACTGGAATCTCCGGATGTCTGGAATGAGCCAGAACGCGCGCAAGCCTTAGGTAAAGAGAAGGTTGCGTTGGAAGCGGTGGTAGATACGATACTGCAACTAGACCAAGGTGCAGAAGATGTTGAAGGTTTATTGGAACTCGCTATTGAAGCTGAAGACGAAGATACCTTTAATGAGGCTCAAGAAGAGCTAAACACCATGATCAGCAAACTGGAAGAACTGGAATTTCGTCGTATGTTCTCCGGTCCCAATGATGCCAATGATTGTTATCTGGATATCCAGGCAGGTTCAGGTGGCACAGAGGCTCAGGATTGGGCCAATATGCTATTGCGCATGTATCTTCGCTGGGGTGAAGAGCATCAGCTCAAAACTGAGCTAATCGAAGTATCAGATGGTGATGTTGCGGGTATTAAAAGTGCCACAATTCGCTTTGGTGGCGAATACGCCTTTGGTTGGTTGAGAACAGAAACCGGTGTACATCGTCTGGTGCGTAAGTCTCCGTTTGACTCAGGTAATCGTCGCCATACGTCCTTCGCGTCGGCTTTCGTATATCCGGAAATTAATGACGATATCGAGATTGATATCAATCCGTCTGATTTGCGTATTGATACTTATCGCGCCTCGGGCGCCGGTGGTCAGCACGTAAACAGAACCGATTCTGCCGTGCGTATTACTCACGTGCCGACTAACATTGTGGTGCAATGTCAGAACGACCGCTCACAGCACAAAAATAAAGACCAGGCCATGAAGCAATTAAAAGCTAAGCTTTATGAGTTTGAGTTACAAAAGCAAAACGAAGAAAAGCAAGCGATGGAAGATAGCAAGTCGGATATTGGTTGGGGCAGCCAGATACGTTCCTACGTATTAGACGACTCCCGTATTAAAGATTTGCGTACCGGTGTTGAGACCCGAAATACCCAAGCCGTCCTGGACGGTGATTTGGATAAATTTATTCAGGCCAGCTTAAAGTCTGGCCTCTAAAGCAGGAAATCAAAGACAGATGTCTGAGCAACAACTCGATGAAAACAAATTAATCGCTGAAAGACGCGCTAAACTTGCCAACATTCGTGAGCATTGTTCTGCTAATGCTCATCCCAACAAGTTCCGCCGTGAGAATTACAGTGCGGATTTGCAAATGGCCTTCGGTGATCACGATAAAGAAAGCCTGGAAGAATTAGCCGTTCAGGTCTCAGTGGCTGGCCGTATCATGTCTAAACGCGGTCCATTCATGGTGCTGCAAGATATGAAGGGCCGTATTCAGGCTTACGCAGCGAAAGATGTGCAAAAAGAACTTAAGGCCAAATACGGTCAATTGGATATCGGTGACATTATTGGTGTCAGTGGAGCATTGCACAAATCCGGTAAAGGCGATTTGTACGTCAACATGGAAAAATATGAGTTGTTGACCAAATCCTTAAGACCACTACCTGAAAAGTTCCATGGTCTTGCCGATCAGGAAACTAAATATCGTCAACGTTATGTTGATTTGATCATGAGTCCTGAAACTCGTGATACCTTCGTTATGCGCAGTCGCATAGTGGATGGTATTCGTCGTTACCTTAGCGACCGCGATTTTATGGAAGTGGAAACGCCTATGTTGCAGGTAATCCCGGGTGGAGCTACTGCAAAGCCGTTCATTACACACCACAATGCCATGGATATCGATATGTATCTGCGCATCGCTCCCGAGTTGTATTTAAAACGCCTCGTAGTGGGTGGTTTTGAGCGAGTGTTCGAAATTAATCGCAACTTCCGCAACGAGGGATTATCGACGCGTCACAATCCTGAATTCACCATGATTGAATGGTATCAGGCCTATGCGGATTACAATGATCTAATGGACTTAACCGAAGATATGTTGCGCACATTGGCCAAAGATATCCTCGGCACGACAGATATTCGCAACACCACTAAAAATGCTGAAGGTGAAGTAGAGAGCGAAGTGATCTACAACTTTGGCGAGCCGTTTGAAAGACTTAGTATGGCTGATGCCATTATTAAGCACTATCCAGAGGTAGACACTGCCATCATCAAAGATGCAGAAAACAACCTGGAAGGCTTAAAAGCCATTGCTCGTGAGCTGCATATAAAAGAGCCGGAAGTGGATGGTATCTGGGGACCGGGTAAATATCTGTGTGAAATCTTCGAAGCGGTTGCTGAAGAAAAACTGGAACAGCCTACCTTCATCACAGAGTACCCTTGGGAAGTGTCGCCTCTGGCGCGTCGCAACGACGAGAACCCGTTCATTACAGACCGCTTTGAATTTTTCGTTGGCGGACGTGAACTGGCCAACGGCTTTTCCGAGCTTAATGATGCTGAAGATCAAGCGGCGCGATTCCATAAGCAAGTGGAAGAAAAAGAAGCCGGTGACGATGAAGCCATGCACTTTGACGACGATTACATTCGTGCGCTTGAGTACGGTTTACCACCAACGGCAGGTGAGGGCATTGGTATCGACCGATTGGTGATGCTGTTCTCTGACTCACCGACTATTAAGGATGTAATACTGTTCCCGCACATGAAACCGGAAGTAACGGAATAACGTTTTGGTAATTCGTTTATTGAAAGGCGCCAATGGCGCCTTTTTTGTTTTGTCGATTTATAGCTAAGCGCAACTTGTATTTTTCTGAGTTGTAGTTATTATATCGTAAATTGCAAATATACGATGTAAGGTTGCTTATGACAGAATTTACTCCTTATACGGCTCTGGCGGGTGGGGCATTGATTGGCCTGGCCGGTGTCTTGTTTTTATTAGCTAATGGCAAAGTGATGGGGGTTTCAGGTTTATTAGGGCAACTGATCAACGCCCCTAAAAATGCCTTACCTGCTTTGTATTTTATGTTGGGTCTATTGTTGGGGCCTGCAGTAATTAATGCTTTTCAAATAGATGCTATACAAATCAAATTACCCTCTGAAATTCATCTGGATTGGTGGCAGGTGGTGCTTGGCGCGGTACTTGTGGGACTGGGAACCCGCATGGGCTCCGGCTGTACCAGTGGCCATGGTGTATGTGGTATTGGTCGATTTTCACCGCGTTCTATTGTTGCCACTTGTGTTTTTATGGGAATAGCTATTTGGGTGGTGACCCTGATGCGCCACGTTTTGTCATAGGAGAGTTGAGAATGAAAACGTCGAATTTTACCGCTTTTTGTTCAGGACTGGTGTTTTCCCTGGGGTTGTTACTATCGCAAATGGTGAATCCGGAAAAAGTGCTCAATTTCCTGGATTTTTTTGGCAATTGGGATCCCAGTTTGTTGCTGGTAATGGCTGCGGCTTTAGTCGTTTATTGGCCAGGATTTTTTCTGATAAAGCCCAAAATGAGCAAACCCGTATTTGCTTCAGATTTTCAATTACCCAACAAATCAACTTTAGATAAAACCTTGCTAACTGGGGCTGTGCTATTTGGTCTTGGCTGGGGTATAACAGGGCTATGTCCCGGGCCTGTGCTGGCCAATATTCCCGGTGGCGAACCAAAGCTTTTGGTGTTCGTGGTACTAATGGCTGCCACTATGTGGGGGTTTGATAGATTTACAAATAAGAAGCGATCAAGTTAGCGAATTCAGGCCAGTTTCATATAGGTAAAGAGTCATGAAATCATTTAAAGACATGGAGCAAAATGCTGAGCAGGCAGTGAGTCTGTTAAAAATGCTGGCTAACAAGCATCGCTTGATGTTGCTTTGTTTGCTGCAATCCGGGGAAAAGTCGGTGTCTGAACTCAATGCGCAGGTACCGATCCCACAATCCACCTTATCTCAACATTTAAGTTTTTTACGACGGGAAAAACTGGTGGAGACACGGCGAGAGGCGCAAACAATTTATTATTTTCTGCGCGATGACAATGTCATCCCGGTAATTAATTTACTTTACGAGCTTTATTGTGCTGATGATTGAAGCGCTTGGAATTAATCTATTCCTACCACTTTACTACGTCTTTCCATCGCAGCGACGTTGATCCAGCGGTTACCCAGTTTGCCCAAACCTTCCTGAATGCCCAGCAGTTTGAAACCGCACTTTTGATGTAAACGAATACTGGCTTTATTTTGCTCGAAAATGCCCGCCTTTAAGGTCCACATTCCATGTTTTTCAGAGCAGGCAACGAGAGCATTTAGCAGCATTTCACCACCACCGTAGCCACGCGCATCGCTGGCCATATACACTGTGACTTCTGCTACACCGGCGTAACAACAGCGATTGGAAACAGGAGAGAGCGCAGCCCAACCGCAAACTCGGTTATTTTCGTTAAGCAATACCAAGCGGCAATCGTGTAAAAATGATGCATCCCACTCAGACCAGGATTTTACTTCAGTCTGGAAAGTGGCAAGGCCAGTATCGATGCCTTCCTGATAAATAGCCTGGACACACTCAAAATCCATTTTTACAAAGGGACGTACTTGAAACATGATTAGTTGCGAATAGTTTATCTGGCTTAATTTTGGGCCATTGTTTATCACTTAGCAACTATCAATGCAGTTTGTGCTGCTCCTCTTCAATCATCGTGTGTTCCTGAGCTTGATCGGTTTGCCATTCATCACCTATCAACTCATCTTCTTTGTCTTCGATTTCCCAGCTGTATTGCTTCTCGATGGGTTTGGGATCACTATTTCTGAAAATCAACGCGCTAATCAAACCAAAAAGTGCGCCGAAAAAGTGGTACTCATAGGATATGCCGGGCTCTCTGGGGAATATTGTCATAATCATGCCACCGTACATAAAGAACACCATCATCATCAATGCAATAGATCGTTTGTCTCGACGCAAAACGCTGATCACAAAAAGATAAAAGAACAAGCCGTGAGTCAGCCCACTGGCACCAAAATGCCAGGCTTCACGGGCAAACAACCAGGTACCTAAACCAGAGCCAATCCAGATAATGGCCAACGTCCAATATTTTGATTTAGGGTAACCGTAAAAAAGCGCTGCGAATAATAACAATAATGCCAGGCTATTACTGGCTAAGTGTTCGTAAGAGCCGTGGATAAGTGGACCGGTAAAAATGCCAATAACACCGGCCATTGTCCCGGGAAAAACGCCCAATTGGTGTAGTGAAAATCCAAATTGAAATTCAAGGGTTTTTATCAGCCAAAGTATGACCACAAAAATAAAACCGGGCATGATGGCTTTTCGTATATTGCCGTGGCGAGCATTATTTAATTCAGACACAGACTGCTTCCATTAACTTCTCTATTAACAGATATAGGTGTTACCGGTCTGAATTCCAGAAACGAAAAGCCATAAGCCAGAGGAATTTAATCTGAAACTCAACGCTTGTTTAGCAGTTGTAACTCTCCTTCATCGGCAAAGTACTGGTCCCAATGCTTTAATTTAGGCGCCATGAGTTTAAACCACAACGGCGGAATGAGTGTTAAACCTATGGTGCCTAGGTAACCTGTGGGCATAAAAGGCGCATCAGACATTGGCTTCAGATGTTGAAATGGCACATTGGCATTGGCGTGGTGATGGGAGTGTCTGGTTAGGTTAAACAGTGACCAGCTACTAATTTTGTTGTTGGCATTCCATGAATGCCTCGGATAGACACGTTTACCGGGAACTCTTACCAGGCCATAGTGTTCCATGTAATTCACTATTTCCAACAGACTCTTGGCAATCAGGCCAGAAATTGTAAAAAACAGCAGGCCATTGACACCAGCTAATATCCAGCTTATCAGCAATAAAACGACACTCATCATAATACCGCGTAGAAATCGGTTGTGATGAGAAAAAAGCGCATGCTCTGCTCTCTGTAAGCGTTGTTTTTCCAGTTTCCAGGCACTGATATTCCCGGTAATAGTAGATATAAGGATATGCTGATACACGTTACGACCACGAGGGGCACTAGCGGGATCTTTTTCGGTGGCAATGTTGATGTGGTGGCCAAATACGTGTTCTATGGCAAAATTGCTGTCAAAACTGAAGGCCAGTAACCAGCGCCCGACGCGGTGGGAAAAGCTTCCCCATCTTCTGTGCACCAACTCATGGGCCGTTACTGTGCCCAAGGTGCCCGTCAACAGGCCCACGTAAAGGGTGCTCGTTAGCCATAAGAGCCATGAACTGGATTGCTCAATGGTTATGATCGCCATCACTACCAGTATGGCTAACAAAGGCAGTGCGCACCAAAGCAACAGGTTGTAAAACGCCTTGTTGACGGGTTCAGGTTCACTCACGTCATCACCCAACAATAAGTCTCCCGCCACGATACTGCCAACGGTGACAAGAAAACCCCAAATTATCCAGTTGCCACTCATCCAAAATGAGGCAATCCCCAAAATCGCATAAACATGAAACAATAAAAATTTTGCCAGGTGCATAAGCTTTCTCCTTTTTAGGTAACATACGTTTACCTGCTATCAGCGAGCCAGATGATCAAATGACAAAAGGGGAGTCATTTATTGACAGCCGTTGGGAGAGGTGGTTAGTCTAGGGAAAATTATAGAACTATCGTTTTATGCACGTACCTGCTCATTACATTACTCATATTGGCGCGTTATTGGGGGACATGGCAGTGGATCCCAAGGTCTGGCTTGATTCATGTAAAGCCAGTCATGCATTGCTCAGTGATGATTCGTTATGGATACCCAAAGAGCAATATGAGCAATTAATGCAGCAGGCTGTGGCTATCGCCCCGCAGCCTGATATCGGATTGCAGTTGGGCAATCGCCTCGGAATTGGTAGTCATGGTTTGCTGGGCTATGGCTTGTTAAATTGCGAAGATCTAGCCCAGGCAGCACGCTTGTTAGACCGTTATCTGGTAACCCGAACCCCTTTTATCAGAACAGCTATTCGCGAGCAGCCGGACTCCTTTGATATTGAGATTGGTTCACACTTTATAGACCCTGCTGTACACCGTTCTTTTTGTGAAGTGGTATTAGTGACTTTGGCCAACCTCTTTACTATGGTTTCCGGTCAACCCAACATGAACAACATCATTAAGGCGGTGCATTTTGATATGGCGCAACCTGAATACTACGAAAGCATTTCTCGGTATTTACCTGTTCCTCACGCTTTTAAACAAGAGGTGTGCTTGATACGGTTGGAAAAAGCCTGGTTGCACAATCATTTTAGCCAGGCGGATGCTATCGCGCTCAAACAGCTTACCCGGCAGTTTGAACAGCAATTGAGTCAGATCAGAGGTACTCAGCAAAGAGATTATTCGAGTATGGTGATATCTGTCCTGGAACAGGATAGCCAACACATACCTTCAATTGCGACAGTCGCTAATCTTTTATCCGTCACCCCGCGTACTTTGCATCGACGCTTGCAAGATGAAGGTACGAGTTTTCGTTCCCTTTTAGTGGCAACAAAAAAAGCCCAGGCAGAAAAATATTTAGTAGAATCCAATATGCCAGTTGAACAAGTTGCCTGGGCATTAGGTTATGAAGATGTGGCAAACTTTAGGCGCGCTTTTAAAACCTGGTCAAAGATGACCCCCATTGAATTTCGCAACAAAAACCGTATCCAAGAGTAGTATGAGTTTAGCAACCATTGAATCGTCATCAGATGCAGCACTGACATTACATTTTGCCCATGCCAATGGGTTTCCCGCCAGTAGCTATCAAAAGCTATGGCGCTTTTTTCCTGATGATTTTCAGGTGATCGCGCAGGAAAAATTTGGTCATGACAGCCGTTTCCCGGTCAATGACAATTGGCATAACCAGGTAAACGAGCTAGTTCATTTTCTGGAGGGCAATGCTCAGCAGCCGGTATATCTGGTGGGGCACTCTTTTGGCGGAGTGATATCCTATTTAGTCAGCTGTCAGCGACCCGATTTGGTAAAAGGTTTGATTATGTTAGATCCGCCCATCATGGTAGGGTTAATGAGCCATGTGTTTCGTATACTCAAAAAAACACCTTTGATCGACAAGGTTACGCCGTCAGGTAAGTCAAAACTGCGTAAAACCAGCTGGCAAGATCACAATACCGTACTGGATTATTTTAAACCCAAAGCGCTGTTCAAATATTTTGACCCTGAGTGCATCGAAGACTACGTGCAATCCGCGGTGAAGCCAGAAGGAAAAGGTGCGCAACTGGCTTATCAGCGGGAAGTGGAGACTGCGATTTTTCGCAATATTCCTCACAACCTCAACTTGTTTCGCAACAAGTTGACGGTACCTGCCAAACTATTTACTGCGCAATATACCAATGCCTGTTTTCCGCCCATGGTGAAACGATTATTGAAGCAGCAACCAAAACTGGAGCATGAACTCATTAAAGGAGTAGGGCACATGTTTCCATTGGAAAAACCACAGCTCACCGCACAACTGATCACAGAGACATTGTGCCAATGGCAAAGAGAGACAAATCCCAATGACTGAATCGCGTAAACTATTGCTCATTAATTGCGACATGGGAGAATCATATGGTGCCTGGCAAATGGGCCAGGACCAGGAAATTATGCCTTACATCGATATGGCCAATATTGCCTGTGGTTTTCACGCAGGCGATGCCAACGTCATGCAGCGTACCGTGATGTTGGCGCTGGAGTACAATGTTAAGATCGGGGCTCATCCGGCATATCCCGATTTACAGGGTTTTGGCCGTCGTTCAATGACAATGGCAAAAGGCGAAATCCGTGCGCTTATGTGCTATCAGATAGGCGCGTTAGAAGGCATTACGAAGGCCTGTGGTGGGCACCTGCATCACGTTAAGCCGCATGGTGCGTTGTACAACGACATGATGCGAGACAAAGATATTTTGTTGCAAGTGATTCAGGCCGTCAGCGATTATGATGATGAACTTTTGTTGGTTTTGCAGGCGACAGGACAATGGCAACAGCATCAGGGGCTCGCTGCGCAATATGGCGTCAATCTATGCTTTGAAGCATTCTCTGACAGGGCATATCAAGATGATGGGTTATTGGTACCGCGTAACCAGCATGGTGCGTTATTATCAAAAGAAGATGCCATAGCCCAGGCAAAAACCATTATGCAACAGGGGAAAGTACTGAGCGCAAATGGTACCGAGCTAAGCATGCCAATAGATACTTTGTGTATTCATGGTGATGGTTCAGATGCACTGGAGATTGTGCTGCAGATTAAGGGTAATCTGGAGAAATGAAGTTTAAGCTCGTCCCATGTGGTGAAAATGCCATTAAGGTAACCGCTCAAAATGCCGTATCCACGAACGCGAGTTTTTATGCCAGTTTAAGAGTCTATATCCGGCAACAAAACTATCTTTGGTTGCAAGATGTCGTGGCTGCGGAGTCGTCAGTGACACTGTTTTACAATGTATTTGCGATTTCTTATTTTGAGGTTAAGTCACAGCTTAAAATCTGTTTAGTCAATTTTGACTTCCAACCAGACCGGCAATCGCAACCTTTACTGACACTACCCGTGCGCTATGGCGGAGAATACGGACCTGATTTGAAATGGGTGGCGGAGTCCTGTGATATGTCTGTGAAAGAAGTAGTTCAAGCTCACCAGGATGCTATCTTCACCGTCACTGCAGTGGGCTTTGCTCCGGGTTTCGGCTATCTCAAAGGATTGCCTAAGCCGTTGAGATTAGCAAGGCGACCAGAGCCGCGCATCAGAGTCCCTGCTGGCACGTTGGCTATCGCCGAGCAATACTCTGCAATTTATCCTCAGGAATCACCGGGAGGTTGGCACCTGATTGGCCGCTGTGATGAAAATTTGTTTGATATTGCGTTGCCTAAACCAGCCTTATTCGAAGTGGGTCAAAACGTGAGGTTCATTGCCGTTGATTAGTGCGCAAAACAGCCACCTTAAAATAGTAAATCCCGGTATCAATACCCAAATTCAGGATAGTGGACGTCTTGGCTATCTGTTTTCTGGTGTAGCCCCGGCAGGATTTATGGAGCCCAAAGCCGCTTATACTGCCAATCGATTGTGTGGCAATCCTATAGGTCTGCCATTGCTGGAAATTCCCATGGGCAATTTCAGCTGTGTTATTGAGGCCAGTAGTACGATTTCAGTGACAGGGGCTGAGGTAACGTTAAAGATTAACGGCAATATCCGCCATTGTTGGCAAAGCGTGCAAGTACAGCAAGGAGATGAACTGTCTATTTCTGCAACCAGAAAGGGAACCTGGGTTTACCTGGCGATCCGCGGCGGACTCAAGGTTAAACCTGTACTGGGAAGTTGTGCCACCAACCAGCGAGAAAAATTAGGGGGGCTGGATGGTAAAGGTAGTCCGTTAAAAAAGGGGGAAACAATTCCCTGCTTTTCCAGCGCACAGCACGTCGGCATGAGTGCTCAGCACATTGCCGCACAATATTTTAATGATGAACCGTACACTTTGCGCTTAATCCCTGGTGCCCAGTACGGACAACTTAGCAAGATTCAGCGAAGAGTGCTGTTTCAAACTGGGTTTACCTTAAGTCGCGAATTCAACCGTATGGGCTATCGCCTGGATACCTCCACCAAGGTGTTGACTCAACTACCAAAAATTACACCGGATGCAATTGCTTATGGCGCCGTGCAAATCCCTCCGTCGGGCAAGCCCATCATATTACTAAACGACAGGCAATCTCTGGGAGGTTACTGCAAACCCGGCAGTGTTATTTCACCTGACTGCCATAGGCTGTTACAATCGCCGCCGGGAACCAAAGTGCGGTTTGCATTGATACGACCGTCTATCGCACAGCAAGTGGTAAAGGATTATTGGGCTAACATTCAAAAGCTACCAATACTTCCCATGTGATCTCAACTCATCGTCTGGAAAAGCACACGTTGAATACCGTATTTTTAAATGGCACCTTTATGCCTCTGGAAGAAGCGCGAATTTCTCCGCTGGATAGAGGCTTTTTATTTGGGGAAGGGCTTTATGAAGTGCTGCCTAGTTATGGCAACCGTATGATTGCCTGGCAGTGGCATAAAGAGCGATTAACCCAGGGTCTTAAAGCGCTGGATATAAATTTACAGTACGACTGGCAACAACTGCAGGGTTTCTGTCAGCAATTGACCCAATATAATCCTGAGCCTGATCAGGGCATTTATATTCATATTACGCGTGGTGCAGAAGAAAAACGTTTTCATGGTTGGCATAACAATGCCGAACCCACCATATTTATGATGACCTTTCCAATTCCAGCGCTGACAAAACCTGATTTTGAGCAGTGTAAAGCACTCCGGTTGGGGCTTGATCAGGATCGCCGTTGGCGCAATTGCCATATTAAATCGACATCCTTATTGGGCAACGTGCTGCATTTTCAAACCGCTCAGCAAGAGGGCTTAAACGAAGTGTTATTGCTAGGAGATGATGGCACCGTTACAGAGGCCAGCACCAGCAACGTTTTTATTTGTAAGGATAAGAAGGTGCTCACCCCCCCTTTGAGTTCGGCATTGTTACCTGGTATTACGCGCCGTATCGTCATGGATATTTTGGAACGTCATTCTGCATTGACCTTGCAAGAATCCGTAGTAACGCAAGAAATGCTGTTTGCTGCTGATGAAGTTTGGCTTACCAGCTCCACAAAGGGGGTGGTACCGGTTGTGGAAATCGCAGGCAAAGCCATTGCGGATGGCAAACCAGGCAAACATTGGTTTGATACTGCCAGTTTGTATTTTCAACATCGCTTTGATTATTGAGGAAGCATAGTTATGTCTCGCCCTGCTGCAATGATCATTAATCTGGATGCACTGCGTCACAACTTATCAATTGCTAAGCGTTGTAGTCCCCTGAGTAAAATCGTCGCAGTTTTAAAAGCCAATGCCTATGGTCATGGTGCTGTAGAGGTGGCATTTGCCATTCAGGATCATGTGGAGATGTTTGCTGTTTCCAGTATTGAGGAAGCGATGCAGTTGCGAGAAGCGGGTTTAACCCGGCCTGTCTTGTTACTGGAAGGTTGTTTCAGTGCCAGCGAATTGAACCTGGCCTCAAAACATGATTTTTCAGTGGTGTTTCACAGTGAATATCAAATCAACGCACTTGAAAAACAAGCACTGGACAAGCCTTTGTCGGCCTGGTTAAAAATCGATACAGGTATGCATCGTTTGGGGATCTACGCGAGTTCTGGATTGCGTTTGTATCAACGCTTGAAGGACTCGGATAAAACCCAAGATGTGGTTACTTTAATGACGCACATGGCCAGTGCGGATTTACTTACTGAACCTTATACAGAGCAACAGCTAACGGAGTTTAAACAGGTTAAAAAAGCTATCATTGCAAATGGTGAGCAGCAAATTTCCACCAGCATCGGCAATTCAGGAACCATTTTAGGATGGCCTCAGGGACGTAGTGATTATGTTCGTCCGGGTATAATGCTTTATGGTTTATCGCCATTTAATGAAGCGCACCCAGACGCAGATAAACTGCGTCCGGTAATGACGTTACAATCAAAAATTATCGCAATTCGCAATATTGATGCCGGCGAGCGAGTAGGCTATGGCAGTACCTGGCAAGCACAAAAACCATCCAGAGTGGCCACTGTGGCTATTGGTTATGGAGATGGTTACCCGCGCAATGCCAAAAGTGGCACGCCTGTAATGGTAAGAGACAAACGCGCTTATCTTGCGGGTAGGGTGTCCATGGATATGCTTAGTATCGATATCACTCATATTCCCGAAGTTCGCATTGGTGATACCGTCACTTTGTGGGGAGAGTCATTAAGTGCCAACGAAGTGGCAGGCTGGGCGGATACTATTGGCTATGAGCTTGTTACCCGCATGCCCTTGAGAGTTCCCAAAACCTATTTGCTTTCAGAGTCGGGACAATAAAAAAGCCAACTTAATGAAGTTGGCTTTCACAACTGTGTTTGCAGTGTCTTCTGATTAGTGATCACACTTTTCGTTAACACATCTTCCGTATAAGTACAGGCTGTGGTTAGTTAGTCTGATACCGTGACTTTCGGCAATTTCATTTTGACGAGTTTCAATAACTTCATCCTCAAATTCGATGACCTTGCCACAGTCCAGGCAAACTAGATGATCGTGGTGGTTCTTGTCGCTGATCTCAAATACTGATTTGCCACCTTCAAAATGGTGACGGTCCAAAATGCCAGCATCATCGAACTGGTTGAGTACGCGATACACCGTAGCCAAACCGATATCTTCACCTTGCTCTAACAGGATTTTGTACACATCTTCAGCGCTAATGTGTTGATTTTTAGGTTCTTTCAGAATTTCCAGAATCTTCAGGCGGGGCAGCGTGACTTTCAGGCCCGCTTTCTTTAGTTCTTGATTTTGATCCATGTGATTGGCTTATAAATCTCAATTTGACGACATTATAAGTGACTTGCACAAGATTAAAAGGGGGGTATTCAGAATAAAAATATTGGCTATTTGTTAAAAACAAGTTAACTGGTTGTACCACAAGGCGCTATACTGCGCTAGAATTAAGTGAGTATGCTTGGAAAATCATAGATTTAAAGTCAGGGTGCTGACCCCAATTTTTACGCTGACTTTAGAAATTAAGGCTATAGTGAATATGGCCGATATGATACCTAAGCGATTGACTGCCAATTAGAAAAATAATGAGGCAACTAAAATTATGCGTTTTACAGTAGTAGCAAAAACGATTCTCGGATTCATATTGCTGGGATTCGTGTTGTTCATCACTAATGTGATGTCTTATGTTGGTCTGTCTGATATCAGAGAGTCTTCTGAGTCTGTTATCAATGAAAAAATGCCGCTGCAAAGTCAGGTATTAAAAATTCAGACCCAGCTATTAAACCTCGGTAAAGCCTCGTTGCGCGGTTATTACATGGATAACCTGTCTGCACTCAATACCAATAAGAGTGAATTTGATAATCTGCTGAGTGAATTTGAAGGCACACTGCGCTCCCTTGAACAAATGTCTATCGAGGCTAATCAACGCCAGTATTTGAGTGAAGGAAAACGCTCTGTAGAACTGTATTTACAAAACGCCAAAACCATGTACCTGGAAAGGCAGTCTTACCTCAATCAGCGCAATAGTATCACTAGCTTTATGGATAAAGTATCGTTAGCCGTAGATGATACCAGTGCCCCCTTATTAGATTTAGCCTACATGCCCGGTGCGGATACCGATGATGATCTCAAAAGTCTGGCGGGAGCAGGCAATAACATCGATACCTTGCTAATTACCTTGTTAAACTCCACCACCGAACTCGTTGCCACCGAAGATGCGAAAGTATCCGGAGATATCGTCAGTAGCATGGAATTTTCCATGAGCAACATCGAAGAAGCGGATCAGTTTGTGACGCGTTTGGCTGAATCGGTGGAGACCGATGGCTTAGTGGATGATTACAAAGAGCAACTAAGCAAATTGAAGCCATTAATTTTTGGTAGTAACGGTGTCGTTGGTATGCATCAGTATAAGCTGGATAAGCTGGCTTCAGCTCGTCAAGCCAATACGGCTGCTGACTCGTATGTGGACCAAGCGCTTGAAAGCTTTAAAACTCTGTTTGATAAGGTTAATGACAGCACCTTAGATGGTCAAAATGAAATCCTGAATATTATTGAAACCAATATTGCTATTGGCGTGGTCATTATGCTGTTAGGCACTGGACTGGCGGTGGGCACAGGAATTGTAGTGTACAAGAGCATTTCCGGGCCTATTAGTCGTATCTCTCGTAGCCTCAAAGTGATCAGCTCTGGCGATCTAACGCATAAAGCCGACGCTTCCAGCAACTGCGAGTTCGGTGATTTGTCAAAACAAGTGAACTTGTTATCAGATAACTTGCACGAGTTGGTAGTGCATATACTGGAACAGCAAGAAGGCTTGAATGCTGCCACCGCGCAAACCGTGGAGTTGGGCCATCAGGCGCTGGAAAAAGTGGATAAGCAACGCGAAGAAATTCACCTCACAGCGGAAAGTACTGCGCTGGTAAGAAACAGCAGCCAAAATAATGTTGAGCAAATACGCCATGGTATGGATAAACTCAACGACGTTGCTCAGCAATCTAATCAGGCAAGTGATTTGGCCGCTGAAGGGGAAAAACAAATCCAACAACAGGCGACGCAGGCCGATTATTCGCGCGAAGTGATCTCTAATCTTGCAGAAAATAGCCGCAACATCGGTGGTATTTTGGATGTGATTAAAAGTATTGCCGAACAAACCAATTTACTGGCATTGAATGCCGCTATTGAAGCGGCCAGAGCGGGAGAGCAAGGGCGAGGCTTTGCGGTTGTGGCTGATGAAGTACGCACATTAGCCACCAAAACTCAAAATTCCACCCAGGAAATTGAAACCATGATCGGCAGTTTACAATCAGATGCCGACAAAGCAGTACGCACCATCGAAGAAGGTAAAGCGTTATCCGATAAGAGTGTTGAGATGATCCGAGAAGTTAACACCAAGGTGTCGCAAATCACCGAGATCATCGAAGAGCTGTCGGATGTAAACAATCGCATTGTAAAAGACTCGGGTGAGCAGGACAGGGTGCTTAACGATGTATCCAAACGACTCAATACCATAGTGGATTTGGCAGATAACAGTGCTGCTTTAACTGAGCAATCTAATACGGCTACCGATGAAGTCAATTGCCTGATGGCGCAACTAAAAGAAGCGGTCACTAAGTTTAAGGTTTAAACCTAATTGGGTAGAAAAGAGAAAGGGAGCTGCTGCTCCCTTTTTTACAAAAAATCTTAAACACCTGTTAGAGAACAGAAATCGGGGCGCTTTCTGTTGGTTCGACTTCAGTCGGAAAATATATAATCATTTTAGAAATACATCCCCATCTATACTATTTATAAATGCTCAATGGTATAGAGCCGTAAGCAGCGATTAGTTAACAAGAGACTTTTATCAGGCGCACAGCGTTTTGCCGTCATGGTTTTTGGTTGCCTTTATTCGCTTTGTGCTTTGTAGCCTGGTCGATTTCTTTTAGCATACTTTGAAATTCGCTTTGCCAGGTTTTCATTTCTTCAGCCACAATTTCATTCACCTCCTCAATGAACTCTTTGCACATCTGCAGTCCTTGTAGCAACTGCTCCTTATTGAGATTTTTATCATCGCGCTCGGCGCGCCAAATTTGCCAGCTAAACTGAAAACTCTGCAATAGATTTTTAATTTTCATCTCGGTAGTTAAAAAACGCATCCAGGCAGAGGAAAAACCAAAAAAGCGATCCAACAAAATACAAGTGGCAGCAAGCGCCAGAGCCACTGACGCCCATACCGGATTGATACATTCAGGGTAGATGCTGGCAAGCAATGGAATTATTGCCACCCCAGATGTCAGTAGGATTGCTGTTAGTCGGGTGGTGCGAGCGCCAATGCGTTTACTGGCCTTGCGATCCAGATACCAAGCAATGGCTTTGTTCGCTTCAGTGCAAACATGCAGATAAAACACCTCTAACGAGGCATCCCGGTTGGCTTCATCCCACTTTAATTCTGGTAGCGGATTGTTTTTAAGATCTTTTTTCGGATCAAAACCCTCAAGGTCGGGCGATTCAGTTGTTGAGTTATTCGTGCTTGCCATGTTGTTATTTCTTCGCCTAAATGCGTTCCCATTTTTGTATGTATTCATCCAGTCCCTTGTAAGCATGACTCAGTTGCTCCCGACGTTCTATGGGATCATGAGGTGCTACATCTGGTACAGAAGTGAGCCTAAAAGTGATTTCTATTTAGTAACAAGGTAAGGTTTTGAAGGGGAAATAGCAACTAGCAAAATAGCAGAGATAAAAATTGAAATGGATGTGAGTTTTTATCGCTGGCTGTGGTAATCAGGCAATAAAAAAGGGAGCTGCTGCTCCCTTTATCTAAAACTTTCGTTATTTATGCCAGTTCAGACAAGCACATCTCTTCAAAGATCTGTTTAGACCAGGCTTTGACTCGCTCTTCGGTGAGTTCTGGTTGGCGATCTTCATCAATTCCTAAACCTACAAAGTGGTTATCATCTACCATGCCCTTGGAAGCTTCGAAGTCGTAACCTTCAGAAGACCAATGCCCTACAATAATGGCCCCTTTGGTTTCAACGATCTCACGTACCATGCCCATGGCATCCAGGAAGTATTCGGCATAGTCTTCTTGATCACCACAACCAAAGATACCCACAAGCTTATCGTTAAAATCAATCTCTTCTAATTCCGGGAAAAAGTCATCCCAGTCGCATTGGGCTTCACCGTAGTACCAGGTGGGAATACCAAACAGCAGAAAATCGTACTTTTCGATATCTTCTTTGGTGCTTTTGGCGATGTCATGAATATCAATGATATCCCTACCAATTTCTTTCTGAATCATTTTGGCCACGTGTTCCGTGTTACCAGTGTCACTACCGAAAAATAGTCCGACGATTGCCATTAGTTTTACATCTCGCTTCTAAGAATGCTGCCTGAGTTAATCAGACGGGTTACAACTATAAACTTTATTGACCTGGATTTATCAGGCACTGAAAAATACTTGAATGACGCCTTTGGCCAAAAAGCCCACGCAGCCAAAAAACAATACTGAGTACACTACGATACGACCGCCCATAGGGATCTCGTTTTTCTTCAGTACGTCGTGTACGGCAAAGCCCATTAACAGGAACAAACCACTAAGTGCCAAATACATAATAATGGCTTCTATTTGTTCGTAATATTCACTTAGCATGGGTATTTTTGTTTCGACATCTCAATTTGGCGCGCACTATAGCACAGGCTGCTTTTGTTGTTAATTGGCCTGCCAACTTTCATTGATGTCAATCAACATAATTGGCGTCATTGGCTTTCTTCTAAGAAACGCGACACGATCCCGGCAAATACGACAGGCTTTTCAGCGTGTAGCCAATGACCGACCCCGTTCATAATGCGTGCTTCCGCTATGGGAAACAGGGCACTGATGGCGGGCTGATGTTCTCGGGTGATGTAGTCGCTATTACCACCTTTGATAAACAAGGTGCGCCCTGCATAGTTGTTATCCGAGGTGATGGCTTGTGACAACAGATGATAATCTCGGATCAATAATTCCAGATTGAAGCGCCAACCGAATTGGCCATTTTCCTGCTTTACCAGGCTCTTCAACAAAAACTGACGCACGTCGGCTTCCAGAACAAACTCTGCCATGGCTTTGTCAGCTTCCTGGCGGCTGCTGATTTCCTCGGGCTTAAAACTTTGCAAGGCGTTGAACACGTTTTGGTGTCTGGGAGAGTAGGCAACTGGAGCAATATCAGCCACTACCAGATTTTTTACCAACGCTGGATATTGTAGCGCAATCTGCATGGCCACTTTTCCGCCTAACGAGTGCCCTAAGAGATTGACCTGCGGCAAGTCAATTGATTTTAAGGTTTCAACTACGCTATCAGCATATAAGGAGAAACTAAATTGTTCGGTTTTCGCAGAGCGGCCATGGTCTGGCAAATCTATGCTGATTATCTGGTATTCATCTTCCAACTGGCGGGCAATGACTCCCAGGTTTTCAAGGCTGCCGAACAAACCATGCAGTAGTACGATGGGTTCACCCTGGCCTTTTATCTCGTAATTTAAAATCATAATGTTTTTATCAGGTCTTATCTCTGAAATTTCATTGAAATGTGTGGTTAATAGGTTAATTTAACAAGTACAAAAATATTGGTATATGCTACTAACGGATAGTTTGTCGGCATTTAAGCCAAAATTCAGTGTCTGTAGTCGAGGTTATCGACCAGATACTAATTTCCCTGCAACTTGAGCGTGTTGACCTTTGCTGTACGAAATTTGTTCTATATATAAGCGCTTTAATCGCGGAACAGTCCTACAGGCCTAGTGGTGCTAAGTCAAAGGACTGTGACAAAGAGTAAAGCGCTTATATGACGAACCCTCCGGGCAGCGCCTGTGTGCAATTTATTCTGTGTTGAATGCTTTTGATTTGGAACCACCAGACCTTCAAGCATTCGCCTTGTCTAAATTGCACACAGACTGCTGCAAAATTGTACCGCAAAGGTTAACACGCTCTGGAGTTTCATCTATTTTTTTAAAACAGGATATTTTGATATGGCACTTCACCCAGAGGCCGGCAAACCGGCATCCAGAGATCAATTGGTCAATGTTCCCCGCTTAATGAGCAGTTATTATAGTGCTCACCCTGATATCACCGATGCCACACAAATGGTGTCCTTCGGCACTTCGGGTCATAGGGGTAGTTCGCTAAGTGCAACCTTCACTGAAACCCATATTGCAGCCATTAGCCAGGCACTGGCAGAGTTTCGAAAGAATCAGGGCACAAGTGGTCCGATGTTCATTGGTATGGATACTCATGCACTATCTGAAGCCGCCTTTGTTACAGCGGTTGAGGTACTAGTGGCCAATGGGGTAACCGTTGTGGCGCAACAGGGCAGGGGTTATACCCCAACTCCAGTTATTTCTCACGCTATTTTGTGTTTTAACGAGGGCAAAGTCTCCGGACTTGGAGATGGTATTGTGATCACGCCATCGCACAATCCACCAGAGGACGGAGGATTTAAATACAATCCACCTAATGGCGGCCCGGCGGATAGCGATGTAACCGATATTATTCAAGCGCGCGCCAATCAGATAATTGAGGCGGGAAGTAAAGATGTTAAGCGAGTATCTTTTCAGCAGGCACTCAATAGTGAATATTATTCTGAGCAGGATTTTAAACAAAATTATATTGAGCAATTAGATCAGGTTATCGACATGCAAGCGATAGCTGATGCTGGCTTAAAACTGGGTACTGATCCGTTGGGCGGTGCAGGTCTGGGCTACTGGGATGTCATTGCTGAACGCTATGGTTTGAATATCGATGTGGTGAACCCCAACGTGGACCCGACGTTTTCTTTCATGACGCGGGACAAAGATGGCAAGTTGCGCATGGATTGTTCCTCTCCCTATGCCATGGCGGGTTTGATTGGTTTAAAAGACAAATACGATTTGGCGTTTGGCAACGATCCGGATTTTGACCGCCACGGTATTGTTACTCCATCGGTGGGGTTAATGAATCCTAATCACTACCTTGCGGTAGCCATTAATTACCTTTATCAAAACCGTCCTGATTGGTCTTCCTCTTTGCAGATAGGTAAAACTCTGGTTTCCAGTTCTATGATTGATAGGGTTGCTAAAAACCTGGGTAAAGATGTAGCGGAAATGCCAGTGGGCTTTAAATGGTTTGTGCAAGGAATGCTCAACTCAGAGCTAGGCTTTGCCGGAGAAGAGAGTGCCGGGGGGATTTTTCTGCGCCGTAATGGTAAAACCTGGGCCACCGATAAAGATGGCATCATTTTGTGTTTACTGGGCGCTGAGATTTTAGCTAAAACCAACAAAGATCCAGGCGAACATTATCAATCCTTAACCCAACAGTTCGGTGCGCCTTCTTATAAACGCATCGACGTAGCAGCAACACCCGCTCAAAAATCAGCGTTAAAATCCCTAAGTGCCGAAAACGTCACTTCTAGTGAACTGGCAGGTGAAACGATTAAGCAGATCCAAACTCATGCACCAGGTAACAATGCTGCAATAGGCGGTGTGAAAGTCAGTACTGAAAATGGTTGGTTTGCTGCAAGACCTTCAGGTACCGAAAATATCTATAAAATTTATGCTGAAAGTTTCAATGGTGAGGCGCACCTGGAGCAGTTGTTAGGCGAAGCACAAAATCTGGTGGATGAGGTGTTCAAAAATAAAGGTTGTTAAATTAAGTAATCCTTAATGTTAATAGGGTGTTAATATATGCGTTAAAATTTTGTTGTCCCTGTTTTTTTGTTGAAAAAATAACAAAAAAATAACATTGAGGCACTTAAAATTCCGTCGTAAACGTGGTTAACTCTGCATTATCTGTAATTAAATTACAAAATGGTGTAGAGTTTTTTCATTTTTATGGCGAAAAAATCTACTGCTGTTTGATATTAGCGAGGCTAAAATTATGGCAACCCGATCGACTACAAAAAAGACAACAACACGCAAAACTTCAGCGGCTAAAACGGTTAAGTCCGCTGAGAACAAAAGCAATACTATGCAGTTTGACAAAGAGACGTTAAAGCAATCAATCGTAAGACATTTACATTGCACTTTGGGTACTGACGAGAACAAAGCAAATAATCACGCATGGTGGAAGGCGGTTTGTGCAGCCATCAATGAACAGGTGCTAGAGCGCCTGAGAATGACCCAAAAAACCCACTACTTTAATGATACTCGTGCAGTGCATTACTTTTCTGCCGAGTTTTTAATGGGGCGCTTGCTTTCAAACAACATGCACAACTTGGGTTTGTTTGAAAATACGGATAAAGCGCTTCAGGAGTTGGGTATCAGCTTGACTGATATCATGGAAGAAGAGCCGGATATGGCGCTGGGGAATGGCGGATTAGGGCGTCTTGCGGCCTGTTATATCGATTCACTTGCCACCTTAGAAATGCCGGCTATTGGTTATGGTTTGCATTACGAACACGGTTTATTCCGCCAGGAAATCCAAAATGGTGCACAAATAGAGCGTCCAGATAGCTGGCGTGACTATGGCAACCCTTGGGAAATCTGCCGTCCTGAGTCTATTCAGGAAATTCCGCTTTATGGTTATGTGGAAACCAAATACGGCGAAAATGGTAAAATTCAGAAGGAATGGCACCCCGGTTCTATCGTGAAAGGCTTACCTTGGGATATTCCGGTAGTAGGCTACGAAGGTAAAACCGTTAACGTGTTGAGATTATGGCAGAGCCAGTCCTCAGATTATTTTAACTGGGACGTCTTTAATGCCGGTGGTTATGTAGACTCTCATTCTGAAACCGTTCAGGCTGAAACAATTTCAAAAGTGCTCTATCCGAATGATGAAACCGAAGCAGGTAAAGAGCTGCGTCTTATTCAGCAGTATTTCTTCTGTGCCTGTTCATTGAAGGACATCGTACGTCGTTACAAGCGCGCCCATGGTGATGACTGGAGCCGTTTCCCTGAGCAAGTGGTTATTCAACTTAACGATACCCATCCAGCAATCGCCATTCCCGAGTTAATGCGTATTCTGGTGGATAGAGCAGAGATGTCTTGGGATGACGCATGGGCAATCACTACTAAGGTATTTGCTTATACAAACCACACATTACTTCCAGAAGCATTGGAAAAATGGCCTGCCAAAATGATTGAAAAGATCTTGCCTCGCCATTTGGAAATCATCTACGAAATTAACCATCGCTTTATGAAAGAAGTGGATGCCAAATGGCCGGGTAAAACCGATGTTAAGTCCAGACTTTCTATTATCGAAGAAGGCAACGAGAAGATGGTGCGCATGGGCCATTTGAGTGTCATTGGTTCGTTTGCCGTTAACGGTGTTGCCGAAATTCACTCAAAGCTGGTTAAAGCTAACCTGTTCCCGGAATTCGACGAAATGTGGCCGGGTAAATTCACTAACGTAACCAACGGTATTACGCCAAGACGCTGGTTGAAAGCCTGTAATCCTGAGTTATCGGCACTTATCGATGGTAAGATTGGTACTGATTGGCCAATTCACCTGGATAAGCTGACAGGGCTCACCAAGCTTGCCAAAGACAAGAAGTTCCAGGATGAGTTTATGGCCATTAAGCGCCGTAATAAAGTCGCGTTAGCGGAAGAGGTTCTGCGTTTGACGGGAGAGACTATCGACCCCGATGCGATTTTTGATATTCAGATAAAACGCTTGCACGAATATAAGCGTCAGCATCTGAATTTGCTACATATCATGGCCCTGTATCGTCGTCTTCTAGAAAATCCTGATTACGACATGCATCCCAGAGTGTTTATTTTCGGTGCCAAAGCGGCTCCCGGATATAAGCTTGCCAAAGATATTATTTATGCCATCAACAAAGTTGCAGAGCGTATTAACTCGGACAACCGCGTCAACAGCAAACTGAAAGTGGTTTTCTTGCCTAACTACCGCGTTTCACTGGCGGAGAAAATGATCCCGGCAGCGGATGTCTCCGAACAAATTTCGACGGCGGGTAAAGAAGCTTCGGGTACTGGCAACATGAAGCTTTCGCTGAATGGCGCATTAACCATCGGCACTATGGATGGTGCAAACATCGAAATTGCCGAAGAAGTTGGTGAAGAGAATATTTTCATTTTCGGCTTAACAGTGGATGAAGTAAACGCGTTGCGCGAAAAGGGCTATAACCCTCACGATCACTATTACCAAAACGCTGAGATCAAAGCGGTATTGGATTGGATGGACACTGACTACTTTACGCCGGGTAAACCGGGTGAATTGTCTTCAATTAAACGCAGTTTACTTGAGCACGGTGATGCTTACCTGGCTTTGGCTGATTATGAGTCTTACTCAGAAGCGCACAAACAAGTTGATGCCGCCTATCGAGATAAAGCCGGCTGGGCAGAGAAAGCCATCATCAATACGGCCAATATGGGTAAATTTAACTCTGACAGGTCTATCCGTGATTATGTTAATAAGATATGGAAATTAGAAAGCTGCAAGGTGAATTCCTGATTTAAAACATGGAGTTAAAATTGCGAAATCTGATGATTTCATTTCACCCGGATCGCGGTCTGGGGAAAACATAACATAAACTTTACAGTTTCAAGCCCTGATTATTCCATCAGGGCTTTTTTTTTGTGCAAAAAAACGCTAAATTGCGCTTTGAGATTGTGTGAGGTTTAGTCGTACTCTATGAGCGTTATTCATAACGTGCTTGCTGAAATCCCGAGTCGATATGCGTTTTTGCAAAAAGTGCAAAACCTGATTGACCAGGACGGGCAGGTATCGTTGTTCATCATTGATGTTGTCCGGTTTTCCGACGTGTCTACCAGCTTTGGTTATAAGGCTGGTGATTACATATTGGCGGAAATAGTCAGGCGTATTCAGTCAATTTTCGCGTTTGATGCTGAAGTAGGCAGGGTTAGTGGCGACATTTTTGGCTTAGTTTTTCCCGGACAACACAGAGCAACGCAACTCAACAGTTTTTACACTCGTCTCAACGAACACTTCAAGGCGCCGATTCACATTGGCGATCACGCGTTTATTGCCGACTTTAACGTTGGAGCAGTATCCAACCCAATTGATAATCGCGATGTTAACCGACTTTTTTCTGGCGCGGAAACAGCCTTAAAACAAGCAAAGGGTAATAAATACGATAACTTCTCTATTGTTACTTTAGAGCAGCGTCGCCATTCTGGTGGTCGGGCGTTGGCCTTGAAAGCCGATTTAAAGCGCGCTTTTGCCCATGATGAATTGGAACTTTATTTCCAGCCCAAAATCGATTTGAATAGCTTGCAAATCACCGGGGCAGAATGTTTGTTGCGCTGGAATCATCCGTTAGATGGCATGTTATTTCCAGGGGCACTTATCGATGCCGCTGAGTCCTATAACATGATGAACGAATTAGGTTATTGGGCACTGCGTAAAGCGTTTGACAGCTTGTTGTATTTTCAGGCAGCAGGTTTTGATATCAATTTGGCAGTAAACGTTTCGCCGACGCAGCTTTACGACGATAAATTTGTGCATCGCTTAAAACAGTACAGCGATAACATGTGCGTCGATTTAAGTCGCATTGAGTTGGAGCTTACCGAAGATGCGGCTATGTCCAACTCACTGATGGTAAATAAACAGCTGGCGGCTGCTAAGCGTTTGGGAGCCAAAATCGCAATTGATGATTTCGGAAAAGGTTATTCTAATCTGGCCTATATTCGGGATCTGGATATCGATACTATCAAAATTGATAAGACCTTTATCATGCAACTGCTGGACAATCCAGTGAATAAAGCGATAGTCGAAGCCACCAAGGTGATTGCCGATTCGCTTTCCTGTAATGTGGTAGCTGAAGGCATTGAAGAATTGCAGCACCTGCATATTCTTCGTCAGCTGGGCATCAATTCAGGGCAGGGCTACTTATTCTCACAAGCCATTCCCATGGCTGATTTTATGCAACTGCTTAATACCGATATCAGCGTTGGTGGCTCTTACGCATTCGAAGCGCGTAAATAGTTTAAGTTTTCTATTGGCGTCCGGGTCAAAGTTTCATCTGGCTTAAAATAACCTGCCACATCCTGTATCATTGAGCATTCTGACCCTACTAATTAGAATCAAAACATCTTTATGTCCGATACAATAACCAGATTATTATCTAAAGGTGACTTTTTACACCTTTCCAGAACTGAACCTGCCTTGTTCGCAACACCACTACAATTTTCCTTAAACAACAATACCCAGGTGAGTGTGTTGTCCGAAGGGGTAATTCAATTTGAGCCGGAGAATGCAGGCGACAAAGACATCATATATTCCTGCGGTATTCACGGAAACGAAACTGCGCCTATTGAAATTTGTGATGATCTGGTGGGTTCTATCCTTATAGGTGAATTAACACTGGCGCATCGCTTATTAGTGATTTTTGGCAATTTACCTGCGATGGACATCGGTGAGCGATTTGTGCAAGAAAATATGAATCGCTTGTTTGATGGTGAACATGCTAATCCCGATATTCCTGAAAATCAGGAAAGAAAACGTGCGCGTCATTTAGAAGAAGTTGTATCTGTATTCTTTACCTCACAAGGTGAGGGCCGTAAGCGCTATCACTACGATTTACACACCGCAATCCGGGATTCAAAAAACGAAAAGTTTGCAGTCTATCCCTTTACCCATGGTCGCCCTCGTAAACCTGAACAGCTTGTTTTTATGAGGGAGTGTGGCGTATCTACAATAATGCTTTCTGAGTCTCCAACAACCACCTTTAGCTACCATAGCAATAAGCATTTCGAAGCGGATGCCTTTACTGTCGAATTAGGCAAGGTGAGAGGGTTCGGTGAGAACGACATGTCTCGTTTTGAACAGGCTCGCAATATGTTAACTCGTTGGGCTTGTGAACCCGAGATGGTGTTGCCAGAGTTTAATCCTGAAGACTTTTTAATTTATCGCGTAAACCAGATCATCAATCGTACTCAGGAAGACTTTACCCTGCATTTTGCCGACGATACCCCCAATTTTAGTGATTATGCACAAGGTACTTTGTTGGCCTCAGAGCCGGGAGCGGAATATTTTGCACAACAAGATGGCGAGGCCATAGTGTTCCCCAATGCCAAGGTGGCGCTTGGGCAACGAGCTTTGCTAACGGTTGTACCTACGTCGCTCGAGGAGAATTAAGTGGAGGCGTTCACACTGCACAAGCAGCTGGAGCAAGATTGTATTTTTGTTTGTGATTTGCCATTGTGCCGGGTCTTACTGATGAACGAATCAAGGTATCCATGGTTTATTCTGGTGCCCATGGTCAATGGGCTTACTGAGTTAATGCAATTATCTGATAGCGATGCACGTCAGTATTGGTACGAATCTGCTCTAATGCAGCGTTTTTTGCAGACTGAGCTCAAGGCCGATAAGATAAATGTAGCAGCCTTGGGTAATGTGGTTCCTCAGCTGCATATCCATCACATTGCCCGGTTTCGCCACGATGAAGCCTGGCCTGCACCCGTTTGGAGTAAATTCACAGCCAAAGCTTATGGCGAAAGCCAGATTAGCCAGCTAATATCTAGCTTCACTGAATTCAAGGAGATAAATTAGGATGATAGTAACAACGACACACGAGCTGCAAGGTTACGAAGTTGATCACTACTATGGCATTGTCGTGGGCGAAGCCGTAATGGGGGCCAATTTATTTAAGGATATGTTCGCTGCGGTACGGGATATTGTAGGTGGACGAAGTGGTGCGTACGAGGATGTACTCACTAAAGCGCGCAAGATTGCTTTTTCAGAAATTGAAGCCGAAGCTCGAGCTTGTGGTGCTAACGCGGTAATTGGTATCGATATTGATTATCAAATTGTCGGAGATAAGGGCAGTATGTTGATGGTAAGCATTGCCGGAACTGCTGTTAAAGCTCATAAAGCTAAATCTTAAAGTGTTAATGCGGCTTGGCTCTAAACCAGGCCGTTAAAATATATTTTGTTCCCCTGTTCACTGTTAAACCCTGATGATAGGTTTCGCTATTCACCTCACCATTAACCTGCAGGTTATTCCAGATGCAAGCTGAGCCTGTTGCTGGGTTAATTTGCTGTTTGATATTAGTAAACAGCGTTTCTCCGCCTTCGAAGTCTTCGTTTAAATAAATCAGGCAGGTCCAGGTACGCTGACCTTGGTTCGCTATGCTGTCCTTGTATCCAGGATGCGCTTTGTCAAACCAATCTGCGTGGTTTTGATAAGCTTGACCTGGTTGGTAACTCTGGATTTGCAGCGGTTCGCAAAATCGGGGATCGATACCCAACAGTGCTCCGAAACTTCTTTGCAGTTTTTTTTCAACATCAGCGGCAATATCTCGCACTAACGCTGTTGTTGAACTGCGACCTGAGTCTTTTACTGCGTATTTTTGACCTACCACTTGTGATGGTGAAAAGAAACGGCGCGAGCGAATGATAAGCTGTTCACACAGCTTTGCATCGATCACCTGAGGTACGTGAAAAATCTGCACATCAGACACAGGCAACTGGAACCGTTTATGTTCTGTGGTCAGGCGAATATTGGCCAGAGCAAAAAAGTGGCTGGCCTCATCAAATAAAGCTAATTGCTTGGGACTCAGTGTTTCCGGGAGTTGTTCAATCACAGCTGTATTGGCCACAGGTTGATAGCCATCGAGAAGCAAATCAATCATGGATTGTGCAAAGTCGCGCTTTAGTAAATAGAAATAAAGCTGCTGTTTACTGATACCCTGTTTTAATTGCTGGGCAATCCATTGTTGTAATTTTGCAGTAGCCTGCTGGAAATCTGACATAAAAGGTTACGAAGTAGGTTTTGCTTATTTTTTGCCTTCTTGCTTATATCCTGCTTATATTTTGTTATGTGTCAATGTGAATCGACAATATGGCTTTACCCTTGTTATGGCTAGGTGCCGCTGCCGCAGCAACTTTGGCTGGAATTAAATACAGCAATAAAATTTCTCAGCATCGGGGACATGTCGATGTTTTACCGGGTGAATCGACGCTTTCGGTACAACCTTTAGACGGGGCCGTGGTGTGCTGTGAAGTTTATGGTGTACTGGACCACACCGGTATTTGGTTCGATGATGGTGTCATAGAGCTCAATGGTAATGGTTTGATCCGCAGTATTAGCGCTGAACGCTTTCTAGCGGACCGTTCCGGTGAAGAGATCTTTATCGCCTGTGATACATTTGGTCACCCATTGATTGCAGAGCATACCCACACTCGAGCAGTCAGCCATCTTTATCAATACCGAGATTACGATTTACTGAATAACAATTGCCACCGTTTTGTCTGGCAAGCGGTAAGTGGGATAGATGAGCCTATTAATCGTTTTACTGATCTCAATCAGCACCTTAGCTTATTACATCAATCCCGCCTTTCCTGGCTTAAAATGTCTATCAATTGATTAAAACTTGACCTGCAACAAGTTTTTGCCTGTGTCATTACGTTATAACTGAACCAACTGCTAAACTTAATAGTACAAAAAATGGTCAATCGTGACTTTTTTACTGTTAGGAGGGTGATGTTATGCAACATCAATTTCTGCTGAATAATTTAACGCATTCTGATCAGTTGCAGGCTGGGCTAATGGCCACTGGCATCAAAGAGAATGATATTCATTTTGTTACTGAAACCAATCAAGACTATGCCGGTCACAAAGTTCACGAGGCATCAATCTTTGAAGAGCGGGACATTATTCATAGCGCCGTAAGGTTTGGCATTGTTGGGCTTGGCTTCGGTATAGTCGTAAGTGTGTTATTTTCCGTATTGCAGCCCTGGGGTTGGCAATTTGGCACCATCAACGCCTTGTTTATGATGGCTTTGTGCACGGGGTTTGGAGGATGGATTGGTGGCTTGTCAGGAATAAGTCACCGTAACTATCGACTCAGCAAGTACGAAAATGAGTTGAAAAATGGCAAAGCTATCATGCTTGTATATACTGATGATGAGCATGCTGAAAAAGCGAGACAAATTGTGCAACAGACTGATACCTATTCTCGCTATCTCGGCAAAGATACGACGTTTGATAATCCGTTGAAAAATCAAAAACTAGAAGAATTGGAAGATTAGGAGAATATATGTCGCATAAATTTGAGGAACAACCCCATAACGCGATCACCGATAGTAAGATTGCACGTGTCATCCCTTGTAAAGAACTGGACCTCGGCGATCCTTTGAAGTGGATACGTCTAGGTTTAAGAGACATGTTAAAGGCACCGCATATTACTGCGTTTTTCGGTTTGTTATTTGCGTTAGTTCCATGGCTTATTTATTACCTGGTGGTGCAAACAGGGTGGCATCTGGTGATCTTGCCTGCCTTAGTTTGTTTTATGTTGATAGGCCCGTTTTTAGCGGCAGGCTTATATGATGTTTCCTGGGAACTGGAAAAAAACCATGTTCCCAGTATCTGGCACAGTATCAAGGCTATTACGCGCAATGCCGTAAATGAATGGGCTTTTGGTATTTTGCTAATGGTGCTGATGATCTTCTGGTTACGGGTGGCAGCGTTGATTCACGCTCTTTACCCCCCTTATTTGGAAGAAAATTTTGAGAATCTACTACCGTTCTTGGCTGTAGGAACGGTTGTTGGAGCTGGTTTTACTATATTGGTATTTTTCATCAGCGCCTTTACGCAGCCCATTTTAATGGAGCGAAAAGTTGACCTTGCCACCGCAGTAATGACCAGCATGAACGCCGTTTGGGTGAACAAAAAAGTAATGCTTATTTGGGGCGGATTTATCTTTGCTTGCGTGGCCTTTGGGTTTGTTGTGGGCATTACTCTGGACTACATCCTTGGCTTTGGGAGCTTCTTGTTTACCATGCCGCTAATTGGCTATGCGTCCTGGCATGCATATATTGATACCATCGAAACCAAGCGTGGTAGAAAGTTTGAATAAAACTACCAGCTATTATCAAGGCGGCATTTAGTCGCCTTTTTTGTGCCCGGTATGGGAATATACACCTTGGTATTTTTTTTGAGTTTTGAATCAACAACTCCACTATATAATTATCATTTAGAAAAGGATATTGTCCGGACAGTACCAAAGTTTCAACTTATGATGTTATTTTGCCGGGGCGCCGACCGCGCCTTAAGGAATGCTGCCTGCGGCACTCCTTAAGAATCCTCCGCAGCCCTTGACACGCAAAGCGTAAACTTCGTATTCAGCACAACAATGACCATCAATGACAGCACATCCGTGTGCTGGCATTGATTGAGGTATCTTCCCTGATACCTCTCATCGTTGTGTCATCTGAATACTTAGCTTACTGCGTGTAAAGGGAATGCTGAATAGTACTCCGAACTAAAAATTGTGCAGGATTAAAGAAACTTTTCTTGTGGAGTTAACTCAAGGCCAACTTCCCTAAAAGGTTGACGAGTTGCTCAGTTTCTAATGACCAACAGTCAATAAATTTAGTTGTTTCTCTCATATTTAAACGTTTGATATGGCTCAATTTCTGACGTCGTTGGCTTAATTGTGAAAGCGATGATATCCATTTTTTTCTAACCTTTACTCCGTACTCGACGGAAATGGTTGCGCAGGAAGCGCTATGTAGGTTTAAGGATTAAGCCATCGCATACCATTAATAGGGAGTGTTTATTCGGACAGGAGTGAGTTGTTAGCTTTGGCGCTGCTATCTGAAAAGTCGTTGTGTACAAGGAAAGAACTGGAAAAGCACAAGGAATAAGCTTAACCAGTGAACAAGCAGGAAGCTGGCAAGGGTTCTGACAAAGGAGTGCCAAATTGTATTCTCAAGGATGAGGCAGAACCGCTATTTGGTTATTGTCTGTAAGGAATAAAGATAACGACCAGATAATGCCGGGCAGCCCTACAGGAGTTGCCGTTAACATGGAATAGTCAGTGACAGGGAGTATCGCAATGGGGCAGGAGCATCGGTGCGTAACTGACGAGAGGCGAGGGTTGTTGTGTGTCAGTCTGGGGCTGTCACACAACACTCTTTACTCGCCATCAATTAATCGCTTTATTGAGTATTATTGCTAACAGCTTGATTGAAATAACTATCAACACTGATTTGACTGTCGTTAACCAGTCTTTGATAGCAAATGCCGGCAAAGGCGTAAGAGTGAGTCCCGTACTCTAATAAAAGAAGGGGCGCTTCAGGGTTAGAGTCATCATAACTCCATTCTCCGCCAACGGTTTGCTTGAAAACTTCACCCACGTAAGCACCATAAATGTTGCATAGCGTGAACACGGCCTTGTTTTCAAGTGCCTGGTCGCGGTATTTATTAATCCACTTTAAGATAACTTCATCTACAACGGCAATACTGTCTACGGAACCGTCAAGCTCAAGGCCAAATTCTTCACGGGTGGTGATCACCGCATTTCTGGCACTGTCTAGCATTAGCTCATCAAGTTCTTCGCGTGTCATTGACATATCTCTTTCCAGATTATTGTTCTAATTCTCGTTTGGCTAAGATCATATCCGTTAGCATCTTAGTACCAGGCCCCATTCTATCTGAATGCGGATTAACAAGCGACATGGTAATTGAGCGAAAACTGCTTCCCTGGATATTCAGTTTCACTAATTCACCGCTTGCAAGGTATTTTTCTACATTGTGCACAGGCAACCAACAAAAACCTAGCCCTTGACGCAAGAATTTTATCGCAGTTTCAAATTGACTTACCGTCCAACGTTGTTCTGCCTTTAACCAACCTTGCTTTTCTACTGGGGCTTTAGCGGTATCTTTAATCACGATCTGTAAATGTTGAACCAGTTCGTTGGGATCAATCGGTTGATCCTTATGAGCCAACGGATTGTCTGGGTGGGTGACTGGCACAAACTTTACGTTCAATATCGGCTCACTTAAAACGCCTTTGGGTATTGAAGCCGTCAATGCGATATCTGCCCAGCCCTCATTGATGAGTTCTTCGGTACCAGTAAGCACGGTATCAATGATGTTCAGGCGGCTGCCACGGCAAGACGGATAAAACTCCATCATAATAGGTGTCAGAAATTGATCCGGAAATGCCAGCTCCACAGCAATATTGATCTCCGGCTCCCAAGCCTGGTTGATACTTTTAGCAAGTTCTTCCAGGTCCTCAACATTTTTGCTTAAAAGCCTGGAGCGGCGCAACATGACTTCGCCTGCTTTGGTGAGGTAGGCTTTACGGCCTCGCACTTCAAGCAATTGAACATCCAGTTGGGATTGTAATTTAGCCACGGCATGGTTGAGAGAAGACTGACTTTTATTGAGAACTTTCGCGGCGTGAGCGTAACCCCCATAATCCACGACAGCTTGTAAAATGCGCCATTGCTCGAGAGTCGTTTTTGAGCGATACATGAGAATGTTCGATTTTTGTGATTATCTGAATCTAATACTAGTCATATCATTCTATTTATGTAAAGCAATTTTTGGCACAAGAAGTTATTTAGAATCGATATTGTACAACACCCGTTAACTGAGTTTGGCTCAACCTGGGTTGGGTTGCGTTAAATTGTGCGCGACTGGCTTGCCAGGACTCGCTCAATACCAACTCACTGCCCATTTGCCAGTGAGTGTTGAGGTTATAGCGGTAAGCGGCAGTCAATCCCCAACCGTGGCCATTATTGTCATCTTCAGGAATGAGAGTGTCTTTATCAATAGTATTAAATTTTTCAAAGCGTAGCGCTGCATTGTGCTCTTTATCTCGATAAGCCAGCATGGTGTACCAGCTATTAAAGCCAACCAATACCGCACCGGGGCCCATTGCCGTCTTGCCATGCATCCCTTGCATAATCAAACGCCAGTTTTTATCGAAGCGATATTGCCATGCGAGGGAGTGGAAGATGGTATGCCAGGCATATTGTCCACCTCTGGCCAGCACGGTTTCATCGGCGTTATTGTTAAAGTAGTAGTATTTCAATCGGGATTGTTTTTGATAATCCCAATGTAAGCCCACCTGATAACCCCAGCGGCCGTCTATTTCCCGGTAAGGCTCTACCCAATTAGCTTGAGGCTCCAGAGCCTGTCCGGGCCCAATTGAAGGGTAGTCGGCAAAAAAAACTCGTTCATTAATGATACTTTGTTTGTCGTGCAGGCCCCAACCTCGCCAGGCAAATAAAGTACCGGCGGGATCATTACCTTTATACACAGCGCCAGTCAGAGCAAAGGTGTGGGGACTGCGATTGTGAAAACGACCGGGCCGGGTCACCTTAAATTCGCCACCTATGGTGCGCACTTCCTCTCCAATCCAACTGCTGATGGCTGAGTTGGTATAGGTAAACGGAGAGAGCCAGCCCATTTCCGGGTTTTCAAAGCCCATCTCCGGATAAAACATGCCTGCGCGAAATTGCCATCGGTATTTGCTGGACCAGATGGGTTTGTATTTTAGAAATGCTTGAGTGGGACCTGCGTGTGTCTCTGGCGTATGGGTGAAATTAAGGACGGTATGCCAGGAAACGAAGTCGGTGAGGTCACCAGATAAATTTAAAACCGCTTGGTTTAATTGCAGGCGGCTGTCATTGTCAAAACGAAGAATATTAGTGCCGGCATCGAGAAAACTCGCTTCATTGTCAGCGCTAATAGCATAGCTGGCTTGTAAAAGCCCTCTCACTTTTAGTGCTTCACCATGGCTGATAGCACTGTAAAAAACTAACGGGGATAACAACAAGAGTTTTTTCATTTTTATGTGCCTACGCTCACCAAGGTATCTCAAAGTTATTGATTGTGTGTACTTGTTACAACTTAATGGAACGTTTCGCTTTTCCTTAAAGATCAATAATCATCAAAGTCATCAAAGTCAGAGGCTTCATCATAAGCGGGTAAAAGTGCCGACTTTAAAACGATATCTATCTTGCCATAAGGGGCCTTTACTAAACCTTCTGGTGAAGCTTCTTCCGGGCTGACTCTTGGGTGCCACAGTTGCCAATTAAAGGCTTCATTTTCGGGCACTTCAATTGAAACGTAGCCATTTGCGTCAGATTGTCCAAACCAGGGAGTATCTACAACATAGACATAAGCTTGCATCCAGTCATGAATATTGCAGCCAATATTAATAACACCCGGTGTTGTCATCTCGGGCCCTTGTTCTGTGGCGCCTGCTTCAACAAGTAAGTCGAAATTTTGTAAGCTAGACAGTGAGTAAACCTGGTGCTTAATGGAGTCCTGGTTAGGGAATCGTATTTTGTGGCCTTGTTGCACAGCCACAACATGAGGACTGAATTGTTTGTTGCTTTGCAGCATCTCGGCTGCAGGAGCGGTTGTTGTTGCGGCGGCTTTAATCGCGCCTTCAGACAAGGGGGTAAGGCTTATTATGGCATCCGCAAGCGGTTTATTGTCCTTATCTACGACTGAAAAAGAAATGTTGGCCGCCCAACAATTGCCGGAACTGAGTACTAACAGCACCAGAGAACGTATAAACAGAGGCATGAACTTACTCAACTTTAAATCGATTCAACAAAGTTTGCATATCTCTGGCAAGTGATAACAAGGCAACTACCTCCTTCAGCGTGTCCTGAGAATGCGTATCGGATTCAACTGCCATGGATTTTAAGTTTTCAATATTGCGATTAATTTCTTCAGCGGTTACCGATTGCTCTTCTACTGCACTGGCAACGGTCATGTTCATTCCAGAAATCAAATCAACGGCAGTTGTGATCTCTTGTAAAGCCTGACCGGACAATATGGCTTTTTCATCCAAAATTTTTGAATTATTTAAGGATTCTTCCATTACCGACACGGCTTGAGCACTTTCAATACTGAGCTGTTCGATATTTTCCCGTATTTGCTTAGTCAGCTCTGATGTGCGTTTTGCCAGATTGCGCACTTCTTCTGCTACCACGGCAAATCCGCGCCCTTGTTCACCGGCGCGAGCAGCTTCAATCGCCGCATTAAGCGCTAACAGATTGGTTTGGTCGGCTATTTCACTAATGGTATCTGTAACACTTGAGATGGATTGAGTGCGCACATCCAGTTGTTTCACCACATCAGAAGTATTGGCAATGTTGGAGGTGATTTCGTTGATGGTGGAGACAGATTCGTTAACCACGCTATGGCCTTTGATGGCCAATTGATTCGCTTCTTCCGTTGCTTCGGAAGCATTGGCTGCGTTTTTGGCCACATCGGTCACTGCCAGACTCATCTGACTCATGGAACCTGCGACGCCATCACTGACGTTTTGTTGTTTTGATGTGGCCTCATGTAATTTGTCCATTTTTTCGCCTACAAACTCCATAGAAGCCATAAAACTGTCCATGGCGTTTTTCACCTGCCTGAGGATATCAGCCTGATTACTGGCAAAACGATTAAAGGCGATAGCGGTTTCACCTATTTCATCACAGCGGTCTTCTTCTAATCGCTGGGTGAGATCACCGTCACCGGATGATATTTGCTTGAGTCGGTCAGTGAGCACTTTAAGAGGCTGTGCCAAAAGCTGAATGGCCATTAAGGTCATCAAGGTGCCAAAGATAAATGCGCCTATGGTAACGAATAATATGAGAGAGGCAGAGTAGGTGACATTGGACTCTGCTTGTTGCACCACTTGTTGACTGTCTTGTTCCACAATATCCGAAATCTGATCTATCACGTCATGCATTTCGGCAAACTTTTGTGACGCGTCTTGCAAGCTGATGCGCGACGCTTCCCGGCGTTCTTCCCGGCCATTATTTTCCCTCAGGGTAACCACTCTGAAGGTCAGTGCCTGCCACTCCCGATTTAAACGATCGTAATCCGACATAAGCTGATGAACGCGAGGATCATCAATGGCTTGTTTGAATTGCTGTAACTTCTGCTGGGCTTCTTCTATGTTGAGCTTGTGATAATTCACCAGATTGCGGAATTGTGGCGAGGTGGCATTGACAAAAATCAAGCTTCTCTCCGCGGAAATGGCGCGATACAAATTGGCATCCGCAGCCAGCATCAGATTAGAGGCGGTGAAATATTTATTGGCGATGATATCAACGTCATTGGCCAGTTTTTGCTGGGTCCAGAAAGCCACAATAATCACCAGAGACATGGAAACGAAGAATGATCCGGTTAATAACCAGAGCTTGTTTTTAATAGACAGATTCAAAAACCAGTGCATGCCACCTTTCCTGCAACGTAATCCAATTTTTACTAATCAAACAGGTTCCAACCAGTCGGCTCCTGTTTTTTATTGTTTAAAAGAAAGACTGCGGGCAGAAATAATTTCTGTCAACTAAAAGAAAAAAATTGACCGCTTAAGATGTGCAATGGAGTTGGGATGTGAGCAAAATGAAGGTAGCCAGAGTACTCCTGACTACCTAATAATATCGAGATTACGCTTTAGCCAGCATGGCATTCGCCACTTTGGAGTTATTGGCTCGATTGAGGGCTTTAGTGATCTTGTCACCTGTTTGCACCAGTGACTCAAGGTTGATGCCGGTTTCTATGCCCATGCCGTTTAGCATGTACACCACATCTTCAGTGGCCACATTGCCAGAGGCACCTTTGGCATAAGGGCAACCGCCTAATCCTGCCACCGCAGAGTCAATCACGTTAATGCCCATTTGCAGTGCCATCAAAATATTGCTCAGTGCCTGACCGTAGGTGTCGTGAAAGTGCACCGCCAGCTTATCTGATGCAATATCTTGCATTACTGCCTGCAACATTTGCTCTGTTTTCAGCGGCGTACCGACACCAATGGTATCGCCCAGTGAAATTTCATAGCAGCCCATATCCAGCAGTTTTTTGGACACCATACGAACCGCTTCTGGCGCAATTTCACCCTCGTAAGGGCAGCCCAGTACACAGGATACATAACCGCGTACTTTGATACCTTGCTGTTGCGCTGCAGCCATTACAGGGGCAAAACGCTCAAGGCTCTCAGCTATGGAACAGTTGATGTTTTTCAGGGAAAAAGACTCAGAGGCCGCACCAAAAATGGCTACCTCATCGGCACCTGCGGCTATTGCCCCCTCAAAACCTTTTAAGTTAGGGGTTAATGCCGAATAGGTGACACCAGACTTGCGAGATATTTGCTTAAAAACCTCGGCAGAATCCGCCATTTTGGGTACCCACTTGGGGGATACAAAACTGCCAGTTTCTATGATGTTTAAACCCGCATCGGCCAGGCCATGTACCAGATCAATCTTATCCTGCAACTGGATATCGGATTTTTCATTTTGCAGGCCATCGCGAGGACCTACCTCGACGATGGTTGCACTGTTTGGTAAAGCCATTATTGCGCTACCTCAAAAGCTAATAACTCGGCACCACCGTCAACCAGTTCGCCTTCCTGGAAGAAGAACTCTGTAACCTTGCCTTTGGCAGGTGCTTTAATGGTATGTTCCATTTTCATGGCTTCCATAATTAGTAGCGGCGTATCTGCTTCCACTTCTTCATCTGCGGCAACCATCAGTTTAACCACAGTACCATTCATGGGCGCCGTTAAACCGCCTGCATCGTCTTGCATGTCGTCGATACCCAAATCTGGTGCATCTTCACTGAAATGCAGTGCAGATTGTGCGGTATACAAAGACATATCACTGCCGTGTACCACCAAGGAGGCACGCTGACGATGACCGTTGACATTGGCAATCAAAGCATTGCCTTCCAACGTTCCCGACACGAGCAAGTCTTCGCCATCAATGTTCAGTTCAAACTGCTCCGCATCAACATGGGTTACGGTAACCGAGAAGGTTTCTCCAGCAACGGCTACCGCAACGGTTTGGGTATGATGCTCATTCGCACGCCAGGCATTGCTGTAATGCCAAGGCGAGGATAAGTCAGTGCTATTGGCCTGAGGCTGGCTTTGCTTTTTATTCAGCAGTATTGCCAAAACCATCAGGGGTAAACACTGATTAAAATCGTGCTCGCTGTTAACGAAAATCTTATCCTGATGCTTGTCGATAAAGCCGGTGTCCAGCTCTACATTGCGGAACGCATCAGTACTGGCAAGGTTGTACAAAAATGGCAGGTTAGTGGTCATGCCATTAATGTGATAATCAGCGAGTGCAGTCGTTAAACGATTCAGGGCTTTATTGCGATCTTCATCCCAAACAATCAATTTAGCGATCATCGGGTCGTAATAAACCGACACTGCATCACCCTGGCGCACCCCAGTATCCACGCGAACATGGCGGTTTTCCAACGGCGCTTGTAAGTAGGTGAGTTGTCCGGTAACCGGTAAGAAGTCATTGTCCGGATCTTCGGCGTAAACCCGTGCTTCAAAGGCGTGGCCGTTTACTTTTAATTGCTCTTGAGAAAGTGGTAGCGGCTCACCAGCTGCCACATCTAATTGCCACTGCACCAGATCTTGTCCGGTGATCATCTCAGTGACCGGATGTTCCACCTGCAAACGGGTATTCATTTCCATGAAGTAGAAACTGCCGTCCACATCGTAGAGAAACTCAACCGTACCGGCACCCACATAATTAATGGCTTTTGCGGCTTTGAGTGCTGCTTCACCCATGGCTTTACGGATATCGTCAGATAAACCCGGAGCCGGGGCTTCCTCAATCACTTTTTGATGGCGACGCTGCACTGAACAGTCACGTTCAAACAGATAAACGCCATTGCCGTGCTTATCGCAAAATACCTGGATTTCCACGTGACGGGGTTGAGTCAAGTATTTTTCCACCAACATGGTATCGTCACCAAAGCTGGAAATCGCTTCGCGTTTGGCAGCCGCCAGTGCACCTGCGAATTCGCTTTCAGACCAAACCTGACGCATACCTTTACCACCACCACCGGCAGCAGCTTTTAACAGCACCGGATAACCCATGTCATCAGCGGCTTTTTTGATAATGGCTTCGGATTGATCTTCGCCGTGATAACCGGGCACCAATGGCACGCCAGCTTTTTCCATAATGGATTTTGCGGCGCTTTTGCTACCCATCGCTTCGATTGCGCTGGTAGGCGGGCCGACAAAGGTAATGTTGTTGGCTTCACATAAATCTGCAAATTTCGCGTTTTCAGACAAAAAGCCATAACCGGGATGCACGGCATCCGCACCCACTTCGTTACACACATCAATAATGGTTTGTGCTTTTAAGTAACTGTCTTTGGCAGCAGGACCACCAATGTGCACGGCTTCATCGGCCATCTGCACATGCAGGGCATTGGCGTCAGCATCGGAATAAACCGCAACAGTTGGTATACCCATTTTGCGCGCCGTTTTGATAACGCGACAACAAATCTCACCGCGGTTGGCAATTAATAATTTCTTAAACATGCTTAATCCTTGCGCCAGTTGGGTTTGCGCTTTTCAAGAAAGGCACTCAAGCCTTCCTGACCTTCCTCAGACACTCTGACGGTGGCAATGCGCAGGCAGGTTTTTTCGATGACTTCTTCTTCGCAAGGCTGATTTTCTACATCAAATATCAGTTGCTTTGCGGCGGCAACCGCATGTGGTCCATTGCGTAAAATATTGGTCAGCAAGTCATCTACCGTGCTATCTAATTCTTCTTCGGTCACGGTCTCGCTTACCAGACCCAAGCGACGAGCACGACGGGCAGAAAATACTTCAGCGGTCATAAAATAACGACGGGCAACACGTTCGCCCATGGCGGCAATTACATACGGACTGATAGTGGCTGGAATTAGCCCTAAGCGCACTTCACTTAAGCAGAATTTGCTCAGTTTACTGGCCACCGCCATATCACAGCAGGCTACCAAACCTACAGCGCCACCAAAAGTGGCTCCTTGCACTCGAGCGATAGTCGGTTTTGGCATATAGTTTAAATGCCACAACATATCAGCAAGTTTTTTGGCGTCGGCGACATTCTCATCGAAAGAATAATCCGCCATGCGCTTCATCCAACTGGCATCGGCGCCGGCACAGAAGCTAGGGCCATTGGCTTTTAGCACCATGGCACGAACGGACTTGTCTTCACCGATGCGTTTAAATAGCTTGGTTAGCTCAGCGATGATTTCATCATCAAAGGCGTTATGCTTTTCCGGTCGATTCAGGGTAACGGTGGCGACACCGCGTTCATCAAGATCATATAGTACAGAGTCAGACATATTCACACCTTACATTCTAAAGACGCCGAATTGAGTTTCCTCAACGGGCTTATTCAGGGAGGCTGACAGGCTCAAACCTAATACAAAACGGGTGTCAGCAGGATCGATTACACCGTCGTCCCACAAGCGGGCAGAGGCGTAGTAGGGGTGTCCCTGATGTTCATAATTGTCAATAATGGGCTGCTTAAAGGCTTGCTCTTCGTCTTGCGACCAGCTTTCACCGACACGTTCTTTTTGTTCTTTTTTAACCTGTGCCAGTACACCAGCCGCTTGTTCGCCACCCATTACCGATATGCGGGCATTAGGCCACATAAACAAGAAGCGCGGATCGTAAGCGCGGCCACACATTCCATAGTTACCGGCACCAAAGCTGCCACCGATAAGTACGGTAAATTTAGGCACATTAGCACAGGCCACTGCGGTAACCATTTTGGCGCCGTTTTTAGCGATACCGCCAGACTCATACTGTTTGCCCACCATAAAGCCGGTGATGTTTTGCAAAAATACCAGCGGGATCTTGCGCTGGGCGCACAGTTCAATGAAGTGAGCCCCTTTGAGTGCTGATTCAGAGAATAAGATACCGTTGTTGGCTACGATGCCTACCGGATAGCCGAAGATGCGGGCAAATCCACAAACCAAAGTGGTGCCATAAAGCGCTTTGAATTCATCAAATTCAGAGCCATCCACAATGCGGGCGATGATTTCACGCACATCGTAAGGCTGACGAGAATCTTTCGGGATAATGCCGTAGATTTCTTTGGCGTCGTACAGTGGCTCGCGGGCTTCGCGGATATCGATATTAGGTTGCTTAACCCGGTTTAAACGGGCTACGGAATCCCGCGCGATTTTTAATGCGTGGTGATCATTGTTAGCCAGGTGATCCACTACACCCGAGGTACGGCAATGCACATCACCGCCGCCGAGTTCTTCAGCCGTTACCACTTCACCGGTGGCGGCTTTTACCAGAGGGGGGCCACCTAAAAAGATAGTGCCCTGGTTTTTAACGATAATGGATTCATCTGCCATCGCAGGTACATAAGCACCACCGGCAGTACAAGAGCCCATCACCACGGCGATTTGTGGAATGTTTTTCGCGGACAAATTAGCCTGGTTGTAAAAGATGCGCCCAAAGTGTTCGCGATCCGGGAATACATCGTCCTGACGAGGCAGGTTAGCACCGCCCGAGTCCACCAGATAAATACAAGGCAGATTATTTTGCTCAGCGATAGTTTGCGCCCGTAGGTGCTTTTTCACGGTAAGTGGATAGTAGGTACCACCTTTTACCGTGGCATCGTTGGCGACAATCATGCATTCCTGACCTGACACCCGGCCGATACCGGCAATGACGCCCGCTGCAGGTACGTAATCTTCGTACACTTGCCAGGCGGCAAGTTGTGATATTTCCAAAAACGGTGAACCCGGATCTAACAGGGCGTTAATGCGCTCTCTGGGCAATAACTTACCGCGATCGGTATGGCGCTTATTGGATTTTTCGCCGCCACCTTGTTTGATTTGGGCAATTTTGTCCTGCAAGTCTTTGACTTGAAGCGACATGTGCTCGGCATTTTCAGCAAACGCCGCGCTTTTCACATTAATTTTGCTTTGAATTGGATTACTTGCTTGTGTCGACACAGTTAACTCCGTTAAATCCGCTTCACAAAAAATCGGATTTCTGAGAAATCCGATCCATTAAAAACAAACCGGGCGTTTAAATTTCCCGGTTTGTATACTTTAGACTGATTCTTTGAATAATTCGCGACCAATCAACATACGGCGAATTTCAGAGGTACCTGCACCGATTTCATACAGCTTAGCGTCACGTAATAAACGGCCGGTAGGATATTCGTTGATATAGCCGTTACCACCTAATAACTGGATTGCATCTAATGCCATTTTGGTGGCCAATTCCGCAGAATAAAGAATGGCACCAGCGGCATCTTTACGAGTAGTTTCACCACGGTCACAGGCTTTGGCTACGGTGTAGACATAAGCACGAGCGGCGTTCATTTGGGTGTACATATCGGCGACTTTACCTTGAACCAACTGGAATTCACCGATGGACTGACCAAATTGCTTACGGTCGTGAATGTAAGGCACCACGATATCCATGGCAGCCTGCATAATACCGATAGGACCACCGGAAAGGACCAAACGCTCATAATCCAGGCCGCTCATCAATACGCGTACACCGCCGCCGACTTCGCCCAGGATGTTTTCTTCAGGTACTTCACAATCTTCGAATACCAGCTCACAGGTGTTAGAAGAGCGCATGCCTAGTTTGTCCAGCTTCTGCGCTTGGGAGAAACCAGCAAAGCCTTTTTCTACGATAAAGGCGGTAATGCCTTTAGAGCCGCCATTAACATCGGTTTTTGCGTAAATCACAAAGGTGCTGGCGTCTGGACCATTAGTGATCCACATTTTGTTGCCGTTTAAAATATAGCGATCGCCTTTTTTCTCGGCGCGCAATTTCATGCTGACTACATCAGAACCGGCGTTTGGCTCACTCATCGCCAATGCGCCAATGTGCTCACCGCTAACCAGTTTTGGCAGGTATTTTTCTTTTTGCGCCGCTGTACCGTTTTTGTGAATTTGGTTAACGCACAGGTTACTGTGAGCACCATAGCTCAAACCGATACCGGCAGACGCGCGGCTGATTTCTTCCATGGCAACAACGTGTGCCAGGTAACCCATGTCAACGCCGCCGTATTCTTCGGCTACGGTCATGCCCAGTAAGCCCATCTCACCTAGTTGTGGCCACAATTGATTGGGGAAGGCGTTGTCTTCGTCGGCTTTCTCTGCAAGCGGTGCAATCTCGCCTTGGGCAAACTGGTAAATACCTTCTCTTAAGGCATCAATGTCTTCGCCAAGGTCAAAGTTTAATGTAGGGTAGGGAGTATTCATGGATTTATACACCTTTAGTTAATTCAGCTAATTCTTCTTTACAGCGCAGTTCAACGTCGTTTAATTCATTCATCAGCATTTGAATGTCTTCCATTTGCTGTTTCATGATGGCGCGTTTTTCGTGCGTCATGCGTAACATTTCTTCAAGTTGTATTCGGGAGCTTTGATGAGAGTCGTAAAGCTCGAATAAGGTTTTGGTTTCTGCCAAAGAAAAGCCCAGGCGTTTACCGCGCAGGATTAACTTTAGTCGAACTCTGTCTTTTTTGTTGTAGATTCGACTTTGACCCGCTCTTTCGGGCGCCAGCAGACCTTGCTCCTCATAAAAACGGATGGAGCGGGGCGTAATGTCAAATTCTTTTGACAATTCACCTATTGAATAAGTTTGTTCACTCATAGGTTTACCTTTACGTTCACGTAAGGATTGGGTTAACGTAAAGGTAAAGTAACCCTGACAACTTTTCAACATTCTATTTACAACCGATTTCGACAAAGTTATCGCTTGCGTCCAGAATGTTGTACAAGATGCCAATGGTCCTAAAGTACAGTCGCCAGGATTGTAGGGATGGATCACAATGCCAGCAAAATAAGCAAAGGTAATGAAAATGACTACAGAAAATATCGTTATTGTATCTGCCAAACGCACGCCAATGGGCGCCTTCATGGGCAGTTTATCGCCGTTAACGGGGACAGAATTAGGTGCCGGTGCCATCGCCAGCGTATTAGCCGATAGTCAAGCTGATGCTAATCAGGTAGACGAAGTGATCATGGGCTGTGTATTGCCTGCAGGTTTAGGCCAATCTCCTGCCCGTCAGGCGGCATTAGCGGGTGGTTTACCATTGTCTGCTGGTGTAACCACCATTAATAAAGTCTGTGGTTCTGGTATGAAGGCCGTGATGATGGCGCATGACTTTATCAAAGCGGGCAGTGCTGAAGTGGTCATTGCTGGCGGTATGGAAAGTATGTCTAACGCACCGTATTTATTACCCAAAGCCCGCGGCGGCTATCGTATGGGCCACGGTCAGGTACTGGATCACATGATGTTAGACGGCCTGGAGAATGCCTATGACGGTCAAGCAATGGGTTGTTTTGCCCAAGCGACTGCGGATGCCGAAGGCATTACTCGTGAAGATATGGACGCCTTTGCGTTGTCTTCGTTAGATAAAGCTAAAACGGCCATTGCAGAAGGCTTCTTTAAAGATGAAGTATCTGACGTAGTGATCCAGGGCCGTAAAGGCAATGTGGTCGTGAGTGAAGATGAATCACCCGCTAAAGCCATGCCAGAAAAAATTCCTAACCTGCGTCCGGCATTCAAAAAAGACGGCACAGTGACAGCAGCAAATTCCAGCTCCATCTCTGATGGTGCCGCTGCCTTGATGGTAATGACTGAATCTAAAGCCAAAGAATTGGGCTTACAGCCACTAGCGCGTATCGTAGCGCACGCCACCAACTCCATTGAGCCTGAAAACTTTACCGTAGCTCCGGTTGGCGCTATGCAGAAGTTGATGGACAAAGCCGGTTGGTCGTTAAACGATGTGGATTTATTCGAAATCAACGAAGCCTTCGCTATGGTAACCATGTTAGCGGTACGCCAGTTAGAGCTGGACGAAGCTAAAGTTAACGTCAACGGTGGTGCTTGTGCTCTAGGTCACCCCATTGGTGCCTCTGGTGCTCGAATTTTGGTAACCCTGCTACACGCCCTTAAGCGTTTGGGTAAATCCAAAGGGGTTGCCTCTTTGTGTATTGGCGGTGGTGAGGCCACAGCCATTGCTGTTGAGATGATGTAAGCGCGATTTTGTGTATATCGAATTGAAAAGCGGTGCAAGTGGCATCGCTTTTTTTGTAGGTTCGGCTTTAGCCGGACAACGGCGGTTTATTCAGCTATCTTATGTCGACATAAATGTCGACCTACAATGCTCTTCTGTAGGTTCGCATTTATGCGGACAGCGGTGGTTGATTTAGATATCCTTGTCGACATGGTCTTTTTTTGCTCCCTGCAAAAAAGACATTCACGCCATCCATGGCACTCAAGCAGGACCTACAATGCTCCTCTTTGGGTTCGACTAAAGCTACAGGGATGATGTAAATGCCGTTTATGACTATCCTTTTGACATATCCATGTGTCAGGTATAAATTGAATATACCTAATGTATATCCATGAGGTGGTTATGGTGCAAACCAAGATTTTTAAAAGTAATCAATCCCAGGCGGTGCGCTTGCCAAAAGCGGTTGCCATGCCCGAAGGGGTAAAAGAGGTGGATGTGGTGGCTGTCGGTAATCAACGCATCATTTCACCTGCCGGAACCGCGTGGGATGCCTGGTTTGATGGTGAGTCAGTTTCTGGCGATTTTGCCGAAGCAAGGGAGCAACCTGAATCTCAAGTGAGAGAGAGCTTCTGATGCTCAAGTATATGCTGGATACTGATATCTGCATTTACACCATCAAACGCAAACCAGTGCATTTAAAGCGCCTTTTCAATGCCCATATCGGGCAGCTATGTATCTCTTCCGTTACCTGGGGGGAGCTAATCCAAGGGGCCGAAAAATCTCAACAGGTGGCGCATAATTTGGCCGTAATCGAAGGCTTTGCCGCTCGGCTGGAAATACTGGATTTTGACAGGTCGGCGGCGCAGCACTTTGGTGAAATCCGGGCTAACCTGGAAAAACGAGGCACACCAATTGGTGGTTATGATGTCATGATTGCAGGTCATGCACGAAGTTCAGGTTTGATCCTGGTCACCAACAACGAAGCGGAATTTAATCGTGTAGAAGGATTAAGAGTTCAGAACTGGCTAACAGAAAGTTAAGCTGATGATTCTTTTTCTGGATTTACTTCAGTCATACAACGGTGCAACTTTTTTGTAGGTTCGCATTTATGCGGACAGCTGTTGTTGATTAATACACCATTGTCCAGCTGGTCTTTTTTTCCTCCCTGCAAAAAAGACATTCACGCCATCCATGGCGCTCAAGCAGGACCCTACAACGCTCAATTCGATTCCAAAAACTGTTTAATCGTGCGCAATTCATCGGAGAGTTGCGTGAGTTTTTTCATCAAGATATCCAGTTCGCAGTTTTCGCGAATGGCTTTGCGAATTTGAGTACACAACAGGTGGGCTTTGGGCAGTGCAAGTTGCAAGAGTTGTTTTTGTAGTTGGGTAATGTCTGAGGCCAGTTGTAGCACCTCTTCTTCATTAGTGCTGTTGGCTTGCGGCAGGGTTAATTGTACCTGCTGGCAGAACTTAACCAACGCACTGTGCCAATTCTCCACACTGATATCATGTTTAAAAATACCCAAGGCCGGGTAGGTGCCGGGAACTGCTAGATAACGCTGCATTTTACCCAAGGCTTGATTAATAAAACCACTGACGGCATCACTATTGTTTGCCTTGAGGCAGTTTTCAATCTCATCAAATTCATTACCGATAACCGCAAATCCAAAGTTTGCTGCTGAGCCTTTTATGCTGTGGGCTAACTCTTGTAATGCCTCATAGTTTTCTTCCTGCCAATGCAGTGTGGCTTGTTCTACATCCTTTTGCAGCTGTGCACTGTAACTGGCGATAAGCTGAACCATATCCTCGTCGCTGCCGGGTAAATCGGGAATGTTTTCCGGTTCAGGTGTTTGCGCCAGTTCAGCACAGGTTTGGGCTTGCTGAGTGTCTTCGCTTATTTGTGCTGTACCCTCATCTTGCTCAACAATATGATCTTGTAGATGCTCTTCCAATACCGCAATCAGAGATTCGCGGGGCAAGGGTTTGGGTAAGTGATTGTCAAACCCTTCCTGTAAGTACTGCGCAATTTCGTGTTTCATGTTGTTGGCAGTTAAGGCTATGATGGGCGTATCTGCGTGGATTTTTCGGATTTGTTTTAGCGCTTGCAGGCCATCCATCACTGGCATTTGAATATCCAAAAATATCAGGTCGAAACTGTCTTTTAAGGCGGCATTGCAAGCTAATAAACCGTTTTCTACGTCGGTTACTTCCAGCCCCATACGAGACAGCATTAAGCGGATTAATTCTCTATTATTGGGATGATCTTCTGCCAGCAATACCCTTGCACTGCTGAATTTTGGCATTTTCTGCTTTTCGATTTCTGCGCTTTTAGTGACAACACGGGCTTCTTCTCCCGAGGTGATCCAGCGACAATCCTGTGAGGGTTGTAGTTCTACTGCCACCACAAACTCTGAGCCTTTGCCCGCCTCACTGGTGCAGCTTAACTCACCGCCTAAACCTTGCGCTAAATGACGGGAAATAGATAAGCCCAGGCCAGAGCCGCCAAAGCGGCGGTTGATGGAACCATCGGCCTGCTGAAAGGGTTGGAATAATGTGGCTAGGTTTTCTTTACTGATGCCGATACCGGTATCCCGCACTGCGATGACCAGCTGTTCTTCAGTGGTTTTGACCGATAAGCTGATACTGCCTTTATCGGTAAACTTCAAGGCGTTGTTGGTGAGGTTAAATAGAATTTGTCGCAGGCGAGTAGGGTCAGTAATAATGCTGCTGGGCAAGGGATAGCGAAAATGTAAATCAAAGCTCAGCCCTTTGTCCCGCGCCCGTTTGCCGGTAACCGATTCAATTTGAGCCAATAGTGGAATGAGCGGCGTGGAGATGTGCTCAAATTCTAATTTATTGGCTTCGATTTTGGTGAAATCCAGAATATCGCTGATGACATTGAGTAAATGATTACCGTTCTCCGAAATGATATTAATCACCCGGTGCTCTTCTTTTTCCGGGATATCGCCCTGCAAGATACTGTCGGCATAACCAATAATGGAAGTGAGCGGGGTACGAATTTCATGGCTCATATTGGCCAAAAAGGCTGATTTGGTTTTAGTGGCTTGTTCCGCTTGCAACTTGGCTTTTTCCAGCTCACCAGAAATTTTGGCCAGACGTTGTTTTTCCCGAGATACGGTAAAAATCCAAAAGGCCAACGCCAGAATTGCACAGACTAGCGTGAAGGCGATAAACTGGGTTTGCTGAGAGCGCTCTTTTTCCACGGTTCGCTCTAATTGCAGAATTTTATTTTGTTCTTCCAGTTCAGCAATTTCAGCGGCTTTGGCTTCGCTGTCGAATAACGCCTGCATAACTACAAGCTGAGTAGAATCTTGTTCTGCTCTGTATTTTTTTTCCAATGTCCTTAAATTTGTCAAATAACCAATGGCGGAAGATAATTTGTTCTGCTTTGTACTAATTTGAGCTTTTAGCTCTAGATTTGATAATATTGCTTCTGTCTCGTCTCGCTGTGTAGCTAACTCTGATGCTTTGTTGGCCCAAGTAAATGATTCTTTGAGCTTTCCCAATTGGAGCAAAGCTTTAGCTTTTCCTCTAGTCGAATACTCAAGCGTATAGCTTTGGCCGTGACTTTTTGACAGTGCAATAGATTCTTCAAATGATGCTAGGGCTTCGATATAATTCTTTTTCTTCAAAAAAGCATCTCCTTGGCTATTTCTTACCAAAGCGACTCCTAAAGTATCATTTTCGGTTCTATATAACTCCAAAGACATTTCGAAGAATTCTAGAGCTTGCTCAGTTTGATCCATTAAAAGTAACGTATCACCGATCCCTTTGTTTACACTGCCATCATTTTTAATGTTTTTATATTGGTTGTAATAATCTAATGCTGATTGATAGTGTCCAGCAGCCCTATAAGTATTCGCCATATTGTGGAAGCAATATCCAACATATAATTGATTATTGGCGTCTTGATACTTTTTAGATGCTTTAAGATATTTATTAATTGCACTGGTGTATTCTCCGATTAGTTGGAGAATATTGCCTTGGAGCATTTCCGAACGCGCATGGACCTCAAGAAGACCATGCTGAATTGCTAAACTTTCAGCCTCTCTGGCTGATTGCATAGACTCCTTATACTTACCTAAAAAGGAATAGGCATAGGATTTGGCGTTTAAAACTCTTCCTGCGGATTCAAAACTTTTATTTGAAAGTAGTTCGGAAAGCGAGCTATCTGACATTTCAACAACTAATTCTGGTTTGTTCCTCGCTAATTGTTCTATTCGCGTTGCCAAATCGCTTTGATTGGCAGTCAACTGCTCTGATCCAAATGAAGCCTCTTCTCCTTTAGTATCATGGCAGAACGCAACAATAATAAAAGCAATAGAAAAAATTTTCTTAAGTGAAGAGGCTGTTAAAAACATCAGTATTTAGTGCTTTTTATTTCTACCTAAACGGCCAATGTTGTTTTTATTGTCATCATTGCCAGCATTGTTGTTTAGTCCTTTCCACGAACCTGTCGATTCCGAAAGGTTGGCCATCATAATTTCTTTAGTTGCGTTCTGGTCCGAACTCAGAAGCTCGCTAGTCGCTTCCACGCCAGCCTGTTCCAACAACTCTCTACGCTCACCTTCCGACGCCAAATGAAAAGCATTGGCTTTATTAACATCAGTGGCCAAATCAATATAAAAACGGCTTAAATTATCCATTTCATGTTCCTCTTTTTACTTTTTGGTGGTTTGCTTGCCAACAACACTGTTGGCAAGATAGTAAGCCAGACTGCTTAACAGGCTTAATATTCGATATCTTCGTATTCTTCCCAGTGCTCTATATCCGCTTCGGTTAAGCCTAACCATGCCAGGCGATCTTCAGCGAAAGTTGGCTCACTGCCTGCGGGTACATATAGGGTGCTAATGGTATTCACATCTGCGCTGGCCAGCTCTTCTATGGTCATCCAGTCGATACGCGGCGCAAAACCCGGCAATGTAGGGGCTTCATAAACACACACCTTGTGACCTTGCGGGTAATATTCAGACAATAAGCGACTCAGGGCTGATAAACCCTGTTCACCGGGTTTAAAGTGCTCATTAGTATGTTCGCCAGTTAAGCCCAGTTGCCATAAAATTAACGCAGCGCTGGTATCCGGAACCCGACGGGTAAGCAAAAAGCGGGTGGATTCATACGACTGACAACCGGTTTCTGCCGGATCCAAATCCAGATCGGCAAACAGGCAGGCATCGGCAGCAATGCCCGGCAGCATTTTAATGGGATAACCTTCTTGTTTTAATACACGACTGGCTGTGCGTGTAGAGGTAACAAACACACCAGGGTGACCATAAAATACCGTAACGACTTGCACACCACTGCGCACCAAATCCACAATGTGCATGGCCATCTTTTTGTAGATTTCCGGGCGGGAGATGCCTTCTTCGTTGTAGTACTTGCCCAAATGCTCTGTGGTGGCATTCAGGCTGATGATATGTTGAATGGAGAGTGGGTTAGGGGCTACCAATAACACTTTTTCAGCGTTTTTGATCAGGCTTTCGGTTTCCAGGGTCATGTGTCCTGGATGTAAGCCACACCCTGCGATAGTTAAGCTGCCTTGTTTCTCTGGCATCATTGACTTCCTTATTCCATTGAATTGACTTTCACCAACCTAGAATATGCCACTCTTTGTCATCCTGCAATTTAGTTATGCAAAAATATACGAATAAAAATAACCATGGGGCAGGGTAATCCACAATTTTAATTATTATTGGCTTATGGTGTGCCACCACCACTGCCAAACCTATTCAATACAGGTTCACTCTTTCAATTGAGTCTGACTTGTATTGCGAGTCTTTTGCGGCCTAATGTTAAGTGTAATGTACAGGTTGGTGGTTATTTATACTTGAATAAAAATAAATTACCCGTTAAGTTTGGGTTGATTAACTTCGCATCAGTGTTTTTACTGATACTCTTATGTTTTGGCGGTAGGCCAGAATATTTCAGGTCAGAATGATTTTTTTGATTGTAAGTTTTTTATTAGTAAGTTTTAAATAGTTACAGATTAGTTGGGGGAGACGATGAACAAATTAGCTGCTTTTTTATTAGTGCTGGCAACCGATGCAGCGGTAGCCCAATCGTTCAATAACGGCGACGATGCCGCCAAAGAAGCCATGTTACAGCAAGCAGGCGTTGAGAATGCTACTGAAGTGCTGGCTTTGGGCAACGATGAGCTAAAACAGCTTTTGTCCGATGAGCTGATCGCGCAAACGGGTGCATGGCAGAATTTAGCAATTAATGCAGATAACGATGACCAGAAAAATAATATTGGTCGCTTGGGTTTAAATAATCGCTAATACAGCGCAGGGAGCGTATATGAACAAATTAGCTGCTTTTTTATTAGTGCTGGCAACCGATGCAGCGGTAGCCCAGTCGTTTAACAATGGCGACGATGCTGCCAAAGAAGCGATGTTATTGCAGGCGGGCGTTGAGAACGCTGCTGAAGTCGTAAAAATGAGTGATGACTCTCTCAAAAGAATATTGGCTGAGGATTTAATCGCTAAAACAGGTTCTTGGTACGATATTATCTTAAGCTCAGGTAACGAAGACAATAAAAACAATATTGGAAGAATGGGCATCAAGCGTAAAGCTTAAGCGCCTTCTACCTACATTGTTAAAAAACGCTCCCTTGTAGGAGCGTTTTTTGTTGGTATTTGTGACTCTTAAACTTTCTGCTAGTGAGCCGTTAAAATAGTAAATTTACTTAAACGTGGTATGATTAATTCATACTTAAGTTCAAACCGGTGCGTAAAATGGCGATGGTGAAACGAACCTATTCAATTACAGAAACGTTGGATCAATACGTAAAAGATCGCGTCGGTTCTGGTGAGTTTGCTACTGACAGTGAATATTTAAGGACGCTAATTCGCAGGGATCACGATGAAAATAAGCAAATTGAGAAAATCCGTGTGGCACTTGAGGAAGCGGAAGAAAGTGGCTTATCCAGCACAAACCCAGAGCAGGTTTTGCAAGCGATAAAGGAAAGAGCCAAATTGAATGGCAAATTATAAACTTTCTAATAAAGCAGAAGGTGATTTAAATAATTGTGCAGAAACTCTGCTACATATAACCGTATTTCCACATTCCATGTAGGACAGATGTAAGTTTCAGCGATTCCCATAACTTTTTAACTCTAACGCCACCTGACAGACGCCATCCATGGCTTTTCTGAACCAAATCCCTTTGGTCCACTTACTTTTCCTTTGCTCGCCCAAAGGATAAAGTAAGCAAAAGCAAAGGGCGCCCCGCCTTGCGCTTAACCCATTAAAAAACTGCAAGTTTCCGTCGTCACGATGCGCGTCCATGCTTAGGCGTGACTTGATTTTCCTCCCTGAAAATCACCGGAAACTTGCTTAACGTTTTTCAATGGCGCTCCAGGAGGGGAAATAAGGTGGCTCTTCAAATACTGTTCTAAGCGTTGGTGTCAGCCTCCGTTAGTAAATTTCCGAAGAGCATTTCAAGTTTCTGGTTAAACAATGAGACTTCATAACCTTATGAATTTATCAACAAAAAGATAAATTAATGGGGACAACGTATCGGGGAAACCTGAGATGTAAGTCCTATAACGGCGTAGACTCAGGCACTGTTGTCGCACTCTCGTACGACTTTCTGTAAAAGTGACTCATAATTAGGAGCAGTTATTTAGAGAGAATAATCTTTTGGGGGCGCGCTAAGAGGATTATCAGAATTTGGAGAGCAGCAGGCAGATAAATATTACTTGAAGCTGATTGAGAAGTTAACTGTTATTGCTGAAAATCCTGGACATTACCAATCCATTCAGCACATTAAAAAAGGATATCGACGCTGCCCCTGCGGTGCTGATGTTATTTATTTTAAGGTGCAAGGGGCCTCAGTCCATATCATGCGGATCATAGGTAGGCAGGACTTATCTATTCTTTAGTTCCAACCATTTATGGTTCCCTAACGCTATATACTGCGTTGCCATCAATATGTCTTGGTTGCACTTTCTTCTATGCTATCCACTTGCTATGGATTACATAAAAGCCTCTATGGATTGTACGATGGGTCAACATTTCTGCGACCACGGGTCACCGTTCCATGGCGGTCGGTATGAGTGCCACGACTCACCATAAAACCTGTACTGTTGCGATTTTCGTGATAGTGGAAGTGGTCCACTGAGCCGGATCGGCGGCGAATTTCAATGGAACCTGAGCGGGTTCTTGTTTGACCATGGGCTAAATGGGTATTGGCCCGGCGGTCGCTTGCTGTTTCATAAGTGCGATGATGAGTAATTTGATCGCCTCGACGTCCGTTCATAATGTTTACCTTTTAGTTGTTGGAAATAAATTAACCATAGTGGGGGTTGGATAATTGTGCAAATTAATGTGCTTTATTTTTAGGTCTGATATTTATTGCTTGTTGATTGAACACTTAAACCTTTGGTGCTCGCGGCTAGAAAAAAGTAGCTTCATTGGAGAGCTTGCAAACAACATTTATTGAAGAGGTTCAGAATGCTAAATAATTGTGCAGAAACTCTGCTACATATGACCGAATTTCTACATTCCATTTAGGACAGATGTAAGTCTCAGGGGCACCATAGCTTTTTAACTCTAACGCAACCTGATAGACGCCATCCATGGCTTTCTGAACCAAATCCCTTTGGTCTACTTACTTTTCCTTTGCTCGCCCAAAGGATAAAGTAAGCAAAAGCAAAGGGCGCCCCGCCTTGCGCTTAACCCATTAAAAAACTGCAAGCCTCCGTCGTCACGATGCGCGTCCATGTTTATACCAATTGGTATTAATATGTGATCGCTCAGCGCCGTCTCAGGGACATTAGTTCGAGGCGTGCGAATGAAAGAATACTGGTGGTCTTGTGAACTCGCACAACAAAGAAATAATGTTCCTGAGGCGCGTCTTCGATGGGTTTGAAACGCATTTATACGGTGTTGGATGTTTTCGATTTAGCCCCACTAGACCTTCAAACATCCGCCTTGTCTAAATGCGTTTCAATTCCCACTGAGTAGAGCAAATATTATTACTAATTGGTATTGGCGTGACTTGATTTTCCTCCCTGAAAATCACCGGAAACTTGCTTAACGTTTTTCAATGGCGCTTCAGGAGGGGAAATAAGGTGGCTCTTCAAAAAATGTTCTAAGCGTCAAGGTCAGCCTCCGTTAGCAAATTTCTTACTGGATTTTCAACTTCCTGATAAAACAATGAAACGCAATACCCGGGCAAAATTCTCTAGCTGTAAGCTCTAGTTGTCACTTTGCATCGTGAAATTTTTTCAATTGACGTTAACGTAAAGGTTAAAACTCTGCTAAAGTCGCTACAATTTCTTAACATTAACAAAAGAGCTTGTACCCTATGCAAACCGTTCCCTTGTTAATTGACGGCGAATTCGTCGCCTCTCAAAGCACAAAAACCATCGATGTAACTAACCCTGCCAATAACGAAACTATCGCACTTGCGCCTGTGGCTGAAGCCATGGAAGTGGAAAAAGCGGTAGCGGCAGCCAAAGCCGCCTTTGAAACCTGGCGCGAAACGCCGGTATCAGAGCGAGCTCGTGTGATGATGCGCTATCAGGCATTACTGAAAGAAAACCACGATGAAATTGCCAAAATCTTAAGTAAAGAAACCGGTAAAACCTTCGCTGATGCCAAAGGTGATGTATGGCGCGGTATTGAAGTGGTAGAACAAGCCATCAACATGCCTGCCATGATGATGGGTGAAACCGTTGAAAACGTCGCGCGCGGTATCGATACCTACAGCTACATTCAGCCGTTAGGCGTGTGCGCTGGTATTACGCCATTTAACTTCCCGGCCATGATCCCCTTGTGGATGTTCCCGATGGCCATTGCTGCAGGTAACACATTCGTACTTAAGCCGTCTGAGCAAGATCCTATGACGCCCATGAAGCTGGCAGAATTGTTCATGGAAGCGGGCGCACCTAAAGGCGTATTAAACGTATTGCACGGTGACAAGAGCACGGTTGATGGTTTATTGCATCACGAAGATATTAAAGCGGTATCTTTTGTGGGTTCTGTGCCTGTAGGTCAGTACATTTACAAAACTGCAACTGAAAACATGAAACGCGCTCAGTGTTTTGCTGGCGCCAAAAACCACAGTGTGATCATGCCTGATGCCAACAAGGCGCAAGTTTTAAATAACCTTGTAGGTTCGTCTGTCGGTGCCGCCGGTCAGCGTTGTATGGCGATTTCTGTTGCGGTATTTGTTGGTAGTGCACAAGAGTGGATTGAAGAACTCGTACCACTTTTCAAAGAAGTGAAGCCAGGTTTGTGGGATGACGAGTCTGCCGCTTATGGCCCGGTGATCAGTCCTGCGGCGAAAGAGCGCGTATTGGCGCACATCCAAAAAGGTAAAGAGCAGGGCGCTGACTGTTTAGTTGACGGTTCTGAGTGCACCGTAGCAGGTTACGAAAACGGTAACTGGATTGGTCCTACTTTGTTCAGCAATGTGACTGCTGAGATGAGCATTTACCAAGAAGAGATCTTCGGTCCGGTATTGTGCTGTATGTGTGTGGACACCTTAGAAGAAGCTATCGCCTTGGTTAACGCTAACCCTTATGGCAACGGTACGTCTATCTTTACCGCCAGCGGTGCGGCTGCGCGTAAATATCAGCACGAAATAGAAGTGGGCCAGGTGGGTATCAATGTACCTATTCCGGTGCCATTACCTTTCTTCTCTTTCACGGGTTGGAAAAACTCTTTCTTTGGTGACTTGCACGCTTACGGTAAACAAGCCGTGCGTTTCTACACCGAAACCAAAACCATCACCTCTCGTTGGTTTGAAGACGATATTCCTACTGGTCCTAACATGACTATCCACTTGCGTTAATAAGGAGTGTGCTGTGAATTTTAATCTGACAGAAGATCAAATCGCTTTCGCCGATACTGCCAGACAATTTGCTGAGCAGGAGCTGGCACCAAATGCCGGTAAATGGGACAAAGAGCATTACTTCCCAAAAGAAGTGATCCAAAAAGCCGGTGAATTGGGTTTTTGTGGCCTGTATGCACCTGAAGAAGTAGGTGGTCTGGGCTTATCCCGTTTGGATTCTTCCATTATTTTTGAACAGCTTTCCATGGGCTGTACGGCTACAACCGCCATGATGACAATTCACAATATGGCGTCCTGGATGATTGCGACCTGGGGCACCGAGGAAGTGAAAGAGCAGTGGTGTGAAGCCCTGGTAATGGGTGAAAAGCTGGCCTCTTATTGCTTAACTGAGCCAGGCTCTGGTAGTGATGCTGCGTCTTTGCGCACCACAGCAAAGCGCGATGGCGATCATTACGTGCTTAACGGCTCTAAGATGTTTATCTCTGGTGCCGGTGAAACTGACGTGATGGTAGTGATGGTGCGCACCGGTGAAGCCGGACCTAAAGGCATCTCTGCCGTGGTTGTGCCTGCCGATGCTGAAGGCATCATCTATGGCAAAGCAGAAGAGAAAATGGGCTGGAATGCCCAGCCAACCCGTCTTGTGACGTTTGAAAACGTGCGCATTCCGGTAAGTAATTTATTGGGTGATGAAGGGCAGGGTTTTACGTTTGCCATGAAGGGCCTTGACGGTGGACGAATTAACATTGCCACTTGTTCTATCGGTACCGCGCAACAAGCACTAAATACCGCTAAAAACTACATGCAAGAGCGTAGTCAGTTTGGCAAACCTCTGGCAGCCTTCCAGGCATTACAGTTTAAAATTGCCGACATGACTACTGAGTTAGTGGCAGCCCGTCAAATGGTGCGTTTAGCGGCCTTTAAACTGGATAGTAACGATCCCGAAGCCACTGCTTATTGCGCCATGGCGAAACGCTTTGCTACGGATATTGGCTTTAAAGTGTGTGACGAGGCGCTGCAAATTCACGGTGGCTATGGTTACATCCAGGAATATCCGCTGGAGCGCCATGTGCGTGACGTGCGTGTGCATCAGATCCTGGAAGGCACCAATGAGATTATGCGCTTGATTGTAGGCCGTCGTGTACTGGCTGAAGGCGCTGGTGAACTACTTTAAAACGGAGATAAAAATGAGCGAAGCTCCTGTTTTATTTAGTACAGTAAATTTAAAGCATGGCCAGTTAGGCCATGCGCAATTAAATTTGCCGAAAGCCTTAAATGCACTGAACCTAGATATGGTGCGCTTGCTTACTGAGCAGTTGCAACAATGGCAATCCGACGAGAACATCACGGCTGTGCTGTTGAGCGGTGCGGGTGAGAAAGCCTTTTGTGCTGGCGGTGATGTGGTGTCTTTGTACAACGCCATGAAAGCCGAGCCGGGCAAAACCCCTGAGTCAGTGCAAACCTTCTTTACCGAAGAGTATCAGTTAGATCATCTCATCCATACCTTCAACAAACCGCTGATTGTATGGGGTAGTGGTTTTATCATGGGCGGGGGTATCGGTTTATTTGCCGGTGCCAGCCATAAAGTGGTTACTGAAACCTCGCGCCTGGCCATGCCGGAGATCACTATCGGTTTATTCCCGGATGTGGGCGGCAGTTACTTCTTAAATACCCTGAAAGATAATATGGGTTTGTTCCTCGGCTTAACCGGGGTACAGATCAATGCTGCCGATGCCAAACTGATTGGTATGGCGGATTATGCCTTGGCTGAAGTGTCCATTGAGTCGTTTGTTGAGCAACTTGCAGATTCTGAACTCAGTGATGTCCGCTATGCCATAGATGACTTGTTAGCGAACCTGGCTCAGCACTCTGCTGCAAAATTGCCAGAATCCAATATCGCGAAATATCATACTGAGATTGAAACACTAATGTCTCATGCGTCATTGGCGGACATTATCAACGGTATCAGCAAGTGGTTAGAGACCGAAGACAAATGGCTTAACCGTGCCGCTAAAACCTTGCTTAACGGTTCGCCGGTTACGCAACGTTTGGTGTGGGAGCAGCTTAAGCGGGGCCAGGACAAGGCACTTGCGGATTGTTTTCGCATGGAGTTGGTTATGGCGTGTCGCTGCGCTTCTGCCGGTGAGTTTCAGGAAGGGGTACGGGCCTTGTTAATTGATAAAGACGGCGCGCCTCAGTGGTTGTATCCGGCACAAGAAAACGTACCGGATGATTTTATTGAGTCTTTCTTCGCCGGTCCCTGGACTGAGCAAACTCATCCGCTGGCAAAATTAGGAGAATAATTATGGCAACGATTGGATTTATCGGACTGGGCAATATGGGCGGTCCTATGGCGGTGAACCTGGTTAAAGCCGGGCACAGCGTTAAAGTGTTTGATTTGGTCGCAGAGAATGTCGTCAAAGTGGTAGCAGAAGGTGCCAGTGCTGCGGCAACAGCCGCTGACGTGGTGAGCGATGTGGAATTCGTGATCAGCATGTTACCGGCGGGTAAGCATGTTAAATCGCTTTTCATTTCGGAAGACGGGGTCGCTAAGCACATTGCTAAAGGTGCAATGGTAATTGACTCCAGCACCATCGATGCTGCATCTGCCAAAGAAGTGGGCGAACATTTATCTTCAATGGATATTAAATTTGTAGATGCACCGGTTTCTGGTGGTGTTGCAGGTGCACAAGGTGGCACGCTAACCTTTATTGTGGGCGGCTCAGAAGCGTGTTTTGCCACAGCCAAGCCGATTTTAGAAGGTATGGGCAAAAACATCTTTCACGCTGGTGATATTGGCGCAGGCCAGGTGGCTAAAATCTGCAATAACATGTTATTGGCTATCTTGATGACGGGTACCTCAGAAGCGCTGCAGATGGGGATTAAGCACGGTCTTGATCCAAAGGTGTTATCCGACATCATGCTGCAAAGCTCTGGACGCAACTGGACCCTGGAGCTTTATAATCCATGCCCGGATGTATTGCCTAATGTACCATCTTCAAAGAACTACGAAGGTGGCTTTATGGTGGATCTGATGAAAAAAGACTTGGGTCTTGCTATGGAAGCGGCCAATCAAAGCCAATCCATGACGCCGATGGGCGCGCTGGCACAAAATCTTTATCAGATTTTAAGCGCCCAGGGGCAGGGCAGCAAAGACTTCTCCAGTATTTTTCAGTTGTTTGAACAAAACAAATAAGAGATAGAGCAAGATTATGAATTTAAAAGACAAAGTCATTGCCATTACAGGTGCAGCACAAGGCTTAGGTCGTGCTATGGCCGATGTGTTGGCCGACGAAGGCGCGCACATTGCACTGTTGGACATGCAGGAAGAATCCTTGAATCAAGCCGTCGCTGAGCTTTCAGAAAAGGGCATCACTGCACGTCCTTATGTGGTGAATGTTACCAATGAAGCGGAAGTGGAAGCGGTATTCAGGCAAATTGCCGAAGACTTCAAGCAGCTAAATGGTCTGGTAAACAGTGCCGGCATCATGCGCGATGGTATGTTGCTGAAAGTCAAAGAAGGTCAGGTAGTTGGTAAAATGTCGCTTGAGCAGTTCCAGTCTGTTCTGGATGTGAACGTAACGGGCACCTTCCTCTGTGGTCGTGAAGCGGCGGCAACGATGATTGATTTGGGCTGTGAAGGCGTGATCATCAATGTTTCTTCGGTATCGCGTGCCGGTAACATGGGGCAAACCAACTATTCAGCCTCTAAAGCCGCAGTGGCGACCATGACCGTAACTTGGGGTAAAGAGTTAGCGCGTTTTGGTATTCGTGCTGCCTGTATTGCTCCAGGCTTAGTGGACACCGCAATGGCACGCCAGATGCGTCCGGAAATGATGGAGAAATTCTTAAGCACAGTACCACTTCGTCGCCTGGCTAAGGTGGAGGAGTTAGGACAAACTGCGAAGTTTATCTTCAAAAATGATTACTTCACTGGTCGTGTTATCGAATTAGATGGCGGTACCCGCGTTTAATTGGTGAAGTTTACTTACCTGCTCGCACGTTTCTTCAGCAAACGTGCGTTTTCCTTGCATTGCACTGTAGCCAAAAGCCCGAGTTTGAGTATGCTAGAGGCCAAGTTCTCTAGAGAATAAACAGTGATGTCTACTCCAACAATAAAACACAAAGCGGTGTTTTTAGACAGAGACGGCGTGATCAATAAAGATCACGGTTATACGTTTCGACCTGATGATTTCGAATTCCTGGACGGTGTTTTCCCCGCCTGCCGTCGTTTTATGTCCATGGGCTACAAACTCGTTGTTGTAACCAATCAGTCGGGTATTGCCCGTGGCTATTATTCTGAAGTGGATTTTGAGTATCTAACCGATTACATGCTTAACGAGTTTAAACAACAGGGTATTAACATCGACGCGGTGTACCATTGTCCTCACCATGCACAAGAGGGTTATGGTGATTATAAAATCGATTGTGACTGCCGTAAGCCTAAGCCGGGAATGCTTTATGCCGCTGCTCATGAATTGGATTTGGATTTGTCAGAATCGGTGATGATTGGCGATAAAATTACCGACATGATTGCGGGTAAAGCGGCTGGGGTTAAAAAGTGTATTTTAATCTCTAATAACAAGGCTGGAGTTAGCGGTGAGCTGGCGGATGCGGTTGCTTCATCGTTGTTACATGTCAGAATTTGAGCAATTAAACCTATTGAGTATTTTAGTTTCCCTGGATTCCGGCTAGTATGGGAACTTAAGATGCCAATTAACAGAAGCTATCTGAAGAAAGGAAACGAATGGCGACATCGATTTCAGTACTGCTGATCACCGACAGTGTGGAGCGGCGGCAGTCCGTAACGGAACTATTAGCAGAGCACAACGCAGAAGTATTGCATGTAAAAGATGCTAGCAGCGCAGTAACCAAGCTAAAGCAGCAAGAAGTCGATGTCATTGTCTCTGACACCTTGATTGGGCAAATGGATGCCTGGCGTCTGGTACGTATGGTAAGAGCTAACTTATTTAGAGTACCCGCAGAAACACCTTATATCCTCATTACCGATACATTCTGCGAACACATCGCTAAAACCACAGCACATGCCTTTACCATCAACCACGTGGTTGCTTGTGAACATCTTGAAACTCTGCCAGATCTGGTGTTGAGCTTTTCAGACACCACGGAAACTCCCGATAATCGTATGTCGGTGTTAGTGGTAGAAGACGATCCTGATATTGCCGAACTGGCGCACAGATTGTTAAAAAACAACTATAAAGTGCAAATAGCCACAACCGGCACACAAGGCGTAAGTAAATTCCATGATGGGCATTTTGATATTGTCTTGTTGGATGTGCAACTGCCAGAGATGTCGGGTGGGGAAGTGTTAAAGCACATTCTTGCTATGAATCCCCAACAAGCCGTAGTTATTATGACCGCCCACGGCAGCACTGAACTGGCGGAAGAGTTGTTGATTCAAGGTGCTGTGGACTTTATCTCCAAGCCCTTTAAAGGCGAGCAGCTGAGGAAAGTTATTGCGATTGCTTCTCAGCGGGAAAATTACCTGGTGAGCAATAGCCAGTTTGAGGAAAAAGTGATCACCATCAAACGGCGGGAAGAGCAGTTCCGACAATTGTCAGAGGCGCATACGCGCTTGCTCAACCATTTGTCTACAGTGGTAATGGAACTGGATACCGATGGGTATATCAAGTTTATTAATAAAGCTTGGGTTTTGCTCACGGGTTATTCTCGCGAAGATACCATGGGTAAGTCTTTGGCGGATTTTGCTTTCGGTGATGATGGCAATACCCGACATTATGTCGAGTATCACATGAGCCAGATGTTAGAAGGCCAAACCGGGTCCAAACGCATTGAATTCCAGTTGGAGATAAAAACCGGTGAAGCGATTTGGGTGGAAGTGCAATTTAACGATTTGTATCGCAAAGGCAAAGTGTCAGGGGTTACGGTAAATCTGGACAACATCGATGATCGCAAAAAAGCGGAGATGCAACTTAGCCATTTGGCCTCACATGATACCTTAACCAACCTCTTCAACCGCCACTATTTTGATGCCGAACTTGTGCGTCTGGCGGAAACTGCACAATCGCAAGATGTGGTGCACTCTCTGTTATACCTGGATTTGGATCATTTTAAGGTGATCAATGATACTCAAGGGCATCATCAAGGGGATATTATTCTTAAAGAGGTGGCTACCGCTATCTCTTCTTTAAAGCGTGAAGCCGACGTGTTTTGTCGCGTAGGCGGTGATGAATTCGCGCTGTTATTACCTCGCACCGACCGCCATGAAGCGCGGGATATTGCTAACGAAATTTGTGCTTTATTGCAACAAGGTCATTATCAGTTTGGCGAGCGCATCTTTAAGATCAGCTGTAGTATTGGCGCCACGGAAATCAACGGCGAACAAACCGAGCCGGAAACCTATCTGCAACAGGCAGATATTGCACTCTATGTTGCAAAAAAACGCGGCCGTAATCTGGTGCATGTATTTGAAAAAGAGGATAAAGAAACCGAAGATTTTCAGATTTCCGTACAATGGGTTCACGTACTGCAAGAAGCTATCAGCAAAGATCAGCTTATATTGCATTTCCAGCCAGTGGTTGATGCCGAAACCCGCGATGTACATTACTTTGAAGCACTGGTAAGACTGGAAATCGATGGTAAGTTAATATTTCCCGGTGAATTTATTCCAGCTATTGAGCGGGTTGAAGATATTAATTTACTGGATCATCAGGTGATTTCCAAAGCCATGAGCATGATAAGCAAACACCCGGTGCTAAAAAAAGTCGCCATCAACCTTTCAGCGCAAGCCTTTAGTGATGAGCGATTGTTACCGCTTGTGGAAGAGAAGTTGGCCCAATACGGCGTTAATCCACAGCAAATTATTTTTGAGGTTACCGAAAGTGCCAGTTTAACTAACTTAGGCGCAACCCAAGATATGATCAAAAAGTTAATGGAGCTTGGCTGTGAGTTTTCCATTGATGATTTTGGAACGGGTTTTAGTACCTTTAGTTATTTAAAACAGTTACCAGCCAATAGTGTAAAAGTGGATGGGTCTTTTGTAAAAGACATGAAAGACAATCCTATCGACAGAGCGCTTGTTAAATCCATTTGTGAGGTTGCTCGTGCCCTCAACAAAACCACAGTTGCCGAATTTGTGGAAGACGAAGAGACCGCACTTGAATTACGCAAAATGGGAGTGGATTTTTTACAGGGCTACCACATCAGTAAGCCAATTGGTATTGATGTCATCAACGAACGATATCCTCCACCTTCCTGATACCCATCAAGGTTTGGTAATAATAAATACCGAAACAATTCAGCAACGGAAAAAATTCTAACCTAAACTAAACTCGTAAGCGTATTAGCGAAAAAATAATCAGATTTACGGTGTTAAATTGGTTAAATTTTGTGTAGATTACGCCGCGCTGTTGAGTTCAAGACGCAGAACTCAAGGATAGTAAGACCTATGAATTATGTTTCATATCTTTTTGAGTTTACGCAAAATTTTGCCCGATTTATTGGTCTCTAGCGTTCAGTATAATAACGATTTTAATTGCTCTTTTTAACAAGTGACAGATGAAAGGTGGTGTGATGTCTATGGCTGATTCAAAAACGGAATCTAGTTTAGACATGGATGTGTTTACGTACGCAGACATGATTGTGGATTACCTCAATCAATTGAATATTGATTATGTGTACGGGGTGCCCGGTGGGGCAATTGAACCTTTATTTAATGCGCTTTCGGTAAGCGCGCGATATGGTGGAGTTGCACCTGTTGTGGCAAGGCATGAGTCCGGTGCAGCTTTTATGGCGGACGGATATGCGCGCGAAACTGGCCGAATAGGGGTTTGCTGTGCAACCACCGGGCCGGGTGCAACTAACTTGATCACCGGTGTATCAGGTGCTTATGCTGACAATACTCCCATGTTGGTGATCACCGCTCAAACCCCATTACCTAAGTTTGGTAAGCGCGCTTTGCAAGACTCTTCCTGCGCTGCCATTGATACCGTTGGTATGTTTAACCATTGCACAAAGTACAGCACTTTAGTCAGTCACCACGAGCAGCTTGAAACCAAGCTTGTATCTGCATTGATGACCGCGCGCAACGAGCCCGCGGGACCTGTGCATGTGAGTATTCCTTCCGATGTGTTACGCGCGGTGGCGTTAAAACAAGCCAATGTTGAAAAGAAAACATTACGTGGCCGCTACACCTTAACTGACCAGGGCGCAATGGACCAAATGGTTATTGAGCTTAAGAGCGTTGACCGGGTGGCGCTATTTATCGGTGATGGTTGTAAAGATGCTTCTACCGAGATCATGCGTTTTGCAGAGATGATTAATGCTCCCTTCGTTACCGGGCCAATGGGTAAGCGTTGGGTAGATGAAACTCACCCCTTATATCGTGGTGTTTTTGGTTTTGCCGGGCATGAGAGCGCAAAAGAACTGCTGCAAGACAAGAACAAGGAATTGGATCTGGTTATCGCCATTGGCGCTGCTTTAGGTGAATTAGGCACCCGCGGTTGGGCTGGGGAATTAATGAATGAAAAACTCATTCACGTTGATTCCAGGGTGGAACATTTTACTCGTTCCCACATGGCGCGCCTGCATGTGTGTGGCCATTTGCCGACTATCTTTCGTATTGTGAATGAGAAATTAAATCGTGCACAACGCTACTGGAATAAAGAGTGGAAAGGCCTGCCACAACCGAAAAAAATGAACATCAATGGTTGTGCTACCTCGTTATTCGACGAAGAAAAATGTTTGAGTGACGATAATCCTATTAAGCCTCATAGGCTGTTTACGCATTTGAGTCGTGAACTGCCCGCTGATACCCGTGTTTTTGTGGACGCCGGAAACGCCTGGTCTTGGTCAATTCAATATTACCAGCGCAAAGAGCACGACGGTAAATTGCATATCGCAATGGGACTTGGCGCTATGGCATGGGCAATAGGGGCTGTTGTGGGCTCTGCTGGCGGCAATCGCGCTGATGGCGCGCTTAAACCTCATGTTTGTATTACGGGTGATGGCAGTTACCTGATGAGTGCGCAGGAAATTACTGTTGCCAAACAAATGAAATTACCCATTGTGTTTTTGATCCTGAACGACTCAGTGTTGGGCATGGTGATGCACGGTCAGCGTCTGGGCGGTGCAGAGCAGGTGGGATTTGAACTGGGCGAAGTGGATTTTGCCATGATGGCTCAATCGATGGGCATTGAAGGCATTGTTATCAATACCGTCGAAGAGCTGGAAAGTATTGATTACCACCGCATCTTTAGTAAAGACGGCCCAACATTAATTGATGTACGCATTGATAAAGAAGAAATCCCGCCAATGGGAGACAGGGTAAAAGGCATAGCAGTTAATGGTGGTTCCGCCACGCCGGGAGGTTAAAATTTAAGAGGGGAAACCCTCTTAAATGGCATCAACGCCACCGTCAACTTGCCATGTCGAGCCAGTAACATAGGAAGCGTTAAGTTGACTTACTATAACGTGTGCAATTTCCTCTGTTTTTCCATATCTTTTCAGTGGAATCATGGATTCTTGTTGCTCTCTAAGCGTGGAGATTTGCTCAGGTGGTATCCCGAGTTTACTGAGAATCGGCGTATCCACTGCGCCAGGCGCCACTACGTTGACTCTGATGCCATTGTCAGAAAATTCTGCAGCCAAACTTTTTGCCAAGGAGTTCATCGCTCCTTTGGTTAGTGCATAAATACTTGCGTTAGGGAGGCCATTGTCTACTACCGCCGAGGTTATTATTGAAATAGCCCCTTTGCTTTTTGATAGTGCTTGCTCTAGCCATTTGATAAGAAAGTACGAACCTTTAATATTGGTATTAACAAAATCATCAAAATCAGAGATTGAAGTTTCTGCTAATGGTTTGAACATAGCACCTGCAGCATTTAAAACCAGATAATCTAATCCGTTTTGGTGAGAGTTGCATAGCTCTTTCAGGGCATTAAGGTCTGTCATATCAGCAACGTGGTAATTGCAACCAAGTTCCGCAGCTGCAGTAGATAGTTTTTCTTCACTTCTTCCTGTAATTGTTACGCTACAGCCCTGTTCTATTAATAGTTTTGCTGTAGCCAATCCGATACCCGAATTTCCACCAGTAACGATAGCTTTTTTCATTATATTAGTTTTCTCTTATTTGGACCTGTGTAATTAATGTCCGTACATTTTAATGGTAAGAACCTCAATGGAGACTCATCAGCAGCTTCGGAATAGCAGGCATGGACTCCTGAATGGACCCAAGTGGCATATAATCTCTCAACATCCACAGGCGTATAACCATGGTCTGCAAGTACTGCTGCACAGTATCCCGCAACATTGAGACCGTCGTTATGGTGTTGATCAAGGTAATTGTGAATTTGAGTGGCTAGTTTTTCATGTGGACCTTTTTCCAGCCCCAAACTTTTACCGACGGCAATCATAGCCGTAACTCTTTCATCGCCAGAAGCAATAGGTCTGGAATATCCAACAATGACTGGCTTGCTTTTCAATACTTTTGCACGTTCAGCCAGCTCACTCTCGACGATTGTGTCGGCAGACATTCCCTTTTTTTCCAGTTCTCCCGCTTTATAAATGAAATCCATGCAGGCTTTCATCGTTCCTGCTCCGTACATTCTGGAATCTGCCGCGAGTATCCCACCTGCAACTGCAGAAGGGCAGGATGCTTTCATCGTTCCGGCCAAAGCACCTATTTGGTTACACCATATTCTTGGATCTGGCCAACTTAAACAGATGAAGCTCGCCTCAAGCCAATCGGAAAATACTTTATCGGGTAGTTGCCCTGTCACATTTAGAGTTAATACTTGAAAATAGGTAGCCTTACCTACCAGCTCTTGCATCATTTTATAACCGTGGTTGTATACGGCTTCACCTATGCGCCATCCCCCTTTTTTGGAAACGATCTTTCCATTGCGATCATCCCAGAACTGGCTTTGATTATTCGATTTCATAATTGCTTTCTTGAATAAATGGCATATCTGTAAGGGGTTTGTTTGACTTTTCGATTCCGTGAGCAATAAAGCCAGGTGAGCTTAAAAATTGATACATAGCTGTAGCATGTCGATAGCTAATATTCAAATCATGAAACACTATTGCTGCCAATCCTGTTGTAAGCCAAGACGTAGGGTTTTGTTTATCATCATTAAGGTATTTTAAGAGCTTATTCATCCAACACAATGTAGGGAGTGATTTTTCAAAGACCTTAAATTTTGCTGCCCATTTTGATGCTACTATGTCTTGTTCGCCGTATATGAGTCCAAATCCCGGTATAGGATTAGGCGCATCATTTTTTGGCAATGGAATCTTTAAATCAACGGGGTTGGATTGAGTGTTTTGCGCTAGCCATCGAACACAACTTCCCACTTCTTTAGCTCCCAAATATTCTCCAGAATGAACATTCAAAGCAATGGGTAATATATGTGCTACATCCGTCCTGCCGATGCCCGCATTCATGGCCGCCCGGCAGGCGGGGTGTCTTGGACCCGTTGTAATAAGAATTTTCATCAGTAGCGTGAGGATAGCCTCTTCTTCTTCTCCAGGCAGCTCACCCTTGATCATCAAGTATACTAAAGAGGGGTAAGTTAGTTTGTCTACCGCGTCTTCAAAGTCGTACCCATACAAGTATTGTTTTTCAGCAATGTAAGGAGATGCATCACTTGACTCTTCATACCATATTCCGGTGGGTATTTGTTCTACGAACTTGTCACCTTTGTCTGTTTCTTTTTGTTTGTTTTGCTTTGTCATTGCTTAAAAAGTTGCTGCTGCTTTTAACCAAAAGCCTCTCTCTTCCAGAGGGTAATCTTCAACAATTTGTCCGTCAGAGGGCTCTCTTGCATCTTCGTCAAACAGATTTCTGATACTGAGCGATGCGTCAATATTCTCAGAGAAGTGATAAATAAGATTCAAGTTGGTCCAGTTATAATCATCTATTTTGCTTCTGGTATCATTAACTGGTCGATTTCTATTGTTTATCCATCGAGTATCTGCATGTAAGGATATTTTCTCAGAAATATCCCAATCAATGGCAAAGTCTAGCATGTTGCCCGGTGCATCAGCTATCGTCTCGCTTGACTCTGCATCTTCAGAGTTTTGGTAGGAATATCCAACTTTCAAGTTAAGTGCGGAACTTAGCTTCCAATGAGCTTCAAACTCCGCCCCAAAACCATCCTGCTCTGCGGCATTGGAGGCTCTGTTCGTTCCTGCATCAATTGGTGTATAGACGATCAGATTTTCAGCGTTGTAAGCAAAAATACTCAAAAGCAGCTTCCAGTCAAAATTAGGGCGGTAATCGAATGCTATTTCATAAGTATTAATTTTTTCTGGTTCTAACTCAGAGTTGCCTAATATGACAGGGTTATTGATGGCATACAATTCATCAAATGAAGGGGCTCTGAATGCTTTTCCGTAAAGAGCTTTGGCAGTTAAGTTGTGTTTTGCTTGCCACACTAAAGCTAGTCTGGGGTTGAATGTACTTCCAAAATCAGAATAGTCATCGTATCTCAGGCCCGCTGTTAGTTCCCAATCTTGGGCTAGTTTCCACTCATCTTGTAGAGATAAATAATTAACATCTCTATCAACATTAGGCATGTAAATAAAGGCGGTGCCGCTAACATCAGTTAAGCTTCCATCTTTAAAGTCTTCTGTGAAATCTTGTGCAAGGGGGCCAAAATTTTTGAATTCCTGAGCTTCAAATTTTTTTGTAAAGTGGCCAACTGAAACCCTGATGTTGTGGTCTTTAACCCCTGTGTAATAAAGGGCGCTTTCAATGGATATATTTTCATCCTTTTGGATTGGCCTACCGATAACACCGTCTGTAAATACGGTGAAGGCTGTGGGCGCACCTGTTTCAGGATCGAAAGCCCTTGGCAGCGCCATGCCTGCGGGGAAAATCGTAAAGGTTGTATCACCCTCGTATTCTTGCCATGACGCCCAGAAATCGGCAGTTAAATTATTGGATACTTGCCATTTATAACCTGTTTTTAGGGTAATTGATTCATGAAGGCTGATGTCTTCAGGTGCCAAAGCTTGTGCGGCCCCAGCTCCAGTACCGCCATCATTTTCGAGATACCATGCAGAAAGGTAAAAATCGTCTTTTTTAAACGTCAAATGAAGATCTGTCGTTTCAAGGTTAGTTGAAAGGGCAGAAGGAGCATTCGATAACCCATCTAGACCGAATGCAAACATTGCATCGGTGAAAACAACTCTGCTATCGTCACCATCAGAGTCTTGCCATTGAGCATTTATTAAAAGCGAAGTAGATTCGTTGAAAGGAATATTGTAATTTATCCAAGCGGATTTATTTCCAAAAGATCCTGCTTTGACACCAAAATCATTGGTTGTTAGCTCTGACTCGGCACCCTTGGTGATAATATTTATCACGCCTGAAAACGCATCAGCCCCGTGGACCGCAGAGCCGGGTCCACGAATCACCTCTATTCGTTCAACTAACTCAGTACCAACATTAAACAAATCCCATTTGGCACCGGTATAATTCGCTCTTATTGGATCACCATTGATGAGAAGCAATACCTGAGGATTTTGACTAGTATGGACTCCTCTAATCGAGTATGAGGCATTCATTCTGTTCAATTTTGACGGGTAAACATGAATACCTGTAACTACTTCAATTACTTCGTGAATATTGTTTACACCGAGTTTTTTTATCTGCTCTGCGGTAATAACACTGGCTACTGATGGTGCTTTACTAACGGCTTTTTGAGTACCTGTAGCGATACTTATGAATTCTTCACTACCGTAAAAATCACCAAATTGGTCATCACCAAATTCATCATCAAGGTAGTCATCATTAATGTCATCTTCTTGCTGCAAAGGCGCAATGGCATGCGCGAAGGAAGATGTTCCAGACAGGGCTACGATGACACAGGTTGCCAGTAATCTTTTTTTCATGTTGTGATTCCGCGTTATGGTGCAGATTTAACGTCTATTTTCAGAGCACGTTCTTTTTATTATATCTTTGATTGTATTAGCTATTTGGGTTTTCACAAGTTCAGATTTGTTAAAATTAGTGATTAAATTTAGATGTGAATTCAAGTGCATTGTGAAACGCCAATCTATTCTTGCCTTAAATTGGCAAATGAACTTTTTTACCTTTGTAAGAAAATTGTGGGGTACGTATCTAGAAAGCCTTAGATATCCGAAACAAAAAAGTTCTTCCTGCTAATGGTAAGTCATTCGGTATATTCACCGCGCCACCATCAACACTCGGCCCGATGCTCGGTTCCCGAATGTCGTCATTAAATATGTTTTTTGCGGTAATGGAAAGTTGCCAGCCGGTATTGTTTGAATAGGATAGATTTACCGATGCGTTGGCATATCCATCTAATGGTTCCCTTTGGTCAAAGTGTGTTCGTTTTCTTTTTCCTACATAATTCACCGAGGAATGGAGTTCCCAAAGGTCGTTAATATGCCAAAGTAGTTGCGCTTTAAATTGATGGTTTGGATAGTCACCCACATCATCATTCACGAGTTCATCATTTGCATGGACGTAGGAATAATTCGCCTTGATGGAGATTTCTTCACCCAGGTTAATCCCGGATTCGGCTTCTATACCATAACCTGTTCTTTCACCGACGTTTTGTGCGGTAGAAGTTGGCGCCCCCGCATCTGGTACAAAAGTAATAAAATCATCAATTTTGTAATAAAAAACATTTATCGTGGACGTATGTAGTTCGTTGTGCTTATAGCTATAAGCAAGTTCAATTGAGTCGATAGTCTCAGGTTGAATATTGGGGTTTCCCAGTGCGACCGGGTTATTTACAGTGAGAGTCTCAGCAAAGCTAGGCGCACGAAACGCGCGACCATAAAGAAATTTAGCAGTTGATTTTAAGCTGCTGGACCAAATTAAGGCCATTCGTGGATTTACAGTAGAGCCGAAATCTGAATAATCATCATACCTCAATCCAGCTGTCAATTCCCAATCAGGAGCAAGTTTCCAAATGTCTTGTAAAAACAAGAACCTATTGTTTCTGTCTGACTCTGGGATAAAGACATCTACAGAATCCGTTACATCTATTAGACCTGAGGGAATGGCACTTAAATCAGCATAGAAATTTTTACTTTCTGTAACCTCATATAAGTCCTGATCTTTGTACCCCAATCCAATGGTGAATTGATGATTTTCTAAACCAGAATAATCCGCTCGAATTTCAACGGTTGTAGTGTCCTCTTTATAGGCCGGGTTGCCAATAATACCGTCAGGGAAAGCGCCAAAAAGCGTGCCTGGTGGAAGCAGTACAATATTGCTTTCTATTTCTTGAGTACTTCTGAAATAGTTAAAGTGACTTCTGATTTTCCAATTGTCGTCAAAGGTATGGCTTTCATAAACAAAGTCAAACATTTGTTTGATACCAGCAAATCGCCCAGATTCATCCAATGCTTCTGCCGCACCTTGACCAGTTCCTACATTAGATCTGTCTTGATGGCTAATTCCAACTTTTAAATATTTATATTGGGCATTTAATGAAAGATCTAAGGACTCAAAACTCAGCTGTGTTTGACCAGGGGCAAGAGAGACCGACGGTAAATTAAAAAACTGGGCAGCAATTCCATCTAGAGGGGTTTGAGCATCTTGTTCTATGATTTTATCTGATCCATCAGAGGATAAATACTCAATGGAAACTCCTGCTTTGAAATCACCGTGCACAAAATTTGTATTAAACCAGCCATTTTGAGTATCGAAAGACCCCGAGCCGACACCGAATTCAGTACTTTGAATATCATTTGCTGATTTTGTAATGATATTGATGACACCTGAGAATGCGTCTGCACCATACAAAGCAGAACCGGGGCCGCGAATAATTTCGATTCTGGAGATACCTTGAATGGGGTATTCCCCCCAAACAACCTGATTATCACCCCTGACGGCGCTCGTAGTCGGTATCCCATTCACCATTAACAGTGTTTGCGGTGCGTAGGTGGATGTTATTCCTCTGAAGTTAAATTTAGGCGCCATTGTTTGACTACTTCGGCTAACCTGCAACCCCGGCACCATTATTAATGCCTCCATCAAATTGCGTGCGCCACTTTGTCTGATTTGCTCTGCTGTTATCACAGAAGCAACTGCAGGAGCCTTACTGATAGTTTGCTGGGTACCTGTGGCAATACTAATAATTTCGTCGCTGCCATAAAAATCACCAAACTCATCATTGCTAAATTCATTCAAATAGGATTCATCATCGGGTACGGAATTTGACGCTTTTTCTGTTGCAAATGCTGTTAGGGATGGTGACAACAATGCAGCAGTAATGACTGTGCTAAGCAGTATTCGATTCATAAAATTGCCATACAGTTCCAAACGAGAAGGATAGAGTATGAAATGCCATCAATTAATAGGCAGCTTAACGGTAAAACAGCTGCCTTCACCTTCAATACTTTCCACTTGAATTTTGGCGCCCATCAATTCGCAGAATTGTTTGGAAATAGCAAGACCCAGTCCTGTGCCTCCAAAACGACGAGTTTCGCCACTGTCCACCTGTTGAAACTGATCGAATATTTTCGCCAGTTGGTCAGCAGGTATGCCGATACCCGTATCGATAACGCTAAAATTAATTTCGCTATGGTTATTTTCCACCCGTAACGTAACCGTACCGCGCTCGGTAAATTTACAGGCATTGGACACCAGGTTTATCAATACTTGTAATAACTTTTCGCTGTCTATCCGTAGAATGGGATTGTCGGAATGATTGTCCAACAAGAACTTGTTGTTATTACGGGGAAATAGGGGAGCCGTGGCTTCGGAAAGATCTTGCAGTAAATCTTTTAGATACGTACTGGACAAATTCAATTCCATGCGGCCCGCTTCGATTTTTGATAAATCTAACAGGCAGTTTATCATGCCAAGCAGTCGATCTGCGTTACGAGTTACCTTATCCAGGTCTGTGACCATATCGAATTGACCTTCGTTTTCGGCCTCTTCTTTTACCAGGTCAACATAACCAATAATAGATTGAATCGGAGTGCGTAGTTCATGGGTCATGTTTGCCAGGAACTCAGATTTGTGGCGGCTACTGGTGAGTGCTGCATCACGGGCTACAGTTAGTTCAGCAGTGCGTATTTTCACTTCGGCTTCCAATTGGTCTCGCTGATTTCTTAGCCTTTCGTCCTGCTCATCTAAGGTCAACATCATGGCGTTAAAAGAATTGGCCATTTGTTCTACTTCTTTTGCGCCTTCAACCTTGGCTAATTTGTGCTCACCTGTTTCGTGATTGTAGGCCATAACTTCGGAAAGCTCTTGCAACGGAGCTAACTGGCGTTGGATAGCGCCACCTACTATTAGGATCAAACCTATTACTGCAATACCACCGGTTATGGCAATGGTTAAGATAATATCGCGGTTTATCTGGGTCAGGGTTTCTTTGCTGAATGAGAGTATGGCATAACCAAGCTTTTCTTCGGTGGCTTCAAATAGCTCTGTTTCACTGTTGCCGTCGTTATCTGTTAAGATCACGGCAGAGGCCACAAACCAATTGCTCTCATCTTCTTCCAGGATCAAATAGCTACGGGTATTTTGCCAATCATAATTTCTGAAGTATTGCTCTCCACGAGCATCACCTCGCCAACCGAATATTTCACCATCCAAGGTAACAAGGCCCGCTCCGGAAACGTCTGGAAACGACATTACCTGGTCAAGCGCTGTGCTGGCATTTTCCTCAGACTCTGTGAGTAACGCCAATACTGATTGTTGCGCAAGCGCCCGTGCAACTTGCTGAGCGTTATTAATGGTCAGCTTACTGGTTTCTTTGCCTGCCAACCAACTGATAGTGATACTGAACAATACCAACAGCACAAAGACACCGGCAACAATATAGGCGAGCAGTTGCCGACGAATACTCATAGAATCGCCATGCTCTGCTCTTGCGTTACTTATCTTGGTTTGTTCACTGACCTGGTTCATAACGGCTCTACTGCGGGAAGGTCAGATGGAATTGTTCTTTTTGTTGAGATTTGTAATCAAATCCCAAGTGAGCCGCTGTTCTGAGATTCACAGCTAACTTCATATCTTGCAACGGTACAACCCCAGCTTCATTGTGAGACTGATAGATCTTTTTCACCATTTTAACAAGCTGTTGCCCCAAGGCTTGATTGTCCGGGAAAACTGAGAACAAGGCGCCTCTTTTGGCATGGGCTGGTTTACTGGAAAAAAGCACCAGGTTTTGTTCCCATGACTTTTCTAACAGGCTAGGTAGTATCACCTGTTCATGGGCTGTTATTTTATCTACCGGTAACCAAACTGCTTCTTTCGACGGGTCGATTTCTTTGAGTAGTGCATCGTAAGTACTGATTGCTTCTTTGATATTTTTGACTTCTACATGCTTGAATTCAAGGCCTTTTTCCGCCGCTTCTTGAGCAGCAATTGACATTAGCCAGCGGCTACTTGGACTGTAAACAACATTGACTACTGAAATATCCGGCGCCAGATTTTTAAGGGAGTCAAATAATACACCTGGGTCAGCCAATAACGATATGCCAGAAATACCATTGGGCCTGATGGGAAGAGCCCCGATAGCCACAGGGCGATCCTTGTATATATATTTTGCAATGCGATAACCGCGTTTTCCCAAAGCAATCAACATGTCTGGTTGTTTTTCGTTCACCCATGCGAGTGATTCGTCAGGAGACTCGTTTCTTGGGATGGATTTGATCAGAAGGTTTTCTGGATGACTCGCCTCTATCCCGGCAATGATTTCTTCAAACACCAGATTCGAAGGGGAGGGAACTTCAGGGTAGACCACGGCCAGTTTGTCCCTTGCCATGACCTCAAAGCTGGACAAAATAACAACTGTTAGCAAGAAAAATATTTTACGGCCTAAGACCACGGTATTGCGCTTCCTTCACATGATCACTTTGATACTAGCAATCTATCCTTAGATTGTAACGAAATTTATTACACAGATTGTTAGAAAAATTAATCATTATTCGCTAAAACTGCTCAACAATTTTATTGCTTGCCCCAATAAGGGAATATTCAGTTCAGTATTGTTTTGTAACTCTCCCTCCAGACTGTACAGCTGATAATTGCCCGAGGGATCAATTTCGGTTCTGAGATTATTGTGCAAAATAATGATTTTATTTTGCTGATTACTAACAATCCAACTCCTCGTTGATGATAGCAGGTTTTGTCCTGTTGAATGCAGTTCATCAGCAACGTGACAGCCCACATAATTGAGTATGGTGGGTGCAATATCTTGATGCGAAGTGAGTTGAATGTTTTTGTGAATCGGAAGATTGGTTGCGGCAAAAACATTTTTATCAGCGGAAACCACCGAAGCAAAGTAGGGCTGGAATTCAGCGTTTTGAATTAACCATTTTTCGGCTTGTTCAGCGCTAACATGCAGAATGCTTAACCCCGGTTGAGTTTTATTTTCTTGAAGTTGCTCCAGACTTTCGAGTTGCGTGACATTATGGTCTGCAAAAAACTGTTTTAAGGTTTCATTTTCCGTGTAGCTGTATACCGCTTTGTTTGAACCTGTCAGAACCTGCAGTAGGATTGGGGAAGTATCAGCAATGTTAATATGAAATGTTTCTGGTAAGCCATATAACGCGGTTTTTACGCTGGAAACTGACGAGGATGACAGATCAAAATGCTGCTTCAGTAGTGTTGTCTGATTTCCAACTGGCAGTGCAATATGATTACTTTCGTCTTTTAGTTCAACCAGCAGCAAAACTATATTTGTATCATTATCCGCAGCACAAAAAAGCGAATTCTTAGGATAGGTAACGTGCTCAAACTGATTATCAAATTGCAGTCTTTTTTTAGCGCGATATTGTTCCATATCGAGTAAGCCGTATTTTGACATTAAGGTTTTCGCTGTTGCCGGGTAGGACAGCGGAAACATATTGTCTTGCTTCATTACTGGTTGATATAGATAGGCGTCTGCCCAGACGTGGACTGTATGGCTGAACATAAATAAAGCCACAAATGCGCCGCTAATTGGCAATCCGAACCTGAGTTTTTGAAGTCGCTCAATGCGATGCCATAAAGAGTTGGCAACTAATAGCTGAAATAGCAACCAAACAAAAAACGAAACGATCAGAAACAGGATCTGATGGCCTTTTAAACCCGCTAACACTGTATCGGTTTGCTGTCTTATAAATTCTGCTGAATAGGGGCTGAAATGCATTCCCTGGCGGGTATAGAGTAGTGCGTCAAAAGCTAAAAAAGCCAAACCAAAAGCGGCAACCACTGAGGCCCATGCTCGTAAAAAACGACTGTTAGGATATAAATAACAAAGCGGTAGCACGAGGATGACAAAGCCAAAAAAGGTTAAAAAACCAATGTGGCTAAACCAATTTGCCAGCAAATAAAACAAACCCAGAAGTGTTTCAGGCAATGCACTACTGAACAAATAAATTCCGGCAATACAGATCGCAACAATGATGTTGCAAAGGGTAAACCAATGTCCCCAGGTAACCAGTTTACTCACCAGTTGCCGTTTGGGCGTTTCTGTCAAAATCATGAACTTAGCGTTTCGTTATAATTATTTTACTGTTACTTTTTTACGCTACTTAACAGCACCTGGCAAAACTTTTCTGCCATATCAGTACGGATATCTTCAGCAACTTGAGTGGTAAGTACATGGGTGAGGCTATTGCCAAGCACCATCATGGCTAAATCGGGAGAGGGGTTGTGCTTTTCCAATGTGACGATAATGTCTTGAAATAGTTTCTCAAATTGCTCGTTAGAATATTTAGATTGTTGTGGCATGGTTACATCCAGATTACTGCTTGTGTAAAATGGTACCGCATTTTTACATTAACCTGAACAATAACCATGCTTTAGCTACAGTGCGGTTCTGTTTTAGAATAACTTTTTTGATTTCTCAGGAATTTCATGTCAGCAATTATAAATCATTTTGTCGTCCATCAACTTGTCAACGATGGAGAAAAACTCGCCATTAAAGCGCGCAACGACCTGTTTGATGTGGGGGCCGATATAGAGCTATTTGTACAACAACTTAGTCAAAGTTATAACAACAAACCGGTTAAAGGCATCGGCGGGTTTGTTGAAGACGAAGAGCAGCAAGAGTTCAAAAGTTTGCTCGCTGGGTTGATTTCCGGAGACCATGGCTTTTTACCGTTTTCGGTGCAGCTCTGCGAGAGACTGGTTAACGCGATGGTTGAGACCGGGACACCCGAAGCCGGTTTTGTTGTGGTTGCGCAATACCAATATTTGGCCACCGACTATCTGATGGTGGCACTTCTGGATACTAAAGAACACGTGGAGATTAATCCGCAACTAAATCTCACTGTTTCCAATCACCTTGATTTGGCCAAGATGCAATTGGCCGCACGAATCGATTTATCCCAGTATCAATCAACGCCGGAACTAAATCGCTACATCAGTTTTATCAAAGGTAGAGCCGGACGAAAAATCTCTGACTTTTTCATGATTTTTTTGGGCTGCGCAGAAGAGGTGGATATCAAGCAACAGAATAAATTGTTGCTGGATAAAGTTGAGCAGTACATGGAAACTGAGCAATTCGCACCAGAAGAAAAGCAGCAAAAGCGGGAAGAGTTAGCCAGCTACTATAAAGAGCAGATAGATTCTGGCGAAGATATAGTGGTAGAAGAAGTAGCTAAGACCTTGGCGATGGCGGACCAAACCCAGGATTTTCACGCTTTTACGCAACAGGCTGAAGAAGCCTTAGAAAGCGCGTTTCAGGGGGACAAGAGCAGTATTAAGACGTTGAGTAAGTTCACCGGGCAAGGCGGTGGGCTCAGTATTAGTTTTGAACGCAAGATGCTCGGGGACCGGGTGGCTTACAATCCGGAAACCGATACCCTGATGATTAAAGGTGTACCGCCTAATCTGAAAGACCAGCTCAATAAGTGGAAGGATTAACTTTCGTTGCGCGTGTTGGCAAGTATAATGAGCAGTAATAGAAGCCTGTCAGGCCCCAAATTAAGGTAAATATTTAATAATGCATTTATTTGTAAACGATCTGACTGTAATGGATTTTTCATATCTGTGTCCTGAAAGAGGCATGGTGGGAGAAAGTTGGATCGTCGATGTAGTACTTAACGGTGCACTAAACGAAGAAAGTATGGTGTTGGACTTCGGAAAGGTTAAAAAAGAACTGAAGTATCTGATAGACGAATACGTTGATCACAAGCTATTAGTGCCTGCCGAGCACAGCTATGTTCGATTGGGTAATCAGCACAATAATGACAACGTAATTGTCAATTTTGAACGCCCTGGTAAACAGATCATGTTGAGTTGTCCACCTGAAGCCTACGCATTTATTTATGCGCAAGAAGTTACCATGGAGTCGGTGAGCCAATATCTCAAAGAAATCATTGCTACTCATTTACCTGAAAACGTTGATGACATTACCTTGTCATTGCGTACCGAAGTGATCGATGGTGCCTATTATCACTACACTCATGGATTGAAAAAGCACGATGGTAATTGTCAGCGCATAGCCCATGGTCATCGTTCCAAAATTCTAGTTAAGCTGGACAACAGGTTTGATGAAAAGTGGCAACGCTATTGGGCTAATCGCTGGAGTGATATCTATATTGGCACCACTGAAGACTGTGTGACACCCGAGAAATTGTCTAAAGGTTTGCGGCCAATTGCTCCTAAGGGAGACTATTATTATTTTGCCTACGAGTCCTCCCAAGGTGAATTCGAACTGATTATTCCAAAAAGCGAAGCCGAACTTGTGGACACTGATTCTACCGTCGAATGTCTGGCGCAATATCTGGCAAATGAACAACAGCGCATGACACCGGACTCTAAGGTTGAGATCGTCGCTTATGAAGGCGTGGGTAAAGGAGCTATTGCTTATGCTTAAACCCATAGCAGCATTGTTACTGTCGTTTTGGGTTATTAATGCCAGTGCACTTGAACTCAAAGGAAAGGCCGTTCAGGGCAGCTTGCTAAGAGGCCAGTTAACTCCAGGAAGCCAGCTTTGGTTAGATGATAGAGAAATTAAAATTGCCGAGACGGGGGAATTTGCCATTGGCTTCTCACGTGACGATAAATTGCATTGGCAATTGCGTTGGCAAACGCCTGATGGCGTTGAATCAAGTAAAAAGTTGATATTGGACAAGCGCATATATCAAGAGCAGCACATTGATGGTTTACCACCGAAAATGGTGACGCCGCCTGAATCCACCTTAGCCAGGATCAGAAAAGATTCACAAATGGTCAAACAGGCAAGAGATCGTGTTGAAAAAGATAACGCTTTCGCTCAAGACTTTATCTGGCCAGCAACCGGCCCTATCTCAGGTGTTTATGGCAGTCGCAGAATACTAAATGGGGAACCCAAAAGACCTCATTATGGCGTTGATGTGGCAGGACCTGTCGGACAACCGGTTTATGCGCCAGCCGATGGGCTTGTGACACTTTATGTGCCGGATATGTACTATTCAGGCGGGACTCTGATCATTGATCATGGCTACGGCGTATCTTCTACCTTTTTACACTTGAGTAAAGGGCACGTTGAAGTGGGGCAGAGGGTAAAGCAAGGAGACCTGATCGCTGAAATAGGTGCAACCGGGCGAGCCACTGGTCCACATTTAGATTGGCGCATGAACTGGTTTGAAAAACGTGTTGATCCGCAACTGCTTGTCCCCGCTCAAGCGGATTCTGCTGAATAACAAAAGCTATTTTTGATGGGGCCAGCCCCATCAAAATTCTCTCCTAAAAGTCACTTTTTACAGCGCTTTTATCCCAGCCAGTGCTTCGCGAGTTCTTCATTTTCAATGGTTAAGTAAATCGTATCCTTCTCAGCTGGCTGAATGATAAAGTCCACTTGTTTCAGCTTGCCTCTGCGAAATAGTGTTATTGCTACCTGTTGACCGAGTTCAAATTTGGCCAGTTCTGTTTCCAGGTTTTTGCCTTTTAATTCCCAGCCATTAAGCGCCACCAATCGGTCGCCTTTTTGCAATCCGGCCTTTTCTGCCGCTCTGTTATTAGTGACTTGCTGGACTAATATGCCTGCAGGCTCTGCGGCATAAGCTAAACCCAAATCGATACAGTTATCTGAGCTTTGAGACGTTTTTCCGCCGATATCCTTTATGCTAGTGCGAGCTCTGAAATGAGTGTTGACACCAAACTCATTGAGCAATGTTTGCCAGGGCAGTTCATCCGTTGTGTACAAGGCGGTGTTTAAAAATGCTGATAAATCCAGCCCTAGACCATCAGACAGTACTTGCTGTATTACGTTGTCGTTCGTACCAGATAACTCCTTGCCATAGTGCTTCCATAGAAATCTCATTACCGAATCCAGGCTGTAAATGTGTTTACTGGATTGTTTAATCAATAAGTCCAGGCAAAGGGCAATTACCGCGCCTTTAATATAATAAGAAACAATGCCATTGATGGCATTTTCATCTTGCTTATAGAACTTAGTCCAGGCTTCAAAACTGGATTGGGTTACCGTCTGTACCTTGCGTCCCTCAGTTCGATAAAGCCGGGTGAGGGTTTGTCCTAATAGCTCCAGGTAACTTTCTTTGCTGATAATGCCTGAGCGCAACAAGCTAAAATCATCGTAATAGGAGGTGAAGCCCTCGTAGATCCAAAGCTGCTCGGAATAACACTCTTTGGATAAATCGGGACTTAAATAGGTCTTTGGTTTGATGCGTTTGACATGCCAGGTGTGAAACAACTCATGACTACACAAACCCAAAAAGGAGCGATAGCCATCGGTCATGACATCTCTTTGTGCTACAACGGGCAGGTCATTACGACTGAATAAAAGCGCCGTAGAGTGAGTATGCTCCAGGCCGCCAAAATCAGATTCGGAGAGTAGGGTTTGAAAAACGTATTTTTGTATACCTAAATCATTGCCAAATAAATTGAGGTGGTGCTGGCAAATCTTTTCCAGGTCAGTCTTAATTCTGTCCAGATCTGCATTGTGCCCCCCGGCTAAAACCATCTCAAACTCAATGCCTTCTACCTTAAATGAGATTGTATCTGCTTGTGCATATAACAATGGATGCTCTATTAAATCGGCATAGCAACTGGTTTCGTACAAGCCAAAACCACGCTCGTCAATTTGCCTGGAAGGCATAGCCGTATAAATATGCCAGGAATCCTGGCTGCCTTTCTCTTGGATATAAATGTCTGCTGGTTGGTCTTTAAGCTCATCAACCTGCAAAAAGACACTGGTGCCATTAGCAAAACCGAACTCACTGTCGAGAAATGCTGCGCGTATGGAAAGGTCGAAAGCGTAAACTTTGTAAGCCACTAAGGTTTTGCCGCCATCGGTGCTTATTTGCCAACTTTGTTTATCTTTCTGCTTAATTGCTAAGGGTTTTCCGTCTGTATCTAGCGCTGAGATTTGCACAATGTTCTTGGCAAAGTCCCTCACCATATAACTGCCGGGGATCCAGGTCGGTAAGGACAGATTGAGTGTGCTGTATTGCTGGTTGTCTATTTCAAGCTCAACATCAAAGACATGCTGAGAAATGGAAGATATAGCGATTTTATACTGAAGGGGTTTGTTAGCAGGGTGCATGGTGCTCCGAATTACTAGTGAATGACGAGATTGAGCTTTTGATTGTTGTGCAAAATATACCGAGTTCTGAACTCATGATCCAATTTGATATTGAGTCAAACACAGTAATAACGCATAGTTGCAATTGTGAAGTAAAAACCTTGTGATTTTCAACTGAGTATTAGCAAAACTATGGCAATACTGGCCTCCCGACAAAAACTATCCAGCGCAGATGTAAACAAGCTGCGCTCCATCAAACCCGGTTTAACTGTCGATTTTCAACTGAGTTTCCCCACAACAGTAAAGCGAGTTCGTTCAGAATTTATTGGTGCTGATGGACGTAAAATTTTGATCTTCAAATTCCCGGATGAAAAAAAGTTCGGACCGTTGCGTGACGGCTTGTATGTGGATAGCAACATAATCGTGCGTATGGTATTGGAAGAAACCGGGGAGATTATTGCCTTTAAGAGTAAAGTCAGGGCAATCACAATGGCACCCATACACGCCGTTTGGGTAACTTACCCCGAGGCTGTGCAGATACAAGGTTTGAGAGCTGAAAAACGCGCTCAAATTCGGGTACCATGTGAGTTAAATGCATTGCAAGGCAATATTTCTACTGAACATAAAAATAAACTCGCAGAGGGTATGATCCTGGATATTTCCGCTAGTGGATGCCGGGTTGGGGTAACCAGAAAAGGGCGGGAAAAAATTGAAGATAAACACATTATGTTGCAAGTGAGTGCGCCTGGAAAGCAAGATGACTTCCGTTTTAAATCAGAAATAATGAATATCAGAATGGATGAGCTTTATTTCTATTACGGACTGCGTTTTGAAGAGAAGAATCACTACACGGAAGCGTTATTAGACAGATTAATGGTTAGCCCCTGAAATTCTTTATTGCTACCAGGCTGTTCATAATTTATTCTGGCTCAGAATAATAACAAAAAATTAACATTTCTATGATTCAGCAAATCGAAACACGACAAATTGACTCGCTACTTAATGAGTATGGTGAGAGCCACCAAAACAAAACCAATATTTTCATTCACGCTATAGCTGTGCCCTCTATATATTGGGTTACTATTGCCTTGATTTGGTCTATTCCAGTACCTGAATTTTTAGCACTGATGGACATCACTTTTGCCCATGTGCTGGCAATACCGGTATTGTATTACTACTTTCGCCTATCCGGTCCTATTGGTGCAGCCATGACACTACTCACCATCGCTGTTTTTATGAGTATCGAAGCGCTATACCTTCAGGGAGTTAATATCTGGCAGCTGAGCTTAGCATTGTTTGTGGTCATGTGGATTTTACAATTTGTGGGGCATCATATTGAAGGTAAGAAGCCCTCATTTTTCAAAGACCTACAGTTTCTATTGATTGGACCCGCCTGGTGGTGGGGCCATTGGCTCAAGCGTTTAGGCATCGAATATTAAGCTGTTGTTTTGTCAAAATTGCGACCAATTGCGTTTGTCGTAAGACTAGTGGCAAGCCATTGCTTGTCAGATAACGTATAATTTGTCCATCTTAATGAACGGAACGGTCTTTTGATTAACTGGCAAAAACTATTCGAAGATAGAGAGCGTCTATTCTGGACTTTGCACATTGGGGGCTGGGCCGGATTCGCGCTGATCTATTATGTTGGTTCTTTTTTGCATGACATGCGTGCCGTGTGGATATTTGTCATTGTGCTTAATGCGATTGCAGGCTGTTTGATAAGTATTCCATTGCGCTACATATACAGAAAAGTGGCAACTTTCCAGCCTTTGTTGGTGCTATTCTCGGTTTTGCTTTCCTGCTTTTTAATCTCCCTGATATGGCAAGTGCTGAAGAATTTTCACGTTTGGGAAATTTACAAACACGGTTGGCGACCTGATGAGTGGTATTACTATTTTAATGGCGCGGTAAACTCTTTCTTTATTTTAATGTGTTGGACGGGATTGTACTTCGGTATTAAGAACTACCAATTGCTGCAAAAAGAAAAACAAAACGCGCTAAAATCCAGTGCGATGGCGCATCAGGCACACATTAAAATGTTGCGCTATCAGCTTAATCCGCACTTTTTGTTCAATACACTGAATGCTATTTCTACACTGATCTTAGTAAAAGAAAACCAAACAGCTGAACAAATGGTCAGTCGCTTAAGTGACTTTTTGCGCTATTCTCTAGATAAAGATCCCATTAAAAAAGTACCGTTGGAACAAGAGATTCAGGCGCTTGGTTTGTATCTTGATATCGAAAAAGTACGTTTTGACGAACGACTCGACGTTCAGTGGAAGGTTGATGATGGCACCAGCAAAGCGTTAGTGCCTAGTTTGATATTGCAGCCCTTGGTGGAAAACGCTATCAAGTATGCCATTTCTAAAATGGAACAAGGAGGCGTTATTTGTATCGCTGCCCGTTTATTTGGTCGCGATTTGCTATTGGAAGTGGCTGACAATGGGCCAGGAGCTGATATTGTGAATGGCCAGTTGCATCGCACCAACGGTGTGGGATTGACCAACATTCAAGAGCGCTTGCATTCGCTTTATGGTCAGGATTATTCGTTTGTAGTGTCGCACAATGACCCTACAGGCGTTAAAGTTAGTATTAGAATACCTTACGAATTGGTTGACAATGGATAGAAAAATTAAAGCCGTCATCGTTGATGATGAACCTTTAGCAAGAAAAGGATTAGCAGTGCGCTTAAGTGCGTTTGATACAGTGGATGTGATAGGGCAGTGCTCTAGCGGCAACGTGGCGGTGGAAGAAATTCCAAAGCTTAAGCCTGATTTGGTATTCCTCGACATTCAAATGCCCGGCCTGAATGGTTTCCAGGTGATTAACAAGCTTCGTGAATCGGGTGAGCCACTGCCGCTCATTATCTTTGTCACTGCATTTGATAGTTATGCCATCAAAGCGTTTGATATTCACGCATTAGACTACGTGTTGAAACCCGTAGACGACAAACGCTTGAAAGAAGCGTTACAAAAAGTGGAAGAAACACTGGTGCAGGCGCAAGAAGGGGTGCACAAGCAAAAACTGGCCAGCCTGATAGCGGATTTTACCGGTGATGATTGCGAGGATATTTTACGTAAATTGGCCGAAGGTGAGCCGATTTCAGCTAATCCTTATCCCACCGTGCTTGCAATTAAAGATGGTTCAGAAGTAACGCGCGTGTCCATTGACGCTATTCAATGGATAGATGCGGCTGGTGATTACATGTGCGTTCATGCACAGGACGGTACTCACATTATGCGCCGTACTATGAAAGAACTCATCGATGAGTTAGATCCGCGTCGTTTTGTACGAGTGCATCGCAGTGCTATCGTTAATATTAACTATGTGAATAAGCTAATCAGCCACATTAGCGGTGAATATCATCTGGTATTGCACAATGGCACCGAGCTGAAAGTCAGTCGCAGCCACAGAGACCGCGTTAAAGAAATGATCAACGCATAACAGGTGTTTTGCGTTTCTGCATAGTTTACTTTCCACTTTGAACAGGCATACTGGGATAAAATGTTTAAATTTTATCCCGTCCTATGCTTCTTCCTGATTATCTCATCCTGTGCTTTTATTTAGCTGCCTTGCTTTACATGGGATTTCGCTTTCGCGCTAACCACTCCGAAAAAGATTACTTCTTAGCTGGGCGAAGACTAGCGTGGCAGCCGTTAAGTCTATCCATTATGGCAACGCAATTATCAGCGATTAGTTTTGTGTCTGCACCAGCATTTGTGGGCTTGCGAGAAGGTGGAGGGCTTGTGTGGTTGAGTTATGAGTTGGCACTGCCACTGGCCATGTTGTTTTTACTGTGGAAGTTATTACCTGCGTTACATCAAAGCGGTGTGCTAAGTGTGTACGATTTCCTGGAGCAGCGTTTTGCTGTTAGCACCCGAGTTTTGATCAGTGTGGTGTTTCAAATAAGTCGAGCATTCGCTACCGGCATAATGATATATGCCATCTCCATTATTCTGCAGGGTACGATGGGGCTGGCTATCTGGCAAAGCATTTTGTTCATTGGCGTTGTAACACTTATTTATTCCCTCGCAGGTGGAATGAAAGCGGTAGTTTATGGTGATGCGGTGCAAATGATTCTGATCGTTGCAGGCGCAATTATTTGCCTGGGATTTGCCTTGTATCACATCGGAGGGTTGGCTGAGGTTGTCGCCTATACTGATCCCGCGCGTTTGCAAGTTTTGCGCTTTGAAAACCTTGGTTACGATGATAATGGTTTTGGTTTGTTACCTATGTTGATGGGCGGGTTTGTACTCTATGCCGCTTACTATGGTTGTGACCAATCGGAGGCGCAGCGCTCACTGGCTGCCAGGAGTGTTCCCGAACTACGCAAGATGATCATTGCTGCCGCCCTGGTGCGATTCCCGGTGACACTTATTTATTGCCTGGCGGGGTTAACCATAGGGGCACTTGCGATGAAACAGCCAGAATTCAGGGCACTTATTCCTGTGGATAAGCCAGATTGGTTAGTGCCTGTTTTTATTATGCAATATCTTCCGGTGGGGTTAGTGGGGCTTTTGCTAGTGGCAATGCTGGCCGCCGCGATGTCATCACTGAGTTCTGCAGTGAATAGTTTATCAGTGGTTTCAGTGCATGATTATATGCGCTGTTTTCGGCAGCCAATGAGCGAAGCAAAAAAGCTCAATGCAGGCCGTTTGGCCGGCGTTTTTTGGGGTGGGGTGACGTTACTACTAAGTTTCCAGGCAGGGAATATTGCGCCAACTGTCATCGAAGCCATCAATAAAGTTGGCTCTATGTTTTACGGCTCGATACTGGCTTTGTTCCTTCTGGCACTAACACCAAACCCCCCGAAGGCAATTCATGCCAATATTGCCGTTTTGTTTGGTGTAGGGCTGAATTTGTTTTTCTGGTTGGCGGTTCCACAATTGTTCTGGTTCTGGTGGAATGTAGCGGGGTTATCGGTGACGGTATGCGTTGCTTTGTTACTTAGCGGGTCAAAAGTGTTTTCTGGTATCCCAAAAATCGTTACAGCTGCAATACCCGGAAAACATATCGTGCTTTTGCTGGCCTGGACCCTGGTTATCTTTTTGCTCAGTTTGTATCTCAAGACGTTTTTGTTGAGCATCTAAGTCATTCAATTCAGTTAGTTTTTCACATTGGTTGTGCAGTTGTGTCAAATGTGTCGCAAAAACATGATTTGTAACATCTTTCAGGCGATTTGCAGTTTATCGCGATAAATCGGCGGCTAGTGGATTTAAACTTTTTTCTTTATTTGTTCGACCTATAGTGGCAGCAGTTAATAAAAACTTTTGGGTCACTTATGGATATCACTAAAGCCGCACTAAAAAACGCCTCCGGCGTTGCCATTGTCGTTGGCATTATTACTTTTCTGGGTTTATTTAGCCTTTCAGAATTGCCTGTGCAGCTGTTCCCGGACATTGAGCGTCCAAGAATAAGCATTCAAACTTCCTGGCGAGCAGCCGCTCCGCAGGAAATTGAGTCCGAAATATTAGAGCCTCAAGAAGAAGTATTGCAGGGTTTACCAGGCATGCGCAGCATGTCGACTTTTGCTAATCAGGGTAATGCCTGGATTAATCTGGAGTTTGGTTTAGAAACAGACATGCAGAAAACGCTAATTGAAGTAATTAGCCGCATGAACCGAATCCCACCATTACCAAGAGATGCTTTGTCACCCAACATCATGTTGGGCGGCGGGGGTGGTGGCCAGCCAGCCTTAACCTATTTTTTCCTGCAAAAATTACCAGGTAATCAAAAAGACATCAAAGAATTTATTAATTATTTTGATGAGAGCATTCGCCCCCAAATCGAAGCCATTCCTGGCGTATCCAGAGCGCAAATGCAATCTGGCCGAGGCAGCGCTGAAGAATTCCAAATTGTTTTTGACCCCTATCGCGCAGCGGAGCTGGGTATTGATATCACTAATATTTCCCGCTTGCTGGGTTCTGCAAATGACGTTTCTGGTGGTTTTGTGGACGTTGGCCGCCGCAAGTACACCTTGCGTTTTGAAGGTAAGTATCAACCACAAGAAATGGGCGACTTAATTCTTGAGTGGCGCAATGGTAGCCCAATAAAACTGAGTGACATTGCTGATATTCGTATTCAAGGTGGAGATGAGAATTACGTGAGCGTGCAAAATGGCAACCCGGCTATCTCCATTCGTATTGATCGGGAAAACAACGCCAATGTGCTGGCAACGTTGTTAGAAGTAAAAGAGAAGATTACTGAAATTAATACCACAATGCTTAATCCCCAGCAGCTGACTATGGTGCAGTCCTTTGATGCCTCTGTATTTATTTATCGTGCCATTAATCTGGTAAGCAGCAACCTGGTGATGGGGGTATTCCTGGCTGTCGCTATTTTGTGGTGGTTTATGCGTCAGCGCAGAGCGACATTAATCGTTGCTTTGTCCATTCCAATTTGTCTTTTGAGTACCTTTGTTGTACTGCAAATTACCGGGCGTTCGCTTAACGTGATTTCTCTTGCTGGCTTAGCCTTTGCGGTGGGTATGGTATTGGATGCCGCCATCGTAGTGTTGGAAAACATTGTGCGGCACAAAGGAAAAGACCTGACCAGTGAGCAAGCCGCTGAGAAAGCCACTAAAGAAGTTTTCGGTGCATTGATGGCCTCAACAGCAACCACAGTGGCCATTTTTATCCCGGTGATCTTCTTAAAAGACGTTGCGGGGCAGTTGTTTGCTGATTTAGCTTTAACCATTGCAATAGCCGTCATTATTTCATTTATAGTCGCAGTTTCCATTTTACCTGTCGCCGCCAGCCGTTGGCTCAATAAGGAGATGCCCGCTGATAGATTAAGACCAACGTGGGATAAGATTACTAAGGTAGTAATGAATGCCACTTCTAATAACAAAAAACGCATTGGCATAGTTACGCTGTTAATGGTAGGGCCACTTGTTGCAACAGTCATGTTGCTGCCAAAACTGGATTATCTACCACCGGTGAAACGAGATGCTATTGATGCCTTTTTTAACTTCCCACAAGGTGCCAGCAGCGAGTTTGTTGAAAAAGAAGTTATCGATTTAGTGGTAACACGTTTGCAGCCCTATATGGACGGAGAGAAAGAACCCGCGCTTAAGAATTACTACATCATCACCTGGCCTAATGGCGGTACCATTGGCGCCAGAGCGAAGGATCAAAGCAAGGTTAAAGAGCTGGAAACCTTGATGCGCAACGAAATATTAAAGGACTTACCAGACACTCGTGCATTTGCTATGCAAGGTAATCTCTTCGGTGGATTTGGCAATGGTCGTAGTATCGATATTCGCCTGCAATCTACCGACACCGATGGTATGGCGGCGGCTGCTGTATTAGGCATGGATTTATTACAAGAGGCGTTCCCCGGGGCAAACGTGCAGCCTCGACCTGCGCTTGAACAAACTGAGCCGCAAATCAGTGTAATACCTAATGACTCGCGCATGATGGAAGTGGGTTATGACAGACCGCGTCTGGCTAACATTGTGCGCACTATGGGCGATGGCTTATACGTAGGTGAGTATTTTGACGGTATCAAGCGTATGAATATCATCTTCCGCTCAGAGAAGTGGCAAACGCCTGAAGAACTGTCAGTAATCCCAATCATGACCCCCTCTGGTGAAATGGTACAGTTCGGTGATTTAGCTGAAGTAAATCGCACCGTAGGCCCGAGCCAAATTCAACGAGTTGATCGTCGTCGTACTCTGACATTGTCACTCAACCCACCTGAGAATATGTCACTTGAAGAAGCCATGAATATCGTTAAGGAGAAGGTTGAGCCGCAACTACTGGCAGCGATGCCCACTGATGGCGCTATCACCTACGGTGGTTCGGCATCTAGTTTGAAAAACGTGATTTCCACCATGAGCCAGAACTTCCTGTTTGCCATGGCATTACTGTTTATCTTAATGGCTGGTTTGTTTAAATCACCCAAAGACAGTTTGATGGTAGTTATGAGTATTCCGCTGGCAACCGTGGGTGGAGTCATCGCGATGCAGTTATTAAATCTGGTTACCTTCCAGCCTTTAGATTTGCTCACTATGATTGGTTTTATCATTACGCTTGGCCTGGTAGTAAACAATGCAATTTTGCTTGTACATCAAACCCGCCTGGCAGAAAAAGAAGAAGGACTATCGCGCCGTGATGCGGTGGAACAAGCGCTGTCATTGCGTTTACGTCCTATCTTCATGAGTACGCTGACATCCATTTTTGGTATGTTGCCGCTACTGCTGATCCCGGGAGCAGGAAGTGTTATCTACAGAGGCATGGCTGCCGTTATCGTTGGCGGCATGACCGTCAGCACCATCTTTACCTTAATTCTTTTACCGACGCTATTGCAGTTGGCTGCATGGAAACCTGCGCAAAAAACTCAGGGCATCGGTGGTGGTGTGTTACACACTGCAAAAAATCAAAAACTTAATGACAAATTATAAAATCGACAGGACAAGTAACATGAAAACTTTTGCTCGTTTCGCTCTACCCGCATTACTAAGTTTATCCACGCTTGCTGTCGCCCAAGAGGAGCCCAAAGGTCCTCCGCCGGCATTAGTAGAAGTGGATGATGTGATCACTGAAATGGTATCTGAACGCATTTGGGTTCCAGGCACGGTAATGAGTCGAACTGATTCGAATATCGCTTCAGAAGTCGGCGGACGCATTGAATGGATGGCCGATGTGGGTGATCTGGTGAAAAAAGGTCAAGTGCTGGCAAAACTAGATGATGAACTTTTACAGTTACAATTGGATCAGAATGCTGCAGACATTGCCAAGTGGGAGTCGCGTGTTGATCTTCTAGAACGCAAACAGGGGCGGGTTAGTAAAATGGCTAAGCTGAACAACAGCTCCAGAGACGAATTGGATGAGATTATTTCAGAGCTTGAGATTGCTCGTCAGGAAGTGCAGCAAGCGAAGTTAAACAAGCGTCAAACCGAGTATCGTTTGGCTCAAACCCAAGTTAAAGCGCCATTTGATGCCATGGTTGTTGAACGTATTCAAACGCCTGGTGAATATACTTCTACGGGTTCTGATTTGTTGCGAGTGGTGGATACTGAAAATGTAGAGGCCAGTATTCGTGCTCCGCTATCAGCTTCACCATTTATCGCTCGTGGCCAGGAAGTGATTGTTAAAGATCGTTATAGCGAAAAAACTGAATCAGTTCGCACCATCGTCCCTGTGGGTAACAGCAATTCTCGTATGATGGAAATCCGTGTCGCACTAGAGCCCGGTGACTTCCCAATCGGCAGTGCCGTGCGAGTTGCACTGCCTCATAGTGATTCCCACGAGGCGACGACTGTAATGCGCGATGCCTTGGTGTTGCGTCAATCGGGTACATTCGTGTTCATCATCGATGATGAAAATAAAGCCCATCAGGTACCCGTGAGAACCGGTATTGGCATGGGTGAAAGGGTTGAAGTTATTGGTGATGTGCGCAGTGAAGACAATGTGGTTGTGCGTGGAGCTGAGCGCTTGCGCGCAGGTCAAACGGTGCGTTATCAGGAAACCACCGAGATAGCCAGAAACTAAATTATAGTCTTGTTCTTGTTCCCTTCAGAACATCTTTTGGCCGCTCAATAGAGCGGCATTTTTATGCCCTCCTTAAATAAAAGCTGCTATGTGATAAAAAACACATGGAGAAAAATAACTCTCCTGTCGATAAGTACTAACTCTTTGATAAATATAGATTAGTTGGTGTTTAATGAAGTTCACTAATGCGATGAATAACTACCTCGAAATGTGTCGTGTTTCCCGCAAATTATCCCATCATACCCTTAGAGCCTACGAAAAGGATCTCGCCATCTTTGTAGACACGTTAAAGGAAACTGATGACGTTACTGAAATAAACAAGAACCATTTGGAAGAATTCATTGTTGTTTTGTCGCAATTAGAGCACAAACAAACTTCAATAAAGCGACGCTTAGCCTCGTTAAGGGCTTTTTTTAGATGGTTGGAGATCAGTGAAGTCATCGATATAAACCCCTTCAATAAATTAGCGGTTAAGCTCAAAACCCCATATCAACTACCAAAAAATATCCCTCGCTCAGAGCTTTCCCGGATGCTCAAAGTGGCTCGAAAACAGTTTAATCTGACCAAGCGTAAGGATTATTCAGAGCTGGCTAAAGCAAGAATTATCAATAGCACTGAATGGAGTAAATTAAACGTACTTGTGGTACTTGAAGTCCTCATTTCAACGGGGATCCGGGTAGGGGAGTTAACCAGCATCTATCTCCATCAATTGCACCTTGCAGAAGGGCGAGTACGGATTTTGGGCAAAGGACAACGAGAACGCTTTGTTTTCATTCCCGATAGAGCGGCTATTCAGCTACTCAAGGTCTATTTGCAACACCGTGATACTAAGAATCCTGAACATGAGTTTCTATTGATTAATAGCCGAGGCAAACCCGCTTCAACACAATATGTGCGCAAACTGGTAAAACAGTTAGCGAAGCAAGCCAATATTGAGCGCAACATCACACCCCACATGTACCGCCACTCAGCAGCCTGTGAACTGCTGGAAGCAGGCACCGATATCCGCTTTGTACAACGACTTCTCGGTCATCACAGTATCTCAACGACACAGCTATACACTCATGTGAATGACAAAGTGCTCAAAGAACAGATCATTTCAGCCAATGTAATAGGGGGAATTTAGGTTTGATAATTGGGAATTATGATCATTATTAAAAAGGAAGAACTAAAAGAAACACCTTTTCATGTTGAGTGTTGTTATGGTGTTTGTAATAGTTTTCGGCTGTTAAGATCTGAGCACAACTTTGGTTTTTCTGTGAACATCACAGAAATAGATGCCAACACAGAAACGAGTCTTTGCTATAAAAATCATCTTGAAGCCTGCCTTTGCATAGAAGGTTCAGGTGAGATATCCAACGGTACGGATGTATATTTGATAAAGCCCGGCACTCTTTATGCTCTTCAAAAAGGTGAGGCACATGTACTTAAAACACTCTCCAAATTAAAGTTAGTGAGTATTTTTAATCCACCATTGAAGGGAACTGAGAACCATGACGAGAGCGGCTCATACTAATGTCATGTTTAGACAAATACCCAACAAGAAACTCCCTAACATCAGGTGTTCAAGATAGAATTGAACCCGTTATCCATAGTACCTCAAACAGCAAGGGATTAATTAAGGATTTTGATGAACTTGGTTATCTTCATATCAAGTATCAAGAAGATTGGAAGGAGCTAAAAGAGTCAGTGCAGAATTATATTCAGTTATGCAAACTTAAGAGTTATTCCTTGGAAGATCGCGCAAATCTGCACTTTGTGTACGAAGAGAATAATAATGAACTCAAGTCGATATTTGGATTATTTGATAACTGTATTATTGAATATTTATCAATGGCTGGAGCCCTATCATTAGTTAAAAGCATCTTGGGGGAAAATATTTATCTCCATCAAACCAGGCTAAATCTAAAACCACCTTTCAGAGGTCGAGAGTTTGGATGGCATTCGGATTTTGAAACATGGCACTCTGAAGATGGTATGCCATTAATGAGAGCATTATCAGTAATGATAGCTACTACTGAAAACACAAAGTTAAATGGGAGTCTTTTGGTAATACCTGGCTCACATAAGTATTTTGTATCCTGTCCAGGGGAAACGCCTAAGAACAACTACAAGAGTTCACTCGTGAACCAGAGTGTTGGAATAATTCCGGAGCAAGAGTTGAAATTTTTGGTACAAAAGGGGGGAATGGAGCTTCTGGAATTATGTGAAGGGGATATTGTTCTTTTTGACTGCAATCTCGCCCATGCGTCTAACTTAAACTTATCTGTATCATCAAGAGAAAACTTGTTTATATGTATTAATTCCCTCGATAACACACTTAAAAAACCATTTTCAAATAATCCACCCAGACCTAGTTTTTTAGCCGCCAGAGTTAAGCTTAGGAAAATTTGAATACTTTCTTTGGCTTCTTGGGAAGATGAGTTCCATTTTTACTACAACGAATCCGAGAACAAATACGACAATACCAATCAAGTTGTTTATAGAAATAGTGTCCCCAAAACTTGCCAACTCTAAAAGAAGAGTAAATGGTACAGCGGAGGCTAGACAAAGGCTCAATATCATGGACGAATAGTAACTCTTATCAGCTAGTATCTTTGTTGCTTGGCTAATTAGTAGGTAAGTAAAACCTATACCGACAATCCCATTTATAATCTGGTAAAAAATATTGGTCCCAGAAAGGGTGAAACTCATTGAATCCTGCAATATAAATGAACCTAAGAAAAAGTGTATTGGGAAGAGCAGTAAAGTCCCTAGTAGCATCAAAGCACCCATTACTACGGTTGAGGAAGCATCGGAGTCAAACTGATAGCTACGGGGCCATGATAGTACAAATCCACTAAATGCTACTCCAGATAAAACGGCGAGAACAATTCCTCTATTGTGATACAGATTCAGGCTAGGTTCTTCTGCCGGGAACAATAGTATGCATGAAATAACCACCAGTAGCGAACCTAGATAAAAGTATGCACCAACCTTCTTATTTCCCATGAAGAAAAATATAAGTCCAATCCAAACAAGATGCAGATTTTCTAGTGCGACAGCTAATTTTGCGCTAATCATACTCACTGCTGCGACAAAACAGTAAGTATTGATAGATTTGCAGGCAGATGCCAGAAGGAACCAAGCTGGTTCAATACTGGAAAACAAACCTTTTAAAGAGATTTTTTCATCATTTATCGTAGAGATTATAAATGCAGCGAATAGTACGGAGATTCCTCCAATAGCGTATTTAAGTGTAGCGATGCCTAATACTACGTTTGTATCAATTTCATTTCCGTATCGAGTAATGACTGAGCCAATAGCCCAAAAAAGAGCTCCAGTAAGGGCAAGTAACATTCCTGACCTAAGCTGCTTTGTGGTGAAAGAATCAACAACCTCCTCTTTATACATTCCGAGTTTCAGAAAGTCTTCTTTATACCAATTTGCAACAAAGCTTAAGCTCTCTAAGCTGGGTGATATCAGGTGAGAAGCGAATTCTTCACGATTTCCCTCATGGGCTCCAATATTCCCGAACTTCTGAACATTTCTCATGTTTGCTTCTATGAGCTTTGGAATCAAAGATCGTTTTGCTAGTTCAGAAATTTTCCTATCAAATGGCCATTTTTCAGAATAATCTTCTATCAACTCTTCACAAATTCGATGTGCTATGTCCTCAACGGTCTTCCTTGCCTTAACTAAACTTTGATCAGGAAACTTTGACGCAAGACTATTGGCATCCTCAATATTGCTATTTAATTGCTCTACATGAGACTCTAATTCTCTGATTTGCAGAGCTATCCTTTCGCCAATAGACATAATTCCCAATTATCATTTTTATCAAAGTGAATCTAGTTAAACACATTACTCCAAAATGTCAAAGAATTCGGTTTGGATTTTTACCAAATAGGGATCGAGAGGTTTTTGGTTTTGCCAGGTGTGGGGTAGGGGGACTTCCACTAACTGCTGATTCTGTTCACCTACCATAATGCCACTTTTGCCTTGTAGTGCGCATTCAACGGCATAAGCGCCGAGCTTTGTGGCAAGAATGCGGTCTTGAGGTGATGGTGAACCACCACGTTGAATATGGCCTAACACCACGGGACGGCTCTCGATAGACAGTTCGCTGTTAATTTTGTCCGCTAGCGCGGTAACGCCCCCCGGCCAGAGATTTTCAGCCACCACCACTATATAGCTGCATTGTCCTTTTTTCTCTCGAGTGGTTTCAATTCTTGCAACCAGGTTCTTAAATGCAGCTTCGCTATCGCTATTGATTTCGGGAAGCAGCACCTGATCGGCGCCAGAGCTGATGGAGGCGCTTAACCCTATAAACCCTGCGTGGCGGCCCATTACTTCGATTAAGAATACCCGCTCAAAAGCGTCGGCAGTGTCCCTGATTTTGTCGATTGCGTCTAATGCGGTTTCAATGGCGGTGAAATAGCCGATTGTGGCGTCAGTGCCATAGATGTCGTTGTCGATTGTGCCGGGTAGTCCGATAACCGGTTTATGCCAATATTGTTGTAAATGGTGGGCGCCGTGGAACGAACCATCACCACCAATGACTAGCAGAGCATCGATACCCAGCGCATCAAGACTATTGGCGGCTTTTAGTGCTGCTTTTTCAGTTTTAAATTCGGGGCAACGTGCACTGTGTAAGATAGTGCCGCCGTTTTGGATGATATTGGCCACCATATCGGTGGAGATTTCCACGTGTTCGCTGTTGAGCAGACCATAGTAACCGTGGCGAAAGCCAACCACAGAAACATTAAAATGTTCGGCAGTTAACACGATGGCTCTGATACAGGCATTCATACCGGGAGCGTCACCGCCAGAAGTTAATACAGCTATTCTTTTCATGTTTGTCATTCGTTGCCATCAAGCTTGTGTAAAACTATATGGTGATCTGGTGAAAAATGACAACCTCATTTTATTGGTAATCCGCTTTCCGAAGAACTCTGTAAGAATCTATGTCATAGCAACATAACTAAAAACGAATCCATTACACTGATCTGATTAATCATGGAATGTACGATGAAAAAAATATTAGTTGTTTTCTTATTGCTTCTTTCCGGGTGCAGCTCACAGTTTGCCTACAACAACCTTGACTGGTTAGTGCACTGGTATCTCGATGACTATATCGACTTAAACAAACCACAAAAAGTCGCCTTTGATGAGCGTTTCGCACAATGGCACGACTGGCATAGAGATGCCGAGTTAGAAATCTATGTAAGGCACCTACAAGACCTGAAACGAATGCTGCAAGAGGGAAACATCACTTCAGAATTGGTATCGGAACAATTTAATCGAGCTCGAGGACACTGGGTAAGACTGAGAGGGCATGTTGCCCCGGATATTGCCAGTTTGGCTCGATTACTCAATGACGAGCAGGTTGAGGATATGTTTGCTTCTCTGGAAGATAAAAATGCCGAGGATGAAATTGAGCGTAAAGAAAAGACTCAGGAAGAACTGACAGAGCGTTTTCAGAAACGTTTCAAAGAACAGTTGCAAGACTATTTGGGTCGTCTTACGCAGGAGCAAAAAGATCTGGTGGCTAAATATGCGCAACAGGTTATTCCAAACAGGCTTGAGTGGTTAACTTATCGTCGGGCTGTGCAAGGTGCTGCCAAAGAGTTGTTGATGCAACGCGATTTAGACAGTTTTGAACAAGACTTTCTCATTTTATTGACGCAACCTGAGGTCTATCAGCACCCCCAGTACGTTGCGAATTTAGAGCACAACCGGAGTGTATTTTCGGCTCTAGTCGTTGAGGTTTTTCCCACTATCACAGAAAAGCAAAAACGGCGTTTGTTTCGAAAAATTGATGGCTATATTGATGATTTTAGCGATTTATCACAAGACGATTAGAAACGATTCCAATCACTGAAAAAGCTGCTAAACTGCGCTGCCGCACCATTCAGCCGTTTAGTTATGGAAAATAGACCCGTTTTCGGATTTTCTTTGTCGTTACTCACTGCGTTTATGTGGGGAGTCTTGCCGCACTTTATGCTATTGGCATTGACAGTGATCGATCCAATCACGGTAAGCTTCTATCGTTTCCTGTTCGCATTTTTTGTGGTGTTGTTTGTTATCACCTTAAAAAAACAATGGCCAGATAAAATGCAGTTCCAACAAGGCCGCTTAACTATTGTACTGTTAGCGGGACTTGCGTTATCAGCTAATTATGTCGGTTATGTAAAAAGCCTTGAATACCTTCACCCAGAAACGGCACAGGTCATTATCCAGCTGGCTCCATTTCTATTAATGCTTGGGGGAGTGTGGTTTTTCAAAGAAGTTTTTACCCGACTACAAATGCTTGGGGCTTTGACACTGATTATCGGCTTTACGTTATTTTTCGATAACAAGTGGCAATCGCTACTAGCATTTGGAGACGGTTATAGTGTTGGTGTATTTATCATGGTCTTTGCCGCAGTAACTTGGGTGGCTTACGCGCTTCTACAAAAATTCTTATTGTTACACTTTTCAGCCCGTCAAATGACCCTCATTTTTTATGGCCTCGGCGCTATGATGTTGTTACCGCTGTCTGATGTCGCATCGATTGGGGCATTAACATGGTTCAGTGGCTTGGCTTTGTTGTTTTGCTGTATTAATACGCTTGTTGCTTATGGCAGTTTCACACGGGCTATGTCTGTTTGGGAAGCTTCTAAAGTCAGCGCCGTCATCGCGATGGCGCCGGTATTTACCATCCTCAGCAGTGGTTTAGCGGTTTCGATTTATCCACAATTTTTTAGTCATTCGGATCTCACCAAAACAGCCTACCTGGGAGCTTTTCTGGTTGTAGTGGGCTCAATGTTAACGGCTTTGGGGAGGCGCACCAAAGCCATTAAATAAACTACTTCTTTTTACTTGAAGGTGATTCATCACTATGACAGATGGTATCAAAATCATCGCGGTAGTAACGCAGGTCGACACAAGCCTCTTCGTATCTTTGTTTAGCTGTTAATGCCGCTTGTGGGTGGCTTTTATCATTCATTTGCTTGCGTAGCGTTTGGCACATTTTTTCCTGACGCTTAACCTCCACTATGTCTTCACAGGGTTTTCCTTCCATCACGACGCAACCTTGGAGCGCTGTTAGGGAGATAAAAAAGGCGATGAGTGTTTTCATTTGAGCTCCATATAATTGCCTAAATCGGATTTTAACTTGATAAATTCTGTGGACTGTTGTTCGCTGAGGGAGATTTCTTCCAGCATCTTAACTGTCTTTTTAGTTTCAACAATAGTGATTAACTCTGGTTTGTTAGTTTGTTCCATCAGTCTGTGTGAGCAATGCAGTAAATTAATGGCCACATCGCCATTGACCTGCGAGTACTTTAAAGCGTGTCCAAATGCTTCAAATGCAGCTTGATATTTTCCAGCATTGAAACAATCCAGCCCTTTTTGATTGTAGTGTTCGAATTTACCACTTTGGCTTTCAATTTCATTACCTACTTGTTCTAACAAGAATTCAATATTTTCATCAATCTTGTAGTTACTCGCTCGCAAGTCATTGGTTAGCTCTTTGGCTTGATTAAAATCACCCACTTTTACCATGAGATTGATAGTGTCTGGAGCGAGAACCATCGGCATTTCATCAAACTTTTCTGCGATCTCTCGTTGCGCTGCCGAAAGTGAGTTTTTGGCTTCTATTGATTTGCCGTCAAGGGAGTTAATTCGACCGGTCATTAGGTTGGCAAAGGCATCGTAACTGAAGTCATCTGCTGAACGCACAACTAATTCATCGGTTTTGAGTCGCTGTAAGGTTAACATTGCTTCTTGCTGATACTTGTTTTTTTTACCTTTGTCTTCAGCATTCTCTGCAATGTCTACAATTGAGCGCACAAAATTACACATGTGTGCAAGATCTCGGTGTACGGAACGTTTACTTTGTTCAAATAATTCTTTGCAACACTGCTTGGCAAATTCGTAGTCTTTATTAATGCGGCCAATAGCTGCACCTAAATATTGTCTCTCCATTGAAAACGGTGACAGATCTAAAGCCAATCTGATTTGAGCCATGGCATCAGGGTGCCTTTCCAATGCCATGTAACTCTTGGCGAGTATGTCGTGTCCTTCCAATGCCAATAGTCTTCCTGAGACAATCTGACGGGCGAGTTTAATACTTTCTTCATAATCGCCCATTAAAAGCTTGGTACGAGCCATTGCGACTTGCGCCCATGGCAGGTTTTTTTGCTCTAATACTTCACTTAACAAAGCGTGTGCCTGATCGTATTCAGCAGTGCGCCAATAGAGTTCTGTTAATAATAAGATAATACTTTGTCGATACTTGGTGGCTGTTTCCAATAAAGCTTGTGACGCCTGAATTGCTGCGTCCCAGTTTTCTTTGAAGATTTCAAGATGGATAGATCTTAGCGCTTGCTTTTTTTCAAATGCTTTGGAAAGTCGATTGATTAGCTGCGCTTGAGAAAACGGCTTGATAATGTAATCGTCTGGATTTCTCTCAATGCTACCGAGTACCACTGGTCGATGGCTGTCACCACTCACCATCATATAGACTGTATCGGGCCTGGTGAGTTTTTGCACCCGCAGTTGTTCTATCAGTTGGTAGCCATTTTTTTTATTGGTACCTAAATGCAGATCGGCAATGACGACATCAAACTTTTCTTTTTTACAGTCGGCAATGGCGCTTTCGGCTGTTTGCACTATGCGCAAAGAACGCACGCCTAATTTAGAGATAATGCCTTTGAGCATAAGCAAAAAAGGTCGTTGATCATCAACGATAATGACTCTTTTGTCCTGTAAGCTAATTTTTGGCATTACCCGCAGAAGTTAGTTTTATTAACCCTAGGCATAAAAATGAATGAGAAAGACTACAAAAGCAAGGAAAACAGCCAAAGCGTTTGATTTTAATGCAGTTCCTGAGTATTTCGAATGAAAATTAATCTGTTAATGGAGGGGACCTTTTTTATCCCCGTTAAGTGGCAAGATCCTGAATACTGATCTCCCGTTTATGAGGAAGTGACGAGCGCTGCTTCTCACCCAGCCCCATGGGGACTAGTTTTTGTTTTTATTGAAGCTTGAAATACTGGCGAATATAAAAGAAGTGGTGGAGGGGGCTGGATTCGAACCAGCGAAGGCGGAGCCGTCAGATTTACAGTCTGATCCCTTTGGCCACTCGGGAACCCCTCCAAAAGAGCGGCGTATATTAGCAGAAAAAATACTGCTGTAAACATTTCGTCATAATTAGTTTTACAATTAAAGCGTTTAGCCTCTTTGGTCGATAAATTAAAGAAGAAAGGGGGTTATAGAAAACCAATGGAAAGCCAAGTCAAAACCGCAATCAATTCTGAAATTCGACAAACTGAGTTCAAAGCTGGACTGGGTAAGGCGCTGCGCTATGGCACGCAAAGCGAGTTTGCGTTGCTGCTTTCCATGATGCAACAGGACTTAACTCAAAGATTAAAGTTAGAAGGGGAAGACGAGCAGCAACCGGTGGGCTTAATCCCTATAGAAAAATTTAATTTTTATCCAGCGGTTCCCCTAAAAACAGAAAACACCCATTACGTGCGTCAACAGCAATTTGCTGAGGCCATCCACCGCAATGATTTACCTTCAGCGAAATTGCTGGCTTACATGCATCCCACACCGCTGTCGCTGCACAACGACGTTAAGCGAATTCCCGATGACGTTACGGCAAATTGTGATGTGTTTACGCAAATGAAGATCAAAAATCTGCAAGGGGAAGATATCAAGGTGGATGAAACTTTACTTTATGATGTTATCGCCGATGTGAAAGAAAAAGGTTTAGATTAGTTCTTGATTTTGCGAGTAAAAACCTGGCTTGCTTCAGGTTTTTACCCAACAGTAGACAGACAACACTGTTTGAATTTCTTACCGCTCTGACATGGACAGGGGGCATTCCGGGACAATTTGATTTTGCCACTATCTTCTTGAATTTGTCCGCTGGTGTATTTCCACAAGCCTTGTTGGCATTCGAATTCGGATATTTCGTGCATCTGAAAGAACTGATTATTGTCTTTGTAGAAAGCTTTAAATTCTACAAAGGCTTGGGATTCACTGACTTGTTTAAAACCAACCACATCCAGTCCTATCCAGATTGTGCCTTGCGCAGAATCCCTCAACTGTTCAATACTAAGCCGACTTTTTTGGGCCGCACCATAGGTGTCCAGGATGTAATCAAACTTGCTGAGTTTGTAAGCAGAATAACGAGAGCGCATAAGCTGCTCGGCGTTTATGGCATGTCCAACGCCATTCAATAGCGGTCTACAGCAGGTGTCAAATGGACGACCGCTACAACAATAACAAGTTTGCATACATCATATTAACTGGAAAGCTTTAATGCAGTGTCTCACTGTCCTGAATATTTTCCAACAAAATTAGCTGAACTCTATGGGCGATTCCCAGTGCCAGAATATCCTCTAGCTGTTTGTCATCTAATCTATTGTTTTCTACTACCACTGCGCTGCAGTTACCCGCAACAATAATTTTTTGCAGAGATTCATACTGACAATGATGGGGCTTCAATTTAACCTGTAACACTGGTAGGTGATTGGCTCGTAGTTTAATCTCATCGTTTAAAAAATAAATCCAACGCTTTTGTCGAATTAAGCCAAGAAATAGGGCTCTGAGTTTCGCCATCTCATCAAAATTGTAAGATGAAGAGGCGCCAGAAGTATTCCTTCTGGCAACTGGGGTGCTGCTCAAAGATGAGTTAAGCGCATTAACTGACTGATTCTCTGTTTCGATAATAAACATAATTAACACCTGTATAAAATACTGTATAGCAAAACAGTAATACTGTATTAATAAACAGTCAAGTGTATTTTTGCATATTTTTTATACGTGCCAAAAACGCAAGTTAAGCAAAGAGTCTCTTTTGTACATATCGAATCCTGGTCGCCAATAGCATAAGAAGTAACAACCAATAAAAAATGGGTTCCAGGTCTAACGCTTTCACAGACCAGATAAAGTGAAGAGCAATCAATATGCTGGCGGGGTAAATGAGTTTATGTAGATCGTGCCAACGTTTTTTCAGTTTTTTTTGACTGAATTTGTTAGACGTTATTGCTAGTGCCAAAAGCGCTACAAAGGCTGTAAACCCTACGGTAATGTATGGACGCTTTATGATATCTTGCAGCAAGGTTTCAAAGGCCATTTGCAAATCAAAAATGATGTAATTACTCAAATGCAATAGTGCCCATGTAAAGCTATATAAGCCAAACAAGCGCCTGAGTTTCATCAGCTTGGCTTGCTTTAAATATCTTGCGGTGGGGCTTACCAGAAGGGTCAGCAACAACAGGTTGAGTGCCCCCATACCTGTAAAATGAATAATTGTCTTTACCGGATCGGCACCTAACTGATCGGTAAGTGCCCAGTAGTACCAGGTTAGAATAAACCCAAGATTCAAAACATGAATGAGAGTTTTGAATAGGATTATGTGTTTTGCAGATATCCTTATCATCTTATTTAAAAATACTTTCTCAGATTCATGCCTTTATATAACTCGGCAACCTCTGAGTAACCATTGAACATTTGAGTTTCTATGCGGTTGCTGCCTAACAATCCACCGCCTCCCAATCTACGTTCAGTGGCTTGTGACCATCTTGGATGGGAAACTTCCGGGTTCACGTTGGCATAAAATCCATATTCGCTTGGCTGCAAAATATTCCAGGTATTAGGAGGTTGTTGACTGGTAAGTGTAATTTTCACTACAGATTTAATGCTCTTAAAACCATATTTCCAAGGGACAACCAACCTGAAAGGTGCACCATTTTGCGGCGGTAAGGTTTTACCGTATAGGCCTACAGACATAAAGGTTAAGGGGTGCATTGCTTCATCCAGTCGCAATCCCTCTAAATAGGGATAGTCAATACCGCCACCCGCAAAGCGACTTTTTTGACCGGGCATTTCTTCTGGTCTGTATAGCGTTTCAAACGCAACATAACGAGCCTTTGTAGTGGGTACGGCTTTGTTTAACAGTTTGTGTAAAGGAAAGCCTAACCAAGGGATCACCATTGACCAGGCTTCTACACAGCGAAAGCGATAAATGCGCTCTTCAATATCGAAGCTGGAGAATAAATCGTCATAATTTAGTTTGAGTGGCTTTTCTACTTCACCGTCTATTACCACGCTCCAGGGATCGACTGTTAGCCCTTGTGCATTTTCAATGGGATCGTCCTTACCTGTCCCAAACTCGTAAAAATTATTGTAAGAGGTGACTTTTGATTCCGGGGTGAGTTTGTCACTTGCCTGATATTTACTATTGCTGATGTATTCAAGTGGTTTGGTTTCAAATTTATCATCGTTACCAAACCAGCTGGAAGCCTCCGATTTAAGGGAGGTCGAAAGTAATGAGCCGGCACCTACGAAACCCATGGATTTGAGAATATTGCGTCTGTTGTAAAAGACGCTTTCAGCAGTAACGTCATTTTCTGACAAGGTAGTTTTAAGCTTGGTTTTAAACAACATATTGGTTACAGACTTCTCGATTTGTTTTAAGCACTATACGTATAGGACCCGGTTCGGCTTAAAAAATCTCAAAAATTTTGTAGTAAAGACTGGAGCGTGTTGATGTTTACAGCACAATTTTGTGCAGTAAAGTTTAACACTTTCTAATTAAGGTTGATGAATTTTATCCAGTAAATCAGCCGCATATTTCAGAGAAGCATTTATTTCTTTTGCGGTTAAGTGGCGCTCTAGTTTTTTGCGGGCGTCTTTGGCTTCCGGGATATTCTGACAAACCGCTAAGCTAAACCAGGCATAAGCGTGAAACAGGCTTTTCGGCACACCATTACCTTGTAAAAACAGCATGCCTAAATACAACTGTGCTTTTGCATGTCCTTGCATGGCTGCTTTGCGCAACCATTTGGCACCAAGGTAATGGTTGTTCTCGTGTTTAATGTAGTGCAAACCTGTTGCAAATTGCTTGTGCGGTAGCTGCTCTGGAGAATTGCCAGGCCGATTCCTTTTTTGTAAAGTTTGAATCAGGTCATCAATTCTCTCCAGTAATGACATCTCCAACTGGTGAGCTTGCTGCACATGTAAAGTCCCTGCAGAGTGGCTTAAAGCAAGATCTGAATCTAATTCCACGTCTATCGCTTCGTTATCACTTAAATCAATCTCTGAGGGCGTTATTTCGTTCTCTGAAGTTGTTGGTTGGCTGAGGATATCGTCTGAATAGCTGGAGGAAATCGTATCTTGTGATTGAGTTGTCTCAGTTTCCGCCGAAGAGTCAGTCAGAAGCACTTCATCTTCTGGTGACTTCTCTTCTGGAGAGTTACCATCAGCAGAATTATCTCCTTCAGCGGCTTCAGTCAGGCTGAATTCTGGTTCTGAGGAAGTCTGCTCCTCAATACCTTCAATACAAAATTCAGGCGTGTCATCTGTGTTTTCGGAAGTCACTTCGAATTCTATATCTTCAATTGTTTTTGCTTCAGCCATAATTTTATTTTGATTTAGTGCCTGATTAATTGTCTGCCAAAATCGAAAAAACTTTAATATTCACGGAATTACGACGCTGGCGTTTAATTAATTCTAGTAGAATTGACCGTGATTGATACCCTGTATTTTGGGTAAAAACAAGTTTCCATGCATTCTTGAGGCGAATTCATCTGTCATACCGGAAATATAATCGGCAATTACCCGTATTTCACTGCCTCGCTCTTTGGCTTTATGCCAGCGTTTTTGGGTATTTTCAGGAAGCAGACGTTCTGGATCAGAAGAAAACGCATTAAATAGTTCCATAACCACTAACTGGCCTTTGTACTCTAACTGTTGGATCTCTGATTTTCGAATAACACGTTGATAAACAAAGGTTTTGAAGACGGTAAGTGCGCGCTCAAACTCATCGGGAAATGTGGCGTTGTATTTGAGTAGTGGCTCATCAAAACCCGGATCGGTAGCACCGACCTCAATACTGGTAATAAACGCATTCACCAAAGCGCCAATGGCATTTTTTCGTTCATGGGGATGTTCACTGAAAAGCAGTGGACTTAGCCCAGGCAAGTGGTTATTGAGCCAGGTTGCTTCTTTAATATCCTGTATCGGGCCCAGCAGTTCCCGTTCAAATGTGGATTGATTAACAATTCCCATCACAATGGCGTCTTCCAAATCGTGGATGCTGTAAGCAATATCATCCGCCAGCTCCATAATGGAACAATCGAATGATTTAAATCGATTTTTCTTGTGAGCGCCAGGTCGAGGGGATAGGGTTTGTTGGAAAAGCTTCTGGTCTGTTTTGCTCAATGGGGCTAGCAACCACTCAAGCGCGTCTCTGTCATCGAGGAAAAGCCCTTTCGGAGGGTGCCATTGACCCGCTTTGACTTTACGAAAATCTTGTATCTTTTCTTGAGGGTACTCGCCTTGAAGCACGTCAATGGTGTTGGGGTACTTAACCAGACCTAACAGCGTTCTTCTAGATAAGTCCATACCATGTTCAGCGGTATAGGGCTCAAGACGGGTAACTATTCTGAAAGTTTGGCCGTTACCTTCAAAGCCACCGTGCTGGTGCATCATAAAATTTAGCGCTACTTCACCACCGTGGCCAAAGGGAGGATGACCAATATCATGGGCCAGGCAGAGCGCTTCAATCAAGGTGCTATCCAGTCCGAGCTCTTGCATTAAATCCGGATATTTGAGTTTTAATTGAGCAGAGATGCCTTGACCAATTTGAGAAGCTTCCAATGAGTGAGTCAGGCGAGTGCGATAAAAGTCACCGATACCAATACCTAATACTTGTGTTTTTGATTGTAGGCGTCTGAATGCTGCGGAATGCAGAATACGGGCTTTATCACGTTGAAATGGGGTACGATGATCGCCTTCGCGCACCGTGCGATTGTCAAACCGCCTCTCATGCCATTGATTAGTCAACACTTATCCTCAAGGGTTTTTGATTACGTTACTGTGCGCTTAGTTTCTGGTCAAGTTTTTGGCGATGTAAATTTGAGTGAGGGTATGGCTTGGCCCGAATTGGTTTTAGGTGGTGCTAAAAAACAATAAACGGGCCTTGGCCCGTTTATTCTGAGTCTAATGTGATTTCATCGAGACTTAGCAAAAAGCTGGGCACGTAAGCCTCCAGGAAATATTCCACTTCAGGTGAGTGGTAGTCTTTTAGCGTCTGATCCATGCGCTTTTTGGCGAGCTTAAATTCTTTGTTACCGGCTGCCAGTTCTTCGAGAGTTTTTAAATAGGCGCAAATTACATCGGCTGCTTTTACCAGAAAGGCTTCTTCGTCGGAGTGAAATTGCTGGTCGATCAGTTGCGCGTAGTCATCGCGGAATTCTTCAGGTGCCATTCCAATCAGGCGCTGTTCGGCGATTTTTTCAATTTTTTTGTATTCTTCTTTTATGGCGTTATTGAAATATTTTACAGGGTTAGGTAAGTCCCCAGTAAGAACCTCTGAAACATCATGAAAAAGCGCGATTGTTGCGACGCGGTTCGGATCAACATTGCCGTCGTAATAGCGATTTTTTATCAACGCCAGTGCATGTGCCACCATTGCAACCTGTAAACTGTGCTCCTGAACATTTTCCTGGTGCACGTTACGCATCAATGGCCAGCGTTGGATGAGTTTCATACGTGCCATGTGAGCGAAAAAATGGCTCTTCTTGTGCATCTACTTATTTATTCCTGAATGTAAGTTGAAAAGAATTCGTGGACCCCTTCAAGAGCGGGTACAAGCTGATCCTGATGGGGTAAAAACACCAATCGGAAATAGATACCCTCGAAGAAGTTAAAGGCGCTGCCATGTACCAATAATACTTTTTGTTGGCGCAGTAGATCCAAAATCATGCGTTCGTCGTCTCTGATCTGAAACTTCTTCTCATCGACTTTAGCAAAACAATACATGGCGCCCTTGGGTTTAACGCATTTAATGCCGGGAATGTCATTCAACATTTTAAAGGCAATGTCCCGTTGAGTGCGCAGTCGGCCGCCTTCGGCTATTAATTCGTTAATACTTTGATAGCCCCCCAATGCTGTCTGAATAGCGTGTTGACTGGGCACATTGGCGCACATCCGCATTGATGACAGAATATTCAAACCTTCAATATAGCCTTTGCCCAGGCGCTTATTACCACTAATAAACAGCCAGCCAGCGCGAAAGCCCGCAACCCGGTAGTTTTTAGATAAACCACTAAAAGTAACGAAAAAGATATCATCAGCAAGGCTAGCAATAGAGATGTGTTTGGCGCGGTCGTAAACGATTTTGTCGTATATTTCGTCGCTGAAAATCATCAAGCCATGCTCTCTGGCTACTTCAATAATTTGCAATAGCAAATCTTTGCTATACACGGCACCAGTTGGGTTATTGGGATTGATAAGTACAATAGCTTTTGTATTGGATGTTATTTTGGATTTGATATCTTCGATATCCGGAAACCAATTAGACTTTTCGTCACATCGATAATGCACCGGAGTACCCGAGCTCAAGCTAACGGCTGCCGTCCAAAGCGGATAATCGGGCGAGGGCAGTAAAACTTCGTCACCATTGTTCAGCAGTGCTTGCATTGCCATAACAATAAGTTCACTAACGCCATTGCCAATAAAAACATCTTCAATATTAATGTTCTTGATGTTGCGCTGTTGATAGTACTGCATTACCGCAACACGAGCGGCATAAAGTCCATTGGCATCGGCATAACCTTGAGAACTGGGCAGGTTATGGATCACATCTTTTAGGATATCTTCCGGGGCTTCAAAACCAAACGGGGCGGGGTTGCCAATGTTCAGTTTTAGTATTCGATGCCCTTCATCCTCGAGGCGTTTCGCTTCACTCAAAATCGGGCCACGAATGTCGTAACATACATTATTGAGTTTGCTGGACTTTTCTATTGTTTTCATGTTGCTTAATTACTCCTGCTAAGACACGAAGAGTAAACAAACAGCAGAACACTGTTAAGTGATTATTTGAATATTTTTAGACATTTTGGAGTTTATCCTCCAAAAGTTTAATTTGAATTTCGTTTTTCTCGTGGATAATGGTAATGGAACACGAATAAAATACACTTTTGGGGAGATAACGTGGAAATACAACAAGAGATGTTAATGGCTTGGGGTATCAAGATTGGTTTGGCATTAGTCATCCTGATTATTGGTAACATGATTGCCAAAATGGTGGTAAATCTCATTAAAAAAGGGCTGGCCAAAAAAGGTGTTGATGCCGCCGTAGTGAGTTTTGCCGGCAGCATCATTTATGTTATCGCCTTATTGGCGGTGTTGATAGCGTCTATGTCGCAACTGGGCATCGATACTACTTCACTGGTGGCTGTTATAGGTGCGGCAGGTTTAGCCATTGGTTTAGCACTTCAAGGTTCACTGTCAAACTTTGCTTCAGGTGTGCTTATTGTGGTACTGCGTCCTTTCAAAGCTGGTGATTTTGTCGAAGTTGGGGGAACGATGGGAACGGTACAGGAAATTAAGTTGTTTGCGACTAAATTAAAAACACCCGACAATAAAGTGGTTATTGTTCCTAATTCTTCTATTACCGGTAACGCGATCACCAATTTTTCTACCGAAAATACGCGTCGCGTAGACCTGTTAATAGGCATCAGCTACGATGCCGATATTCGCAAAGCAAAAACGGTTATTGAAGAGGTTGTCGCTGCTGATGAGCGTATCCTGAAAGATCCGGCATGGACCATTGCCGTTAGTGAATTAGCAGACTCTTCTGTTAATCTTATCGTGCGTCCTTGGGTGAATACAGCTGATTACTGGCCTGTATACTGGCACCTGATTGAAAATATAAAAATTAAACTGGATGAGAACGATATCACCATTCCGTACCCGCAAATGGATGTTTATCTGCACAAAACAGAAAACTAGTTACAATTCGCAAGTTTATAAAAAGGGGGGTGCCTCAGCGCTTCCCAAATCAAAAAAATAGAGTACACACAATGAAAAAATTATTGTTAGTAGCAGCACTGAGTAGCTGTGGCTTTTCTTATGCTGAAGAACGAAAAGATTTTACCTTAGATGGCGAGCTAGGCCTGATCTTCACAACAGGTAACACTGAGACCACTTCCGTAAAAGGTCGATTGAGTGCTACCCATGAGTTAACTGACTGGAGTAACGAATATCTGGTTGAGGGCTTGTATAAACAAGAGGAAGTAGAAAATGACCTCGGCGAAGACGAGAGTCAGACTTCGGCACAGCGCTATTTTTTGTCTGCACAGGGTAATTACAAACTGGATAACCCACAAAATCGTTTGTTCGCCTTCGCATCTTATGAGGACGACCGTTTCACGAGTTTTGATTATCAAGCCACGCTTGCTGGCGGTTGGAACAGCGTTTGGTTTGAATCTCCCACTCAGAAGTTTAGTTACAGTGTTGGTCCGGGTTATTCCTTTGCTGAGAAAACTGACGGTGAAGATGCTAGTGGTTTTATCGTTCGTGGCGCAATTAATTATTCGTGGAAGATTTCTGATACTGCCAATTTTAAGCAAATAATCAGTACTGAAGTTGGTAGTGACAATACTAAATCTAAGTCTGAAACCTCTGTTTCCGCCAAATTAGCTGAAGCGCTATCCATGAAGTTTTCAGTGATATTGAAGCACAATACCGAAGTCGACGATGGTGTGGATAATCTGGATACGGAAACCGCAGCGACTCTGGTTTACACTTTTTTCTAGGCCTGCTCTATGTGAGTGAGGCAATGGCTTCACTCACATTTTTATCGTCAACCTTACGGGTTGGTTGTCTTTTCCTTTTTTGGGTTTGGCACAGCACAACAGTGCTTCATCTTTTTCTGTGGCAAAAGTTTTTGAACTGTCATGCACGACTTCACCCTGTGTGATATTCACTTTACAGCTACCGCAACTTCCTGTTCGGCAACCAAATTCTGGTGTGAGCCCGTGGGCTTCGGCGAAATCCAGTAAGTTACCTTCTTCAGGACTCCATGCCTGTTCTACTTGTGATTGGGCGAAGGTTATCACCGCACTTTCTGCAGCCTCTGATGTCGTTGCGACCTCAGGTCTTGCTTGAGACACCTGTTTAATGCGTTTAAGGCTAGCAGGACCAAATGACTCCGCTTTTATATCTTGATCTGGTACGCCTAATTGAATTAAGAGATCGTACATATCCTGCATAAAAGTAGCGGGTCCACACAGATAAAAATGATAGCTACCCAAAGGCAAAACTCGTTGTAACAGGCGTTGATCAATACGTCCATCCACTGAGTAATCTTTGCCCGGGCGCGCATTGGTCTCTGCTGCAGTGACTGCCCAAATGGCTTTGGCAAAGCCCTCAGAACGATGGCTAAGCTGATTAATTTCTTCAAAAAATGCCCGCTCACGCGCTTTGGAGAAGGTATTTATCATGAGTATTTCCCGAGGCTTTCTGGTGCGCTGGCTTTCTTGCACACTATAGCGAAACATTGAGACCATAGGGGTAATGCCTACACCTGCAGACAGCAGGATTGCAGGCCTATCTGATGCTTCCAAGAAAAATTGCCCCAGTGGAAGCCTTATTTCAAGCTCATCACCTGAGTTGATGTTGTCGTGTAACCAGCGGGAAAATAATCCGTCTTTTTTCACACTGATGCGAATGCGTTTATCGTGAGGCGAACTGGATATCGAATAGTTTCGACTGACTTTTTTGCCCTCAATTTCGGCGCGGACGGTGATAAATTGTCCTGCCTTAAAATCAGGTGCGCTAATTCGTTCGGAACTCAGCCAAAAAGAACGAATGCTGGGACTTTCATCTTTTATGTCTTCTACGGTGAATTTGTGCCATTGATTTTTATGCAGTTCGGCGTTCGCGTTCGATTCAGCTTCTTGCCAGGTGCCCGTCATCAGTGTATTCGGCGACCAACTTCGCAATTTAAAACGCCATGGGAAGGCATGTTGTACAAGGTGTCCTGCAGTCAACTTAAAGCGCCAGAATCGCTCTGCACCTTTAAAATGTGCTTTTAGCGGATGTTGCCACACAATTTCTGCTGTTCCTGTAAGGGTAAGTACGTCACCTGTTTTAAAGTCGATAAATAGTAAACCCGCAGCTGGGTTTAACTGGAAATTTCCCAGTGTATTGTAGTGATTATTGCCGGTAAAATCGGGTATCAAAAGCTCGGTATTCGATTCCACTTTTATGAATCCCGGGTTACCACCTCGATGAGAGACATCAGCACCATGGGTTTCATCTAGTGCTTTACCGCTACTGCTGGCAACAAAAAAAGTGTCGCTGTCGTTAATCAATCGCTTTGCAATGGTATCAAATCGGTTAAAACTTGATACTTGGGGAGGTTGTTGAGGTTCATGATATCTTAGTTCTCGACTTTGGATGTATTGCGGACAGTTTCCAAAGGTTTGCAGCACTTCTAATTCTATCTCGTTCTCAGCACTGCTTTTTACTTTAGCGGATAAACGGTTTCGGCGTCGTGTTGCCAGTTCAATTCCCAGTAACCCTAAACGAAGTTCTCCATCGGATACGATTTGTTGTAGAGATTCAGCAAGAGGGTCTCCGGGTAACAAAGGAGCCGAAATGCTCAGAGATTTGTTGTTCGGAGTTTTAATGAAACCGGGTTTTGCACAGAGTACAGACGCCCAAACCTGTCCCTGATTATCTTGATGGCCAGTAAAAACCATTGGTAATTGCTGGTAAAAGTCTCGGTGTTGCTGCGGCATGTGGTCTCTGATAACCATTTTACCGAATCGCGCCATTTTTTCTGAAACGCCCAATCGTTCTTGAATCGCTAATTCACCCGCGTGGAAAACGCTCTTTAGGCTGCTCATCATATATCTCCATATTCAGAGTTTCTTGCTTCAGTATCAGTGCAGAAGCTGTCTGTACTAATTTCAGTTTCAGCAGGCCAAAAACTGCTTTCAAAATGTGTTGCCGGGCACAGATCGGAGTCTGGGCCAGACAATAGGTTAATTCCTTGCAGTTGCCCTTCCGTCATTGCGAGATTTAGATATTTTGTAAAACGGTAAAATAACCCCATAACTATTCTCTCCGATACTGCTGCCGAATATCGGCAGCCAGTTGTCAGTAAAGCGGATTAAGCTGCCAGCGCTTTTTTCGCATCGGTTTCAGTGCTTGGCATGGCAATAAAGCCAGGCAGGCCTTCAACTTTTTGTAGCCATTTAACAATGTTCGGATAGTGAGCCAGGTTCACACCACCTTCTGGCGCATGGGCTGTGTAGGAATATAGTGCAATATCGGCGATGGTGGGGTTGTGACCTACAAACCAGGTGCGATTTTGTAGATGCTCATTCATGATGGTTAATAGCGCATGCGCCTTTTGAATGGTCACATCCGGATCATATCCGGCACCGAAAACCGTGATAAGTCTTGCTGCTGCGGGACCATGATGCAGTTCGTTCGCTGCTTTTGATAACCAAACTTGAACTTGCGCGGCCAGTTCAGGTGATTCCGGTAGCCACGTTCTGTCGTTATCGTATTTGCTGGCCAGATACACCAGTATCGCATTTGAGTCATAGACTGTAACGTCACCATCTTCCAGAGCTGGCACCTGTCCGAAGGGATTTTTGGCTAGATACTCCGGTTGCTTGTGAGCGCCATTAAGCAAATCAACTGGAATAAGCTTGTATTCCAAACCCAAAAGGTTGGCAAATAAACGGGCTCTGTGGGCATGGCCAGATAATTCTAAGTCATAAATTTTCATATTAATATCCTCAAACGTTAGTAAGTTTATTCAGTCTTTTCGGCAGACAGAAATAGCTTATAGCCATGTGATAAGGAGATAAATTGGGTTGTTATGGAAATATAATCTATGATATGTGGATAATTGGGTGTTAAGGAGGCTATTGTGGACAAGTTAGAGATGATGCGGGTTTTTGCTGTTGTGGCGCGTAACGGTAGTTTTACCAAAGCCGCGGCAGAGCTGGATATGGCAGTACAAACCGTCAGTAAATATGTTAAATCCTTAGAAGATGACCTGGATGTACAACTGTTTAATCGTACTACTCGAAAAGTTTCTCTGAATGACAGTGGCCAGGCGTATCTGGAGAAATGCCTGGATCTTCTGGAGCAATTCGATGAACTGGAATCTTCGGTCAGATTTCAGCATGCAGCGCCCAAAGGACGAATCAAAATTTCTGCGCCTACGTCTTTTGGCGAGTTGCATCTAACGCCCGCACTTAAAGACTTTTTGCATATTTATCCTGACATCAAGTTAGAAGTTGATTTATCAAATCGCAGGGTGGCACTGGTGGAAGAGGGCTTTGATATGGTGCTGCGCATCGGCCAGCTCCCGGATTCTTCGATGATTGCTAAAAAACTTACTTCTATGCGCATGACGGTTTGTGCTTCTCCAGACTATCTCGCCAAGTATGGAACACCGTCAAATCCTCGTGAATTAGTGAACCACAATTGTTTTGTGGATCAAAATTTACGTCATGGCCGGCATTGGCACTTCATTGAGAATGGGCAGGAGTTCAAAGTAGAAGTACATGGTAATTTTGAGTCTAACTCGCCCGGTTCTATGCGTCGTATGACTTTGGCAGGGCTGGGAATTGGGTTTTGTCCCATGTATGTGATTAGTCAGGATCTGGTGGCGGGCAGACTCATTCCACTATTCGAAGAGAACGAGGCCTATCTTTATGGTGTGTACGCCATTTATCCACATCGCAAGCATCTGTCTCATCGTGTCAGGGTACTTGTGGATTTCTTAGCAACGCGTTTTCGTCAGATGCACTGATCTGGCTGTTGAACATTAAATATTTGTTGCTATATAAGAAAGCAGCAATATCTTTGCTAAGGTTAAAGGGCGGATAACTATTTTTGGAGCAATGTTGGAAAACAGAGTTTATAAACATAGGTGGCCAACGGCGTTAGTGTTTATTCTACTGTTGTCACTGATTCCAAGTCAGGCGCTTTCTGTCGAAGTTGTCATTGAAAAAGAAGGTAAACCTGTCGTTTTTGAGGGATTTAAGCGAGCTGATGGTGCTTGGATATTCAATTCCGATGCTCAGAAAGTCATTAAGATGGCCACTTTAGATTGGATGCCTTACATCGGTGAAAACGTCTGTGGACAAGGCTGGGTGCAGCAATTGGTAGTGGGGGCATTTTTGCACCTTGGCTATCAGGTACAAAGCCATTTCGTACCATGGAAGAGAGCAGTATTGATGGCTGAGAGCGGTCATGTAGATGTCCTTTACCCCGAATATGCCATTGCACCGAATGCGCCCTCTGACATATTTCCCCACAAAAACAGAGACGAACTCCTGGTTTTGTCTGAGCCCTTTTCTGGTGGCAATGTTGCTCTAATTAAACGAACCGATCATGAATTTGATTTTAATGGTGATTTGTTGTCACTGAAAGAGCAAACCATTGGAGTGGTGGCGGGCTATGAAAATTCGCCAGAATTCGATGCCCTGATGGAAGAGGGTTACTTTTATATTAGTCCTTCAGTAGATGATTGGATAAATATTAAAAAGCTACACAAAGGCCGTATAAATTTCATTGTGGCAGATCCACTTGTGGTGAATTACACCGTTGCACAAAATATGACGGAAGCTGAAGAGGTCGCTTTTAAAAATACAACTGAAGTTTTGCAACCTTACCTGGCAGTGCAACCTCTATACCTCGCTTTCTCAAAGGCTCGTCCTGAATTCAGAACTCATCTGCAGGCATTCAATCATCTTATTGTTCAGTGGCGGGAATCCGGTCGCATGAAGGCTATCAGAGATCACTGGATAGCTAGAGCAACAGAAGAACGTACTTGTGTTTCCGGGCCTGTAAATTCTCAGTAGTAAATCATTGCAAATCATAAAATAGTTGCGCAAACTTCACGCTTGATACCACATGGAGATTTTTAAGTGCATCTTATTGTCACTCAACCAAACGAAACATCGGAGCTTCCCTGGAACAAGTTGAAGCGGCAAGCACAAAGAATTGGTCACCATATCGAGCAGCAAGGTGATCGCATTGTGAAAGTGATTTGTGAATTACCCGTACAACCACTGGCGATTAAAATGGCTAAAGCCGCCGGCGGAACCGGGGACAATGTTACTTTAATGACGCGTCCAGAGATGTGTGCCGAGCAAATGCTATCGGACACTTCGGAAGGTGAGGAAAAAGCGGTTGTAGTATGGTGTGTATCCAATCGCTTTTTTGAACAAAATATTGAGCCGAAGTTAAATCTTGCAGAAGTGGATTCAGTCGAGCTGGAAGGTATACAAGCTCAGTGCTGTTGTTTAATCGCCTTAAAACCCGCAACGGTCACTGATTTACCTGTACGAGTGGCTACAGTGATCCCATCTTCAGCACTTCCCAAAACCTTCACTTTTGAAACAGAACAGGGCGTTGAGCAGCGGGACAGACCCGCTTACTACTATAGTCAGGCTGGCGTGATCCCATGGCGTTTAAAAGGCAAACAGTTGCAGGTCATGTTGATAACATCCAGCAAAAATCGTCATTGGGGCTTTCCTAAAGGGGTAATGGAGCCGGGCGAACCGCCTGAATATACTGCCCAAATTGAAGCCCGTGACGAAGGTGGGATTATAGGGGATATTGGTGTTCGCATTGGTCAATTTGAAGTACCCAAATGGGGGGCAAATTGCACGGTGGAAACCTTTGCCTTGAAGGTCTCTGAAGTTTTGCCACGTCACATCTGGCAGGAGCATCATCGCAATCGCCATTGGTGCAGTCTCGAACTGGCAAAGGGCCTTGTAAAAAATAGCAGTTTTGTTGAATTGCTGAATGAATTAGAAAGTTACTATCAGCGCGGTGAGCTGTAATTTCTCGAGACGTGAGCTAACTAATAATCGTGCCTCTGTCTCGCGCACTTAACCAGCTTTCTAATTTATCTCTTCCCTGAATGATGAGTTTCCCATAAGCCTGCTCTAATAACCCGTCGTGCTGTAGCTGCTTGAGGGCTTTGCCCATTGCGACTCGGGATACTCCAATGGTGTTTGCCAGTTCTTCCTGGCGACACGGGATAACGGCTTCGAATCCTGATGTATAGCTCATGATCAAAATCATTTTGATGGTTTTTTCAGGTAAGGGAAGACGTCGCAAAGCATCCATAGATTCAAGGACAATGTGTAATCGTGCCAGTGACGTTTTTAACAGAGCTTCGGCTAATTCGGGGTATTGTTGAAAGAGGCGAAAAAACACAGGCTTTGCTATTTGGCACAGCGTTGTATTACCTATCGAGCTTATGTCGTGGGTTCGGTTAAGCTCGGAAAACAAACTAAATTCGCCAAAACAATGTCCTTTTCCCAGCATGGCAACGATGAGTTGTTTGCCTTGCGCATCAGTGATACCTGCAAACACGGCACCCTCAATAACAATGGATAAGCCAGCTTTATTACTGCCGCGCTGATGTACTAATTGTTTGTCTTCGTATTGCACTAACGCACCTGCATTGAGAAGCGCTTGTTTAACCGGCTCGTTTAGCATAGAAAAAAAGGTGGGAAAATCTAAGTGCTGTTGTGATTGAGGCATACAATTATCAAATGCTAAATAGTTAGCATTTAACTGTAGTAGATCTGCTAGTCTTTTACCTGGATTTGTTAGGTAGATAAGACCATGAAACCAGAAATTCTAATAATCTCAGGGATATTTTTGAGCTTTATTCTTTTGGAGATCATATTTAGTCAGTTTTTCAAAAAGCCGGGGCAATCCTCAAAAGATGCTATTGTCGAAGTCATCAGTACCTCTACTTTAGTGTTGCTCACCCAACCGCTAGTATTGTTTTTGTCTTTTAACTTAGCACTTTACGCGTTTCCCGAATGGCGGGACGTTTTGCGGGATTATCCCTTTTGGTTTTTATTCTTATTATTCTTGGTTTTTGATGATATGACACAGTATTGGTGGCATCGATTAGCACACAATGTGCCTCAGTTATACAACTTGCATAGACCTCATCACGAGGCGAGTTATATGTCCATCAGGATTGTGTATCGCAATAATCTCTTTTACTACTTTTTGATGCCGGGGATCTGGTTTTCAGGTGTGCTCATTTATTTAGGGGCAGGGTGGGTGTATGCCATATATGTCGTTCTGAAAATGACCGTTATTTTTGCTGCTCATAGCGATATTCGTTGGGACAAAGCATTGTATAAAGTATCCTGGCTGTCACCTTTAATGTGGTGCCTGGAAAGGCTTATTTCCACGCCTTCCACTCACAGCGCCCATCATGGTAAACACATGGAAGACGGTGTTACCCATTACAAAGGCAATTATGGCAACCTGCTTTTCTTCTGGGATGTTTTGTTTGGCACGGCCAAAATAACCAGACGGTATCCGACAGAGTATGGCGTTGAAAACATGTCCGATATCTCAGCGGCTGAGCAATTATTGTGGCCAGTTGTCAGAGATAAGAAAGAGTAAAAGGTGTAGTAAACATCATTTTGCAGCCTTCGGTTCTTACAAAAATGTTATTTTTTCTTGATTTTTTAGTTAAAAAATGACAGCGTTGTCATAACTCGTTATTGTTTCATTGTTATGCATTTCTGATGTGCAAAGGTTTAATTACCATTTTTTCGGATGAAATTGACAGCGTTGTCATGTTGTAAGAGACACAGAAAACGCAGTTCAAGGATGTAAACGAGGATTTGAGCACCTCTGGTGCAAGGCCTTATCATCTGGAGCAAATTATGTTTTCCAATATCACGCTAAAATCAAAGGTGACAATACTGGTACTGGTGATCACCGCATCTATGTCTAGTATCGCCTTGTTGGGGTTACACGCACTTAGGATTGCCAGCGAACAAGACAACCTGGCGCGTATTGAGCAGATAATAAAAAGTACGTTTTCCACTATTGTTCAACTGGAAAGGTTGACGCGTTCAGGTCAAATATCTGAGCAACAAGGCAAAATGATTGCTGCAACCATATTGCAGGAAAACAAGTACCACGATTCAGAATATGTCTACGTTGTGGACCAGGAATTAAATTTTATTGCTGCGCCTCACGACCCCCAACTTGTGAATACCAGCTTTAATGATTTTAAGGATGCTCAGGGCAATAGCATTGGTCAGCTGGTAGAGCGTGTGGCACGGCGAAGCAATGGCCAACTGGTTTCTTACGACTGGACTTCTGAGCGCAATGGCGAAGTGGTAAACCTGACTTCGGTCGTGCAACAAACGCCAATATGGGGCTGGTATGTTGGCACCGGCATTAGCTTCAAAGAGGTGGATGCCAGATATTGGTCTATTGCTAGATGGTTAGTGGGTTTGTCAGTTTTTATCGCCATCAGCATTGCCTTGTATTTATTCTATTTTGGAACGCGATTACAACAGGATCTTGGGGCAGAGATAAAAGAAGTGGTTAAGGCTGTTAGCCGAGTTTCAAAAGGGGACTTAAAAACCGAATTAAGCACGTTGCATTGCCGTAACGATAGCATTATGGGGTCGATATCATACATGCAAAAAGCGTTGACGGAAGTGGTTAAAGAGATAAGCAACGTATCCCACAGTTTAAAACAACAGGTAAAAGATTCAGAGTTGCAGTCTCAGGAACTTGACAAGCTAACCGCAGATTTGAATCTTGAAACTGGCAATGTGGCTAAAACCATTGCTGATATTGCCACTACAGCACAAACCGTAAATCAAGATGTGGCTTTAACCACCAGCGCCATACAAGAGGCGAAAACCAAAGGGGATGAAGCCAGCCAACTTACTCAAGAGTCTACCGTTACTATCAATGAACTGGAAAAACAGATAGAAAAGGCGGGAGAAAGCATTCATGTTTTAGGCGACGAAGTGCAAAACATTGAAGGGGTGTTACATGTCATTCAAGGAGTGGCGGAGCAAACCAACTTGTTGGCGTTAAACGCAGCGATAGAGGCCGCAAGAGCTGGAGAGCAAGGCAGAGGATTTGCCGTTGTTGCAGACGAAGTCAGACAACTAGCGCAGCGAACCTCAGAAAGCACTCAGGAAATTCACAACATGATAGAGCGTTTACAAAAAGTCGCGAAAGAGGCCATAGATTCAGTTGAAACCAGCATCAAGACCAGTGAGCATAGCGTGGACTGCTCTAATCAGGTGTGTGTGGCATTGCAAGATATGTTCAACTTAATTGAACAAAGTGCCACGATGAGTCAAAGCATTGCGCAGGCGTCAGAGCAACAACTGGAACTGGCCGAAGCGGCGGATCTGCGGATTGGTCACATAGATAAAATGAGTCAGGATACGGCGCAAGTATCAAGAAGTGCGCATAACAAAGCAGAACTTATCAGAGTATCATCTGGTGCTTTGGAAACCCAAATGCATAAGTTTGCTATCCAGTAGTGGGGCAGGAGTCAACGACTCCTGCTTTGTTTATAGGAATTGGTATAACATTAATTTTGTTTAACCCGATAAAACGCGGCGTATAATACAGGTACCACACCTAAGGTTAATAAGGTACCCACACCCAGCCCAAAAGCAATTACCACTGCCATGCCGTAGAACAGAGGATCTTTAAAAACAATCAGCGGTAACAGTCCCATTATTGTCGTAATGGTGGTCATGGTAATGGGCCTTAAGCGCGTAAGACAGGCATCCACGATAGCATTCCAGGCATCTTTACCACTGTTTCGCTCAATGTCTATTCGGTCAATCAATACAATGGCGTTATTGATAATAATACCTGCAAGGCTGTATATACCTAATGTCACCATAAAACCACTGGGGGCATTCATTACCAATAATCCAATAACAGTACCGATGATCGAAAGTGGTATGGTTAATAAAATAATTCCGGCACGTCTAAAGGAATTAAATTGCAACACCAGCAGAATGATGATCACGCCAATTACCATTGGCATATTGGCGCTCAGCGCTTTTGCAGCCCCCGCTGATTCCACAATAACGCCGTCATACTCGATACTGTGGTTGAGGGGGAGGTCGTTCGCCAGTACCTGAATATCAGCATCGATGACGGATTTTAAATCCTCTGCCGACATGGTCAGATTACGAGCTTGAACGCTAACTGTTCTGAATAAATTCTCCCGTTGAATTTGGGCAAACTGATACACAGGACCAAAGTCAGCAACCTGGAACAATGGTACCGCTTGATTTAGTTTGCTGGAGTATATGGATACTGTGCGTAACCTGTCGAGATTAAAACGCTCGCTTTCTTTGGCCCGGAAAACCACCGGGATAATATCGTCATCTTCGCGATATTCCGTGACCATTGCGCCCGAAAAATACCCTTGTAATTCATTAGCGATATCTTCTGAGGTGATCCCGGCGCGGCGGGCTCTGTGTTGATCCACCTGCACCTGTACTTTGACAATCAGGTTTTCCCAATCTTGACGCACATCCACGGTGTTGGGGATCTCTCTTAGTAGCGTCATGAGTTCTTGCGCTTTACCGTAAATAATATCCTTGTCCGGTCCCTTCACCTGGACTTTGATGGTATTGGAGTCAGAGGGCCCGAGAAACATTTTATCAACCCGGGCAAACACATCCGGAAATTGTTCAATAAAGCCTCTGTGTAAGCGCTGCTGCATGTCTGAGACTTGCTCTGCGTTCTTGAGATTGATAACAATAAACCCTTTGTTGTCCGCCGGGTCAATCGGATTTAAGGAAAGCACAAAGCGCGGACCACCATATCCTACATATCCGCTGAAGCTGTCAATTTCCGGAAATTGCTCACTATCATTCAGCCAGGCAAAAATTGCCTGCATTTGTTTGTTGGTGGTGCGGGATGAGGTGCCGTTGGCCATTTCAACGGTTACGGTTAATTGATTGCGATCTGAGTCGGGGAAAAACTGTTGCGAAACCAGGTTAAAGCCCAAGATGCTCAGGATAAAAATCCCCAGCATAATACCGCCAAATAACAAGCGATGGCTGAGCATCCACGTGAGCATGCTCTTGTAATACTGTTGGACTCTTTTCAGCATTGAGTTGTCTGGTTGTTTGCCACTTTTGGCGGAGTCATCGCTGTCGTTATCCACTTTAATGAAGTAATAACACAGAGTAGGTGTTACGCATAACGCTAACAGCCAGCTACTCAAAAGGGTTATTAATATCACTAATGAGATGGAGCGGGTATATTCACCAGCGGCATGCTCGGCCAACATCAAAGGTATAAAAAACAAAATAGTAGTAAGGGAGGAACTCAGCAGTGGCATTGCTAACTCTTTCCCTCCTTGAAACATAGCATCCGTTCGCGTTTCACCTTGTTCTAGTCTGCGTTTAAAATCTTCAGCCACTACAATGCCATTATCCACTAATAGCCCTAACGCAATGATCAGTGTTGCCAGACTCATCCTTTCTAAAATCATGCCGCTGAAATGCATGATGGCTAATGTCACCAGCATCACAAACGGAATGATTGAGCCTACTATTAGCCCGGTTCGTTTACCCAAGAACAAAATCACCACCAGCAACACAATGACCAGTGTCTGCATAACGCTCACTGAAACAGAGGAGACGGTTTCGTCTACTTGATCGGCTTGCCATGTAGCAACATCGATGTTGTAACCTATGGGCAAAGTCGTCATTATTTCGTCGATTTTGGCTTTTAGGCGTGGCGCGTATTCCAGAATGTTGTAGTTCTCGGCCATATTAACGGCAATCATGATGGCGGGTTTACCGTTGAAATAAGCGGGTTGGTAAACCGGATCCCGATAATCTCGCTTGATTTCCACTATATCTTTTAAGGCAATGGTTTCTTCAAAGCCTGGAATTGAAATATGAGTATCGCCAATTTCATCTATCGAGTTAAAGTTTCCGGTTGGCTCCACCACAAAGGCTTTTGAACCGGTATCAATCTGACCGCCAGGCATAATGATGTTTTGTTTTGCCAGCTCAGCATTCAGGGTCCATGGTGAGATCCCCAGTTGCGAAAGTTTAGCGCCAGAGGCTTCCAGAAAGATGCGTTCATCTTGATCGCCTGAGATATCGACCTTTTCTGTACCTGGTACTGAATACAATACATCTCTGATATGAGTGGAAATGTCAGCCATCTCTGCCGGTGAAAAGCCATCTGCGGTCAGAGCTAAAGTAGCCACAGCCACGTCACCATATGAATCATTGACAAAAGAGGTTTGGGTACCAGAGGGCAGCTTCCCTTGTGCTTGCTGTACTTTGTTGCGCAGGTCCTGCCAGATAAGATCCAGGTCAAAGTAGCGGTCATAGACTTCAACGTGAATGGTGGAAAGGCCTGTCGAGGAAGTCGATCTGATCTTGTCTACTTCGGGTATCTTGCGTATTTCTTCCTCTATTTTGCGGGTGATCAATTGCTCCACACGCTCTGGAGACATACCTTCGTAACGCGTGCTAACCACAGCGGTACGAATGGTGATGGTGGGATCTTCTTTCGCAGGCAGAGTGAAATAGGCAAACAGGCCGTTGAGCAGCAATAAAATCAACACCAGAAAAACCGGTTTTCGATAGTTAAACGCCAGTTCTGTTAAGTTCATGGTCATTCCTTCAGTCTGTTTGTTTTAGTTGTACTGCTGGATATGTTTATCTAGCAGTTTGACTTTTTGACCATCTTGCAAATAGTTAACACCCGCTGTGGCGATAATTTCGCCTTTAGACAAACCTGTGCTAACCAAGATTTGGTTATCGAAGATGTTTTCTGTTTGAACTTCTCTGCGTGAAACTGTCTGCGTGTCGGGATCGAATACGAAAACATAAGAACTCTGTCCTTGACCAGCCATGATGGCGGCAATGGGCAAGCGGTAGATTTCACCATCGTGACCAGTTCGACCTACACCCGAGAAAACAAAATCAACTTCAGCTGTCATGCCCGCGCGCAATTCTGGTGGCGGATCCAATACAAAAACATTAACCGGAAACGAATTTGCTGATTCGGCTCTCGAGCCTTGTTCGGTGATGACTCCAGTGCTAATCAGGCCGGGAAAAGCGGGGTAGCTGACTCCCAGATCAATATCTTTGTTCAGGCGGGTGATAATGGTTTCTGGCACCATAACTTTAACTTCCAGGCCATCTGTTCCTTCTATCTCAAATACGGCCTGTCCGGGGGCTATCTGCATTGATGGTTCTACCAGACGCTTTGTCACTGTGCCTTCATAGGGGGCTTCTAGCTCAGTGTCAGCCAGGTCCTTTTTAGCGATATCCAGTTGTGCGCGAGCGATATCGACAGCAGATACCGCAGATTCGTAAGCGGCTTTGACATTGTCAAAGCCCGATGCTGATACCAGGCCTTTTTCGATAAGTTCCTGGTAGCGGTTATATTCGTTACTTGCCTCACTTAAAGCGGCTTCTGCTTGTTGCATATTAGCTTGTGCCGATTGCAACGCGAGTTTATAACTTCTTTGATCCAGTCGTGCGATAATCTGACCTTGTTCGATGCGATCACCAAGGTCTACGGCTACCGTTTGGATCTTTCCGCCGACTTCAAAGCTTAAATTAGTTGCTTCAACTGGTTGAACCGTACCGGATAGTCGACGTATTTGTCTAAAAGTGGAAGGTGTAGCCTCAACCCAGGAAATGGGTCTGATAGCCGGTTCTGGCAGCTCTGCTACTTCTGAACAAGAAAACAGGGTAGCAAGCAGGGGTAACAGCGCTAATTTTACTTTCATGATGGCACCAATTAATTTGCAGGCATTCAGTATAGATTAAAAATGTGGCCAATATTATTACGCAATATTGAGGTGGCGCAGCCTAGCTTTAAAGGGGCAATGTTGCAACGCCATTAATTCCTCAAAAGCCCCGCCTTGGTGAATCGGCGTGACTTTTATCTCGGTTAGAAAAAATAAGTTTATTAAAATGAAAAAAGCGAAATCATTACCATCGGGCCGCGGGGCTCGTCTTACTCACTTTGGCGGTTTATTGACTCGGGTGGCCAGTAATGTCGCTGTCGATGGTGTGAAAAGCTTGAGTAAGGGCAAGATACCCACCATCAAGGAGTTATTACTCACCTCTAAAAATATCCATCATTTAGCAGAACGATTGTCCCACCTCAGAGGGGCAGCCATGAAAATGGGACAGCTGTTATCGATGGATGCCGGTGAATTGTTGCCACCAGAACTCAATCAACTGCTAGCGGTATTGCGAGACAATGCTTATGTGTTGCCAGAGGAACAGCTAGAGCAAACAATGCGACAGTTGTTAGGTGACAACTGGCAATCGCAATTTTCAAGCTTTGATAGGAACCCATTTGCTGCCGCGTCTATTGGTCAAGTGCATCATGCGGAATCCCTCAGTGGCGAGAAATTAGCTGTAAAAATTCAGTATCCAGGAGTTGCAAAGTCAATACACAGTGATGTTGATAACGTAGGTACGCTAATCAGAATGTCTGGATTGGTACCAGAGAATATTGATTTAACCAGGCTGTTATTGGAGGTCAAAATACAGCTGATTCGCGAAGCCGACTATGAGATAGAGGCGCGTTTTTTAAATCGCTATGCTGCGTTGCTACAGACAGATGCGCATTTTGTTGTGCCGACATTACACTCTGAATTGTGTGGTGAAGCGATGCTGAGCATGAGTTACGAGCCAGGTGAAGACATCGAAGTATTGAGTTCGTTGCCACAAGAGCAGAAAAACCAACTCTGCACTCAATTGGTGAGATTGCTGTTCAGAGAGCTATTTGAATTTAAGCTGATGCAAACCGATCCGAACTTTGCAAATTATCGATATCAACGCGATTCACAAAAAATAGTGCTTTTAGATTTTGGTGCGACACGAGAAATAAGTGAAGAACTAAGCCAATTTTATCTAGATATTGCCCGCGCTGTGCTCTCAGGAGATGTTGATACCGTATACAGGTTAGCAACTGAATTAGGCTTTTATCAGTCTGATGTTCCAATTGAGTTTACAGAGGAAATGCAGGCCACCTTGACCATTGCTTTTGAACCTATGCAATACGATGGTGATTACGATTTTGCAGCAAGCGATGTGTTATTCAAGTTGAAAGACAGAGCAATTAAACATGCAAGGTTGCGAGAATATTTTGGAACGCCGCCAGGTGACGCGATATTCATTCACCGTAAAATAGCGGGAATTTACCTTTTATTGTGTCGTGTTAAGGCAAAGATAAACCTTAATAAGATCCTTTCTGAATTCTTGTAGAAGGCAAAGAAGCAGGGCCTATAGATTGGCCCCGCAAAAGCATTAGATAAACTTTTTAAAGCCTTCATCTATGGGAGTGTTTGCCACATGGTTGGTAAAATTACTCATTACCTTATGGGAAATTCCCAAAATGATCGCCAACAAATCCTTGTTTTGGTAACCCACCCGGAAAAATTCTTTGCTTTGTTCAGTCGTTAATTGTCCACGCTGCTCCACCATTGCTAGCGTGGTAGTGCGCAATACTTCAAGTTTTTCATTACCCAGTGGCGCACCGTTTCGCACCGCATCGTTGAGTTTGGCATCTACACCCATCATTTTTGCAACAGCACTGTGTGCTGGTAAGCAGTAATGACAATCATGAAACTTATTTATCGTCTGCCAAACCACGGTTAGTTCTTCATTGTTCAGTGAGCTTTGGGTAAATAGTTCATGTACTTTGCGATAGGCCTCTAATAACTGCGGAGACTCTGCCATTACAGCGTGTAAATTTGGAATACTGCCATACGCTTTCTGACTTGCTTGTAATGCAGGTCTCGCTTGTTCTGGTGCGCTCTCAACAGTGTGGATGGTAAAATCAGACATCAAAGTTTCCTCGATTAGCGGTAAATTTCATAAACAATTTAATTGCAATTGAACGCTTGTTCAAGTTAAATTTGAACGATTGTTCAAAATGATGTGGAATAAGTTATGACTCGGGTAAATATCGAAGAAGCTATCGACAACGCCGCAGCCCTGTTTTGGGGCAATGGTTATGGCGCAACCACGATGCGGCAACTACAGCATGCGATGGATATGAGACCGGGTAGTATTTACGGTGCGTTCGGCGACAAAGATACACTGTATTTGAAAACATTAGATCACTATCGCAAAGCGTCTTTGTTGCGTATGCAAACCACCATGGCTAGCGCACAAAGTGCCTGGCAAGGATTACAGAAAACGATAGAGCAAGCAATTTTTGGCGATGAAGAAGCCCCGTCGGAGCTGTGTTTTTTAGTTAAAACCGTTAACGAACTGGAAACCCGGCAGCCAGATTTGGTGTCTTTTGCCAAGTCGGCGTTATTGGATATTCGCGGCGAACTGGAAAAACAAACCCGGCTTGTGTTGGCTGAACAAGGTAAAGTAGAGGCGGAAATTGACGCCGAAGCACAGGGATTGGCTACCATTATTCAGGCACAAATCATGGGTATGAAAGCGCAATTAAAATTAACTCAACAACCGGAATTAATTGCTAAACTGGTACTACAGTTTATGAGCAATCTCTTTAACGACAGAGTTATCTCCTGAGAAGGTCATGAAGCAACTCGTCCTCTGCCGACATGCTAAATCCAGTTGGAAATATCCGCTAAAGGATGTCTATCGACCTCTTAATAAACGTGGTTTGGTGCAGGCTCCTGAGATGGCCAGGAGCTGCGATTTATTACCCGATTTAGTACTTTGCTCGCCGGCCACAAGGGCATGGTCAACTGCCTTGTGTTATTTTCAGGAGCTTGGCTGGAACTATGACATATTGAGAATGGAACCCCGTTTGATTGAAGCTTCAAAAGCGCAATTAATAGAACTCGTGGAGAGTATAGAGCAGGGTATTGATACCCTATTTTTGTTCGGCCATAACCCCGGGTTTAATGATTTACTTAGCTATTTGTCAAAGGCCGCGTTAGAAACCGAAAACCTGGTGACATCGGGTCGAGTGGTATTGTCTTTACCCGGTAGCACATGGCAAGCCCTCGAACCTGGTTCAGCCACAATCATCGACTGGACAGTTCCGCAGTAGATCATCTTTGCATACATCGCGATATTACACTTTTCGAACTTGTATCAGATCCTTCCTTCAGATAAAACGTAACAGACTATTTCTGATAAGCCTTGAAGGCTTATTTTTGTTATAAACTGTAAGGCTTTGGGCAAGCGATATTGAACAGTCGCCTCGAAAATGCCCATGACTTAATAATTATAATCAAACGACAGGGTTAGATATGAGGAACATCAGATTAACGTTGCTTGCAGCCGCCATTTCTATGGCGATTAACGTTGAAGCTACCGAAGACAATATACAGAGCCAAGCGCTTTTAATGATGCAGGAAACGGCTGCAGAGGCTGATACTGAAGCAACCGGTGAAGACAGCGCAGAAGAAGAGAAAGAAAAAACCATGGCGGAAAAGCTGGAAGAGAAAACCGCTTTCCCAGGTTTATTCGATGTTTACCGCGATGACGAAGATGGTTCTGGTCTGGTTGTGGTTACAGATGACATGTTGAACAAGCCGTTTTTATACATGGCTCATACTGTTAATGGTGCACTGGATGCAGGGCATTTTAAAGGTGGCTATCGCGACGGCAAGCTGATTGAATTTCGCAAATACTTTGATCGTATCGATGTTGTCGCTTTGAACCCTCGCTACTATTTCGACCCGGACAATGCCATCAGCAAAGCCGCAGATGCCAACATCAGCGAAGCCGTGTTGTTATCCACGAAAATCGACATGAATGAAGATGGAAAATATGCCATTAGTCTTAGCGATCTAGTGCTAAACGAAAATATTCACAAGGTTTCTCCATGGCCCAACCCAGCGGCAGATAAAGATCCAAAACGCTTTAAACTGGGCAAGTTTCAGGATGGCAAATCACGTATCCTGGAGATCAATAATTTTCCAGCAAACACCGACATGATAGTTGAATATGTGTTTGAAGATAGCAATCCTAAAAACTCTGGAAACAACGAACTCGCTGATCCGCGATACGTATCGGTGCAACTGCAACACTCATTTGTTGAATTACCCGAGAATAACTTCAAACCACGTCGTGATGATCCGCGTGTAGGTTATTTCTTGCAACAGTTTGATGACATGACCTCTGATCGCACAGCAAACTACCGCGATGTGATTAACCGTTGGCATCTGGAAAAGAAAAACCCGGGTGCAAAAGTATCTGATCCGGTTAAACCTATCACCTGGTGGATCGAGAATACCACTCCTGTAGAGTGGCGTGACACCATTCGCGATGCCACACTGGCGTGGAACACTGCATTTGAAAAAGCCGGTATCAGCAATGCGATTGAAGTAAAAATTCAGCCCGATGATGCGGATTGGACTGCGGATGATATACGTTACAACGTACTGCGCTGGACTAGTTCACCCAGACCGCCGTTTGGCGGCTATGGCCCGAGTGTTGCCAATCCCTATACAGGTGAAATCATTGCAGCAGACATTATGCTGGAATACACCTTTATGAAAGGTCGCTGGATTCAGGCAAACTTTTTGAGTGATGGCTATTCGGAATCTGAGCTGGGTCACTTTGCGCAAGAAGGGTTGCACTGCTCATTAGGCCATGCCATGAATGGCAACCTTTTGTTTGCGCAAGCTACGGCTATGGCTAATGGCATGGGCGACATCGAAAAAGATAAGATGTTAAAGCAGACTATGTACTATCTGATTTTGCATGAGGTGGGGCATACACTGGGTCTGAACCATAACATGCGCGCCACTCAGTTGCACAGTAATGACGTGGTTCATGATGAGAGTGTAACTCAAGGTATTCTGGCTGGTTCTGTCATGGACTACCCATCAGTGAACTATGCACCTCCGGGCAAAACACAAGGTGATTTTTACACCGATAAACCAGGTCCTTATGATGATTGGGTAATTGAATACGGTTACTCTGAAGGCCTTGCTGACGCCGAAGCAGAAGAGAAACGCCTTTCGGAAATATTGAGCCGCTCAACTGATCCAGCATTAGCATTCGGTAACGATGCTGATGATATGCGTGCGCCAGGACGTCATATTGATCCGCGCGTTAACATCTTTGATATGTCGGGCGATGCTGTTGAATATGCCAAAGATCGTTTCGCGTTGATCCGTGATACCTGGGGTAAAATGACAGAAAAAGCCTTGAACCCCGGCGATTCCTACAACGACTTGGTTGTGGGGGTTAATGCGGTATTCACTGAGCTTAGCCGTCAGGCGAATGTTACCTCTCGCTACATTGGTGGTGTTTATGTGGATCGCGCGATGGTGGGACAAGATGGTGCCAGCAAGCCATTTACACCCACGCCTGCGGTGACTCAGAAAACCGCAATGTCGTCATTACGTGACAACCTGTTTGCACCTGATGCATTTGATGGTATGCAACCTTTGTATGACTTGATGCAAAAGCAGCGTCGCTCCTTTAACAACTTTGGTAAAAATGAAGATCCACGTATTCACGAAATGGTCCTGAAAGCACAACAAGCTGTACTTTCACATATCATGCATAAAAACACGGTAGAGCGTATTGTAGACACCGAGTTATATGGCAATGAATATCCACTAGAAGTGGTATTCGCAGATTTGACTGATGCTATTTTCGAAGATGACAGCAAAGGTAGCGTAAATAGCTTCCGCCAGAATCTGCAAGTGGCGTATGTTAATCGCTTGTTGAATATTTCTGGTTTAGAGTCAAAAAGTGCCTATCCTACATTTGCCCAAGCAGTTGCTACTTACGAGCTGGAGCAAATCGAAGATAACCTAAATATGAGTCGCGGTGACAAAGCCACCAAGATCCATAGAAACTTCTTACAACGTCGCATTAACAGTGCGTTCCATAAGAGTAAAAGCTAATAAAGTATAGCGATTGTGAAAGCCGGCTCGCGCCGGCTTTTTTGTATTTTTAACCTTAACATTGGATTCGGGTTTGTTACCCCCATAATGAGCTTGAATAAAAGAAAATTTCTGGAGAGCTAATTGGAATTTTTAAGTGAATACGGCATGTTTTTATTGAAGGCCGTAACCATAGTGATGGCAATACTCTTCGCCGTTGGTGGCGTGGTATCGTTGGCTTCAAAACAAAAGCAGGAAAAAGGGGAGCTGGATATCAGCTCAATTTCTGACAAGTTGCATGATCTGGAATACAAAGCCAAAGCGATGGTGTTTGGCAAAGAAGAATTTAAAGCGTGGGAAAAAGAGCAGAAAAAGCTGGAAAAAGCCCGCGCTAAAGAAGAAAAAAACGCCGATAAAGACACTGCCCATAAAAAGAAACTGTTCGTTTTGGATTTTAAAGGCTCGATGGATGCCAAAGAAGTCGATAGCTTACGTGAGGAAATCACCGCTATTTTAACTATAGCCAAAGATGATGATGAAGTATTATTGCGACTGGAGTCTCCGGGCGGTGCTGTACACGGATATGGCCTTGCAGCATCACAACTAGCCCGTATTAAAAAGCGCGGTCTTAAACTTACCGTCGCAGTCGATAAAGTGGCAGCAAGTGGTGGTTACATGATGGCTTGTGTGGCAGATAAAATTGTTTCTGCGCCGTTTGCCTATATTGGCTCAATTGGCGTTATCGCCCAAATGCCTAATTTTAATAAGGTGCTTAAGAACAATAGCATTGAGTGGGAACAGCATACAGCCGGTGAGTTTAAGCGCACGCTTACGGTGTTTGGTGAAAATACCGATGAAGCTCGAGAGAAGTTTAAAGCCGAGTTGGAAGAGATTCATCATTTCTTCAAAACTCATATTCAGGAGTTTCGTCCTGAGCTGGACATTGATTCTGTGGCGACAGGGGAGCACTGGATTGGCAAAAAAGCTTATGAGTTGAATCTGGTGGATGATATCCAAACCTCAGACGACTACTTGTTGTCGCAAGCCAAAGAGCTTGAAATCTTTGCAGTAAAATTCAGACCGAAGAAAAAATTGGCAGATAAGTTAGCGGAAGCGGCCAGTATGTCGGTGAAAAACACCCTGTCAGATTTAGCCCGTTGGCGTGATTCAGCGTTTCATTAAAAACACGGATTTAAATACGAATAAGCCAGTCATCAGACTGGCTTTTTTAGTTCAGTACTGAGTATTCAGTCTTTGCCAATCTGATGGAAAGACTTCATATCGAGTTCTTCATTAACACTGTCTGCTTTTGGATCATCAAATACTGCTTTATCCAGTTTGTTCTCGGAGTTAGCGACAATACAGGCAACAGTACAATCACCGGTTACGTTAACTGCTGTACGTGTCATATCTAACAATCTGTCTACACCGATTATCAGTGCGATACCTTCTACAGGCAGTCCTACCTGTTGCAACACCATCGCCAGCATAATCAGGCCAACACCAGGCACACCAGCTGTACCGATTGAAGCAAGAGTCGCCGTCAAAATTACCATCAGGTAATCGCTAACGGCTAAATCGACACCATAAACCTGGGCAATAAACACGGTGGCAACCCCTTGCATAATGGCGGTGCCGTCCATGTTAATGGTGGAGCCAAGTGGCACGGTAAAGGAAGCTACAGAGTTGTGTACGCCTAGTTTATTGCGAGCAGTTTCAAGGGTTACAGGTAAAGTAGCGCTACTGCTGGATGTAGAGAAGGCGAACAGGGCAGTTTCCCGCATCTTTTTCAGCAAGTTCATAGGGTTTAAGCCCGCAAATGCCTTCAATAACACCGGGTAAACCACAAATGCATGGATGGCTAGCACCACTAATACCAGTATAAAATACTTGATCAGTCCCAAAATAGTATCAAAGCCGATGGTGGCGAATAACTTAGCCATTAATGCAAATACACCGATTGGGGCCAGGTTCATCAGAATGGTGACCAACTTCATAATGACATCATTTAAATCATTAAAAAGTGATGCGAGTCGCTCTCCAGATTTGCCTGCCATTGCCATAGCAATGCCGAACAGCAGGGCAAATACGATAATTTGTAACATGTTGCCTTGCGCCATAGCGTTAATAGGATTAGTGGGGAACATGTTAATAATTACCTGGGCAAGTGAAGGTGCTTCTTTGGCCTGATAGGTAGCATCAGTGCTCAGTTCCAGTCCTTCGCCCGGAGATACAACCAGAGCCATGGAAATCGCAATGGTAATGGCGATAGCCGTGGTGACGACGTATAAACCGATAGATTTGCCACCTAAACGTCCCAGTTGTGAAGGATCGCTTAAATTACAGGTACCGCATATAAGCGAAACCAGTACCAAAGGCACAACCAACATCTTCAAACTGGCGATAAAAATCTGCCCGATAATATTGAAGATACCTTCTACTAAAAATCCATACGTTGAAAATTCCACGCCAAGTAGGCTAATGCGAAAATCTCCGCTATCATCAAACAGTAACTGTAAGAAAAACCCGGTTAATATCCCGGCTAGCATGCCGATAAAAACTCGGGCAGTCAGGCTAAATTTTTTGTTAGTTTGTTCCATAGAGTTTGCTTTATTTATTGTTTGGAACAAGCCTAACAAGATTGTTTGCGAAGCTGAATAAAAATTTACGAGCGAGGAACCAGAGTGCGGAAGACAGATAACAACAATAAATGGATCTCCGGGTGGCAAAAAGTTTTTCTGGCTTTTTCACTATTAACCCTTGTGGCTTGTGGTGGTGGAGGCGGCGGCTTGTCCCGAACCGACACCGATAACAATGATGATGGTGATGATGACACAACACTGACAATCACCATGAGCATTGCTGATGCTTCGACAGGCAATGCAAGTGATGAATTAAGCATCGCAACACCACTTACTGTGAGTGCCACTGTTACCGACAGTGATGGCAACGTTGTTTCAGGGCAACTAGTTACTTTTAGTTTGAATGATGCCGATCTGGCATCCTTTAGTCCCGAAAGTGGTACCGCGTTAACTAACAGCGACGGGGTTGCCAGTATTAATTTGATTGTTGGCACACTCGCAGGCGCTGGTGAGGTTACTGCCACCTTAGGCGGCGGAGAAACCGCTCAAATAGGCTTTACCTCGCTGGGTGATGGTTCTTCAGGAGCGCTGGCGATTTCCTTGCGAATTCTCAATGCCGATGCCGAAGTTGATAATAACCTGTCATCAGCCAACCCTTTGACGGTGGAGGCAACCGTAACTAATGGCTTAGGTGAAATCCAAACTGATCAGCTGATTAATTTCTCTCTCACTAATAACGAATTAGCATTTTTTGATCCAGAAAGCGCGACTGCGCTTACTGGTAACGATGGTATTGCCACTATCACCTTGCGCGTGGGGCAGGTTGATGGCGCCGGTTCCGTAATTGCGACATTAAATTCCGATACTTCAGTGACAGACAGTGTGGGTTTTAATTCGGCAGGAGACGGACAGGTAACGCAGGAACAGCCCGCCACATTAGATTTTTTTACCAGTTCGTTATTACTCGCATCCAGTGGCTCCGATGAAGTAGAGCTCATTGCACTGGTGAAAGACGAGGACAATATTTTGATGGAGGGAATTGATGTATCTTTTTCTTCTAATTCCGGCGAATTAAGCATTGTACAAGGCACAACAGAGGCTGATGGCACGGCGAGAGCGACTTTGACTTCTCGAAATAATCCCGAGAACCGCGAGATTACTCTGACTGCCAGGGCCGGCGGTTTAACTGAAACCTTAACCGTGAATGTAACCGGAACGGTTATCAACATTAATGCGCCCACTTCGGTTATTCTCAGCGATACTGGGGATATCAGTATTATAGTGGCGGATTCTGATGGCAATGGTATTGCTAATCAACAAGTCACTTTAACATCACAGGTAGAGGGGAGCCTGGACAATCTAACCCCTGTTACAGATGAAACTGGTCAACTGACGGTAACCTATAACGCCGTGCAATCTGGGGTGGATGTTATTTCTGCTTCCGCACTAAATGCTTCATCGTCACAGGAAATCATTGTTCAGGAAGATGAGTTTAGTTTTGCTCGGGAATCTGTTGAAGATGTGCCGTTAAATACCGATGAAACTATCACCGTAACCTGGCTGAAAGATGGACTTCCTTATGAAGGGGGCAGTGTCAACCTGACCACAACTCGAGGCTCTTTGAGCACCAATTCTGCAACCACTGATGAGAATGGCCAGGTCACCTTAACTGCCAGCTCTTCGACTGCGGGGGCAGCGATAGTCAGTGCCAGAGGTACCGACAGTGATGGCGGTGAAGTGTCTGCTCGCATAGAGGTGGAGTTTGTCGCCACAGAAGTGGCTTCTATTATTGTCTCAGCCAGTCCCAATTCCATCGGGCCTGGAGGTCAGAAAAGTACCATTACTGCGGTATTAAGAGATCCTATTGGCAACTTAGTGAAAGGCGTAACAGTAGGATTTACTGCTGATGATGTCAGTGGCGGTAGCTTATTTCCACCTGCAGCGGTCACTGATAGTAACGGCATCGCTTCGACGGTATTTACCTCCAATACGGTGACATCTGAGGATGCCATTGTAATAACGGCAACTGAAGAAACTTCAGGACTGGCAGCAGAGACCAATATTACAGTGGCAGATCGTGCTTTGTTTATTTCTTTGGGAACCGGCAACGAAATTCTGTCTCCCACTACCGATAGTTATGAAAAACAGTTTTCTATCTTCGTCACCGACGCCAATTCTAACCCCGTGCCTAACGTTGAGTTAACCGTATCCGGTACTCCTGTTAAATACACGGAATTATTAGATCCGAATGCCGAGCCAGGTGATGCCAATTATCAGGTTCGCCGACCAGCCTTCTATAAAGGCTACTGGGAAGCGTTTCCCAGTGCAGACGCCTTCGAGTATTGGATTGCTATATATACGGCTTCCTGTGCCAATGAAGACGTTGATGATGACGCTATTCTGGATGAAGGTGAGGACCTCAATGGAGATGGAAACCTGACACCCGGTAATATTGTAGCCATTCAAGGAGATGTCACCACAGATGAAAATGGCCAGGCATTGGTTGCGTTGCGTTATCCGAAATCGTTTGGTGCCTGGGCTACTATTAATGTTGTGGCCAGCACGCCAGTGGCAGGTTCAGAAAATCGCACCAGTCAGTTTTATACTCTGGGTGTGTCTGCAGTCGATGCCGCAGTTGAGTCTTCGCCACCTAATTCAAACCCTTTTGGCTCAGGGGATTCTTGTGAAAATACCCTTTGACGGACAATTAGTGTAGATACTTATGCAGTTAAAATGGGCGGTTATTTACCGCCCTTTTTTCTGCCAGGAGGTGGTGACTGAAACTCCCCCAAACAGCCCGTTAATGCTATAATGTAGCTCCCTACAAATGAGTGAAAAACAAGGTCTGTATCAAATGTCTCTGACCCCTGAAGAAAAACTTAACCATTATTTGTGCGCGCCCGGCAACGGTGTTTTTACCGTGCAAACTGCCAAAGAAAAAAAAGAAGTACTGCACAACCGCTTATACGGCGTAACTGGTGAAGAAGCAGAAAAAGCCTGGCGTAAAAAACTGCAGGAATTTTGTTACTACAAAGTGGACAAACCATTGGTTTTTGGCATTTGCCACGACACTGGTGGTGGTATTCTTCGCGGCGCAAATTGGGGACCATTATTTGTGCGTCAGGCGCTGTATGATCGATTTAGCGAAGGCAGTATTGCCTACGATATTGGCGATATTCGGGTTATTCCGCATTTGTTAATGGATAAATATCTAAATTCTGCCACCGTCAGAAGTTGTCGTTCAGCGTTGTACGACAATGAGCATTTTGAGTTGGCAGTGAGTCCATTATCTATCGCTTACGAAGTGGTGCGCTCCGCTTATGAGCTTAATGAAGGCGCGCGCTTTTTTGCCATTGGTGGCGATCACTCAATTAGCTACCCACTGACCAAAGCCTACATTGAACAACAGAAAAAGCGTGGTAAAAAAGTCGGCATCATTCACTTTGATGCTCATACCGATTTGTTACAGCAACGCTTGGGGATTGATATTTGTTTTGGCTCCTGGACTTATCACATACTGAACGATCTGGAGCGTCCTTATCACGTAGTGCAAATAGGTATCCGTTCCAGCGGCAAGCCGAAAGAGCACTGGGAAGAAAAGTACGGTGTTAAGCAATACTGGAATTACGATGTGCAAAATCGCGGTATGGAGGCCATTGCCAGCGAAACCATTGAGCACTTCCAAAAAGAAGGTATCGACGAGATTTATCTCACTTTTGATATCGATGCCATCGGCGCGGAATACGTGAGCGCTACGGGCACGCCAGAACCTGATGGCATTTCACCGGATGAAGCCATTACCGCCATAGAAATGTTTGCTAAGCATTTGAATATTACCTCTGGTGATATTGCCGAAGTGGCACCGTTTGTTAGTACCAAACACTCTGGTACTGATGCCGATGAGCCTGAGTCCACTTTGAGTGCTGCAGGTGAGGTATCGCGCGCTATTGTGGATGCGATGCAGTTTCAAAAATAGACTTCAATAAAACGAAAAAGGGGAGCTGACCGGCTCCCCTTGTTATATGCAGATCGTTTCTAATCTTGTTGGAAAGTATACACTGATCCAATTTTCAAAATTTGGGTTAACTCATCTAGGGCCGTGCGCGACTCAATGAGTAACTGCGGATCGGCGAGGTCGGCCACCGATAGTTGCTCCCGGTAGTGCTTATCCACCCAACTATTCAACCGCGTAAACACCTCATCGTTGATCAGGGTTTGTTGATTCACTGCGGCCAGCTCATCTTCTGTTAATGCCACTCTCAGGCGCAAACACGCCGGGCCACCGCCGTTGCGCATGCTTTGCTTAACATCAAAAAACTTCACCTGCTTGATGGGAGTGTTGAGGGTCACTAATTTTTGCAAATAGGTGTTAACCGCATCGCTTTCCTGACATTCAGTCGGCGCAATAATCACCATCTCACCACCGGGTAAGGTTAACAGTTGGGTATTAAACAGATAGGTTTTAACCGCTTCCTGAACACTGACATCTGCTTCGTTCACCTTGATAAAGTGCAGCTCATCACCGTTAAACTTCTCTCGAATTTCAGCCAATTTAGCTTCCGTATCGAGGAAGGCTTTTTCGTGGTAGAACAACACATTTTGGTTGCCCACAGAGATCACATCGTTGTGAAATACACCAGCGTCGATAACGCTGGGATTCTGTTGCAGATAAACCGTATTTTCATCACTCAGTCCATGCAGTCTCGCAACGGCTTGAGACGCTTCCAAAGTTTGCCGTGCTGGATACTTTTGTGGTGCAGGTTTGCTGTGATCAAAGGCTTCTTTACCGTAAACAAATAGCTCTACACCGGAACGACCATAATCAGCACATAAGCGGGTGTGGTTTGCTGCACCTTCATCACCAAAATGATCATTGTCCGGCAGGTGCATGTGGTGCTGGAAGTATTTACTGTCGTGAAACGTGCCTTTCAGAATTCTGCCGGTAACTACTGGCTCTAAAGAGCGATGGAACTTGTTGGTCAGGTTAGCGGGTGTAAAATGGACTTTGCCATCGGCAGTATCCGCGCCTGGCGATACAGTGGCCGCGTTTGCCGTCCACATACTGGAAGCGGAACACACCGATTGTAGTATTTGTGGAGCCTGCTTAGCGGCTTTTTGTAAAACATCGGCATCACTACCAGTAAAACCAATTCGACGCAGTGCGTGGACATTTGGGCGTTCCTGTGGGGCCAATACGCCTTGTTGCATGCCCATATCCGCCAGAGCCTTCATTTTAATCAATCCTTGTTTTGCTGCTTCTTTTGGATTGCTAATGGCCTGTGCATTATTTGAGGAAGCGACATTGCCAAACGACAAACCGCCATAGTTATGAGTGGGTCCTACCAGACCATCAAAATTCACTTCGTATTGCTTCATGTATTTCCTCTGAAGAGTTGCAGAATACGTCTTGAGTTCTTGCATTGCGTCGCCATTATACGTGTTTTAATGATTGTGCCAATCATGAATGCCTTATTTTTAAAGGGCTGTAGCGGTGAGCAAAGATATCTATGAAGAAAATCTTGTTTTCTATGCACTTTGCAGATATACCTAAAAATAGGAAATTTTAAGAACAGCATGAATGTAATGTTCCACTGGGGATGAGCAATCGCCAGTCAGGTAAAGGTTAGAACGTATAATATGGCCAAGTCGCTCGTTATTGTGGAGTCGCCCGCCAAGGCGAAGACCATAAATAAATATTTGGGAAAGGATTTTATTGTTAAATCCAGCGTGGGGCACGTCAGAGACTTGCCCACAAAAGCATTGGGCAAAGTTGCCCCGAAAAAACCAGCAAAAGAATTAAAAGAGTACAGCGAAGAGAAAAAGCAAAAATACCTTCAGCAATATGAATACCAAAAACTGGTGGATCGCATGGGCGTGGATCCCCAAAATGATTGGGAAGCCCATTATGAGATCATGGCAGGTAAAGAGAAGGTCGTCAGTGAGCTGAAAAAACTCGCCAAAGATGCCGACCACATCTATCTCGCAACGGATTTGGATAGAGAAGGGGAAGCCATTGCCTGGCACCTGCAAAATATTATTGGCAATAAAAATAAAACCTTTCATCGCGTAGTGTTCAACGAGATCACCAAAAATGCTATACAGGAAGCATTTAAAGAACCCGGAGAAGTCAACACGGCTCGCGTTAATGCCCAGCAGGCCCGCCGCTTCCTGGACCGGGTTGTCGGTTTTATGCTGTCGCCACTGTTGTGGAAAAAGGTATCCAGAGGTTTATCTGCAGGCCGGGTGCAATCGGTAGCCGTGCGTCTGGTTGTGGAGCGTGAACGGGAAATTAAAGCCTTTATTCCGGAAGAATACTGGGATGTACATGCGGATGTGAACAACGCCGCCAATACGACGCCCTTTAAGATGCTGGTAGCTAAACAGCAGGGCAAAGCCTTTAAGCCAGTAAATAAGGCGGAAACTGACGCCGCTTTAGCGCTGCTGGAAAAAGCCCAATACGAAGTGGTAAGTCGCGAGTCTCGCCCTACAAGTAGTCGTCCAAGCGCACCTTATATCACCTCAACACTGCAGCAAGCAGCCAGTACTAAACTGGGTTATGGGGTGAAAAAGACCATGATGTTGGCACAGCGTCTTTACGAAGCGGGCCACATCACCTACATGAGAACTGACTCAACCAATTTGAGTGCCGAAGCTTTGGGTAGTGCCCGAGGTTACATCGAAAGTAATTTCGGTGATGCCTATTTACCTGAAAAACCTAACTATTATGGTAGTAAAGAAGGCGCTCAGGAAGCCCACGAAGCCATCAGACCGACTAACGTCGATAAGTTGGGGGCTTTCCTCAATGACATGGAAAAAGACGCACAGCGTCTTTATGAGCTCATCTGGAAGCAGTTCGTTGCTTGTCAGATGACACCAGCCAAATACGACGCCACCACCATCACGGTCAAAGCCGGCGACTTCGATTTAACAGCGAAAGGCCGGGTGTTGAAGTTTGACGGTTGGACCCGTGTGCAGGAACAAATCAAGCGCAAGGGCGAAGAAGACAACAGTTTACCGGATGTAAAAGAAGGCGAAATTCTCAATTTAATGCAGCTTGAACCTAAGCAACACTTTACCAAGCCGCCAGCGCGATTCAGCGAAGCCAGTTTGGTAAAAGAGCTGGAAAAGCGCGGCATTGGTCGACCTTCTACTTACGCCAGTATCATTTCCACCATTCAGGACAGAGGCTATGTGCGCCTTGAGCAGCGTCGTTTTTATGCTGAAAAAATGGGGGAAATCGTCAGTGACCGATTGTTGGAGAAGTTCAATGATCTGATGAGCTACGATTTTACCGCCAACATGGAACAACACCTGGATGAAATTGCCGACGGCAAGTTAAACTGGAAACAAGTACTGGATCAGTTTTACGATGGCTTCTACAAAAAACTGTTAGCTGCGGAACTGCCTGCTGAAGAAGGCGGCATGAGCAGCAACAAGTCGGTAGAAACCGATATTCCTTGCGAGAAATGCGGTCGCACTATGATGATCCGTACCTCGTCTACCGGACAGTTCCTGGGATGTACAGGGTATAACTTACCTCCCAAAGAGCGTTGCACCAATACCATGAATCTGACTTCTGCCGATGAAGTGGTGGATCTGGATAAAGAAGACGAAGCTGAAGCCCAGGTGCTGCGCACTCGCCATCGCTGCCATATTTGCAGTACGTCGATGGATAGCTACGTTATCGATGAAAAACGCAAACTACACATTTGCGGTAATAGTCCCACCTGTCCAGGTTACGAAATCGAGCAGGGCAACTTTAAGATCAAAGGCTACGATGGTCCGGTGATTGAGTGTGATCGTTGTGAAGCCCCGATGGAGCTGAAGACAGGGCGTTTTGGTAAATATTTCAAATGTACTAACGAAGAATGTACCAACACCCGTAAGTTACTGAAAAACGGCGAGGTGGCACCGCCCAAATCCGATCCAGTGGATTTACCGGAATTGCCCTGTACCAAATCTGATGCCCACTTTGTGCTCAGAGATGGTGCTGCAGGTATTTTCCTGGCGGCCCATAACTTCCCTAAATCCCGCGAAACCCGCGCGCCATTGGTGGAAGAACTGCAGCGCTTCAAAGACCGCCTGCCAGAAAAACTTCGCTATCTGGCGGACGCACCTGCTGTAGATAATGAAGGCAACAAGACGCTGGTGCGCTTTAGTCGCAAAACCAAGCAGCAATATGTTTCTTCGGAAAATGACAAAGGTAAAGCCACGGGGTGGACAGCTTGGTTTAAAGATGACAAATGGGAAATAGAAGAGCCCAAAAAAGCGGCGCCGAAAAAAGCCAAATAACACCGGGCTTAATCGGCAACGTAAATTGAAACAATATTAAGGCTCGAAAGAGCCTTAATTTGTATTACCATGGCAACGTTTATCGTGTGGCAGTCAACGCAAGGTCAAAATTGCCAGATTCAAGGTAGCGATTGAGTTACCAAAGGCTCAAGGTTAAACTCCACACCCATCTGAAATTTTAGGTTTCGCAATGTCATTACCCGCTTCAATCTTCATTGGATTACGCTACAGCAACAGTCGTAAAAGCAATCAGTTTATTGCCTTTATCAACGGCTTTTCAGTGGCGGGCATCGCGCTGGGATTAATGGCGTTGATCATTACCGGCTCAGTCATGAATGGCTTTGAGCACCAGCTTAAACAGCGTATTTTAGGGCTGGCACCGCATTTTATCGTATCCGGAAAGCTGCCCGTTGAAGCAACTGAATCTTTAGCGCCATGGCTGCAAACCGCAGCGCCTTTTAGCGAAACTGAAGGGGTACTGCAGGCCAAGGGTGGGCTAAAACCAGTTTACATTCAAGGTATCGATCTCGACGTACCCGCTGGCTGGCAACAAATGCAAAACCACATGGCCCAGGGTAGCCTTGAGAGCCTGCAACCCAAAGCGTATCAAATCGTGATTGGACGTTTATTGGCGATTCGACTAAATCTCGCCGTGGGCGATCAAATCCGGGTGATCATTGCCGGTACTTCCATTTACACACCGCTGGGGCAAATGCCTGCGCAGCGCAAATTCACTGTTAGCGGAATTTTCGACATTGGCTCCGAATTAGACGACAAAGTGGCACTGGTCAATCTTAGCGATCTCGCGCGCTTGCAGCGGCAACGGGTAGAGAGCTTTGCCGATACCCGCTTATTCTTAAACGACGCTTTCGATTATTTGCAGGTCAGGGAAGCACTGGCAAAACACAACTTGCAATGGACAGACTGGCGAGAGCGTCAGGGGGCCTTGTTTGACGCCGTTAAAATGGAGAAAAACATGATGCTGATCATGTTGCTACTCATCGTCGCTGTGGCGGCTTTTAACATCGTCTCGGCGCTGGTAATGGTGGTGAACGAAAAACAAGGCGATATCGCTATTCTGCGTACTCAAGGTATGGCCCGCAGGGAAGTGATGCAGATATTTTTAGTGAACGGTATCTACAACGGCGTTAAAGGTACGGTGATTGGCGCGTTAGCAGGGTTGATTATTGCCAGCCAAATTAACAACATCATTCATTGGCTACAGTTACCTGTGGTGAATTATCTGCCAGAAGGCAAGTTACCCATTGTGATGGATCCGGTGCAAATTAGCTCCTTAATCGGCTTATCTTTGGTGTTGTGTATGATAGCCGCTTTGATCCCGGCTTGGCGGGCCTTAAAGATTGAGCCAGCCAGCGCCTTAAGATACGAGTAGAACCCAAAACATAACCGAGCAGCAACAGATAAAGAGAATTTATGGCCACACTATTGCAATGTCAGCATATTTCTAAAACCTACCAGGACGGTGAGCGACAAGTTCAGGTGCTGCGCGATGTGAGTTTCAGTATTAAACGCGCTGAACAGGTGGCGATAGTCGGGGCCTCCGGCTCAGGTAAAAGTACCTTGTTACATATTCTGGGGGCATTGGATAAGCCGAGCGAAGGCAAGGTGATTTTCGACAACCAGGACATCTTCCAGTTTAGCGAAAAACAACAGGCACAATTTCGTAATAAACGCCTGGGTTTTGTCTATCAACAACATCACTTATTACCGGAATTTACCGCTCTGGAAAACGTCGCCATGCCCTGTTTAATCGCCCGTATGAGCAAAGCACAAGCTTATGAAAAAGCCAAAGCTCTGCTGGATAAAGTGGGGCTGGCAGAACGCCTGGAGCACAAACCCGCGGCGTTATCCGGTGGTGAACGTCAGCGTGTGGCGATAGCCCGAGCCCTGGTGATGGAGCCACAATTGGTATTGGCGGACGAGCCCACTGGCAACCTGGATGATGCGGCAGGTGAGGGCATCTATAAGTTGCTGGTATCCCTTAAAGAAACGCTGTCTACCAGTTTCGTGGTGGTCACCCACGATCGCAGCCTGGCGGCCAAATTGGATCGCACCTTGTCACTTAAAAATGGTCAACTCAGCCAAGACGATGCCACAAAGTTAAATAACCAGAGCGAGCGCGGTTAATGTCTCTGGCATTGCAACTGGCAGCGCGTTTCAGGCGCAGTAAAAAACAAAGCGGTTTTACCTCGTTTATCTCGGCCTCTTCCACGTTGGGCATAGGCCTGGGCTGTGCCGTGCTCATCATTATGCTATCGGTGATGAACGGTTTTGAGCGGGAGCTACGCCAGAGTTTGTTGGCGTACATTCCTCACGGTGAATTGTTTGCAGTGGATGCAAAGGGCTTATCCGATTGGCAAACCATGATGACCGCCTTTAGCAACGAACCGGAAGTTAAACAGGTACAACCTTATATTAACGCCACGGGCCTGGTGCAAAAAGGCAAGGCCAATAAAGCGGTGGAGTTAACCGCCATCGATGCCCAAATCGCCAGTCAATCGTCTCTTATTAACCGTATACCCAAAGCCCAATGGCAACAGTTTCAGGTTAATCAAAAGGGCCTCATCCTGGGGCGTAGCATTATCGAAAAGTTATCTCTGGAGATAGGCGATCAGGTACAAGTGTTATTACCCAAAACTGGCACCTCAAAGCTGGCCTCACCCGATGTAATCTGGCTGACATTATTGGGCGAAATTCATTTAGGTGGCGAGCTGGACAGCTTTACCGGCTTTATGCATTTGGCCACTGCGGCAGAAGCGCTGGAGGTAACTACAGGTGCCAAAGGTTTGCAGATTTTTTATCACGACCCTTTTATCGCCAGCCAGAAAACCCGCGAGCTGGGTTACCGCTTAAATCAACACGCCTACATGAGCGACTGGACCCGCACGCAAGGACATCTATATCAAGACATCCAACTGGTGCGCTTTGTAGTGTATATCGCGTTAACCTTAGTGATTGCCGTAGCCTGTTTTAATATTGTGTCGTCGCTGGTGATGGCAGTAAACGAACGTCAGGCGGAAATTGCCATGCTTAAAACCATGGGCGCAAGCGATGCGCTGATTATGGCTACCTTTGTATGGCAGGGCATGATCAATGGTTTAATTGGGGTGGTGTTTGGCAGTATCGCCGGGGTATTGATAGCGCAAAACTTAACCGCCATTGCCCGAGGCTTTGAAGCTCTGTTCGATTTTACGATTTTATCCGGAGACGTGTATTTTATCGATTTTTTACCATCGCAATTAAATACAGCGGATGTTTTGGTCACCATTTTTATCGCACTGTTGTTAAGTGCTTTAGCCACACTTTATCCGGCATTAAAGGCCGCTAAAATCAATCCCGCCAATGTGCTTGGTCATTAAAAGCCAGTTAATTCCATGAGGGATAGACACGCAAATAACAAAACCGTCAATACGAACGCGGGCACTAAGCAAAGGGTGATTTATCCCGAGCATTATTACGACAAAGACGGTTATTTAAAACCACCCAAAATCTTCTATTTTGCCATCGTTTATCTGCTGCGCGGCTACATTATTATCGCCATGTCGTCCAGCTATGGCAGCAATACCGAAGCCTTGTTAGGCATCTTCTACCCACAAGTCAAAGTGCTTTACATGCACCTGCTCATTGGCTTACCCGCACTCATTGCCTTCGTGCTACTCACCGCGCGTTTTTCCCTACGCGAAAAACAAAGGTTCTGGCCACTCAACATCATCAAACCCCTGATACTACTGGCCCTAACGCTAGATATCGCCCTGCATATCTACATCGCCAAACTGCAATACTGGCAGTTTGACTGGGTGTTAGGGGCGCAGTTGTTGGTTTCGTTTGTATTGACACTCAAACTGGTTTTCGCAGCTAAGTAAGCTTTCTTGCCTTTAACCAAAAAGGATTAGGTTGATGATGCCTTGGTCATCGTCATCACATTTTTCCCTTAAGTTTTTGCATTTACTCCAATCATCGAGTATTCCGGCAAACTGTGCTGGTAAAAATAGATTTTTGTTGCCTAAATAATTACTCGTAGGTATTGTGGATGACGTGAACATTAGTATTGCAGTTAAAAGAACACGTTTACGTTCAAAAATTAATGATAATGATTTCATTAGGTTTCTCCATATGTGTTATCTCTCGAAGCAATATTGGAAAATTAGAGAAGGCTCTTCATTCAAATTTAAGCTGTTTTTTATCAAAAACGAGACTTCATATGGTAGATGGTTAACACTATTACTATTGACCTTTGTTCATTTTAATTCTTTTTCTAGCCCGAATCATTTGTTTAAACCAGTCGATACCATCGAAGGGATAGGAATAATTCCGATTGTAATTGAGGAGCATGATTCTACATATTGGGTCGGCACTAACAATGGTTTGGTGATGATTCGTCCCGGGCAGAAAAAGATATATAACAGTTACACTGGTCACATGAGCGCTAATCAGGTATCAGCAATTGAAATAGATAATAGCGGAACAGTCTGGGTATCATTAATTGGCGGTGGTATTTTTTATCTTGATAGCCAAAACAACAAATTTGGGTCATTACAAGATTCTGTGCCGTTAAAAAAATTAAGTTGTTCTGACATGGTGAAAAATGGTAATGAGGACCAGTTGTTAATTCTTTGCGGGGATACTCTTTACTATTACGATATTAGAAAAAAATCCCTTAGCAATCTCAGTGAACAGCTGCGAATTTCGAAAAGAATGAATCGATTGATTTATGAAAGTGAAGACAATTTTTTAATTGGGACATGGGGGGAAGGAATATATCGATTAAACACTGAGCGCTTGGACTTTGACTTAATTAGCGAAAAGCCTAGAAAGATCAATGGTATGAGTTTGAATGACTCAAACGGGGTTTTAGTCTCTAGCACTAACGGTGCATTCATTTTAGATTTGCAAACAGGAATTATTTCAAAGATTAGTAACCTGAAAGACAATGAAATTTGGGATGAAGATGTTGAAACAATTTTCCAATTAGATAGCGATAACTATCTTGTTTCGTTTTCTTCTCATGGTTTGTATGAGTATAACAAACAGAAAAACAACTTATCAAAATCGGCACATTTAGATCCCTTTTTAAAAGGCGGAAAGTTTGGTGATGTAAATGTTATTGCGTATTCTCCAAACAAAGAGCATTTACTTATTGGTGCTGGTGAAGCTGGTCTTTACGTACTTCCATTCAAGAACAGTTTTGTTTCATATTTTGAAAGTAAAAATCTGCGAAATTCAGATGTATCGAGTATTCAGCTGAAAGGAGATAAGCTTTTTGTAAGTGATGACAACAGTTTGTTTTTTATAGATCGTGAAAAAAAAGAGATAGTTCTTTTTCTTAAAGGAATCGGGTACACCTATTTTGTTGAGAGTTTTGAAAAAAAACTTTTAATTAGCACTTATGAAAGTGGGTTTATTGAAGTAGACCCTAATGAAAGTTCCGTGAACCTGCCTGATACAGAGACTGTAAAAGGATTACCAAAAGCAAACTATTCGGAATTTCTATCACTTGCCGATGGACTAGCTATGTGGGGAACTGATTTCGGAAAAAATAAGGGGATTTATTTTGTAAAAGAGGGAGAAGATATCCTCAAACTTGTTGAGGATGTAGAAGTCATCGAAATTCTTAGGATCGACATGGATAGTGTTTTAATCCTTACTGCCTATGATGGCGTTTTTATTTATTCAATATCTACACAATCTATTTCTAACTTTCTCTGGGAAGTCGAGTCTCAATTCATGGACTGCATCGAACAACTCAATGAACACCAATTTTTAATCTGTGTCCGCAGAAACAAGGCTCAGATTTTTGACCTGCGTACTAAGGCCTTTACAGATTTTGAGCCGGGCTCAACTGAAATAAGAAATGTGAGAACGGCAGAATTGGATGCCTTTGATAACCTTTGGTTAGCTTCTAGTCGTGGGCTTTATGTGTACAACATGAAAAGCGAAGAATTAACTAAGGTAACTGAAGCCGAAGGGGTTTTTAGCACTGAGTTCTCTTCTGACATGTCATTGTTACTTGATGACGGTACACTTATCCTGCCGGGTAATAAAGGTGTAATAGCCATCGATACCGCAAAAGCCAATGCCTACTTTCAAGAAAAAAGACGGTCTATAACCAAAAGTATAATTACCCGTGTTAATTATATTCTCGCGGATCACTCAGAGCATCGACCGTTACTATCTCAGCTTTCTGGAAATAATCTGGTTTTACCTCATGACAACATCGTTTTGCGAATTCAACTGAGCCACAACAATTTGTTAGAAGCCAGTCAGTTAGCATATGAGACTCGATTGTTAGGCCTTACTGACGAGTGGCAGATGCTAGAAGTGGATAAACATTCCGCATCTTTTACCACAATGCAACCCGGAGAGTATGAATTTCAGGCAAGAGTTGTTGATCCTAGAAGCCTCGCTGAGCAGCCCATTGTTTCTTTAAGTGTTACTGTTCTCCCACCGTGGTGGAAGACAACCTGGGCCTATTTAGCTTATCTTTTATTGCTTCTAAGTGTGATTTACTTTATTTCCTGGTATCGAAACAAGCGCCTGTTAGAAATTAATGAACAACTCACTCTCAAAGTTGCAGAGAGGACAGAAACGATTTCTCATCTACTCAACCAAAAACAAGCGTTTTTCGCAAACGTATCCCATGAATTCAGAACACCTCTTACTTTAATTTCTGGGCCTCTCGATGCTATCGCTGAAAAGTTAGATTCTCCGCAGGAGTATAAGCTTCTGCAAATAGTTAAAAGAAACACATCTCGCTTGATGAGATTAGTGGATCAAATTTTGGAACTGGCAAAATTAGAGACAAATCGATCATTACCGAAACAAGTCTATGATTTAAGGGATACTATACAGGTTATCTCTTCTTCTTTTGCTGCACTGCTTGAACGCAATCACCAGACGCTGACTATTTCTCAAGTTCCGCAAATCAAAATCAATGTGATTGAAGATTCCTTTGAGATGATCATTACCAATTTACTCTCCAATGCTATCAAATACAGCGGCGAGAATAGTGAGATATCACTGGATATCAGTATTGTTGAGAAACAATTAATGATAGAAGTAAAAGATAGTGGCAAAGGAATATCGAAAGAAAATCAAGCGATTATGTTTGAACGATTTACACGCTTTGACGCTGAGGAAAATGTTGAGGGCAGTGGCATTGGACTTGCGCTGGTTAAGCAGTTAGTGAGCAGTAATGATGGTTCCATCTCTGTTGAATCTGAACTGGGAAGCGGTACAGCCTTTAAAATAATTCTTCCTCCTGATGTTATTACTGAAGGCCAAGTTACTCAAATCACGCAGTTAAAAGCGTTAGACTCAGTAATCGAATCAGGCCATTCTGTGTCTAAATCAACTTCTTTTATGGACCCCAAAAAAGTATCTAAACAAGCTCAAATTACAGATAAATATAAAGTTCTTGTGGTAGATGATAACGCTGATCTTAGAGAGTTTATTAGCGATTCATTGTCTGCTGATTATGAAATCGAAACTGCGGTAAATGGCAAAGACGGTTTTGAAAAAGCAATGCACAATATTCCTGATTTAATCTTGTCGGATATTATTATGCCGGAAATGGATGGTTACGACTTTGCCAATGCCATTCGCAATGATCATGCGACCTCTCATATTCCATTGGTACTGTTAACCGCCAAGGGCGATGACTTGAGCAGAATGAAGGGCTGGGAAGAAAATGTAGACGACTATCTTACCAAACCATTCGATTTAAAAGAGTTGCGTATTCGTATTCAGCGCTTGCTGAGTATTCGCGATATTCTGCGTAAAAAGCACACGGCGGATTTAAGCAATAAACTGGCGACTAAAAATCAGGAAGTTATCAGTTTTCAAACCAAACGGGATAAGGAGTTTTTCAAGCGTTTTGAAAAGGTCATTGGTGAGCATTACCAACAAGAGCATTTCACTCGGGCAGAAGCGGCCAGTGATCTGGCTATGAGCGAGCGACAATTGAACCGTAAACTCTCAGCTTTGGTGGATTACAACTTTTGTGAATATTTGCGCAAATATCGCCTGCAAAAATCCAAAGAACTCTTGTTATCCGGTAAGCAGGTCACCGAGGTGGCCTACGATGTGGGCTTTAACTCTCCCTCCTATTTCTCCAGCTGTTTTAAAGCCGAATTTGAGCAAACACCCAGAGAGTTTGTAGAAGAGCAGGAAAGAAAGGATACAAACTGATAACGCAGGAATTCACCGCAGTGTTAGTTTTCAAGCACCGCACTTAGTGTCTTATACAGCACATGCTTATCGATGGGTTTGCCAATATGGGCTTGTGCGCCAGCGCTGAGATAAGACTCAATCTCTTCGGTCATCACATTGGCGGTTTGCATTATTATGGGCATGGTAAAGCCTTGTTCCCGGATAAGCTTGGTGGCTTCCAGGCCGCTCATTTCTGGCATTTGCACATCCATTAAGATCACATCTGGCAATTGCCCATTAAGGGCATTCACTGCTTTGGCGCCGTTATCGACAAACTCCGCGTGGATCTGGGTTTCCGATAGCAGGTAGCGCAGAATATCCTGGTTGATGGGGTTGTCTTCGGCTACCAGTACCCGATATTGCGACAAGTCGGGAATGCTTAGCGTCTCTGGTGTGGCTTGTTGTGCTTCACCTGGCTCTACCTTAACGCTAAAGCAAAACTCACTGCCTGTACCGGGTGTACTGCTGACGGTGATATGACCATGCATCATGTCCACCAGCGATTTACAAATAGACAAGCCCAGGCCAGTACCGCCGTATTTGCGAGTGATGGAGTTATCCGCCTGCTCAAACTTGTTAAACAGGCGCTGTTGCTGCTCCTGACTTAAACCAATACCGGTATCCTGAATCCTGAATTCCAGGAAGTGGCCATCGCTGTTGTTGAGTGAGCTTGCGGTAATGGTGATTTGTCCCTCATGGGTAAACTTAAGGCCATTGGACACCAGGTTATTCAGCACCTGAGTAATGCGTGTGGGGTCGCCTTGCCACCAGTCCTGATTGATTTTTTTGCTGTTGAGCACCAGCTTGATATTTTTGCTTTTAGCAGAATGACTAAAGGTGCGCACAACGCTCAATAGCACTTGTTTAATATTAAAGTGGATCTGTTCAATTTGCAGTTTGCCTGCTTCCAGTTTGGATAAATCCAGTATGTCGTTCACTATGGTCAGCAGGGTTTTGGCGGATTCGCTTATGCGGGCTACCAGTTGTTTTTGTTCTTTCTCGGTAACCTTGTTATTGAGAATATCCAGTAAGCCCAGCACACCGTTCATGGGGGTGCGAATTTCATGGCTCATGTTGGCCAAAAACTGGGTTTTCAGTTGTTCTGATTTTTCCGCAGAGAGCTTGGCTTCCTTCAGGCTACTGATCTGACGGCTGATAGTGGCGGCCATGCGGTTCATGGCGTTGATGGCTTGTTCAAACTCTACAAATTCCTGATCTTTTAAATAAGGCTGGTAATCGCCGCTGTCGAATTTATTGGCGGTTTTGGTGAGCTCTAACAATGGATCTTTGACCCGATTGGAAAGCCGCAAAACCAAAACAAAAGACAGTCCAATAATTAAGGCGCTGAATAATAAGGTGTAAAACAAGTTTTCCTGAAAGCGCTGCAGAAAGCTCTCTTGCGACAGGGCAATGTTCAAAATAAGTGAATTGCTCTGATTAAAATCCAGTTCGCTACCAAATATGGTTTGCTCAGCACTGACTCGATTGCCAGCTTGTATGGTGCCATGCTCGGTGAGCAAAGCACTGCCAAAACGCAAGATAGAGGCAATGTCGGGGGCGTCCAGCAGGGTTTGAGTGGTTAACAAATCCACTTCAACAAACAACGCCGAGGTAATTCTATAGGGATTGACGATAGAGCCCGTTTCTTTGCGCAATGGCATCACGAAAAATAACAAGGGGACTGGCTCTTCTGTATTTTGCGTATCAGGCATCATTGTGGACGACAAGGTAAGCAACAGTGGTAATTCCATATTCTCTCCGCGCGCCATAATATTTTTGGAGATGGCGGCGATGCCATTGGCATCTATTCGATAAGTGCTGCTGGGGTAGCCTTCAATAATAAATTGTGAACCATCGCTGATAAAAGCAGAACGCACAAAAGGATTATCTTCCACCAGACGCTGCATTTGTTTTTGCGCAAATTGCGCAAACAAGATATTTACCGCTAACTCTCCAATCGCTTTATTGCGAGCGAAAGATGCTATCTGGTATTGCAATTGAAATAGTGCGCTGCGCATTTCATAGGCTTCGCGGTCGAGCTCTTTTTGTACGGAAAACTGCGCTCGCTCCATGCCTGACTGATAGGAATCACGTAAAAAATAGCCATAAGAAACCAGCAGCGGTACAGCGATAATGGTGATTATCGAAAACAACAGCATTTTGTGTATGGAGGGCTTTTGCTGTTTCAATACAGTTCCTTTTTGGTTTTTTCCGCTACATATTGCATGTATTGGGCGGCTTCAGTCGCTTCCAATGCACCGCCCTGGTAACGATTAAAACCCATGATCAGAGCTTCCCAAATAATGGACATTTCCGGGTCATTAGGCATGGGCTCGGCCAGCTCTAACTGGCTTATATAATTGCTGATATTTGCATTGCTGTTACGCTTGATGTGGTTAATGACATCGATATTAGAGGGCAGTGAGCGCAACGTTTGCCAGATCCGCTGTTGCACATCATCAGACTGTAAAAATAAGGCCAGTTTTTTTAATGCTGATGATTTGTCCGAGTCGATGCTGTCGCCGGGGAATGCCAGAGCGAATACCGAAGAGTAGGGCACCATGCCATTGCCTTTTATTGCGGGTAATAAGGCGACTCCTAGATTTTCTCCGAGGGACTCGTCGAACGCACCTAGTGCCCAACTGCCGTTGATCATGTAGGCGACTTTGCCCGACACAAACTTATCGAAGCTACATTGATAGTGGCATTGTTTGGCAACAATACCTTGCTCTGCCAAAGATTGATAAAAGCGCAAGGCTTGTGATGTGCCTTTTGTGCCAAGGCGTATCTCTCCATTCACATAAGGCAGCGCATCGAACGCGCCCAAAAAAGGAATTAGCCAAAACATTTCGTTATAGCTCCAGGCGATAAGCTCAATGTTTGGTGCTAGCTGGTTTTGCTGCGCCATCAACGCTTGCCAGCTTGTGGCGGCCTCGCTTACAAGGGATTTGTTGTAATACAGCATCAGGTGGTTACCCGATAAAACAGGAATGCCTAAACGGTCACCTTTTACTGTGCCGTGCTCCAGGTTTTTAGCGGGTTGTTTAGCGCTTATCCAGTCAGGGGGAATGACACTATAATTGACCATTTCAAGCCCCAACAGATCTCCGGGTACTAACACTACATCAGGCAGGGTTTTGGTGTCAGCTCTGATCATTAGCTCGGTTTTGAGATCCGTGGTATCCAGCGTAGCGAACTCAAAATTGATGCCCGTTTGCTGTTTGAATTCCTCTAAAAACAAACTCAAGTCATAGTCATCTAAACTGGAGGCAATACTGATGGTTTGGGCTTCGGCCGAACTTTGCATTGGATGAACAAGCAGATAAAAACTACAGAGCAAAAAGGCCCAGCAAGATTTGACAGTAGAGGATATCTCCGACTTACGGGGTAGCTGCATAGCTCGTAACAACTTATTGATTTTGCATGAATTAGTTTCATTTTAGTCAAAAACAATCAACTGGCAACCAAAACTAATTACGTACTTTGGGGTAGTTAGGCAGGTTAATGGGCTTTGCATACGTATGTAAGTGGTGTCGGTGAAATTTGCCGTTTAGAATCCTGTTAAATTTAAGTTAAACAATCCTCTACGATTGTTAATGCACTTTTGCGGGAAGCTTATGTCATCTGAAACTGCTTTTTTCACCAAGCCCGGCTCTTGGTTGGTCTTAACTTCGTTATTATTGCCGATTGCCCATAGCAAGGCAGCTACTCTAAAAGTGCAATCGCCTGACAGCCGCATCACGGTTTCAATCAGTGATGAGGGTGATGTACCCGGTTATTCAGTTAAATTTGATGATGAAACGGTTCTCAATAATTCTCGTCTGGGGCTGGTATTTAAGCAGCTTCCAGCATTTGGTGCCGGGTTTGATATTCATAGCTCAAAAACTCAAAGTGTTAATGAAACTTGGGAACAGCCTTGGGGTGAAAGGCAATTTATTACCGACCAGCATAACGAGCTGAGTGTGCTGTTTAAAAATGAACAAGATTATCAGTTTACTATCAGGTTTCGGGTTTTTAACGATGGTTTGGGTTTTCGCTATGAGGTAAACCCGCATAAGGATATAGAGCAGGTAGATATCGTTGATGAAGAAACCGAATTTGCTCTGGCGTCAGACGCTACCGCCTGGTGGATACCCGCAAGAGGCTGGAATCGCTACGAATATATCTACGAAACCACACCGTTAAGTAAAATCGATCGGGTTCACACGCCGTTTACGGTGCGTATGCCAACGGGCACTCATGTGAGTATTCACGAAGCGGCGCTTGTGGATTATGCCGCTTTTACGCTGGATAAAGGTCGCGATAACACTTTAAAAACCGACTTAACGCCTTGGTATGACGGTATTCGTGTAAAGACAGCCGCCCCTTTTAAATCTTCCTGGCGCACCATTCAAATTGCCGATGATGCTACTGGGCTATTAAATTCCGATCTGATCCTGAATCTCAACGAACCCAATAAGTTGGGCGATGTATCCTGGGTTGAACCGGGCAAATATGTAGGGATTTGGTGGGCCATGCATGTGAACGAAAAAACCTGGGGCTCAGGCGAAAAGCACGGGGCCACTACCGAAGAAACCAGGCGTTATATCGATTTTGCAGCCAAATACGGGTTTGATGGTGTATTGGTGGAAGGCTGGAACGAAGGCTGGGATGGCAGTTGGTTCCACAATGGTGATGTGTTTAGCTTTACCCAATCTTACCCTGATTTCGACTTACCTACTTTGGCACAGTATGCTCGCGACAAAGGCGTTCGCCTGGTGGGCCATCACGAAACTTCCGGTAGCGTGACCAACTACCGCAATCAAATGGCTGATGCTTTTGATTTGTATGAAAAAATGGGCGTTAGTCAGGTAAAAACCGGTTATGTAGCTGATGGTGGAGATATTAAACGCATTGACGGTAATGGCATAGTGCGTCACGAATGGCATGATGGTCAGTTTATGGCCAATGAATATTTGCACTCAGTACTTGAAGCCGCAAAGCGTAAAATCAGCATCAATACCCATGAGCCTATTAAAGACACCGGCTTGCGCCGTACTTATCCCAACTGGATAACCCGAGAGGGCGCTCGTGGCCAGGAATTTAATGCCTGGGGCTCACCGCCTAATCCGCCAGAGCACACAGCTGTATTACCTTATACGCGCATGCTTTCTGGTCCCATGGACTTTACCCCGGGGATATTCAACCTGGCACCTTATGGTTTACATGCTGAAAATCGGGTGCAAACCACCTTGGCAAAACAGTTAGCTTTATATGTCGTGTTGTATAGCCCCATTCAAATGGCGGCGGATTTACCTCGTCATTACGAAAGCAATTTACCTGCATTCCAATTCATTCGAGATGTGCCCGCTGACTGGCAGCAAAGTATTGCCCTGGCTGGCGAGGTAGGCGATTACGTGGTGTTTGCCCGTAAAGAGCGCGGTGGTGACGACTGGTACCTTGGCGGTTTAACCGATGAAAATGCCCGAGTTGTTGAGATCAAAACTGACTTTCTGGACGCCAACCGGGTTTACGATATGCAAGTGTATCAGGACGGAGCTAAAGCACAATGGCGTGATCATCCCTATGAAATGTCTATTTTCAGAAAGCCAGTAAGAAAAGGTGAAACCTTAAGTCTGCGCATGGCAGAAAGCGGTGGTGTCGCCATTCGTTTTAAATTGCAGAAATAAATTTTTGGTAGCGCTGCTGAGGGCTTTGTTGCGCATTCGCGATGCAAATTGTTCAGCATGTGATACTTTTAAGCAAAGAACAAAAATGATAACCAGAAAAAAGGACAGGCATGTACAGAGCTAAGCCGGAACTCAATTTTTTTCAGATCTTCAATATGTGTTTTGGATTCTTGGGGATCCAGATGGGCTTCGCCCTGCAAAATGCCAATGTCAGCCGTATTTTTGAAACCCTCGGAGCTGACTACAACAATCTGGCTATTTTATGGATCGCCGCTCCGCTCACCGGGTTAGTGGTGCAACCAATTATAGGTCACATGAGTGACAACACCTGGAATAAACTTGGCCGCCGCCGACCTTATTTCCTCTACGGTGCCATTGCTGCCAGTCTGGCTTTGATTGCCATGCCCAATTCGCCTTATCTTTGGGTGGCAGCCGGGATGCTTTGGATCATGGATGCCGCTATTAATGTTTCCATGGAGCCATTTCGCGCCTTCGTTGGCGATATGCTGCCCAAGGAGCAACGCGCTACTGGTTTTTCAATGCAAAGCTTTTTTATCGGTATGGGGGGTACGATTGCCTCGGCAATGCCTTGGATACTGGCCAATTGGTTAGATGTGAGCAATACCGCGGAGCCGGGAGTCGTACCTGATTCGGTGAAATTTTCCTTTTACTTTGGTGCCGTTGCCTTCTTTTTAGCCGTGGGCTGGACTATCTGGTCCACCAAAGAATACAGCCCGGAAGAGCTAGATGAATTCGCTGCTGCTGAAAAAGAAGCCGAAGACAAAGCTGGAAAAGAACATGCCGTGCAAATCAAAGAGCACGTTTCGCATCCTGCCGAGGCTTATATAAAAGGTGGCATCATTTGGTTGATTATCGGTTTAGTGTTAACCGCCATCATTCAAATTTTTAGTGCTTCGTTAGATAAGCAGCTGTTTATTTTGTCAGGTGTGGTGGTGGCCTTTGGTGCTTTGCAGCTTTTGGCAGGTATGTTTTCCAAACAAAACAAGGCAGACAATGGCTTTAATACCATGATGGATGACTTGTTTAATATGCCAGATACCATGAAACAACTGGCTTGGGTGCAGTTTTTTTCGTGGTTTCCTTTATTTGCTATGTGGATCTATACCACCGCGGCAGTAACCTCTCACCATTACAATACCAGCGACCCTTCATCAACGGCTTACAATGAAGGCGCAAACTGGGTCGGTGTGCTGTTTGGTGGACAATTCGCTTTCGCGGCGTTAGCTGCTGTGGTGATCCCAATTCTGGTGAAGGCGACAAACTTGCGCATTACTCACCTGATCAACTTGTTCCTGGGCGCATTAGGCTTTTTATCTTTCTTGCTCATCGATAACCCCGACTACTTGATTTATTCCATGGTGGGCATTGGCTTTGCCTGGGCCTCAATTCTGTCCATTCCCTATACTTTGTTGGCCAATTCGTTGCCGCAAAACAAAATGGGGATATTCATGGGGATCTTTAATTTCTTTATAACTCTGCCGCAATTGGTTGCTGCCAGTATCTTGGGCTTTATGGTTACCCGTATTTTCGATGGCGAGCCTATTTATGCGCTATTGATAGCCGCGATTAGTATGGCCATTGCCGGATTACTGACGCTAAGAGTTCGGGAAGCGTAAAAAAGGCAGGCCAGGCGCCTGCCATCTATTGAGAAACCTTATTTTGCGCCACAACTGTGGCGTATGACGACTTCAGCATCAATGAGATGACTTTCAACCGGTTGCCCTTCAATTTGCCCCACTAATGCGTCCACTAACAGTTCTCCTGCCAGTTTCGTATTTTGTTTTACGGTAGAAAGTGGGGGATTAGTAAAGGGGGCCAGCGGAATGTTGTCGTAGCCCGCTACGGCGATGTCATCCGGTACTGATATTCCGGAATCTTTTAACGCGGTTAATACGCCAATGGCAATCAAATCTGATGCACAAAGAATCGCATCGACTTTTGCCCCGGACTCCACCAGTGCTTTTGCTACGTTGTAGCCCGAGTGTTCGGTAGAAATGGCATCCCAGTGTTTGGCCCGTTGATTTTCAGCTAAAATCCCCGCTTCTTTTAACGCATCGTTAAAGCCATTAAATCGTTCTAAAAATTCGGGACTGTTGTTGTCTGCACCACCAATAAAAACAAATTCTTTGTGGCCTAACGAAATCAGGTGTCGGGTGATGTTTTTACCACCTTGATAATTATTGCTTCCAATCACCACACCTGGATGGCTTTCGTTGATGGCTCCCCAGCGCACGAAGTGGGTGTTTTGTTCCTCTAATGCCTGCAACTTATCCTGATATTCAAGGAAGTCCCCATAGCCCAATAGAATAATGCCGTCGGCCTTATGAGTATCCTCAAAGTCGGCATGCCAATCGTCACTGAATTGCTGGAAAGATACCAACAGATCAAAACCCGCATTTGCCGTAGCCCGTGTAATGCTGCCCAACATAGAAAGAAAAAAGGGATTAATCATACTGTCGTCTGAGGTGGGATCTTCAAACAATAATAAAGCCAGAGTTTTACTTTGTTGCTGTCGCAGATTACTGGCATTTTTGTCAACTTTATAGTTCAACTCGCGTGCGATAGCTTTAATTTTGTCGCGAGTTTCCTTGCTCACAAGCGGACTGTTACGCAGTGCCCGAGACACCGTTGATTGGGATACACCGGCCTTATGGGCGATATCAAAAGATGTGGCTTTTTCTTTCATTGTGTTTGCTGAGTCATTATTGTTTTATTTCTCACCCAAAAATAGTAGTCCGCTCTTATGGTATGGCACAAGTTTTATTGCGCCTGTGAGGATAAAAGTTAATAAACAGGCACTTAACGCTCATAAAATGAACGATTCGACCAGGCTTTTGGCTGTTTAACTGCATTGCTCTGAGATTATTTTCGGTTAAATTGATGATGATTAATGCAAATGCTTCAGCGAGTACAAATCGCGCTTCCTTCCAGTCGGGCAAAAAGCTATCATTCTGCTTTTGAATTATTCCCCTGTAAAATCTGCGTAGAACAACGAATTAGAAACTTTTGGGGCGTTTTAACTTAGTTAGAGGATGACCAATGGCCGAGACAGAAAATCGTCCGACCAATTTTATCAGACAGATCATAGACCGCGACCTGGAGTCGGGTCTACATTCCAGTGTACATACTCGTTTTCCACCAGAGCCGAACGGCTTTTTACATATCGGTCATGCAAAATCGATATGCCTTAACTTCGGTATTGCTGAAGATTACAAGGGCACGTGCAACCTTCGTTTTGACGATACCAACCCTGAGAAAGAAAGCATTGACTATGTTAACGCCATCAAAGAAGACGTTAGCTGGTTGGGATACCACTGGGAAGGTGAGGTTCGCTATTCGTCTGACTATTTCGACAAGTTACACGGTTATGCCGTAGAGCTGATCGAAAAAGGATTAGCTTTTGTTGATTTTTCTTCACAAGAGCAAATTCGCGAAATGCGTGGCACCTTAAAAGCACCTGGCCAACACAGTCCTTATCGCGATACCGACGCGGTCACAAACCTGGCAGAGTTTGACAAGATGACCAAGGGCGAATACCCGGAAGGTCATTGCTGTTTGCGGGCCAAGATTGATATGGCATCGCCGTTTATGTGTATGCGCGATCCGGTGATTTACCGTATCAAATTCGCTAATCACCATCAAACCGGTGAAAAGTGGTGTGTTTATCCAATGTACGATTTCACCCACTGTATATCGGATGCGATTGAGGGCATTTCTCATTCGTTGTGTACTCTGGAGTTTCAGGACAACCGTCGTTTGTACGATTGGGTCATCGACAATATCAGTATTGAAACTCAACCAAGACAGTACGAGTTTTCTCGTTTAAATCTCGAATACACAGTACTGAGCAAGCGTAAACTCATCCAGCTTGTGACAGAAGGTTTTGTGGATGGTTGGGACGATCCGCGGATGCCAACCATTGCCGGTTTGCGCCGCAGAGGATACACGCCTGCGTCTATCAGAGAGTTTTGTAGCCGTATTGGTGTAACTAAAATGGATAATTTGATAGAAATGTCCATGTTAGAGGCCTGTATCCGGGATGAACTCAACGAAGACGCACCTCGTGCTATGGCGGTGTTAGACCCAATAAAAGTGGTTATTGAAAATTACGCCAAGGACGACGGCGAAATATTAAAAGCCGCGAACCATCCAAATAAACCTGAACTGGGTGAGCGTGAATTGGCTTTTGATGGCGAAATCTACATTGAGCGGGATGACTTCCGTGAAGAAGCCAATAAAAAGTACAAGCGACTGGTATTGGGTAAAGAAGTGCGCTTGCGCAATGCTTATGTCATTAAAGCTGAACGAGTGGAAAAAGATGCTGAAGGTAATATTCAGACGATTTATTGCACTTATGATGCCGAAACCTTGGGCAAAGACCCCGCAGATGGACGTAAAGTCAAAGGGGTAATTCATTGGGTTTCTGCAGTGCGCAATAAACCTGCAGAAATTCGACTTTACGATCGGTTGTTTAAGGAAGCGAATGCTGGTGCGATGGAACTAGCAGACGCCTACAACCCAGATTCACTGATTAAACTCGATGGTTTAGTGGAATGCAGTCTGGCAGGTAAAGCGGTCGGTGAAGCCGTGCAATTCGAAAGAACAGGCTATTTTTGTTTAGACAAAGACTCGCAGGAAGACAAGCTGGTGTTTAACCGCACTGTGGCACTGAGAGACACTTGGGCCAAGATTGGCGACTAAACATCACAACAATTTAAAAAGCCTCTTCTGAGGCTTTTTTTATGGCCGCTGGTTTTATTTATTTTGGCTGACAATTCAGAGTTTCACCGGTAACACCGATACTGGCATCAGCCATCAAGTACAGATAAACAGGCATGATATCGGCAGGTGTTTTTAAGTTATCGGGATTTTCCGCTGGAAATGCTTTAGCTCTCATACCTGTTCGCGTGCCACCCGGGTTAATGCAATTAAAACGCATTGTGCTGTTAGAATATTCGTCTGCCAAACACTGCATCATGCCCTCTGTAGCAAACTTGGAGACAGAGTAAGTGCCCCAATAAGCGCGGCCTTTCACACCAACTGAAGAAGAGGTAAACACTACAGATGCATGGGGTGCTTGTTTTAAGACTGGCAGTAACGCCTGAGTCATGAAAAACTGACCATTGAGATTAACTTGCATTACCTGATTAAATTCGGCTTCCGGGATTTGTCCGAAGGGTTGTAACTGTCCCAGTAAACTAGCGTTGTGCAGTAAGCCATCCAATTTACCAAACTGATTTTCGATGGTGCTGGCCATATCTTGATAATGCTTTACTGTGGCACCTTCTAAGTCCAAGGGTATGATGGCCAATTCAGCGTTACTTTGTTGTTCACAAAGGTCATAAGTGGCCTCCAGTTTTGCAATCGTACGTCCCAGTAAAATAACATTGGCCCCATAGCGTGCAAATTGCACCGCTGCCTCTTTGCCAATGCCATCACCTGCGCCAGTAACCAATATGGTTTTACCCGACAAAGCATCAGAATTTGGCTGAAAATCAAGCATATACTTTCCAATTGTAAAAAAAACTGGATTTTAGCACTGACTGTCCTATGTTTGGGATAGTTTATTGATAAAAAGCTTCAATCATTGGTGCAAAGCGGGTAGAGCAGGTGCTCGCTTTTGCTTACTGGCTGATTTACTAACAAAGAGTTAACAAATCTTTGCAAATACTTTTATTTGCCCATAATATTGGGTTAATTGTCACTGGTCGTACAAGTTATGACCAAACATTTACCTGCACACAATTAATGCGGATACTAAACCTACAAGGTTAAACAATAATTAGAATAGGATTTGGGGATACATATGAAAAAACTGCTACTCTGCACCGCGATAGCTGCATCTCTTGGCCTCTCCGGCTGTGGGGGTGGAGGCGAGGACCTGGTTGAGGTCCAGGCACAGACTCCTGTCGATAAGCCTTTTGCACGTATCGTGTTTAATCCACCTTCGACATTCCCGCTGCCTAATGACGCAGCTATGTTACCGGCTACCAGCCTTTTTGATTTTACTATTGAATCAGAAAATCAAACTGCTTTTGACGGTTCCAACCCGCTTGACGCAGTCGGAGCACTAGACGGTTGGTCTACCCAATACCCTATGACCATTGATGTGGACTTGCCTGCCAATATCACCATTCCTTTGGCGTCACTACAAGCGCCTAACGCAATTCATATCTATGAGGCAACTCAAGCACTGGAAGGCACATCTGCTGCATGTCAGGCGATTGCTTCTCAAGTTGCAGCACCAGGTGTTCCCTGTGAGATTGGTGAAAGATTAACGCTAAATGAAGATTATGCTGTTACTTTAAGTGACAGTGATACTATTGCAATTATTCCGTTGCGCCCGCTTAAGCCAGGTCAAGGCTACATGTTAGTGGTAACGGAAGACTTGAAAGATTCCGATGGTCGTCCAGTTCTGGGTTCTACTACATGGGAACTAGCAAGACAAGACATCAACTCCTTACCGCTTTCATCTGCAGATCAGCTACAGTTGCAAGGTTTGGTTAACCTGTTAGTCAACGGTTCCTCTGGCGCAGGCATTCCAATCGAACAAACCAGTTATGCCGCATACATCTCTACCGGCTCTGCGGGTACGGTAACGGCTACGGTTAAGCAATTGCAGGTTGGTCCATTTGCACAGGCATTGGGCACTTTACTTGCTCAAGGTGTTGATTTGGCGACGGCACAAGCGACTGCTGCACAATATTTACCGGTTGTGGCAGTAGGTGATTCACCCCGTGGTGATACTGCATTCGATGTGTTAGGGCCAACACTACTGGGCGCTGAGACTTACGCACAATTTGAAGCTTTAGGTCTTAACTGCGACACCATGCGGGCGGTTCTGACTGGCGATCCTTTAAACCCACTTTACCCAACTGTTGCCAGTGCCTACGGCTCTCTTGCGCCTTTCTGTGCTGCTACGCTGAAAGCAGGGCAAGTGAACTTACCTTACTACTCAAACCCAGAGAATCCTTTGGGTGATTGGTGGCGTAGTGCTTGTACATCAGGTGCAGCGGTTTCTGCCATTGAAGGTTCAGCACCTGGTACGGTTGCAACTTTGATTGCTAACGGTGCAGTAGGCCCGAATAATGAGCTTTGTCAGGCTGCCAGTGGTGGTCAACTTTATGACTTAAACCTGGCTGCAATAGGGATTACTGACCGTCGCCATTTGACTAAATTTGCTCCAGTGCCAGCTGCACAAGGTTCAAATCCAGATGGAACTGAAACAATTGAGGTTCAGGTAACCGTACCTGACGAAGAATTGATCAACTTCCTGGCGACTATCAACCCAGACGAGATCGCTCCGGTAACAAAACCAGCAGCTGGCTGGCCAGTTGTTGTGATCCAGCACGGTATCACGTCTAAGAAAGAAGATGTGTTAGCTGCGGCGGGCACCTTAGCATTAGCTGGTTTTGCAACGGTTGCTATCGACCATCCTCTGCACGGCAGTCGTGGTTTTGAAATTGACGGCCAAACGGTAAATGCTTCAAATGGCTTCGGTGGTTCATCAACGGATTATTTGAATCTGGGTAGCCTGTTGTCTGCTCGTGATAATTTGAGACAAAGTATCGTAGATACTATGGGCTTGCGTCTTGGTTTGAATGCCTGGGTTGATACAACCGGTGAGGCTGACATCGATCCAACTAACGTGCACTTCATGGGGCAAAGCTTAGGTTCTATCACGGGTATTGGTACGGTTGCTACAGCAAATTGGCCAATGAGCGGCGATTTAGAGGCGTTTAACTCTATGTTCGAGTTCAAAACTGCTGGCTTATCTGTACCTGGTGGCGGTATTGCTCAGTTCCTGATTGAGTCTGCTGGTTTCGGTCCTCTTGTTTCTGCAAGCGTGTTGGCTGGCGGTTCCGAGTCGTTCCAGGTTGCTTTAGCTACTTACGCACAAACCAACGGTGTGCCAGTATCACAAGCTTTGATCCCGGCTTACTTACAATATGTGGGTGAAAGAACTGCAGCAGAAGCTGCAGCTGATAATGCCATTATCGGCCAGTTTGCTTTTGCGGCTCAAACCGTAATTGAAGGTGGCGATCCAAATAACTACGCAGCGCGTTTGGCGGCAACCACGCCAGTATTGCTACACGAAGTTGTTGGCGATGGTTCTGAAGGCAGCAGTGATCAGGTTATTCCAAATACCACATCACTACCTACTTCAGGAACTGAGGCCTTGATTCGCTTCTTAGGTTTACCTTCGGTGAGCAGTACGGTTGTTTCACAAACTCCGACCAGCGGTGCTGTGAGATTCGTAGCGGGTGAGCATGGTTCGTTGTTTAACCCAACCTCGAGCGTTGCGGCTACCACTGAAATGCAAATCCAGATGGCAACCTATTTTGCCACTGGTGGTCAAATCATCAGTATCGGTGACGAAACCGTGGTTGCGAACTAAGCATCCTTCCCATTTGTTAAAGCCCGCATCTGAAGCGGGCTTTTTTATGGGTAAAGCAAACTAGACATTGTATTGATTGGAAAGGCTCAACGTTGCTGTCCTTAAGCCGCTCTTCTTTTGATGGGCAAGGTGCATACCCATCCGTGCGCTAACACACCGATACAGATTATTCGATATCAACAACTTGAAGGTCAAAGCACACGAATTAAAATCAGGTCACACCGGATAACCTACCTTGCAAATAAAGGGGGGTCATTGAAGTGACCAGGTCAATGTAGGAAGAGAAATTACAGAGTGAGTGTGAGTCCTTATCCGAAGGAACATGCAAATGTGATTGAATTATCCCTAATCACTATTGATTAGAATACGGCAAAAGAAATGAAAAGACATAAAAAAAGAGACTGATAATTCAGTCTCTTGATTACTCAGGCAGCAGTTTGAGCAAGATTAAAAGCTTGCTCAAATAAGATTACCAACCGCAAGTTCGGTCTTTGTTCTGTTCGTCAAGCCACACTTTAAGTGGAGCGAAGTAGTCCAGTATGGCTGTCGCATCCATTTGTGGCGAACCGGTTAAGGTTTCCAGTGCTTCTTGCCATGTCTTGCTTTGACCCAACTCAAGCATGTTGTTTAGTGCCGTACCGGCTTCTTCGTTACCGTAAATTGAACAACGGTGAACCGGGCCCTCGTCGCCAGCTATTTTACAAAGTTCACGATGGAACTGGAATTGTAGCAGATGGGCAAGGAAGTAGCGCGAATAAGGTGTATTACCAGGTATGTGATATTTAGCACCCGGATCGAATGCATCGGCAGGGCGCTCAACTGGTGCCATAACGCCTTGATACTGCTCCCTTAATTGCCACCAATAATCGTTGTATTGCTCTGGCGTAACATCACCGGAAAATACGCCCCAACGCCACTTGTCTACCAATAACCCAAAGGGTACAAAGGCAATTTTATCCAGCGCTAGTTTTAATAACATGCCAATGTCATTTGAGGCATCTGGGATTTCGTCAATTAGCCCAATTTGCTTCATGTACTTAGGTGTAATGGATAGGGCGATTACGTCACCGATGGCCTCGTGGAAACCATCATTGGCACTGCCACGATAAACCAGAGGTAAATCTTTGTAGGCACGTTGATAAAAGTTATGACCTAGTTCGTGGTGAATAACAGCAAACTCTTCACCGGTTTTTTGGATACACATTTTAATGCGTAAATCTTCTTTATCGTCCAGATTCCAGGCAGAGGCATGACAAACAACATCGCGATCCGCTGGTTGGGTAAACTGTGAGCGTTCCCAAAAGGTTTCTGGTAATGGCTCAAAGCCTAGAGACGTGAAAAAAGCTTCTGCTTGTTTAACCATTTTGATTTCGTCGTAACCATGCTCCTCAAGTGCAGCGGTAACGTCTGTGACCTGCAACTCTTCTTCGGGTTTGACGATATCATAGACATTGCCCCACGTTTGAGCCCACATGTTGCCCAAAAGGTGCGCCGGAATGGGTTGGTCTTGCGGAACAACGTCAGTACCGTATTGCTCACCAAGCTCCGCGCGTACATGACAGTGCAGGGCATCATAGAAGGGTTCGACTTGTCCCCATAACCTGTCCAGTTCTTTTTCAAAAGCATCAGCTTCCATGTCGTACTTACCGCGCCATAGCTCACTGATGTTTTCAAAACCCAACTCTTGGGCCCCTTTGTTCGCTATTTCAACTTGTTCAACGTAAAGGTCTTTCATTGGTGGTGAAACCTGACGCCAGCCTTGCCAGATATCTAACAGCAATTTTTCGTCTCTTTCTGTGGCCATCATGCCGCCCATCTCTGTCAGGCCCCAACACTTGCCTTCTTCAGGGCAATATTGACCGGCACCATACATACCTTCCATGTCGGTACCAATTTGTGCCAGACGTTCAGAATCAGTGGCGTTTCCTGGTGGTGGTAATACTAAGGAGTTGCGCAATAAATCTAACTGGCGACGAGTATCTGGATCAACTTCGACGTTGTTAAACCTGGCTGACTCTTTGGCTAACTCAGACGCTCTACTGGACAATTTTTCGGATAAGTAGGCTGATACCGCAGCGGTGTCCTTGATGATATAGGTTTGATAGGCCCAAGCAGCCTGAGCTGCCGGCGCTTGCAATTTCTCTAATTCTTCTTGTGCGCTTTTTATAAAGGCTTTGGCATCTGCTGCTGTGGGTGCCTTTTCTACCTTATTGTCTTTTTTTGCTGTTTCCGTGGTGTCATTGCATCCTGCTATGCCGAGCGTTGATGCGATGAGTACCGCCAACATCGAGCGATTAATCATGAAGTGTTCCTCATTTCTGTCGTTGTTATTTATTGGTATTAAAAATTGGGTTTATTTTCGCACGACAGTATAGATGCCTGACCGTATGTCAGGCAACTGAGTGCGCTATATTTTAGATAGATAGTGTTATGTAGCTTGAACTTTAATTACAGACCCATTACAGTCCTGAGACACAAAGAATTTATAATTAGAAACGTGTCCACTAAAGAACGCATATTGAACGCTGCAGAACACTTGTTTTGCGATTTCGGTTTTGACAATACTTCTCTTCGAGCTATCACTAGCGAGGCTGATGTCAACCTGGCATCCGTGAATTATCATTTTGGTTCTAAAAAGCAACTTATTCAGGAAGTGCTGGCGCGCTATCTCAGTGTTTTAATGCCTGCTTTGGACCAAAAACTCATTGCCATGCGTGAGTCTGGGGAAGCGACGTCCACTGAAAGTCTGTTTGGTGCATTAGTTGAACCTTTGTTGTCACTTGAAAAGGTCAGGCCAAACGGTACCCGTGTGTTCGTTCAGCTTTTTGCCCGAGCTTATTATGAGTCACAGGGGCACTTAAGACGCTACATTACCAGCCACTTTGCTGCTGAACTTAAACATCTCAACAAAGCGCTGCATTTGGCTGTACCGCATCTTTCGCCTAGTGAGGTGTTCTGGCGCTGGCATTTTGCACTTGGGTCTTGTGTGTTTACTATGATATCCAGTAAAGCACTATCAGAAATCGCAGAAGCTGAATATCAGCAACACATGGTCATTGAAGATTTAATCAGGAAGGTTATCAACTATATTGCTGCAGGATTTAGCGCGCCGTTGACCACAGAAGTATGAGTCGGTTATTAACGCTTTTTATTGTTGTTTTGTTGTCCGGGCAGTTAGCTGCCCAGCAAAACACCGAGCTGAATGTACTGAGCACTAATTACTATCCATATAATTTTCAAAACAATCAGCGCGAACCCGATGGTCATGCAACAAAAATGGTGCAGGCGCTGTTAACCGAAATACGCCGTTCTTCCTCGTTAGCCGTCTCTGATATTGAATTTATGCCTTGGGCACGCACCTATCATCAGGCTGAAACCTCACCCAATACACTGATATTTTCCATTGCAAGAACTCCTGAAAGAGAAGCCAGGTTCACCTGGATTGGCAAGCTACTGCCTATGCCGGTCTATCTTTATAAGAATGCCAGCCGTACTGATGTGGTCTTTGACAAGTTGCAAATAAACGCTGCTTGGGCGGTCGCTGGAGTAAACAATGGTGCGCCCACTAATTGTATAGAAGAAATGGGCTACAGAGTGGTGCACAAAAGTGCAAACTACGAAGTACAGTTTAAAATGCTGGACAAAGGACGGGTTGATTTGATGGTGTTCGACTCAATTTCATTTGCACAGGAAGCTAAGCGACTGGGTTATGCCAGGCAACAATTTGAACCCTTTTTATACTTACCTCAGTGCTCTTACGATCTATATATTGCTCTCAACAAGAATTCAGACTCAAATGTGGTCAAGGCTGTGCAAACTGCCTGGCAAAAACTTTCAGAAGCGGGCACTTTACAGTCTCTCAGAGCGGATTTTGAGGACACCTTTCAACCATTTCATTAATCCTGTAGATAAAGCTGTCGCAGTGCTACTGACACTTTTGGAACAGCTGACTTTTAGAATCAGTGTTTTTTTGAAAGACAGTATTTTTGTGGAAGACAGCCATGCCAGAACCATTTAAAGAGAAATTCAACAAACCCTTAATCACCGGCTTGGCTGAAAAAATACAGGCCCGGTTTCCCGAGTTTGCAATTGTAGATTTTATCAATACGGCAACAAAAGATTTGGAGTCGCTGGAGTTAAAGCAACGCTCCATGCAAATAATGGAAGCTTTGCACCTGTACTTACCAACAGATTTTAATCACTTTGATGAAATAATCAGGAGTATTCTGCACCCTGATGACAACATGGACATGAACCTTGCCCGTGTAGAGAAAGAAGGCATTAGAGGGTGGGCGATTATGCCGTTGGCCGATCTTGTTTCGGTTCGTGCTATCCCTGAACACTTTGACGAGGGCTTGATTCTACTTTCCGAATTAACTAAGCGTTTTAGCGCCGAATTTGCCATCCGCGATTTTATTTTGGCTGATTTACCCAAGGCTTTCGCGGCAATCGTTCGCTGGACCGCGTCTGATAACGAGCATCTGCGCAGACTGGCCAGTGAAGGCGCCAGACCCAGATTACCTTGGGGCAAGCAGTTACCTAATTTAATCAAAGATCCAATGCCGCTAATGCCGATATTAGAAAGCTTAATAGATGACGATTCTGAATACGTCAGACGCTCCGTAGCGAATAACCTCAACGATATTGCCAAGGACAACCCGGGGTTTGTTATCGATTTTGTAGCCCGGCACAATGCTACGGATAACATTCAGCGCATGCGTTTACTGCGTCACGCCTGTCGGACATTAATAAAACAGGGACAACCACAGGTTCTTGCTTTATTTGGTTATACAAGGTTTATGGGTAACACCTCATTGACTTCGGATACAGAGCAGGTTAGTTGGGGAAGCTCTGTATCAATGACTTTAAGTGTGTCTTCAAAGTTTACTAATGAACAAAGTTTGATGATTGACTACGTACTCTGGCACCAAAAAGCCAATGGTAAACTAACGCCAAAGGTTTTTAAGTGGAAGGCAATAGAGCATTGGAATGGAGAGACGTTAACGCTAACCAAAAAGCATTCCTTTAAGCCAGTAACCACCAGAAAATACTACCCGGGTTTGCACAAAGTTCAGGTGCAAATTAACGGCGAAGTGTTTGATGAAGTGTCGTTTACTTTGATGAGCGCCGAGCATTAACATGCGGGGTGTGTCACATCGTTGTGACACACCCATAAGCTTTATTCGTAAAGCCCGAGATTTTCTTTTGCGTAAGCTTCGAACTCAGTAAATCCACCTATGTGATTTTGGTCCAGGAAGATTTGCGGTACGGTTTCTACCGGCTTGCCAACGGTTTTTTCAAGGTCTGCCTTACTGATCCCTTCGGCGTGAATATCAATATAACGATACTTAAAATCGTCTCTTTCGCCAGTAAGCTTTTCTGCTAAGTCTTTTGCTCTCACACAGAAAGGACACCCGTCTCTGCCAAAAATTACTGCGTACATCTTCATCTCCTAAACTCATACTCTTTGAATAACGAAAGTCTAACAGGCAACAAGGATAAATAAAGCCGGAAGAATAGATGTTATTTATCGCTTTTTTGAATTAGTTTTGCTTTTAATCCCCGGGCTAATTGCATTCGGTGATGTGCATCTTTTATAGTGACGGTATTAATAACAACAATAAATCGAATTAATGGGAATTTTAATGTTGGACCTTCCGGGCCAGTCACTCAGCGCGGAAGACAAGGAAATACTGGAACATCCTCTTACTGGTGGTTTAATCTTTTTCACGCGCAACTTTGAAGATCATCTACAAATAGCAGAGTTAACCTCAGAAATCAGAAGCAAAGTGCAAAAACCGTTACTGTTTGCTGTTGATCAGGAAGGTGGTCGAGTGCAACGCTTCAGGCAGGACTTTTCAGCTTTGCCAGCCATGGGAAACATCCTGGAACTTTGTCAGGGAGACATAGATTCGGCCGTTAACTATTGTGAGGCTGTCGCCGAACTTATGGCTTTGGAGATTCAATCCGTCGGTATCGATATTAGTTTTGCTCCTGTGGCAGACATCAACGATATTTCAGACGTTATAGGAGATCGTGGCTTTGCCACTGAAAAATCATCAGTAATCAGGCTGGTTAACGGCTTTTGTCAGGGGATGCGCGCTGCGGGCATGGCAACCACGGGTAAGCATTTCCCAGGGCATGGCAGCGTTAAAGAAGACTCACACATAGCACTGCCGATTGATAATAGAGAAGCCTCAGAAATACTGGATAAAGATTATTGGGTTTTTCAACAGTTAATGTCCCAGGGGGCATTAGACGCAGTGATGCCGGCCCATGTTATTTATCCTGCATTTGATGATCTTCCTGCTGGCTTTTCCAAAATCTGGATACAGCAGCAGTTACGCAAGGAACTGCAATTTAAAGGCGCGGTGTTTTCCGACGACCTAACAATGGAAGGCGCAGTGAAGTCGGGTAGTCCAACTGAGCGAGCACACCTGGCGATAGAGGCAGGATGTGATATGGCACTGATTTGCAATAGTCGCGATACCGCCATTGAAGTTTTAGATAACTATCAAGGTGAGCAAAAAATGAGTCCCGCTATTGCTAAGATGATAATGTCTGCACCTGCTTTTAAAGGACTGAATAGCTGTAAGTCGTCTGAGCGCTGGCAATCACTTCGCGCCAAGTTGGATGAGCTAAATGAACACTAAACAGGCCATCATTCTTGTCGCTCTGATTGTATCGGGTGTTTTAAAATGGTACCTGGATACGTTAGGCGTAACGCCTGAAATCAGCTGGACGGCGTCAATCACGCTGGTGACTGCGGTATTGTGGGTAAGTGAAGCTCTGCCTATTCCTGCTACGTCATTGATCCCATTTGCAGCCTTTCCTGCTGTTGGTGTGTTGTCTCATAAAGAAGCTGCATCAGCGCTAGGTAGTCATGTGATTATATTGCTGATGGGCGCCTTTATGCTTTCAAAAGCCATCGAAAAGTCGGGCGTTCATAAACGCTTTGCTTTGCAAATGCTTAAAATTACCGGCGGCAAAAGCGCTGCGCGACTGGTCCTGGCCTTCATGTTGACCGCAGCTGTTTTGAGTATGTGGATTTCAAATACGGCTACCACATTAATGCTACTGCCCATAGCCCTCGCGATTTTATCCTCTATAGACAATCCACGATTAGCAGCGGCATTATTGTTAGGTATTGCTTATGCAGCAAGTCTTGGAGGTGTTGGTACACCGATAGGCACGCCGCCCAATATTATTTTCATTAGCGTTTACCAGGAATCCCAAGGACAAGAAGTGTCATTTTTACAATGGATGAAAACCGGGATACCTATCGTGGTGATCGCCATCCCGATTATGGCTTTGTGGTTAACCAGAGGGCTGGGGCCTTTAGGCAATGTGACTATTCCTACCTCTGGGCAGTGGAAAGCTGCTGAGCGCCGGGTTTTAGTGGTTTTTGGTTTAGTTGCATTAGCATGGGTGGGGCGTCCGTATTGGTCTGAAGCACTGGGGATAACATCAATAGGGGATAGCACTATCGCGCTAATTGGGGTAGTAACGATGTTTATTGTGCCAAGCGGTGAGCGCGATGCCCAAGGCAAATCCGAAAGTTTACTGGACTGGAAAACGGCTAATGATATCCCTTGGGGCTTATTATTACTTTTTGCGGGCGGTATTTGCATTGCGAAAGCCTTTACCGCTTCTGGCCTAAGTCAGAAAATGGGAGACTTACTGAGCTTTCTACAGGACGTTCCGTTGCCGGTGCTCATCCTTTCGATTTGTTTATTTGTCACATTCTTAACGGAAATTACCTCAAATACCGCAACAGCCACACTGTTAATGCCTATTTTGGCGTTAAGCGGCATGGCAATGGGCATAGAACCCGCGCTATTGATGATCCCGGCAGCAATCTCGGCAAGCTGTGCGTTTATGTTACCAGTAGCTACCGCGCCAAACGCGATAGTTTACGGCACGGATAAGTTTCCCATCAAAACTATGGCCAGAGAGGGCTTTGTGTTGAACGTATTAGTAGCCTTTGTCGTTTCTGGTGTAAGTTATCTTACGTTGCAATAGCTTATTCTGATAAATCGGTCTCAGGTGGTTCAGGGCGTTGATAACGGCGTATCTGAACTACCATTCCAAATAATGGATGATCAAAATAGTGCAACTCTGTGCTGATCATTCTGCGCAATTGGTCGAAGTGAAAGGTTTGTAAAAAGTTGGGCGCTGGCGAAATTGCATTGCTAGCGATAGATGTGTCTGTGCTTGTTTGCGCACCCTCTGCAGCTTCTTGCTCCTGCCAGTCAATATAAACGGGTGCCCGGAAGTTTAAATCGCTATCCAGGTGCAAATAGGGGGTGCGGCCTAAATATTCGATGAATATTTTTAATCTGCCATCGAGCTCCCACACTTCGTTTTGTACTGAATTTAATGGTGATGCCCGCAAGTCTAACAACTGCTGCGGCATCAAGCTTCTTTGACTGTTTTCTGCAACATTGGCATCCAGTATGGCTTTGATCTGTTCAAACAGTGTTTTGGTTTCAGTCTCGCTACTACTGTCCTGAGCTTCCAGAGGCAATCCGGCAAAACTATATTCTTTGCTGTAGTTTTTGCCAGCCACCAGTCGATACCAAGGAGCGTTCTCTCTTCCGACGATGACATTTTGGCGCCAGGCAGTATGTAACAATACGTTTAACCCCCTGGTTCTATTGATATCCCTGCGCAGCTTATTAAGTTGCAGCTGCTCTGCTGGCAGGGCATAAGCAACTTCTGAATAGGGCTGCTCTATACCATCGATGACAGAAGGGATTTCTGGTAAAAAAGCGTAGTTGCGTAGTTTGTCAATTTCAGGAACCCTGAACAAGGATTGCTCAGCGGGCCATTGACAATAAAGCGTCTCTGGTAGTTCTACTAACTCAGCGTTTTGCTCATGAGAATTTGTCTGTTGCTGGTAATAAACAGAGGGGGTGTATTGGGTTTTCCAGTCACTGTATTCAGTGTTTAAATCAGTGAGAAAAGTGTCTATTCGTTGTTGCCAGATCTCAGAGGGCTTATTTTCCACTATCCACGCAGGCTGCGACAACAAGCTTGAACTCAATAACGCCTCGGATATGCCAGTCTCTGCACTTTCAAGTTCCTTTGCCAAATCATGCAGATTGGAGACATCCAGGAGTTTTGGGTATTTTGCCGTTTGTGCAGGTAAGGGCGGAGAGTCATCCTCTGCTAAACAGGTTTTGGCACCTTGCCGTAAAAGGTCAAAATCTGGCAACAGGGCTGCTGTGATAAAATCTGGCAAGTCATCAGTTGCTATGTGGGGGGCTTCCAGTGGAAATTGCTCCTCAATTTCATCAGGGCTAACTGCTCTCTCAAATACAATGGTTTCTATTTCAAACCACCAAGGATCCTGATCGCGCGGCTGTGCCGCTTGCACTTCCAAAGTGGCCACAACCAATAAACCAAGCAAGCATTTAAAGGTATTTCCCCTGCGCAATTTTTCTTCCTGATAGTGTGTTTTTGACATTCTAAACGAACAGTTTGATGTTACCCAGCTGCTTAAGCAACTTTTTGTTGCCGATTAAAATCATTAACCAGTCCCTCAACAAACGCCAGCCGCTGAATAGCATCTGTCGTTGCTTTCATGAATTTGAGCTTCTGTGGCCCATCAAAACGATATACATCGGGTTTTGATTGAATTAACTGGATTATAAAGCCTGGATCAACATTCGTCTGCTCACCAAACTCCACGAAACCACCTTGTGCATTGGCATCTATCTTTTGGATGCCGATATTTTTGGCTTTCAATTTAAGCTCATGAACTTTGAACAAGTTCTTGGTGGCCTGCGGTAACATGCCAAAGCGATCAATCAATTCCACCTGAATGTCTTTCAGGGCCGTTTTGTCTTTACAAGATGCAATTTTCTTATACATAGACAGGCGAATGTTAACGTCTGCTATGTAATCTTCTGGAAGCAGTGTAGGTAATCGCAATTCAACTTCAGTATGTTGCGCCATAAGATTGTTTAATGACGGCTGCTTACCGGCTTTAAGTGCTTCTACAGCTTCTTCCAGCATCTCCATATACAAACTGAATCCTACTGTGGTAATTTGCCCGGATTGCTCTTCGCCAAGGAGTTCACCTGCGCCACGGATTTCTAAATCGTGGGTGGCCAATTCAAAACCAGCGCCGAGATTGTCTGATTGGGCAATGGCCTCAAGACGTTTGGTGGCGTCTTTGGTCATGCGTTTTGGATGCGGCGTAAGCAGATAGGCATAAGCCTGGTGGTGAGAACGACCGACACGGCCACGCAACTGATGCAGTTGGGCCAGGCCCAGATGATCAGCTCTGTCCATGATAATAGTGTTTGCCGACGGGATATCGATACCTGTCTCGATAATGGTGGTACACACCAGTACATTAAAACGCTGGTGATAGAAGTCAGACATGACCCGTTCCAGTTCTTTTTCCCGCATCTGACCATGCGCCACAGCAACTTTAGCTTCTGGCACTATTTCAGATATTTCACTGGCTGTTCTTTCAATACTTTCTACTTCGTTATGTAGAAAATAGACTTGTCCACCGCGCAAAATTTCGCGCATCACAGCTTCCCGGATCAAGGCCTTATCCCGCTGTTTAACAAAGGTTTTTATGGCAAGTCGCTTTGCTGGCGGTGTCGCTATAATCGACAGGTCTCGCATGCCACTTAAGGCCATGTTAAGAGTTCGTGGTATTGGTGTCGCAGTGAGAGTTAAAATATCCACTTCCGCCCGTAAGCTTTTGATTTTTTCTTTTTGTTGTACACCGAAGCGATGTTCTTCATCGATAATTAATAAGCCCAAGTCTGCGAATTTGACATCCTTTTGGATCAGCTTGTGGGTTCCAATTACGATATCTACCTTACCTTCAGCAATGCCCGCCAATACTTGTTTTTGCTCTTTACTGGTATTAAAACGCGACATGACTTCTATTTGAAAAGGCCATTGGCTCATTCTGTCTCTGAAGTTTTCGTAATGCTGTTGTGCAAGCAGGGTTGTAGGCACTAATACTGCAACTTGTTTTCCCTGACTTGCAGCGATAAATGCAGCCCGCATGGCAACTTCCGTTTTACCAAAACCTACATCACCGCAAACCAATCTGTCCATGGCTTTGGCTGAGCCCATATCATTAATGACGGCATTAATGGCTTGCTGCTGGTCATCGGTTTCTTCGAACGGAAAGCTGTCTGCAAACTGGCGATAGTCCTGCCAGTCTATTTTGCAGGCTTGACCAGGTTTAGCTTCTCGTTGTGCGTAAACCTCCAACAATTGAGCGGCTACGTCACGCACTTTTTCGGCCGCTTTTTGTCGCGCTTTACTCCACGTATCTGTGCCTAGATTATGTAATGGGGCTTGTTCGTTACCACCACTGTAGCGGCTGATCAGGTGTAGCGATGCAACAGGAACGTATAACTTTGACTGTTTAGCATATTCAATGGTGAGATATTCAGTAGTAACACCACCGGCATCCAAGGTTTGTAGGCCCAAATAACGACCAACACCGTGTTCAATATGCACCACAGGTTGTCCGGGCTGCAACTCTGCCAGGTTTCGGATTACCGCTGACTCATCTGTTGCCGTATGCTTTTTACGCAATCGTCGTTGGCTGACTTTTTGGCCTAATAATTCAGTTTCGGTAATAAACGCCAATGAGCCATCTGAACCTTCGATAACAAAACTATTATCGACATAACCTATGCAGATACCGACAGACTCATGAGCACTTAAAAAGGCATCTGTGTGGTTAAAGGAAATCGGCTTAATTTCAGCTTCAGCTAATAACTCCAGTAAGGCTTCTTTGCGACCAGCAGTCTCAGCACAAAACAACACCTTTGTGCCATTCTCTTGCCAGGTTTTTAATTGTGCTTTTAAATTGGCAAAGGGAGTTTTCAGTTGTGCGTTGATAGCAATGTCAGGAATTTTTTCAACCAGGTACTCTACAACGCCGCTTTTGTTATCTGCGGCATCATGGCTGAGGTTGATCCTGGGCCACTGTTTTATTTCGTGGTTTAGTTCTTCCACGCGAAGAAATAAATCTTCGGGTGGCAATAAGGGTTTTAATGGATCCCATCGATGTTGTTCGTATCTGGCACCCACATCAGCAAGGAAAAAGTCCATAGCCTGATTGATATCACCTTGTGTTACGAACAAGGTTTCCTGGCTAATATAATCAAAAATACTGGCGGTATGTTCGAAGAAAAGAGGCAGATAATATTCAATCCCAGCAGGCATGACGCCGGAACTAACATCGTGGAAAATGGAACCCTTGCCTAAAGCTGCATCAAAACGGTTTTTGTAATTTTCCTTAAATTGCTCAATGCCCTGTTTGTTGATGGGAAATTCATGGGCTGGTAACAAACGGATATCGTTTTGCTTTTCACCAGAACGTTGTGAATCTGGATCAAACTCGCGAATACTTTCAATTTCGTCATCAAATAAATCCAGACGCAGGGGCTTGGAGGTACCCATCGGGTACAAGTCAATTATGCTGCCCCGAACTGAAAATTCCCCGTGCTCCATCACTTGATTTACCGCACTATATCCAGCTCTGTTAAGACGATTGCGGAATGCTTCAATGTCCAGTTTTTGACCTTGTTTTAGAAACAGAACATATTTCCCAAGATATTCTACAGGGGCTATTTTTTGCAGTAGGGTAGTCACTGGCAGTATGTAGATATCTTTACCCGGTTGGGTCAATTCATACAGGGTTTCAAGGCGCTGAGATATGATGTCTTGATGCGGTGAAAATGAATCATAAGCGAGGGTTTCCCAATCGGGAAAGACACTTACTCGAATATCACTGTGTTTGATAAAGTGCTTAATCTCTCGTTCCAGCTTTAGCGCCGCTGGAGAGTCTGAGGTAACCACAATAATTCGTTTATCAGTTTGCAGTGCGGTGTTCGCGATAGCCAGAGCAGGGGAGCTGCCAGATAGATTACACCAGTAACGCTGTTCACCAGCTTTAACTGGTAGCTGGGGAGAGAAAATTGTATTTTGCATTTGATTTTTAGCAGGTAACTACTTAGCTTGTTCGTTTCGTTTCTTGAGATGTCGCGTTTGAAGATGCAGGCTGGATCGAACCAGAAGTTCCTGATCTTGCTCTCTTATTCGGTTGAGTAACAATGCGACTCGATAATGCTCTTCGTCTATTGACTCACATTGGATCACTTCAGCATAACAAAAAACCGCGCAAGCTTCTTCTTCGATAAATATTTTAACTTGATAAACCTCACCGGGTGTCATTTGCGTGGTACTTTTAATGGCAAGTCCTGCACCACCAAATTCGATCGTGGTAAAGCGCTCTTCTTCGTTGTCTTGCTGATGCAAGATATAGGACATCATGAGATCGATTTTGCGCGATTGATGATTTAAAAAGTCCGCTAATTCCCTGGCGTGTTCACCTAAGTGCCTCAAGGGTCTAAGTGCTTTTGTTTCTATGTCAGCCAGCTCACTTGCCATTCTGAATGCGTAGGGCATGTGGTGGCCCAAGTCGCTCAGCTCTGGTAATTCAAAGTCCTCTGGCATGAGCGATAAGTTTACTTTCAGCGCATGTTTGATGGTGAAATATTCGTGATACTGTTCTAGCTTTTGTTGCAAAATTTCACTCATATCAATCAAATTATGTTCCTGCTGTTCACACCTTAGTGCTGACGTTTTATCAGATTTTCAAGAGCTTCTGGCTTGTGCAACAAAAATCCCTGGGCGTAATCAACTTCTATTTCCTTCAGTACTTTTAGCATCGCGTCGGTTTCTACCGCTTCAGCGATCACCTGCATGTTGTTTTCGCGTGCTATGGCAACAATGGATTCCACCATCATGCGGCTGATCTTTTCTGAACCAATCTTGTGAATAAAGCTACCGTCTATTTTTACGTATTGAACATCCAGGTCTCGTAAAAATCCGTAAGAGGATGTGCCAGTACCAAAGTCATCGAGGGCGAAAGTACAGCCAAGATTTTTGAGTCGCTCGATAAAGCGTCGGGTGGCATTGAGGTTTGTCAGCGCCGATGATTCGTTGATTTCAAAGCATAGTTTACTGGCATCAATACCACTTTGCTGGATGGTATCATAAGCTTGTTCAACAAAACTGGCTTTGTATACTGATTCACCAGAAATGTTCAGTGCTAGTTGGCCTGAAAAGTCGGGGTTTTGATTGATCATTTCACATGTTTTAGACAGCACTTTGTGATCTATGGCAGATATTAAGTGATATTGCTCTGCAATATTAATAAATTGTCCCGGTTGGATTAAGTCTGAGCCACTGCTTTGCATGCGCAACAATACTTCGAATTTGGCGCGTTGTGAGGAGTTAGTGGTATAAATACCTTGCCCGAACAGAGTAAATTTGTCCTGTTCGATGGACTGTTGGATGACCGGTACCCACCTTACTGCGCGTGTATTATTGCGCACGGTTTCTTTTTCCTGCTCGTAGATGAGCAGTTCACCACCGCCTTGAGATTTAGATTCAAAACAGAGCCTCTCTGCGACACTCATTATGTGGTTAGCGTCCTGGAATTCGGCGTTGAGCTCCACCAGTCCCATACTAACGTTGATAAACAGATGCTCTTTTTCCCAATCAAAATGCATATCGTTGATGGCTTTGCGGATAGCAATTGCCCGGAGTTTCGCTGTTTCAATGTCTTTGCTGTTGTAGATAATGGAAAATTCGTCACCGCCCATACGTGCGATAACTTCTTCTTCCAGGGTTATTTTCTTCAGCAATTCAGCGAGATTTCTGATGAGTTGGTCACCTGCCGCATGACCACAGGTATCGTTTATGACTTTGAACTGGTCGACATCGATGTAAAGATAAAAAAGCGTAAAGTCTTCTAGCATCTGACTTTCCAGCAATTTGAAATCCAGCTGCTCTTCCATGGCAATTCTGTTGAGCAAACTACTGGTCATGTCGTAGCGAGAAAGTTGCTCTAATTTATTTTGCAGTTTTTGACGCTCTGCGATTTCTTCAGTCAATTTTTGATTGGACAGCGCCAGTTCTCGAGTGCGCTCTTTTACTTGTTCTTCCAGACTGCCGGTAATTTTTTCCAAAGCTGCATTGGTATCGGCCAAGGTATTTAGCAATAAACTAATTCGTACATGCACATTAACACGCGCCAATACCTCATGGGTATTGAAGGGTTTTACAATGTAATCTACGCCACCTAGCTCAAAGGCTTTGTTGATGTCTGTTTTGCTGCCTGTTAAAAATATTATTGGGATTTTACTGGTATTAGGATCAGTTTGCAGACGCTGGCAAACTTCAAGGCCGCTCATGCCTGGCATATTGATATCAAGAATAATAAGCTCTGGACAGAACTCGGTAACTGCCATTAAGGCTGATTCGCCATCTTCAACTGGAAAGACATTATGACCATAGTATTCGAGGGTATGAGTAATGGTCTCTAAATTTATCTGATCGTCATCCACCACCAAAATTTTGGCGAAATCACGGGTATCTGGAAAATCATCTTCGTGCATTACCGCACCTTTCATATAAAGCTGATCGTTCAATTAACGATACCTAAACTCCGGTAGGTCAATTGACTTGTTGGACACTTAGTGCTGTTAGTATCGCCTAAGTTTAGGTTATTTAAAAAGAATTTTTATAGTAATACCAATTCCAATGAACATTTGCACACTCAGCGCAGCTTCTGAGACATTAGTTCGAGACGTGCGAATGAGAGAATACTGGTGGTCTTGTGAACTTCGCACAACAAAGAAATAATGTTTCTGAGGCGCGTCTTCGATGGGGCTGAAAAGCATTTATACGGTGTTGGATGTTTTTGATTTAGACCCACTAGACCTTTAAACATCCGTCTTGTCTAAATGCTTTTCATCTCCCACTGAGTTGGGTAAATGTTTACTGGAATTGGTATAAAAGACCCAAAACAAAAAAACGGCCCTGAAAGGACCGTTTTAAATCAGTGACAATATCGCTTTAAGCGGCCTTGGCTTTGGCCCGTGTTCGCGGTTTATTTGCGCCCGCTCGTAACGCTTCAGGTTCGAAGTCATCTACGTTAATCACTTCTAGTCTTCCCGCTTCAGCGCGTTTCAACAATGCCGCTTCCTGTTCATTGATGACAGATAGCTCAAGACCTTTTTCCGCCGCTTTATCAAGCTGCGTGAAGGGAAGTTTTTCATTGGCAGCCTGACAGATGCGATCAAAGATGGGTTCAGCATCCAGGATATCCTTCAGGGTTTGCTCCATTTTACCAATAGCATTGTTGGCGGTAGGCGTGAAGTACTGCCCGTGCCCCAGTCGGCTTCTGGCATTACCTGGTGCTTGCAGCATCAATGCAATTTTGTGCTCCAATGCATCTGAAGGTTTTTTGTGACGACGACCCCAGGGCATCATCATAAACTTCAAGATACGGCCAACCACCTTGTTAGGGAAATTGTCCAGTAGGTCTACGATAGCCATTTCAGCTTTGTGCAAGGTATCCTGCATGGCCCAGTGCAACAAAGGCAAGTCTTCTTTTAAACGACCTTCATCGTCAAAACGTTTAAGGGTTGCAGAGCCCACATACAGGTAACTCAGGATGTCGCCTAAGCGCGCCGAAATACGTTCTTTGCGTTTAAGCTCTCCACCTAACAAGGCCATGGCAATATCAGACAGCATTGCAAGGTTGGCACTGAATGCCGTGAGTGATTGATAGTAGGGGCGTGTTTCGTCTTTATATGGCGTGCTGATAAACTTAGCAGCACTAAAGCCTAACCACTTACTTCGTACCGTATTACTGATAGCAAAGCCGATATGACCAAACAAGGCTTCATCAAACGCCTGTAGTGCTTGGTCTTTGTCTTTGATAGCTGCGGCTTGTATTTCCTTGAGTACAAACGGATGGCAGCGCATGGCACCTTGACCATAAATCATCATGTTTCGGGTTAAGATATTGGCACCTTCTACCGTGATGGCAATCGGTGCGCCTTGATAGCCTCTGCCCAGATAGTTATTTGGCCCTAACATAACGCCTTTACCGCCGTGAATGTCCATTGCGTCGATAACGCATTGGCGCATTTTCTCGGTTAAGTGGTATTTACAAATAGCGGATATAACGGAGGGTTTTTCGCCTAAATCGACACCCTTAGTGGACATACTGGTTACGGCATCCATCAGGTAAGCATTGCCCCCGATACGACCCAGCATTTCCTCGATCCCCTCCATTTTACCAATAGGTAATTTAAATTGACGACGAATTCTGGAATAGGCACCTGTTGCCAACGCCATCGTTTTCACACCACCAGTTGAGTTGGATGGCAGGGTGATACAGCGACCAACTGACAAGCATTCCACCAGCATACGCCAGCCCTGGCCTGCCATTTTTACGCCACCGATGATGTAGTCTAGCGGAACGAAGATATCTTCGCCGCGAATCGGACCATTTTGGAAAGGCACATTTAATGGGAAGTGGCGGTTGCCGATATCCAGCCCTTTGGTATCTGATGGGATAAGAGCACAAGTGATGCCAATATCCTGTTCATCGCCAAGCAGGCCTTCAGGATCGTAAAGCTTAAACGCCAGGCCAACAACTGTCGCAACCGGTGCTAGAGTAATGTAACGCTTATTGAAGGTGAGCTTCATGCCTATTACTTCTTCACCGTTCCATTGGCCTTTACATACAATGCCTTGATCAGGTATTGCACCGGCATCAGAACCCGCTTCTGGACTGGTTAAGGCAAAGCAGGGGATCTCTTCGCCTCGCGCAAGGGCAGGTAAGTACTGTTGTTTTTGCTGGTCAGTACCGTAATGTTGTAATAACTCACCGGGGCCGAGGGAATTAGGGACGCCAACCGTACTGGCCAGTACAGTGCTCATTCCGGAAAGTTTTTGTAACACGCGTGATTGTGCATAAGCTGAGAACTCAAGGCCGCCAAATTCTTTTTTGATAATCATGGCAAAGAATTTATTGTCTTTCAGGTATTGCCAGATTTCAGGCGGAAGGTCTGCCAGCTCGTGATTAACCTGCCATTCATCAATCATACCGCAGACAGTTTCCACAGGTCCGTCGAGAAATGCTTGTTCTTCTGCTGACAAACGCGCTTGGGGAATATTGTGCAAGGTTTCCCAGTTGGGATTACCGCTAAACAATTCACCATCCCACCATACTGTACCTGCGTCTATTGCGTCCTGCTCAGTTTTGCTCATTTCAGGCATGATTTTTCGATAAAGCTTAAGCGCAGGGGCAGTGATGTATTGCTGTCTTAAACCTGCAGAGTTAAGCGGAACTGCAACGGCAGCAAACGCCAGCCAGCCTAACAGGCCGACAACATCGAAAAATGTTCCGAACGCGAATAACGCTGCGATAAGCGCTGTACTGTGAAACAGTTTGATGCGCAGATAGCTACATGCTCCGAGTAAAACTGCTAAAGCAAAAAACCATATTAATAAATTCATAATGGCTCCATAGGGCAGTATGATAGGTTTGCCCTTAAATTAAATGTAAACGAGATGTTTAATTTATAGCATAAATTCCAAAATTCAAACAGGTGTTTGAATTTTTTATCGTAAAAAATCGTAAACCGTTGTTGTCTGTTATGTGTGAACTCTTAGGAATGTCGGCAAATGTGCCAACAGATATATGTTTTAGTTTTTGTGGCCTGTTAGAGAGAGGCGGGCGCACAGGTCCCCATAAAGATGGTTGGGGCATCACTTTCTACGAAGGCAAGGGCTGTCGCAGCTTTAAAGATCCTTTACCCAGTTGTGATTCTGAAATTGCGCGACTTGTCAGATCTTACCCTATCAAGTCTCGTGCCGTCATAAGCCATATTCGTCAGGCTAATCGCGGCAAAGTTGCACTGGAAAATACACATCCCTTTATAAGAGAAATGTGGGGCAGGCATTGGACCTATGCCCACAACGGACAACTAAGTAATTACAAGTCGCTATTAAAGCCGGAAATATATCAACCTGTCGGTAATACAGACAGTGAGCTGGCTTTTTGTTGGCTGATGGATCAGGTGCGCCAAAAATACCCCACCAAACCCAAAAACATGCAAACCGTGTTTCGCTTTATTGCCAGACAAGCTGAGACCCTGAGAGGATTGGGCGTATTTAATATGTTGCTTTCTGACGGCGTCTATTTAATGGCTTATTGCACCTCTAAACTGCATTGGATTACTCGTCGTGCGCCGTTTGGCAAAGCGACATTAATAGATACTGATTGGGTAATCGACTTTCAAAAAGAAACCACACCCGATGATATAGTGTCTGTGATTGCAACCGAGCCTCTTACCGGAGACGAAACCTGGCAAAAAATGGGCACAGGTGAGTTTTTACTTTTCAAACAAGGGGAGTTGATCTTTAACAGTGCAAAAGCGTAAAGTTTGTTCTGGTTTAAAACAGAAGCTCATTCTGGAACTTTGCTGTAAACAACAGCGAGTTCACTGTTGTGAGTGCGCTGTAACCGACCTGTACGGCAGAAAATAAGGGTGTAAAAACCCAAACCCCTATTACCAAAATAAATTCGAGGGAAATATGAAGCAGTTAAAGTCCATTTCAATGGCAGTATCACTGGCGCTTTTACTCGGTGGATGTGCGCAAAGCAACAGCACACAAACTTCCAAGCCTGAAACCGCTGCAGCCGCCCCAGAAGCACAAGCGCTCTCTGAGTCTGAAAAAGCCAATCAGCTTTTTGATGAAATTTTCATGGAAAATGTGATGCGTTCGCCAATGTATCAGTCTTATTTAGGCATTAAGACTGACCAGGATAAATGGGATGATTTGTCTCCGGAAAGAGAACTGGAAGATCTCGAGGTAACTAAAAAGCAACTGGCAAAAGTAAAAGCCATTGATGTGACGAAACTGGATGCGCAAACTAAGTTAAGCTGGCAGCTTATGGAACAACAATTACAGCGCGGTATTGATGATTTTAAATGGCGTCATTACAACTACCCGGTAAATCAAATGTTTGGTTTGCACTCTTCTGTGGCATCGCTTCTTATCAATCAACACCGCATTTCTGATGTGGCCGATGCCGAAGCCTACATTTCCCGCTTGAACGGTTTACCTGCTTTATTCGCACAGTTGGTAGAAAACTTAAACACTCGTGTTGCGAAAGGAATTGTGGCCCCCAAATTTGTTTATCCTTATGTTATCAATGACAGCCAAAATATCATTACTGGCGCGCCGTTTGACGATGGTGAGAATAGTACTCTATGGGCTGACTTCTCTGGCAAAGTAGCCGGATTAGAGATAGATGAGTCGGCAAAACAGGTTTTATTGGATAACGCTAAAAAAGCACTAGTTGATTCAGTCAAGCCAGCTTATGAAAATCTTATCGCTGGATTGAAAAAAATAGAAGCGGGCGCTGACACTAACGATGGTGTTTGGAAATTCCCGGAAGGTGAAGCGTTTTTTAACAATGCCCTTGCAAGAACTACAACAACTGATCTTACGGCAAAAGAAATTCATGAAATCGGCCTTTCAGAAGTGGACAGGATCCACGATGAAATGCGTGAGATCATGGAAAAAGTGGAATTTGATGGCACGTTGCAAGAGTTCTTTGTATACATGCGCGAAGCCGACCAGTTTATCTATTCTTCTGATGAGCAAGGACGTAAGCGTTACCTTGATGAAGCAACTGCCTACATTGACAACATGAAGGCACGTTTGGATGAATTATTTATTACCAAGCCTAAGGCAGATCTCATCGTTAAAGCGGTAGAGCCCTTCCGCGAAAAGTCGGCGGGTAAAGCATTTTATCAGCAACCTTCAATGGACGGTTCTCGTCCGGGTACTTATTACGCAAATTTGTATGACATGGCGTCGATGCCAACTTACCAAATGGAAGCCTTAGCATACCACGAGGGTGTCCCGGGGCATCACATGCAGATTGCCATCGCACAAGAACTGCAAGGTATTCCCAAATTCAGAAAGTTTGGTCGTTACACCGCCTATACCGAGGGTTGGGGCTTATACAGCGAATTAGTTCCGAAAGAGATTGGCTTGTACGAAGATCCGTATTCTGACTTTGGTCGCTTAGCCATGGAGTTGTGGAGAGCGTGTCGTTTGGTTGTAGACACGGGGATCCATGCGATGAAGTGGACTCGCGAGCAAGGTATTGATTATTACGTAAGCAATACACCTAATGCGAAAGCGGATGCTGTGAAAATGGTTGAGCGCCACATTGTACTGCCCAGTCAGGCTACAGCCTATAAGATTGGTATGAACAAAATAATAGAGTTGCGTGAAAAAGCCAAAACAGAAATGGGTGACAAGTTTGATATTCGTGAATTCCACGATGTGGTGTTAGCACAAGGGCCGGTGCCTTTAGATGTGTTGGCACAGTTTGTTGACGAGTATATTGCCAGCAAATAATCTGATTTCAGCTCAACTGAAAACAAAAAAACCGGTATCCATGTACCGGTTTTTTTATGCTTGCAAAAAATTATTATTTATTCACTTACACGGTATTCAGACAACTGGATATCGCCTTGTTCGTCACCTTCCTTGAATTGCTGTAAGCGCACCAATTGGTAATTGAGATCAGGAGCAAACCACGACCAGGTCACCCGGCGGTTGTTATTGCGGATCGTTTTAACTTTGATGGTATTGAGTTTTCCGAAAGGCAGTTTAAGCACTTCTTCGCTAGCCACTTCAAAACCATAGGTCTTCAATTCTCCACGATAATTAATCAGACTGTAACGGGTTTCGGTTACGCCCTGTTTTAACTGGCGCTGCAGGTCAAATCGGTATAGTTGATTATCCCATTCGCCTTGCCAGTTGATGGTGCTGGCCTGTTTTTTACGATTTTTGATTGTTATTGTTTTATCGTCATTAAAGGTTAAATCTAAGGACTTGTCTCTGCCTGTACCTTCTCTCAAGTACGAATATGTGTGCGGAACAAATTCGCCATTAACTATATTAAAGTAGCTGGTTTCTGAACGGGTATCAGAGAGAAAGAATATGGACACATCACTTTGATAAAAAAGTTTATAGCCGCTTTCTGCTTTTTCCAGTGACATCACAGCATGGCCGATGTCGCTGCCATTTCTGTAGGCCGTGTATTTGGCGAAAAATGGCTTGAGCTGTTCAACTGCGTTCACTACTTTTGCCTCGGAGCCTGCAATTGTCGCTGAAGGTTCTTGTGCTACAACGGCGTGACCTGATATCAGTAACAACGAGGCGACAACATTGACGAGGTAGTTAAATCTTAACTTCATGGATTATTCCGCTTTGTGGCAGCATTTCGTTCATATAATGAACACCTTCATTGGTCATTGTTATTTTATCTTCACAGAGCAATTGCACTGCAAGGGGATAGATTTGGTGCTCTACCTGATGGACCTTGCCTTTCAATGTATCAACGGTTTCATCCGTTACTATAGCAACAGGAGCCTGAACAATAACAGGACCCCCGTCCAATTCAGGTGTTACAAAATGTACTGATGCGCCATGATACTGCTCCTTTGCATCTAAGGCTCTTTGGTGGGTATCCAGGCCTTTAAATTTGGGCAGCAGAGAAGGGTGGATGTTGATAAGTTTACCGGTAAAGTGCGTAACAAAGCAAGGTGTCAAGATCCTCATAAACCCGGCTAGTACCACAATGTCAGGTGCAAATTGATCTATGCTGGTTTGCAACTGCGCATCGAAACTTTCCCTGTCTGGGTAGTTTTTGTGGTTAATAACACAATGTTCAATATTGTGTTTTTTAGCACGCTTTAAACCGAAAGCATCCGCCTTATTGGAGATTACGGCTACAACTTCGCCATTAATCTGACCACTTTCTACCGCATCGATAATGGCTTGAAGGTTCGAGCCACTACCGGAGATCAAAACTACGATACGTTTTTTCATTTTGAGTGGCTCAGCGGATAACTACCTGAGCATCAGCGGCATCTCTTTTTTCTACTTCACCAATCACCCAGGCATTTTCACCCAGTTCTGAGAAGGCATTGACCACTTGCTCAGCTTGCTCAGCTGGAACCGCCAGTAATAAGCCTACACCGCAGTTAAAGGTTCTATACATCTCATGGGTTTCTACATTGCCTTTTTCTTGCAACCAGCTAAAGATTGCGGGCCATTGCCAGGAGCTTTCATCTATCACTGCTTTCGCATCATCAGGAAGAACCCTGGGGATGTTTTCCCAAAAACCACCGCCAGTAATATGAGAAATAGCATTAACCTGGTACTGTTGTAGTACAGCTAAGGTATTTTTAACGTAGATTCGGGTGGGTTCTAAGAGGTGATCTGCGACGCTTTTGTCTTGTAGCATTTCTGTGGTATCAGATTGGCTCACTTCCAGAATCTTGCGAATCAATGAAAAACCATTGGAGTGCGGACCACTAGAGGCAAGTGCCACCAGTTTATCGCCTGGCGCTACTTTACTGCCATCGATAACGTCGTCTTTTTCTACCACGCCAACACAAAAACCGGCGACATCATAATCATTGCCGTGATACATGCCTGGCATCTCTGCTGTTTCGCCACCAATCAAGGCACAGCCAGATAATTCACAGCCAGTGCCAATGCCGGTTACCACTTCCGTTGCAATGTCGACATCCAACTTACCTGTGGCGTAATAATCCAGGAAGAATAATGGCTCAGCACCTTGAACAATGAGGTCATTGACACACATGGCCACAAGATCGATACCGATACTGTCATGTTTGTTGAGGTCCATTGCCAGTCGAAGTTTGGTACCAACGCCGTCGGTGCCGGAGACTAACAGGGGATTTTTGTATTTCTGAGGAATTGAGCAAAGTGCACCAAAACCACCTAAGCCACCCATCACTTCGGGACGGTGGGTTTTTTTCGTAACAGATTTAATTCTCTCAACAAGTTCATTACCTGCATCAATATCAACACCTGCATCTTTGTAACTTAAGGATTCTTTGCTCAAAACGGATACTCTGGATGTGGAAAAAATTGGCGCTAATGTTATCAATTTAAGTGCATTTTGAATACCGATTTGTCGTTGCTAATTGCTTTGAAAATGAGCAATCGAATGGAATATGTAAACTGAGGGATGATCTTTAAGTCATATTCCGCGAGAATAACCTTACTTCAAATAAAAAAGATATCTAAACCTTTGCTAATGAGAAATCTGTGCTTCGCGTTGTTGTTCACTTTGCCAATGATGGCGAGGGCTGCTGTGATTGATAATCTCTATGAGACCAGGGTCTTAGTAGCGAGCCAAACAGTTGCGGCACAAAACGACGCTATCAGAAACAGTTTTAATCAGGTTTTGATTAAAGTGAGCGGTAGTCAGGATATCGTTACATCGCCCGAAATTATCGCGATGAGGAACTCCGCCAGGGATCTCATTCAATCGTTTCGCTTTGAAAGCACGGCCGAAGGTAGCTACATAATTGCCAGTTTCGATGAAGACAAAATCAATCAACTGCTTGCTCAATCAGGTCGACCAGTATGGGGGAAAAGAAGACCAGATACCTTAATGTGGCTGGCTTATCTTGAGGAAGATGGTGACAGGGTCATTGTTTCTGCCACATCCGTTAGTCCCGTTAAACAGAAAGTCGATGCGATGGCCGATTCCAGAGGCATTCCTGTTAGTTTTCCTCTGATGGACATAGAAGATGCAGAGTTGGTGCACGTATTTGATGTGTGGGGGCGTTTTGATACGGTTATTAAACAGGCCAGCCAGCGTTACCCCAATGATAATTTAGTTTCAGCAAGGATATATGACCGACGCAAAATGTCTTTGGCTGAGCAAGAAGTGCCGTTACAAATGGCATGGCAACTGGATTGGCAACTACTCAACAATGATCTCATTGAAGAAGGTACCTGGTTTGCTGAAAGTGAAACTGAGGTGTTACAAAAGTTCGTAGATATGATTGCCGATAGACTTGCAGAGCAATATGCAGTAGAGGCAACTGGAGAATTGACTCAAACCAGTGTGGAAATGAAAATCATTAATCTGGATTCCCTTGAATCCTACGTTACCGTTACCCGTTTTCTCTCTTCTTTAGCGATGGTTAACAGCGTTAAATTATTAGATATCTCCGGGGAAGTTGCCAGATTCCGATTGGATTTAATCGGACAGCAAAGTGATTTACTCAACACCTTACAGTTAGATGCTAAGATTACCCAAAAAACAGATGCTTTTGGTCGAGTGACAGATGATATGGAGTTCTTATGGCTACAGTGACCGGGCAGCTCGCTTTACCCTTCGCAAGTTCTGAGTTTCATACCTTCGACAATTTCATCGTTGATGGTAATGAAGAGTTAGTGGAACATTTAAGCGGTATTTCATTAGGAGAAGTCGCTGAGTCTGTTATCACTTTTGTAACTGGTGGCAGTGGTGATGGTAAAACCCACTTACTCAATGCGTGCTGCAACCTTGCTAATGACAATCAGCAGATTGCGGTATACGTGGATTTGGATACCGCCGATGTTCTGACACCAGACATGATGGAAGGTTTGGAGAACTGTGATTTGGTGTGTATTGACAATATCGATGCCATTTTGCTGAACAAGGAGTGGGAGATCGCGGTATTTGATTTGATAAACCGAATCCTGGAAAAAGGCAGTGTGCAAATCATATTAACCGCTCAAAAAATGCCAAAACTGATGTCTTTCAGGCTCCCAGATTTAGCGTCGAGACTGGTTTGGGGGCAATGTATGAGTATTGCGCCTATCAACGACCCGCAACGTTTAGAGCTACTCAAAGCTTTGGCATTTAATGCCGGATTGCAAATGACTGAAGAGCTGGCTAATTTTCTAATAACCCGATTGCCGCGTGATTTACACTCTTTGACGCAGGCCATGAAGAAACTCGATGAAAGCTCCTTGCAGGCCAAGCGCAAACTCACTATTCCTTTTGCCAAGGAAGTGTTGGAAATAAATTAGTCTTTGCTTTTGAGCTCAGGTCTGCCGTGGTGTTGGTAGTGCAACATATAATCTGGCATCACACCTTGATACAGTGGATCCGTTGCGTCTCCCTTCTTGGTATTTTTACCTGCACGCTCTCCCGACAATATCAAGTTTTCTTGCCAGCTTAACCCCGGTACCATTAATTTGGCTTCTGGAAGTGTCGGTTGGATCGTATCTACATCAATTGCCGGATATATATTGCGCACCACTTGTCGAGTTCTGCTGGTTAATTTGTTGTCGCTTATTCTGGAGCGCTGTCCCCAGGTTACGAGTAAATCTGGATTGTCATTTACCACCTTCATGACGGCAGTATCGGCTTCAGCACCAAAGCGATATGCCATCATAAAGCGCTCAAACAAGGTGGCGTAATCTTCTCTTACCGTTAAATAACTGTAGTACATTGCTGCGTTATCTTGCGAAAACAAGTCTGCCGCTTGTTGGTCTGTGGTGTTGCGCTGCGCTGCCGTTGCTGTCTCACCAGCGAAGCTCACCTGTGCCAGAGCTCTGAGCTCTTCAGAGTTCAGCGGATACAATTGGGAGAAGCTGCTGGAATCAGCAGGCATCAGGTTAAAGTAGCTGATGGGGTCAGAGCTCAATGGAATGCTTGCCCAGCGATCGGGTGGGAAAAAGTCATTGGCGTGGGCCAGCTCGTGATACAACAACCAGGTGATATCTGCCTCAACATCCGCAAAGGAACGGGATAAACGTTGCGATTGTGGATAATTGGCACGACTCAAGTAACTTTCACCATCCTTAACATAACGCCATGGCATGAAAAATTGTAGATCGTTACCGAAGGCACTGCGAAAATCCGGCTGATCGTTTAGTGTATCGCGTTCTTGAGGGGTTACCCAAAAGTTATTGGCATCAAGATAAATTGCGCCGGTGGCTACCCAATAAAAAGACGGACGTACTTCGTAGGAGATCACAATGGCCGTGACTCCTCTAAATAGCGCGAACATATCTTCGGCGGCGACGGAGTTTTCCAGGTAATCCTTGAGTCGGTCGCCCATCCATTGATGTGATACATAAACTCTGTCCATGATATCGTCAATACCAGGATTCAGTGTTTGCTGCCCAATTAAGGGCAGGGTGGAGAAGCGACATGAATTGCTGACTGTGTTGTTATACACGCAGTTTTCAAGTGCTTGGGCGTAGGGCGAATTTACATTATAGGGACGCATTTCGGTGGTGATAATACGACCTGCAGAGTCAGGGAAGAAACCATCTTCACTGCTTGTAACATTCTTAACCAAGACGTATACATCATCGCTGACATTCTCGCCGTTATCTAAAGTCATGGTGGCGCGAAATTGCAGTAATTGGTCAGAGCTGACTGAAGGGGCGTCAAAAAACAAGAAGTTATCGTCAGAGCTCTCAGTAAAATTTGATTGAGGTACATTAACACCTGATATTTGTTGCCAACTGATACTGGTAATCGATTGCTCTGGAAGCGCATCTGCACGTAATGATACCTTTGCAGTTTCAGAAACTGCATGATCTAACCTGATTGTGGCATTCGCTTGTTCAGCGGATACTGTCAAGGTTTGAGTTTCGCTTAATAATGCTGCGCCTGTTGCATCAGAAACATTTACCTGGAAGCTGTATTCGCCTGCTGCCGGGGCGTCAAAACTCAATACCTGACTATCAGTTGTAAGCAAGGCAATTGGATCACCCGAAACCTGCTGCCAAGAATAGCTGTATCCGGCACCGTCAGTGTCAAGCAGCGCAATCAACGCCACTGATTGTTGCGTTGCGGCTTCGTTGTCACCCTCAATACTCAAGGAAACGGGGGTAACCGGAGGTGGATTTTGCACTGGAGGAGTATCGGTAGTGCCTCCACCTGAGCCACCACAAGCTGAAAGCAAAAACAATGCGGAAATGTAAGGTATAAGTTTCATTCAGCGATTTCCTTTATCTGGTTAGGTCAATTCAGATAGTTTTTTTAGTTTCAGGCCGAGTTCTCGCCCTCTGCCACGAGCATAATAACAGCAGCCAATGAACATAAGTGTTGCAAAAAGTAACTCAATGGCGGCGTACCACCAGACATCTTCTGTGTATATAGCTGTTAGACCGTGTAAAAAATAAATCATTACAACAAAATTAGCCCAAGCATAAGTGTATGGCGTGCCTTTTAGTAGGCCTCTTAAGGGAAACAATAAAGGCAGAACCCATAACAAAAATATAAAAAGGGTTGAGTATTCTTTACTAACGAAGAAGTGCCAGATAATAGTCCACAAAAATAATCCGAAATAACCGATGAGGGCCAGGTAACGATATAGTTTTGTTCGCGGAGACATTGGTACTACTGTTGGAGTTTCAGACATTATTTACTCTTTTAGTTTGCGCGCGAGTCTGGCTAAACGTTTTCCAGATTCGAAAGCGAGTTTTTTTTCATCATCGCTGAGTTTGTCAGCGTATTCGTTTTGTACAACATGACTGGCACCATAAGGTGTGCCTCCCGTTGTGGTTTGATGTAATTCTGGTGCCGAATAGGGGATGCCACTGAGTACCATGCCATGATGGAGTAGTGGTAGGGCCATACTTAACAGGGTGGATTCTTGTCCACCGTGCATAGATGAACTGGAGGTAAAAACGATGGCTGGCTTATCTTCCAATACTCCTTTCAACCATTGCGCGGATGTACTTTGAATGAATTTCTGCAGAGGCCATGCCATCTGTCCAAAACGGGTAGGACTGCCAAGTGCCAGTCCTATACACTGCTCCAGGTCCCGCTCAACCACAACGGAGCATTCATCGCTTGAGGGCTCTGTGTTTGCCGTTCGTAATCTCGCTTCCACATTTTCACTTTCGATCCCCATGGCGATTTTTTCCGCCAACTTTTTGGTGGCGCCGTGGCGACTGTAATAAAGGACCAGAATAAAACTCATCAGAATAGTTCTAAAACTTGCTCTGGTGGTCTGCCTATACGGGCGGATTGTTCTGTAATTACGACAGGGCGTTCTAATAATTTTGGATATTGCACCATGGCTTCCAGCAATTGTTCTTCACTGGATGTAGTTTTGCTCAGCCCCGCTTCAGCGAATTCAGCTTCTTTGGTACGCATCATTGCCAAAAACGAATCCAATCCCAATTTTGATTTCAGCTCAGATAGTTGTGCTGCTGTTAGCGGCTCTTTTAAATACTCAACTACCTCTGCTGTTATGCCTTTCTCTTCCAGCAAAGCCAGAGTTTGTCTGCTTTTGCTGCATCTTGGGTTGTGTAACATTGTAACTTTTGACATGCTAATCCTTGTTATAGCAAATGGTATTAATAGCTTGTAAGCTATTTTAACGAGAAAGTTCAAAGGGATCAGCATTGAATAAAAATATTCTTATCCTCGTCGCCGGGGTGATAGCTATGGTGGCGGGTGTGGTTATGTTCCAAAATCAAAAGTCAGATTTTAAAACCATCGATGGCGAGACATGGTCCTGGCGGGAATTGCAGGGTGAATGGGTGGTGGTTAACTATTTTGCTGAGTGGTGTGCACCTTGTCTGAAAGAGGTGCCGGAGCTTAATTCATTTTATTTTGAATCAGGTATTAAGCTTTTCGCTATCAGTTACGATGGTGAAAACGATGAGCAAATGCAGGGTATTCGCAAAAAGTATGACATGCAATTTCCGATAATTAGTGCGGAATTACAGCCGCAGTTACCAATGCCAAAACCTTCAGCATTGCCAGCCACTTACATCATTGATTCTCAAGGTAAAGTTAGAGAGCGCTTGATGGGAGAGCAAACCAAGTCCAGCCTTGTGCAGGCAATCAAACAACTACAGTGATTTAATGCGCTTTTCCTGTTGTCTGAGTTGTTCAATTCTGGCCCTAATCCTTTGTTGCTCAAGATTGTTGTCCTTAGCAAAGTTATAGGCGGTGTGCAGCTCATCAATGGCATTGGGATAGGCTGCTAACAATACCAGGTATTCGGCTTTCGCCTGGTGCATTTGCAAGAATGACCGCTGATTTCTGAGGGCATCAATTAATAACTGGTAACTCAAGGCATGGTCTGGATCCACCAATAGATAATCACTCAACACTTCGGTGGCAAGATCGTAGTTGCCTTTTTTAATCAGCGCATTAGCCAGATTGAGGCTGATGACTTGGTTTCTGGGAATTTTGTTTGATAAGTTTTGCAAGTTGTTGATAGCCATATCATAACGCTTTAGCTCTAAAGCGATGTCAGTTGCTAAATCAATATAGAACAAGTTTTCTGGCTCCTCTTTGAGTAGGGGTTCCAGTGTTTTTTCTGCCATTTGAGGTTGTTCATTGGCGAGGTACGAAAGTGCAAGTCCATAACGTTTGCCTTTTTGTATTGTACCTTGAGTACTTTTTAGAGCGGCCTGAAAGTCCGCTATATTATACTCTGGATCGTACATATAGCGCGCCTGAATTCTGGCTTTAACCAGATGAAATGAGAGGTTTGGAGCCAAATTTTTGTTGCGGTAGTAGCTTTGTCGCGCTCTTGCATCAGAAACTCGAGATTCTGGTAAAGGGTGAGTTTGCAGGAAGGCTAACTGTTTAGATTGACCGCGACTTTTTTCTACTAATTTCCCGAAAAAAGACGCAGCGCCAGAAACGTCAAAACCGCTCCTGTCTAGCATATCAAAACCCACGCGATCAGCTTCTTGCTCGTTTGAGCGAGTATAATTTATGCCAAACTGCGATGAGGCCGCTTGTGAAGCGGAAATAGCGGCAACGCCCGCTTCAGGATCAACCATAGCCAATAAGATGCCACCCAGCATACTGGCGAGTGCTAACGGAGCCGCCTTACTTTGTGCCGCTATTCTTCGCGCGATATGTCGTTGTGTGACGTGACTGATCTCGTGGGCTAACACTGAGGCGAGTTCGCTCTCATTATCCGCTTGATAAATTAATCCTGTATGCACACCAACGTGACCACCAAAAAAGGCGAATGCGTTGATATCTTTGTTGTTTATTAAAAAGAATTCAAAAGGAAACTTGACGTTTTCGGCGTTCACCACCAGTCGATTACCGATATCATTAATATATTCATCTAGCACGGGATCAGAAATTATCGGACTCTGATTACGTAGCTGACGCATCATGATTTCACCGATTTCCATTTCCTTTGCAATACTGATTGCATCTGAGGCAACCACGCCAATCTCAGGGAGGGAATTTCTGTCTGAGTTTGTTTGTGCGGCAACCGTAGTGAACAAAAAGGAAAACAGGAAACAGTAAAATTTCATCATAGGGACATTAATGTACTTCAGTAATTGGAAAACTAGCGTTTATTAAACGATGACTAACGCGTTTGGTTGACAAGTTGTTGCTCAAGCTGTTGAGCCTTCCTCTTCAATCCGCTCGATAATGTGTTTTACGGAGTAACCTTTTAGACCAATGATATCTATTTCAGTTGCAAGGTCTTTTAAAATATTATCAATAATCAGCGATGCATAGCGCACCAGCTTCTTATCAATATCATCACCACGGGTATAAGCATAGCGAATAAACTCGATGAAATCCGGCAGCTTAATCAAGCACTGCATGGTGCTGGGATCCCAAACCTTAAAGTCGATATTGACATTGTTTTTGGTGTACAGCACAACTGGTTCATCATCTATTTCAGGCATACAGTGGATTTCGTAATTATTTCCCACAAAACGACGATGCACCACTAACTTGGGTTTGCGTTCGACGACGATTTCACCACTGAGTTTTTCTTCACCGCCTAAGCGTCTTAAATTCCAGTTAGAACGTTTGACAATCTGCTTAAAGGCATTGTCAAAGCCGTGTACATTCATCCCTTCCATCTCTGCGATGGCGCTAGATACGAGGTGGAAAAAAGGCGGTATTTCCCCCCAGTTTTGATTTTTCTTTTCTTGAGTAATCGACTTTAAGGTGACTCGCTCGCTCACACTGACTTCCTAAGTTGATAAGTATTCCTGATAAAACCTGACTATATCATGCAAATCTCGTTTTAACAGATTACCTCTGCTAATATGCTTCGAAAATTCATAATTTAAGGAAAGCGGAATATGTTTAGTGTCTTTGGTCGTTGGTATGAGAGGAAGTTCTCCGATCCAGACGCTGCTATGTTATTGCTTTTATTAGTCATTTCTGGGGTATTCCTGTTAGTTTGGGGAGGCATGGTCACCCCAGTTATCGTTGCCGTAGTCTTAGCTTATTTATTAGATTGGCCCGTTGCAAAACTGGAACAAATGAATATGCCAAGAAATTGGGGCAGTACCCTTGTTTTGTTGACCTTTGTTGGGGTTTCATTTCTCGTCATGTTGGGACTTGTGCCCACTATTTGGCAACAAAGTGTAAATTTAATTACGGAGTTACCTGCAATTTGGGAGAAAGCGCAAGTATGGCTAACGGGGCTGCCAGAGGCTTATCCCACAATGGTGAAGAGCGATCAAATTCAAACTTTATTAGTGGGTGTCGATGAAAAGCTGGTATCTCTGGGAGAGCGCATTATTTCGGCATCATTCAGCTCGATATTTGGCTTTGCTGCATTGTTGATTTATCTCATTCTGGTGCCATTAATGGTGTTTTTTATGCTCAAAGACAAAGAGCAATTAGTGGCCCAAATCTCCCAAATTTTACCCACTCAAAGACGCCTCATCGTGCAGGTGGGACAGGAAATGAATCAACAGATTGTAAATTATATCCGTGGCAAGGTGATCGAGATCATTATAGTCGGAACCGTTTCCGTTGTGACCTTTCTGTTGATGGACTTGCGTTATTCAGTATTGCTTGGGGTTTTAGTGGGTTTTTCTGTGCTCATTCCATTTATCGGAGCCGCTGTGGTGACGATTCCCATTGCCGTGGTGGCGTTGTTTCAATGGGGAATTAGTCCTGAATTTTGGTACGTGATGATTGCCTACGGCATTATTCAAGTACTGGATGGCAACGTGTTGGTACCAATTTTGTTCTCTGAGGCGGTTAGCCTACATCCCCTGTATATCATTATTGCGGTGTTGTTCTTTGGTGGCTTGTGGGGCTTTTGGGGCGTATTTTTTGCTATTCCATTGGCAACGCTTGTAAAAGCGTTAGCCAATGCCTGGTCTTCACCGGTACTGAGCGCAGAAACGGAAAAAGCCGAATCATAAGATACGGCTTTTTGTTAAGTCACAAAAATCAAGCGTTCAGGTAGTCCAATACCACCTGGTGATGGTCTTTGGTTTTAAACTTGTTAAAGACTTTTTCAATCACACCTTCTTTGTTAATTAAGAAACTGATGCGATGCAGGCCATCGAACTCTCTGCCCATAAACTTTTTGGGACCCCAGACACCGAATTTATCGGCGACACTGTGATCTTCATCAGAAAGCAGGTCAAAGTTAAGTTCGTCTCGCTCGATAAATTTTCCTAAGCGTTTCACTGGATCGATGCTTATTCCGTATACTTTAACGCCTTTGGCGTCTAGCTCAGCTTTACTGTCTCTTAGCCCTTGAGCTTGAACAGTGCAGCCCGGTGTCATGGCTTTAGGGTAAAAATAAATGAGTGTTTTGTTGTCTTTAAAGTTCGAAGAATCAACAGTCTCACCGTTTTGGTCAAGCGCGGTAAAGTGGGGAACGGGTTGTCCCTCTGAAATAATATTCATGCTTATTCCTAGTGTTTTTCTTTGAATGAACCTTGCAAGTTATGCTGCTCTATAAAGTCGTTATAGAGGGGTTCAATAGTTTCGATTGATAACTCTTGCGGCATGCTCACCACCATTTTACATTCAACCCGCACTTCCTCTGGGGTAACCTCAACTGTTTTTTGACGAAATGCGTTAATGTGAATGCCGTGATGGGTAAACAGCGTCGCCATATCTTTAATTATACCCACAGCGTCACAGCCGTTAAATTCCACATCGGCAAGATGTACGAGATGCTGCTTGGTGTGGTGCTTGGTACGCTTTACCATGCATAACAGATCAAGTTTATGTGCTAATGAGGGTAAATTGAGTTCTGCTTTGGTTATGGAAGGCAAAGAGCCCTCTAGAATCATATTGAAAGAAAAGTCTTGTCCATAATGCGCTAATCGACTGTCTAAGATGTTACAATTTAGGGAACAAGCCAAAGAGGCTATTTCACCTAAAATCCCGGCTTTATCAGCACCGAGAAATGTAACAATTAGCTGATGTTTCATACAGTTTTCCTGAATCGCTCTGATGTTTTTATTTTGTTGCCAGATAAAACTCGCGGATACCTTGTTTTTAATGGCTTAGGTCTTTACCATTAAGCGCTATTTTTCTGGGAGCCCATATGATAAAAGGCAGTATTGTAGCGTTGGCAACGCCTATGTTACCAAATGGTGACGTCGATTATGCGTCATTGCAAAAACTAGTGCAATTCCACATTGCTAATGGCACTGATGCCATTGTTTCCGTAGGGACTACTGGAGAATCGGCCACACTGCCAGTATCCGAACACGTTTCTGTGGTTCAGAAAACGGTTGAATTCGCACAAGGCAAGATTCCGGTTATCGCGGGGACCGGGGCAAATTCTACCTCAGAAGCCATTGAATTGGGGGACTTGATGCAGTCAGTGGGTATCTCTGGCATGTTGAGTGTGGTTCCATATTACAATAAACCGCAGCAGCGGGGCATGATTCAACACTTCACGGCCATAGCTGATGCCGCTGATGTACCTGTAATCCTGTATAACGTACCGGGACGAACAGTTGCCGATTTGAGTTCAGAGTCAGTTTTCGTGCTGGCAGAGCATAAAAATATTGTTGCTTTAAAAGATGCGACGGGTGATTTGAACCGTTTAGAGGAACTAAAAGCGGGTTTGTCTGACGATTTTTCTCTGCTCAGTGGTGATGATCCTACCGGGTGCGAGTTTATGCTTAACGGTGGGCATGGAGTCATTTCTGTGACTGCGAATATCGTTCCGAAGCTGATGTCTGAGCTTTGTATCGCTGCCACATCAGGCAACAGGCCTCTGGCAATGGAAATAGATGCATCCATTGCGGAACTTCATCGCAAATTGTTTATCGAACCTAATCCTGTTATGCCAAAATGGGCGCTTTATAAGATGGGGTTGATGGAGACCCCGCATTTAAGATTGCCTATGGTGGAGCCTGATGAAGCAAGTCAGGCAAGTCTGGAAGAACTACTACAAGAGATGGCGTTGATTTAATGGAAGTATTACGAACACGAATTTGGTTAGCCGCTATAGGCCTCAGTGCCAGTTTAAGCGGTTGCGCGTTGTGGCAAGAAGAACAAAGCGTAGATCCTTCACACCCGCACCTTGCAACTAAACAAGGGAAGGAGTTGGTACTGCCTGAAGGCAAAGCAGTGCCTAAGTTTGGTGATGATTATGCGATCCCGGAAGTGGGGGCAAACGCTGAAAATGGGAAGATTGGTGGAGAACTGGATATTAGCTCTCCTCGCTTGGTATTGCCAATTGTGTCAGGCTCTCGAATATTAGAAGGCTCACGCGAGGCGATTGTGCAGTTTGACCAGGTTAAAGATGATATTCCCCTGGACACAGCCATCTGGAATTCCTTGATCAGCTATCTGGATGAGCGTGGTATCGCAGTTGTTGATTTTGATAAACAAAACCAGCGCCTGAAAACCGATTGGATGATTATTGAAGATGATGGCGATAGTGCATGGTATAGCTGGACAAAAACTGAACGCACTGTTGGTCAACGTTTTGAATTTGAACTCGATGTTAAGTCTCACGGGCGCTCCGCAACACTGTTTGTTAAACTTGTAGATTACCTGGAAACGGTGAATGACGATATGATTGCTGATATTTCTCAGCATCAAGCCAGGAAAAATGAAGTAGACATTCTTAACGATGTGCTCAGTCATTACGAGACACAGTTGAAATTGTCTAATTTGCGCAAAGCCAGACAAATCCGCACAGGGGTACCATTAGAACTGGGTTTCAATGCCGATGGTGAAGCGGCATATCTTGTTGACGCTAACTATGAGATAACCTGGCCGAGATTGCTATTGGTTCTGCGTAAACTCGGCTTTAACGTGAAAGACCTGGATAAGTCTACGGGACTCATATTTGTTACTTATGCCGGTGTAGACGAGGGGTGGTGGAGCAGCCTGTTCAGCTCGGACAGCGAACTCATGTTAGAGGAAGCGGATTATCGGATAATTGTAAAAGAGCAGGGAGCTAAGACCAGTATTTCGATAAGAGACTCAGAGAATGAGGCCTTATCTGCAAGCACGATCAGTGATGTCTATCCCGCTTTTGAGCGTGTCATGACAACTGATGATTTAGATATTTAATCTTGAAGAGCTATCATGCAAAAAACCAAAGAACTTTACAGAGGCAAAGCGAAAACTGTTTACCTGACTGATGACGCTGAAAAATTGGTGTTGGAATTCAGAAACGATACTTCCGCTTTTGACGGTCAGAAAATAGAACAACTGGCTCGAAAAGGGATGGTGAATAACAAATTTAACCATTTCATTATGTCGAAGTTAGAGGAAGCGGGGATCCCTACTCAGGTAGAAGCATTGTTGTCTGATAACGAATCACTCGTTAAAAAGCTCGATATGATTCCGGTTGAATGTGTTGTAAGAAATATTGCTGCAGGATCTATCGTACGTCGTCTGGGAGTTGAGGAAGGAAAAGAACTCAATCCACCCACATTTGAATTCTTCCTCAAAAATGACGAATTGCATGACCCAATGGTAAACGAATATCACGTATTATCTTTCGGCTGGGCCACTCAAGAGCAAATCGATAAAATGAAAGAGTTGACGTTCCAGGTCAATACTGTTTTAAAAGGCTTGTTTGATGAAGCCGGGATGCTATTGGTGGACTACAAACTGGAGTTTGGAGTTTTCAATGGCGATATAGTCTTGGGCGATGAATTCACGCCAGATGGCTGCCGATTATGGGATAAAGCCACTCGTGAGAAACTGGATAAGGACAGATTCAGACAAGGTTTAGGCGGTGTTGTAGAAGCCTATGAAGAAGTCGCTGGACGTTTGGGCGTCAAGCTGGACTAAATAGTTCTTGCGCCTCCAATCTAAAAAGCCATCTTTCAAGATGGCTTTTTTGTTTGTGTGTAATTAGGGTCAAAGTAGCTTGATGCAAACATCCTGGTTAGCTTTACAGCAACAGGGGAGAATCTCGTCATCATCTATAAACGCCAGTGGGTCCGTGAGATAGGTGACAGAGCCACTCTGTAGCTTTGTACGGCAAGCACCACAGAAGCCTTCGCGACAATGATAATGTACTTCGATACCATGTGCCTCCAGTGATTCCAACATTGAGGATTCACCTTTCTGCTCGACTTCCCCGACACCTTCAACAGTTATGCGTAACGAATCCGTTTCATTCATAATGGCGAATTGATCTGCTTAAAGATCAAAGTCGCCAAAATCATCCGCGTTAACTTCACTATCAATCTGACCCACCAGGTAGGAGCTGATCTCGGCTTCTTGCGGAGCAACCTGCACGTTATCTGAATTAAGATAATTATTCATCCAAGGCAGCGGATTACTTTGAACATCATAAGGCTGGCCTAAGCCTATCGCAGCCATTCTGTGGTTAGCGATAAACTCTACGTATTGGCAAAGTATCTCTTCGTTCAAGCCAATCATAGAACCATTTTTAAATAAATAATGGGCCCATTGTTTTTCTTGTTCTACGGCTTTTAAGAATATAGCTTCAGCTTCGTCTTTTAACTCTTCAGCAATCTCTGCCATTTCCGGATCATCTTTACCACGTGCCCATATATTGAGTATGTGCTGGGTCGAAGTTAGATGCAGATTCTCATCTCGCGCGATAAGGCGGATAATCTTGGAATTTCCTTCCATTAACTCGCGTTCTGCGAAAGCAAAGGTACAGGCAAACGATACGTAAAAGCGGATAGCTTCTAACGCGTTAACCGAGTTCATGCATAAATAAAGCTTTTTCTTTAATTCGCGCATATTGATAACGTGTTTTTCGCCACGCACAACATGAGTGCCTTCGCCTTGTGACTGCCATAATTGAGTGGCGAAGATCAGGTCATCGTAATACTTAGAAATGTCTGTCGCACGACGCTTTATCTCCTCGTTTACCACGATGTCTTCGAATACATCACTAGGGTCGGAGAACAAGTTACGCAAAATGTGTGTGTAGGAACGCGAATGGATGGTTTCATAAAAAGACCAGGTCTCAATCCAGGTTTCCAGTTCTGGCAAAGAAACAATAGGTAGAAAAGCGATGTTAGGGCTTCTTCCCTGTACTGAATCAAGCAGAGTTTGATATTTCAGATTGGACACAAAAATGTGCTTTTCAGATTCGCTCAATCCCTGAAAGTCTATTCTGTCCTTACTTACATCTACCTCTTCCGGGCGCCAAAAAAAGCTGATTTGTTTTTCAATCAGCTTTTCAAAAATAGGGTGTTTTTGCTGGTCATATCGGGCAACGTTAACCGGATGACCAAAAAACATGGGCTCACTCAAAGGATTGGTAGTTTTGTGATTGAACGTAGTGTATTTCATTGTTTTAATTTTATGTAATAGTCTGAATCAGATGAAAAGGGGGCGAGCCCCTTCGCATCATTAAATTTTACAAGCACCGCCAGCGCAATCATCATCTTGCTCTTCCACAACTTCCTCTACAGCGGGTCTGGCTGCAGTTTTAGTCGCTTCAGTCTGGCTAGACTCATCACCAGCACCGTCTCTGGTATTGTGGTAGTAGAGGGTTTTTACACCTAATTTGTACGCTGTTAACAAATCTTTGATCAACAATTTCATTGGCACTTTTCCGCCATCGAACTTGCTCGGATCATAGTTGGTGTTGGCTGATATCGTTTGGTCGATAAACTTCTGAATAATCGCTACTAACTGCAGGTAACCATCGTTTGAGGGGATATCCCATAACAATTCATAGTTATCTTTGAGCTTTTGATAATCAGGTACAACTTGCTTTAAAACCCCGTCTTTACTGGCTTTTACGCTGATATGACCGCGAGGAGGCTCAATGCCATTTGTGGCATTTGAAATCTGTGACGAAGTCTCTGATGGCATCAAAGCTGATAGTGTTGAATTGCGCAATCCATGTTGTTGAATTTCTGCTCTAAGAGACTCCCAATCCAATTTCAGTTCTGATGTGCAAATCGCGTCCAGGTCCTTTTTATAAGTATCAATGGGTAAAATACCTTGAGCATAAGTGGTTTCATTAAACTTAGGACAGGCACCTTTTTCCTTTGCTAGCTCTACGGAGGCTTTCAGCAAATAATACTGCATGGCTTCAAAGGTTTCGTGTACCAAATTATTGGCACTACTATCGGAATATCGCACACCGTGTTTAGCCAGATAGTAGGCAAAATTGATAACACCAATTCCCAGTGTTCTTCGTCCCATTGTGGCGTTGTAAGCAGCTGGTACTGGATAATCTTGGTAATCAAGTAAGCTATCCAATGCTCTAACCGCTAACTCAGAAAGCTCTTTGAAATCTTCTGGAGACTCAATTGCACCTAAGTTAAATGCGGACAGAGTACAAAGGGCAATCTCACCTTCTTCGTCATTAACATGAGATAAAGGCTTAGTTGGCAATGCAATTTCTAAACACAAGTTACTTTGTTTTACCGGGGCAACCTTGGCATCAAAGGGACTGTGGGTATTACAGTGATCAACATTCTGCAGATAGATACGGCCTGTACTGGCTCGCTCCTGCATAAATAAACTGAACAATTCCAGTGCTTTGATTTGCTTTTTACGAATGCTGGGGTCTTGCTCGTATTTAGTGTATAGCGCTTCGAACTTGTCTTGATCCGCAAAGAATGCGTCGTAAAGGCCTGGTACATCAGAAGGGCTAAACAAAGTGATGTGACTGTCTTTAATCAAGCGTTGATACATGGTTTTATTAAACTGCACACCATAATCAAGATGCCGAACGCGGTTTTCTTCAACTCCACGATTGTTCTTAAGTACCAATAACGATTCAACTTCCATGTGCCATAGGGGATAGAAAAGTGTAGCAGCACCGCCTCTTACTCCACCTTGAGAGCAGCTTTTAACAGCGGTTTGGAAGTATTTGTAAAATGGTATACAACCTGTGTGGTAGGCTTCTCCGCCTCTAATCGGGCTGCCCAACGCGCGAATGTTACCGGCATTTACGCCAATACCAGCGCGTTGACTCACATATTTAACGATGGCACTCGCAGTAGCGTTAATTGAATCAAGGCTATCGCCGGTCTCAATTAACACACAAGAACTAAACTGGCGGGTAGGGGTTCTCACACCAGCCATAATGGGGGTTGGCAGCGAAATTTTAAATTTGGATGTGGCATCATAAAAACGCTTGATGTAACTCATACGCGTTTCGGTGGGGTACTTAGCAAACAAACAAGCCGCCACAAGAATGTATAAAAACTGAGCGCTTTCATAGATGTCACCGGTTACCCGGTTTTGCACCAGGTACTTGCCTTCCAGCTGTTTTACTGCGGCATAGCTGAAATCCATATCACGCCAATGATCAATGTATTCGTCCATTAGCTCGAACTCAGCTTCGCTGAAATCTTCTAACAGATGAGCGTCGTATTTGCCCATTTCCACCATTTTTTTGACGTGTTGTACCAACGTTGGTGGTTCAAATTGACCGTAAGCGCGCTTGCGCAAATGGAAGATTGCCAGTCGGGCAGCGAAGTATTGATAATCAGGACTATCAGTCGAAATCAGATCGGCTGCTGATTTGATTAATGTCTCATGAATATCTTCAGTTTTTATCCCGTCATAAAACTGAATGTGCGCTTTTATCTCCACTTGAGACACGGAGACGTTGGTCAGGCCTTTAGCCGCCCAATCAAGAACACGGTGAATTTTATCCAGATCAATAGGCTCACGCTCACCATTACGCTTGGTGACGTATAAAGTATTATTCATAATGCTGCCACTGTTATTATTATATGTTTCTGCGAATTCGAAGATGTGAAAATTGTGCTACCACATTGTGTCCTGGTCTATGTTGCACTCTTAGGAGTACTTGTAAACCTGAACTCGACTCGCCATTCCCCAATACAGGATGTGTCGTTGCCATCCTTGAGACACAAGATAAAGGGGTTTTAGTCGCATTTCAACCCAAGATATAGGGGCGTCTGTTGCTTTATTCGCCGCTGTTTTTTTCGGTTAGTGTAAGCTAACTTCATAGCTTAATACTCTTCAGTATATTTGGAATTTCAACAGGATTATTACACCGCTAATTTGGCATAAATCAAATAGTAATAAAATCGCTTCATTTAGATTGAAGCGATCTAAGTACTTTGTTGACAAAATTAACGTTGTTTAAACGGAGAGCTTAATTAACCGAAAGCGTTTCCACTGAGTAAATGTCGTAGCTCATTGGCACTATTTATCTCAATATCGACATCCCAACTTTGCAGCAATTCAGGCTCAGTCAAATAGCCGTAGCGGGCTAAAACGGGAACCATCTTTGCGGCACGTGCAGCTTCCATATCGCGTTTGGCATCGCCGACATACCAGATGTTTTTCGCTTCTATTTCTAGTTTTTCAGCAGCCTTGAGTAGAGGCTTTGGGTGTGGTTTGCGCTGCTCGAAAGTATCTCCCGAATAACACACCTGGAAGTTTTTAAATTCTGAAAAATGGGCTAACAGTGGCTCAGTAAGAAAACCAGGCTTATTGGTTATGATCCCCCAAGGGATACGCTTATTATCGAGACATGCAATTAATTCAGCAATGCCCTCAAAAGGGCGGGTATGTTGACAAATATTGGCTTGATAATGGTCCAACAATTGAGCTCTTAAGACTTCAGCATCATATTTCTCAAACTGTTCCTCCATGCCCATTTTCAACAACCCTAGTGCGCCATTAGACGATTCCACTCGGTACTCTTGATAACTTTTAGCGGGAAATCCGTGTCGCTCTAGAACAAAGTTTAATGCCGCACCTAAATCAGGTGCGGTATCCAGGAGAGTTCCGTCTAAATCAAACAGTATAGCTCTGGGCGCAATCACAGTTTTCTGCAGCCTACGATATAATTAACATCGACATTGCGGTCGGATAGGAAATAAGTCTTGGAAAGTGGGTTGTAATGCAATCCAGTTATCTTTTTTGCTTGCAGTCCATTGTGATCTGCCCAATTCAACAGCTCAGAAGGTTTAATAAACTTGTTGTAATCATGAGTACCTTTGGGAACCATGCCCATAACGTATTCAGCCGCGACAACCGCCAATGACCAGGACTTAATGTTTCTATTTAACGTGGAAAAGAATACCCAACCGCCGGGTTTAACCAATTTAGCGCAGGCGGCAACGACAGAAGACGGCTCTGGCACATGCTCTAACATTTCAAGGCAAGTGACCACATCAAACTGGTTAGAGTGTGTTTCGACAAACTCTTCCGCCGAGCTTTGCTGGTAATTGACTTTGGCCCCTGATTCCAGGGCGTGTAAACGCGCTACCTCGAGGGGCTCTATCCCCATATCAATGCCCGTTACATTAGCCCCGGCTTTTGCCATGGATTCGGATAAAATACCGCCGCCACATCCAATGTCGAGGGTGTGCAATCCGTGTAGTCCATTGGTTTGCTCCATAATAAAAGACAGGCGCAGCGGATTTATGTCATGTAGAGGCTTAAATTCACCTTCCAGATCCCACCATCTACTGGCCAAATCGGCAAATTTTTGTATTTCTGTATAATCTACGTTTTGTTGCAAAGTGCTGACTCCAAACAAGTTTCGGCAAGTATAAGGCCTCAAATGCTGCATTAACAGGTTCGTTTGCACATATATTCGCCAATCAGCATCTTTTATTTTTGTAGTTCGATGATAGAATCTTGAACACTTTTATTTCCTGTTTAGATATGCGGAAAGCTAACACTAGTTATTCCGTGCAAATACAAATGAACAGTGATGTTTCCCGATAACCATCGGCGAAAATAATAACAACAAGGCTGTATATGACTGACAACGCCAAAGAAATCCTTCCAATTAATATCGAAGACGAGCTGAAAAACTCCTACCTCGATTACGCCATGAGTGTAATTGTAGGACGTGCACTTCCAGACGTTCGTGATGGTCTGAAACCCGTTCACAGGCGCGTACTTTTCGCCATGAACGAGTTGAAGAATGACTACAACAAACCATACAAAAAATCTGCCCGTATCGTCGGTGATGTAATCGGTAAATATCACCCCCATGGTGATTCTGCGGTTTACGACACGATTGTGCGTATGGCGCAACCATTTTCGCTTCGATATATGCTGGTAGATGGTCAAGGCAACTTTGGTTCAGTAGACGGTGACTCCGCCGCTGCAATGCGTTATACCGAAGTGCGCATGGCGAAAATTGCCGCTGAGTTGCTAGCCGATTTGGACAAAGAAACGGTAGATTTTGTGCCTAACTACGATGGTACGGAAAAAATCCCTGAGGTTTTACCTACCAAAGTTCCTAACTTATTAGTGAACGGTTCATCGGGTATTGCGGTTGGTATGGCGACAAACATTCCGCCACATAATTTGACCGAAGTTGTTAATGGCTGTATCGCGCTTATCGATAATCCCGATATTACCATCGATGAGTTAATGCAATATATCCCAGGGCCTGATTTCCCAACTGCTGCAATGATCAGTGGTAGAAAAGGTATTGACGATGCTTACCGAACTGGCCGTGGCAAAATTTATTTGCGTGCGCGGGCAGAAATTGAAACCGATAAAAACGGTAAAGAAACTATTATCGTTTCAGAAATTCCTTACCAGGTGAATAAAGCCAGATTAATTGAAAAAATGGCGGAACTGGTAAAAGAGAAGAAAATCGAAGGGATTTCAGCGCTGCGTGACGAGTCTGACAAAGACGGTATGCGTATTGTTATCGAAGTGAAGCGCAGCGAGTCTGGTGAAGTACTATTAAATCAATTGTATGCCAACACCCAAATGCAAACTGTGTTTGGTATCAATATGGTTGCACTTGATCAAGGACAGCCTAAAACCCTAAATCTTCAGGAATTATTGCAGGCATTCGTCCGTCACAGACGTGAAGTGGTTACTCGTCGCACCGTATTCGAATTGAGAAAAGCGCGTGAGCGCGCTCACATTCTGGAAGGTTTGGCAGTTGCGCTAGCCAATATCGATCCAATCATTGAGTTGATTAAAGCGTCTCCTAGCCCAGCGGAAGCGAAAAAAGCCTTAGTTGCACAAGGTTGGGCGTTAGGCAATGTTGAAGATATGTTGCAACGCGCCGGCGTTGATGCTGCGCGACCTGAATGGCTAGAGCCTGAATTTGGTATTCGCGACGGACAATATTTCCTCACCGAGAATCAAGCTCAGGCGATTCTTGATTTGCGCTTACACAAGCTGACTGGCTTAGAGCACGAAAAAATCCTGGCAGAATACAAAGAGTTGTTGGATCTCATTGCTGAATTACTGGAAATTTTGGCAAATCCAGCGCGTTTGATGGAAGTTATCCGTGAAGAGTTGGAAAAAGTGCGCGATGAGTTTGGTGACGAACGTCGTACCGAAATAACTGCAGCTGCTCATGATATCGATTTGGAAGACCTCATTGAACGCGAAGATGTTGTTGTGACTCTTTCTCGTGAGGGTTACGTAAAGTATCAGAAACTGTCTGATTACGAAGCCCAGCGTCGTGGTGGTAAAGGCAAGTCGGCCACGCGTATGAAGGATGAGGATTACATTGAGAAATTGTTGGTAGCGAATACCCATGATCACATTCTCTGTTTCTCTACCAGAGGACGTTTGTATTGGTTGAAGGTTTATCAACTACCATTGGCAAGCCGCAATGCACGCGGTAAACCCATAATTAATATCTTGCCGTTAGAGGCTGACGAACGCATTACCGCTATCTTGCCAATTCAGGAATTTGTGGACGATCGTTTTGTGCTAATGGCGACCGCTAACGGTACCGTAAAGAAAACTGCGTTGACTCAATACTCGCGCCCTCGTTCAAACGGCATCATTGCCGTCAATTTAAATGAGGGTGACGAACTAATTGGCGTGGCACTTACCGATGGAGAGAGCGACATCATGTTGTTCTCAGATGCGGGTAAAGTAGTGCGCTTTAACGAGAAAGAGCGTGATTCAGAAACTGGAGCCGTGAAGCTAGATCCTGAAACCGGTGAAGAAAAACTAGCATTGCGCCCCATGGGAAGGACTGCCACTGGGGTTCGTGGTATTCGCATGCAAGATGGTCAAAAAGTGGTATCACTTATCGTGCCAATCACCGATGCACCAATCTTAACTGTTACGGAAAATGGTTACGGTAAGCGCACACCACTTGAAGATTACCCTGCCAAGAGCCGTGCCACTCAGGGGGTTGTTTCTATCAAAGTGTCTGATAGAAATGGTTCGGTAGTTGGTGCTATCCAGGTAGACGAAGATGATGAGATGATGTTGATCAGTGACGCAGGCACACTGGTAAGAACACGTGCCAACGAAGTATCGGTTATCGGTAGAAACACACAAGGCGTGCGCATCATCCGAACCGCAGATGACGAAAAAGTCGTAGGCTTACAACGCATTGAAGAAGTGGAAACACCTGAAGGTGAGTTAGCAGACGATGAAAATGCAGAACATGTTGAAACCGTAGAGCAAGCAGAAGGCACTGTGGAAAACAATGATACTACGGATGAGGCATAAGTGGAGCAACTCAGATTAACTCCGGTAAGCTCCGTATCTGGTGACGTTACTGTTCCCGGTTCAAAGAGTTTATCAAATAGAGCGCTGTTATTAGCGGCGCTCGCAAAAGGAACCACGCGTGTCACCAATCTTTTGGATAGTGATGACATTCGACACATGTTAGATGCCTTGGGTAAGCTGGGTATTAAATATCAGCTTTCTGACTGCAAAACTATATGTGAGGTAACCGGTAATGGCGGCGTTTTCCAGGTTGCAGAACCAGTGGAGCTTTATTTGGGCAATGCTGGAACCGCCATGCGCCCACTGTGCGCGGCATTGGCCGCCAGTGAGGGCGAATTTGTCTTGGGTGGTGAGCCAAGGATGGAAGAACGCCCTATAGGTTCTTTGGTTGAGACATTGCAAATGGCCGGTGCGGATATTCAATATCTGAAAAATGCTGGTTATCCCCCCTTGAAAATTCATGGCAAATCACTCGTCGGTGGTTCACTCAATATTGACGGTTCAATTTCCAGTCAATTCTTAACGGCTGTGTTAATGATTGCCCCCTTATTCAGTGATGATACCCACATTACAGTGATGGGCGAGTTGGTCTCTAAGCCGTATATCGAGATCACACTGGCCATTATGGCGCAGTTTGGTATTGAAGTTGAAAATCGCAATTACCGTGAATTTTTGATCAAGGGTAATCAAAGCTATTTGAGCCCTGGAGAATACATGGTTGAAGGCGACGCCTCTTCTGCCTCCTATTTTCTTGCTGCAGGAGCTATTAAAGGCGGTACGGTAAAGGTCTACGGTGTTGGTGAAAATTGTGTGCAAGGAGACATACGTTTCGCTGATGTACTGGAAAAAATGGGGGCAAAAATAACCTGGAGTCGCAATTTTATCCAGGTAGATGGCGCGGATTTAACGGCGGTTGATATGGATATGAATCATATTCCGGATGCCGCTATGACTATTGCAGTAGCCGCACTTTTTGCACAGGGTACAACAACAATTCGCAATATCTATAACTGGCGAGTCAAGGAAACTGACAGACTTACAGCGATGGCGACCGAACTGAGAAAGCTCGGCGTAGAAGTGGAAGAGGGCGAAGATTATATTTCGGTTACTCCACAGCAGACACTGCAAGAAGCACAAATTGATACCTACAATGATCACCGAATTGCCATGTGTTTTTCACTTGTGTCTTTGAGTGATACTGCGGTTGTCATCAATGATCCAGGTTGTACCTCCAAAACCTTCCCTGATTATTTCCAGCGGTTGGCCACTATTTGTCAATAATCGTGGAATAAACGCTTAGATAGCCCTCACATTGAGGGCTTTTTTATGCTTATTTACATTTTCGTCACAAAGTCGTCATTGTAGAAATTATTTGGAAGCGTATAATGCCCGGCATTTTGACTACAGCAGTGAATTAGGGAGCTCCAATATGCTAAAACCACCAGTCGTTACTATCGATGGTCCAGGTGGAGCTGGAAAAGGAACGATTTGTAAGTTACTGGCAAATAAGTTGGGCTGGCATCTGCTGGATAGTGGCGCGATTTACCGCGTGTTAGCTGTTGCTGCAATGCATCATGGTATTGCACCGGATGATGAAGAAGCACTGATACCTCTAGCATCCAGTCTTGATGTTAACTTTGAATGCCCTGAAGATCAGGAATCCCGTGTAGTTCTGGAAGGTGAGGACGTTACCGATTCAATTCGTACCGAAGAAGTTGGTTCTATGGCGTCGAAGGTTGCGTCGTTACCTCGAATTCGTGAAGCACTGTTGCGCCGTCAGCGAGCATTCAACATGGAACCCGGTTTAGTGGCCGATGGTAGAGACATGGGAACCGTCGTTTTCCCCGAAGCCAATGCTAAGATTTTTCTTACCGCATCAGCAGAGGAACGGGCTTCCAGACGCTACAATCAGTTGCGTGAAAAAGGCCTTGATGTTAGTATTGGCGCCCTTTTGGCGGACATACAGGCACGAGACGAACGAGATACAAACCGTTCAGTAGCTCCCTTGGTTCCAGCTGATGATGCCTTAGTGATTGATTCTACAGCACTTTCTATCGAAAAAGTGCTTGAAAAAGCCGTACACTGGGTAGAAACCAAATTGCATGAGGGTGAAAATTAATTCACCTAAGTACAAGTGCGTTTTAAAGGATTAGAAACGTAAATTTTAACAACCCCATCTTACTGGATGTAACGGTGGACTGAAAAAACGAAAGATTATGACTGAAAGTTTTGCTCAATTATTTGAAGAAAGTTTAAAAGAATTAGAAACACGCCCAGGTGCGATTGTACGTGGTACTGTAGTTTCTATCGATAAAGATATTGTTTTAGTAGATGCAGGCCTGAAATCTGAAAGCGCCATTCCTGCTGAACAGTTCAAAAACGCCAAAGGTGATTTAGAAATCGCTGTTGGTGATCAGGTTGACGTTGCACTAGACGCTGTAGAAGACGGCTTCGGTGAAACTATCCTGTCTCGCGAGAAAGCGAAACGCCACGAAGCGTGGGTAGAATTAGAGAAAGCTTACGAAGATAAAATTACTGTAACTGGTATTATCAACGGTAAAGTTAAAGGTGGTTTCACTGTAGAAGTTAATTCTGTACGTGCATTCTTGCCTGGTTCTTTGGTTGACGTACGTCCAGTTCGCGATACTCTGCACCTGGAAGGCAAAGAGTTAGAATTCAAAGTTATTAAGCTAGACGCTAAGCGCAACAACGTAGTTGTTTCTCGTCGTGCTGTTATCGAAGAAGAAAACAGTGCAGAGCGCGATACACTTCTGCAAACGCTTGACGAAGGCGTTGAAGTTAAGGGTATCGTTAAGAACCTGACTGACTACGGTGCGTTCGTAGACTTAGGTGGTGTTGACGGTCTGTTACACATCACTGACATGGCGTGGAAACGCGTTAAGCATCCAAGTGAAATCGTAAGCGTTGGTGACGAAATCAACGTTAAAGTTCTGAAGTTCGACAAAGAGAAGTCTCGTGTTTCTCTTGGCATGAAGCAAATGGGCAACGATCCTTGGGAAGAAATTGCAAACCGCTATCCTGAAGGTGCTAAGCTGACTGGTCAAGTTACTAACCTTACTGACTATGGTTGCTTCGTTGAAATTCAGGAAGGCGTTGAAGGTCTTGTTCACGTTTCTGAAATGGATTGGACTAACAAGAACATCCACCCATCTAAAGTGGTTAGCCTTGGTGATACTGTTGAAGTTATGGTTCTTGAAATCGACGAAGAGCGTCGTCGTATTTCTCTTGGCCTTAAGCAGTGCAAAGCGAATCCTTGGGAAGAGTTTGCTAAGTCTTACAATAAAGGTGACAAAGTTACTGGTAAGATCAAGTCAATCACTGACTTCGGTATCTTCATCGGTCTTGACGGTGGTATTGACGGTCTAGTTCACTTATCTGATATTTCATGGAACAAAGCGGGCGAAGACGCAGTTCGTGACTATAAGAAAGGTGATGAAATCACTGCCGTTGTATTGCAGGTCGATGCAGAGCGCGAAAGAATTTCACTTGGCGTGAAGCAAATTGACGAAGATCCTTTCAATAAGTATCTGACAGATAAAAAGAAAGGTGCTATCGTTAACGGTACTGTTACCGCAGTTGATGCCAAAGGCGCAACAATCAATCTTGCTGAAGAAGTTGAAGGTTACATTCGCGTTGCAGATTTATCTCGCGACCGCATCGAAGATGCATCAACCGAGCTTGCTGTAGGCGATGTTGTTGAAGCTAAATACATCGGTGTAGACCGTAAGAATCGCATTATCAACCTGTCTGTTAAAGCGAAAGACGAAGCTGATGAGAAAGAAGCCCTGGCTCGCGTAAACCAGCAGGAAGATTCTGGTTTTGCAAGCGCGATGGCTGAAGCTTTCAAAGCAGCAAAAGGCGAAGAGTAATTAGCTAGTCCACTTAACAAAGTGGGTAACTGTCGGTAACGTCTGATTGTTTATGTTGACAAAGGGGTTGAGATGACCAAGTCACAATTAATCGAAAGACTTGCCGACAGAGCAAGGCATATACCTTCAAAAGAAGTGGAAGTAGCAATTAAAGAGCTACTAGAGCAAATGGCTCAAACACTTCAGCGAGGAGAGCGCATAGAAATCCGTGGTTTCGGTAGCTTCTCCTTGCACTTTAGAGCTCCACGTGAAGGGCGAAACCCCAAAACTGGAGAAACTGTAAAGTTAGAAGGTAAGTACGTGCCGCACTTTAAGCCAGGGAAAGAGTTGCGTGAGCGCGTCAATGAAGCGATTGCCAACTAATTATATTTAAAAAGCGGTTAGCCATTGGCAACCGCTTTTTTGCATTTCTAAAGTCAGGATTTTGCTTTTGAAGTCATTCCTCTATTTGGCATTGTGTCTTGTTGTTTTAGTGTTAGCCCTGATTGTCGGCTCTCAAAATACGCAACTAACAGATTTCAATTACCTCATTGCCAAAGTTCCGATATCCGTTAGTGCACTTTTGGGTGGCTCGGTTTTAGTCGGTGCGTTGATCGCATCAATGTTCTGGGCAGGCTATGTGATCAAGCTGAAATTTATGCTCAGAAGTCAAAATAAACAATTTATCAAATCGCTAAACAAGAATAACTGATGCTGGAATTACTGTTTCTTTTGTTACCAGTGGCCGCTGGCTACGGATGGGTCATGGGCAGAAATAGCGTCAGACAACAACAACGCAATACCTCACAAATATTATCTCGTCACTACTTCAAAGGGCTCAATTTCTTATTGTCGGATCAGCCTGATAAAGCGGTTGATACATTAATTAAAATGGTAGATATCAATACCGGTAGTATTGAGACTCACATTGCCATGGGAAACTTTTTTCGTCATCGCGGCGAAATTGATCGCGCCATCAAAGTCCATCAAAATCTGGTAAATAAAAAGGAAGTCACCGGTAAACTGCAAGAAAACGCGCTATTTGAATTGGGTAGAGACTATCTGCTGGCAGGCTTCCTGGAAAGGGCCGAAAATGCGTTTCTCAGTTTATTGAGTTCTAAAGACTACTATCTCCAGGCTCATCAACAACTTTTTAATATATACCAGTCGACTAAAGAGTGGGACAGAGCCATAGAGCTAGCCGAAAATATGGTAAATAATCATGGGGATAGTGACGATTTAGCCAAGCGTATCGCCCATTTTTATTGTGAACAGGCGCAAATTTCAATCACTCAAGAAGATTTTAAGCAGGCAGAAAAATGGCTGCAACGCGCTGTAATGTCTGACGAGCACAGTGTTCGTCCCTGGTTTCTACTGGCAGAGATTGAACAGCAACAAGGGAATTATTTACAGGCATTTGAGTATCTTAAACAGGTGCCTCAGAGAGACCCCGTGTGGGTGAGTGAGGCTATTCCCGGGCTGTGGTTGTGTGCTGAAAAAACTGACAATTGGTTGGCGTTGAGAGAAATTTTGGACGTCTACTCAGATCAGTGTGCAACAGCCTATCTGGCGCAAGTTTCGCTGGTACAAAGAGAAAAATCAACAAATGAAGCCGCTGATATCCTGCTTAACAAGATCCAGAAAAGCCCATCCATGAAAGGCTTTCATAAGTTATTAGGGCTATATCTGGAGCAGGGCAAGCAATCACAAGAGGCACAACAAAGCTTACAATTATTGAACGAGTTAATAGAAACGCAAATTGCACAGCGGCCAAAGTATCGATGCCATGGCTGTGGTTTTTCAGGTAAAAAAATTCATTGGCTATGCCCTTCGTGCAAAACTTGGGGTGAAATGAAGCCAATAAAAGGTTTGGATGGAGAATAAATGCATAATAGTAAGGTAATCGTCGCACTTGACTACAATGAAAAAGAAAAAGCCATGGCTTTTGTCGATTCAGTCACACCTGAGTCATGTAAGTTGAAAGTAGGCAAAGAAATGTTCACCTTGTTTGGCCCCGATTTTGTTAAACAGCTGGTCGCCAAAGGGTTCGATGTATTCCTGGATCTTAAATTCCACGATATTCCAAACACCGTTGCAAAAGCTTGTGCAGCCGCTGCGGAACTTGGAGTATGGATGATCAATGTTCATGCTTCAGGTGGTAGTAAGATGATGCAAGCCGCTAAGGAAGCCCTTGCTCATTACGACAAGCCACCAAAGTTGATTGCCGTAACCGTACTGACAAGTATGGACGCTGAACAGCTCTCAGGTACGGGTATAACTACGGATATACAATCTCATGTTGAGTATTTAGCAAAGCTTACCAAAGAGTCTGGGTTAGAAGGTGTTGTGTGTTCAGCGATGGAAGCAAAAAGCCTCAAATCGCTACTGGGGGCTGATTTTACTCTCGTGACCCCAGGTATCAGACCCGTTGGCAGTGCTACGGGCGATCAATCAAGGGTTGTAACACCACAACAAGCGGTTGCTGATGGCGTAGATTACATGGTTATTGGCAGGCCGATAACCCAATCGCCGAATCCTTTGCAAACACTAGAAGAAATAAACGCGAGTATTTCGTAGTTAAGCCCCGGTTTATAATCTTTAAACTTATACTCAATAAAAAGCCCCGCTGAGAGCGGGGCTTTCTTTTAGTTGCTCAAATAACCAGTGTGCTTACAACGAAGCCGGCTTTGTCATTGGTGCTGACGAACGGTTACTGGCGCTCAACATAGCTGCGCTACGACCACTTACAGCAATGTCGGGACGAGAGCTCAATTCAAGGGCAACAATGTTGATTTCACCCATACCTTCAGCTAATTCAGCAGGGCGAGCCATTGGTGCGGACGCTTTGTAGCGAATAGTTTTGTCTGCTTTTATTTTAGTGCTGACTTTTTTGCTCTTCGGCTTGGCGGCTTTCTTTTCAGTTGCCGTGGGTGTTATTTCCTCGTCAGCATGAAAGTCGATATCCAATTCATGCTGTGGACTCGCAGCAGCAGTCGCTGTTTCTTCACTCTGCTTTGCAACCGGCTCAACCGGGCTAACAGTGTTAGAGGTATTAGCCGCTTCGTCACTCTGTTCCGGTTCAAGACTTAATTGCTTGTCATTAGTGTCTTTAACTTCTGCTACTTGCTCGGCTTTTGTTTCAGCCACGACTTCAACATCTGTTTTGAGAACTTCCGGCGAGGCCTTAACGTCTTGCTTGTCCTCATACGGCGCGGGCTTGTTATCCGTTGCTGTATTAGGTGTTTCAGCTTGTATCGCTACACTCTCTGCTGCAGTTTCTACAGTTTTATTTTGTTTTGCGACAGGCTTTTTCTGCTTTGTTTCAGTCGTCTCAGCTTTTACAACTTGTGCTTTAGGTGTTTGCTCAGCATTTGCACTATTGGCCAAAGCGGCTTCCTTTTGGGTGTTGTCCACTCGCACACTGCGACGGTTTTCCCTGCGCTTGCGGCGTTCAGCAACCTGTTTTCGCGGACGGCTTTGCTCTTCACGGTTATTAGCGCTTTGCGCCTCTTGAGGGGCCTGCGTTTTACCTGTTTTCGCTTCGCTTTTTACCTTGTCTCGTCTGCGGTTATTATTTTGTTGTTCACGATTTTGTGAACGACTATTTTCTTTATCACGACGAGGTTCAGTGGACTTGCGATTGCGATCTCTGTCGTTGCTGTTGCGCTGACGACCTTGCTTCTTATTGCGGTTATTCTTGTTGTATCTGTTGCCAGCTTTGTTTTTACCTTTTCCTTTTTTAGGCTTCTCTTCAGATTTGAAAAACGCCGCCAACCAAGCAAAGAATACTTCAAAAATTCCGGGTTCCTTTTTAGGAGCGACAACCGGAGCAGCAGATTTAGGCGCAATGAATCCAGACAATGCTGGCTCTTCTTTTTTCGGCTGTTCAGGTGTTGCTACAACGGCAACTCCGGGGGTTGTTGTATCAATAGGCTCGCTTACAAGATTAAAGCTAAGCTCATCAGTAGCATCGTCTTTGCGGAAACGCACAACTTCATAGTGTGGCGTTTCAAGGTTGGCATTAGGGATGATCAACAATGAAACGTTGTGACGCTTTTCAATATATTGAATTGCTTTACGTTTCTCGTTTAGCAAATAAGTAGCAACGTCTACGGGTACTTGAGCATGCACCTGATGAGTATTCTCTTTTATGCCTTCTTCTTCTAGCAAACGAAGAATGGAAAGGGCTAAAGATTCTGTGCTTCTGATGGTACCTTGACCCACACAGCGAGGACATACATGGTTTGCTGACTCACCTAAAGAAGGTCTCAATCTTTGACGGGACATTTCTAACAAGCCAAACTTGGAGATACGACCAATCTGAACTCTGGCTCTGTCGTTCTCTACCGCCTGGTTCATGCGGTTTTCCACCTCTCTTTGGTGTTTTACTGGTGTCATATCGATAAAGTCGATAACCACCAGGCCACCCAAGTCGCGCAAACGCAATTGACGAGCAATTTCGTCTGCGGCTTCCAGGTTAGTATTCAGTGCCGTTTCTTCAATATCACCGCCTTTTGTGGCTCGCGCTGAGTTAATATCAATAGAGGTCAAAGCTTCTGTCGGGTCGATTACGATAGAGCCACCTGAAGGCAACCTGACTTCACGTTGGAAAGCGGATTCAATCTGACTTTCAATTTGGAAGTGGTTAAACAGAGGCACGTCGCTGTTATAGCGCTTGACGCGGTTGGCAAAATCGGGACGCACCAATTTTAAATGTTCTAATGCTTGGTCGAATACTTTTGAGTGATCGATCAGAATCTCGCCGACATCACGACGCAAGTAGTCTCTTATAGCGCGAACAATGACATTACTTTCCTGATGGATCAGGAAGGGGGCAGGACGAGAGTCTGCTGCTTCTTCAATCGCTTTCCAGTGGGTCAACAGTACGTTCATGTCCCACTCTAGCTCTTCATATGACTTGCCGACACCTGCAGTGCGTACGATTAGCCCCATACCTTTGGGCAGGTCTAGTCGATTTAACGCGTCTTTCAGCTCCGTGCGCTCATCACCTTCGATTCGACGCGAGATGCCCCCTGCGCGAGGGTTATTTGGCATCAACACCAGATAACTACCAGCAAGGCTGATAAAGGTGGTCAGTGCAGCTCCTTTTTGACCGCGCTCTTCTTTATCAATCTGAACGATAACTTCCTGACCTTCGGAAACCACGTCTTTGATATTAGGGCGGCCTTCAATTTTGTAACCGCTAGGGAAGTAGCTCTTTGCTATCTCTTTTAGTGGTAAGAAACCATGTCTTTCAGCGCCGTAATCAACGAATGCGGCTTCAAGGCTTGGCTCGACACGGGTAATGGTGCCTTTGTAGATATTGGCTTTTTTCTGTTCGTGACCTGGACTTTCGATATCTAAATCGTAAAGTTTTTGGCCGTCAACCAGCGCAACACGCATCTCTTCTGATTGCGTGGCGTTAATTAACATTCTTTTCATATTGTGACTCAAATAATTTTTATCGTCACAATACAAACGGGGATCTTTCCCAAATGCGCTTACTAGGTTTTGGGTACGCAAAGTCTCCCGACTTAACATACTAGCAATGTATATTGGTCTAAATAATCTTACTTTTCTCTTTTCACGCGCCATTTAGCGCGTAAATCAAATTCTTCCCACGTTTGCATTATGACAGGTGATTAATCAATTTTTTTGTGGTTTTTCCGGCTGCAATCTTCATGAAACGTTACTCTCTTCATGGTTGCTGTATGGTGTTAACTGTTACACCGGATATTGCCCACATATTCCTGTATTACGCTTAAATGCAAGCGTATACGGATTATGGCATTATTCTTGAAACTCAAGCAAGAAAATAACGAATAACTGGTGAGAAATTATAGAATTTCTGTAGAATTGCGCCCGATATGAAGAACCTGACATTTGATAAAGTACAATTATTGACCATTGACCCGGATTACGAAGGGCAGCGGGTTGATAATTTTCTAAAGAACCTGCTTAAGGGCGTCCCCAAAAGCATGATATATCGCATCCTGCGCAAAGGCGAAGTCAGGGTGAATAAGAAACGTGTAAAACCGGAGTACAAACTTCGACCGGGAGACGCACTGCGGGTGCCTCCCATCAGAGTTTCAGAAGAAAAAGCAGGCCCATCTGCAAACCTTTCCACTGTGCAAAACCTTGAGTCTTTGATTATCCACGAAGACAAAAAGTTAATGGTGTTAAACAAGCCACATGGGATGGCTGTGCACGGAGGCAGTGGGCAAAGTTTTGGGGTAATCGAAGCGCTCCGCAGTTTGCGACCCGACGAACGTTATATGGAGCTGGTACACCGCCTGGACCGCGACACTTCGGGGTGTTTGTTGATAGCAAAACGTCGGTCAGTTTTGAGAAGTTTGCATGCACAGCTCAGAGAAAAGACGACATTAAAGAAATACTTCGCACTCGTGGAAGGCAGCTGGCCAGCGCACCGCAATAAGGTTAAAGCTCCCTTACACAAGAATGTTTTACAGTCTGGAGAACGAGTAGTAAAAGTCTCTGAACAGGGTAAACCTTCTGAAACGCGATATAACGTTATAGAAAAATTTAAAGATGCCACTTTGGTGGAAGCCATTCCCGTTACCGGCAGGACACATCAGATAAGGGTGCACTGCTTACACGCCGGGCACCCTATTTTGATGGACGATAAATATTGTACGGTGGAAGCCAACGATCGAGCTAAGAATCAAGGCCTTAGTCGTATGTTTCTGCATGCACATGAGATTTCTTTTGATGACCATGAAACAGGTGAACGACAAGTATATAGCGCACCGCTAACACCAGAGTTACAAAGCTTTATTGATTCGTTAAAACATGCTGAATAAATACAAAGTTGTAATATTTGACTGGGATGGAACCATAATGGACTCCATTTCTCATATTGTTCAATGCGTTCAGCAAGCCGCCAGGTTCAACGCATTGCCGGTGCCTGATGAGCAGAGCGTGAGAAATATCATCGGATTGAGTCTACCCGAAGCGTTTTTTACACTTTATGGAAAAGATAAGGAAACTGAGTTCGAACAATTCAGGGAAAACTACAAAGCACTATACGTTAAGGACGATGATGTAAGCCTGCCGATTTTTGATTATGTAGAAACATTACTCGCTTTACTGCGCGATCAGAATGTCAAACTCTCGGTAGCTACAGGTAAGGGGAGAAGAGGGCTGGATAACGCTATGCAACGTTCCGGTCTTGCTGAGTTTTTCAGTTATTCTCGAACATCAGACGAAGCTCAAAGTAAGCCGGCGCCAGACATGCTTCTGCAAACAGCTCATTATTTTAATGTGCAACCAGATGAGTGCATCATGATAGGTGACAGCATTCATGACCTTAATATGGCCAATAATGCTGGCATGGGTAGTATCGGTGTGTCTTTTGGGGCTCATTCAAAATCTGTTTTAACACAGGCAAAGCCACTAGCTATTCTTGATTGTTACAGCGACGCGTTGAGTTGGCTGAAATAACTATAAATACCTATTGAATATAGTCGAACAAGTCTACATTAAATCGGAGAAATAACTCTTGCAGGGCAATGAATGGCATCCCAATGAGCGCATTGGGATCTCTTCCTGATAGCGCAGAAAACAATAGTATTCCTTGCCCCTCACTCTTGAAACTACCTGCACAATCAAGCGGCATCTCAGTTTTTATATATCGACTTATTTGGGCGAGAGTCAATTCTTTAAAGTGCACTTCAAAGGGCTCCACTATCACTTCGTATGCCCCTGCATCATTGAGTAAGCATACTCCGGTTAAAAACAGCACTTTTTGCCCTGAAAACTCACTGAGTTGTTGGATTGCCGCGTCAATATTTCCCGGCTTTCCTAGAATGCGATTAGCGTGCACGGCAACTTGATCAATCCCCACGATAAATAGTGGTCCTGCCGTTTTTTCCAGTTGGTTTAATTCAGATAATACTTTTTTGGCTTTAGCTTTCGCCAGCCGGGTAACCAAATCGTGTGGCGATTCGTGCAATAACGGGGTTTCGTCAATATCTGGCGAAATGCTGGCAAATGGAATGCCAAGCTTATTCAGGACGTCTTTTTTGTATTTTGAACCGGAAGCCAATAACAATTGAATATCAAGGACACTTTCTATTTTTTTCATGGAGCAGCGATACTACAAGCAACAAACATCTATTGTATATCAATGACTGGTCTTTACCATAACCCACTTATTGGGGCTTTAATACAATAGCACTATTAGGTATTTGCTGTTTTCTGGTCTAGATTTTAGGTGAAAATGTTCACATAATCGGCTTGCTGCGTAAAATGCTATTGATTGCGCATGGAAGGGAATAATACAAACACATCACTCTGAAATGTGCATGTGAGAGGGAAAGATGATGAAATCTAAGATTTTTTATTGGGTGTTGTTAGCTACATTGTCAATGCAAGCCTCGGCATGGCAAGACAAAGATTGGCAATCTTTCAGCAATTCCAAATCAGCTGAACTTCCTAAATCATCTGTTGTTTCAAGTTGGCAGTTGGTAAGTCACTCCGATTCACTTGTGCAGCTACAGTCTTTACCCTTGCCTGACGGCGAGAAGTTGAAAGTCGTGATAACCCCTGACAGTGTTTTTGCTCCTGAACTGGCAGAGCGTTTTCCAAGATTGCAGTCCTACAAAGTCACAACCCCTGAGGGGCAGTTTATCGGTAGAATCTCCCGAAACAGCGAGGGGATAAGTGCATTTTTTAGAGACAAGCAGGATTGGATAAGAGTTACTCAGGAAAAAGACGAAAATAATCACAGGTTTTATCAAAGTCGCTATGTGAAGGATATCAAGCAATCAGAAACGTTGAGCTGTGGCGTTTTAGAGCCCAGGGGGTTTAAAAATAAAGCTAATTCCAATGGCCAGGCGTCCAGATTGGCACAAACTTCCGCATTTGAGTCGTTTGGCTCACAATTAACCACTTACCGATTAGCTATCGCGACCACCGCCGAGTATTACAACGATACAGTGGAAAACTCTGATTCAGAGGCAGAACCTGATGAGATCGTGTTAGGTGAGCTGAACAGATTACTCAACGAAGTTAATGCGATTTATTTAATTGAGTTATCCGTTCAATTTGAGTTAGTGGAAAATAATGATGCGATATTATTCGATGATACTGAGACAGATGGTTATTCCAACGATTCCCTAGAAGATTTAACGGTAAACCAGACTAATCTAGATGAAATTATCGGAACTGAAAACTACGATTTGGGCCATGTTATTGGATATTACGGTGGAGGACGAGCCAGTTTAGGAGTCACCTGTGAGCCGTCATATAAGGCCCGTGGAGCTTCTGTCGTTAACTTAGGCGTTTTCGCCCATGAGCTTGGCCACATGTTGAATTCTCACCATACTTTCAATGGTACAGAAGGTAGTTGCAAAGATAACTTGGGCCATCCATACGAACCCGGCAGTGGATCCACAATCATGAGTTATTTTGGTTTGTGTGGGGGGCAGAATTTATCTGGCCCTGAAGATGAGATCTTTCACGTCGGATCACTGAGGTTTATGCGCGCCGAGATAGAGAGAGATCTGAGCTGTGGAACATTCAGTGATAACGGCAATCAAGCACCTACGTCAAATGCCGGTGCGGATTATACTATTCCTGCCAATACGCCTTTTGTTCTAAATGGTACAGCATCAGACCCAGACAACGATACCTTATCTCATATATGGGAGCAGTTAGAACTAGAGGGAACGTCTTCGACATCGAGCACTATGTCAAAAGATGATGGTAAACGGGCGCTATTTCGCTCAATAGAGCCAGTCACCAGCACGGAACGCTATTTTCCCAAATACGAAACTGTGCTTACGGGCGACTTTGAATTAGGTGAGGCATTACCTTCAACTACAAGGGAGCTCAGTTTTTCCTTCACAGTACGAGATGGTAATGGAGGGGTTGCAACTGATACAGCAGTGATTACCAGTATCGCCAATTCAAAAGGGTTTTCTTTGCAGAACTGGAATTTAAATCTTCAACAACCATTTGTCGTGCAATGGAATACCGGTAAGTCAGAGCAGGAAGCGATTAATTGTCCGCAGATAAATATCAGTATCAGTGATGATAACGGAGTGACTTTTTCTGAGTTTGCCTTCGACGTTGATAATGATGGCGTTCATACCTTTAGCAATAGTTTTAATTGGTCAGAGGGGGATGATTATCTGTTAAAAATTGAATGCCCCAATAATATTTTTTATGCCATCAGTCCAACAAAGGTCTCTATTATTGATGAACCTGTGGATGATGATGTGGATGGTGATGGCATCCCCAGTGCAATTGAGAGCTATTACAATCTGGATCCCAACAGTAATGTAGATATCACTCTGGATAGTGATGGCGACGGCTTGTCTAATTCAGAGGAAATCTTTTTAGGTACCAATCCTTTATTATCAGACAGCGACCATGATGGAACGGATGATCTCGATGAGTTGTTTCAAGAAACTGATCCAACAGACATATTATCCAGAAGGTCTGAAGTTGCAATAAATGAAGGTTTTGAAGATAGTGACCGAGCATTAAATGAAGTAACCGTGGAATGGGAAAATACCGATTTAGTCGCTTTCGAGGGGGAGTCCAGCTTTACTTCAACGAATACAGACAATAGCTCTATTAGTGATTATGTCATCAGTTTTTCTGCCACTTCATCTGCCACTTTGGTTTTTTACTACAAGGTATCTAGTGAGAGTAATTTTGATTACCTCAAGTTATATATCAACAACGAATTAATTGAGCAATGGTCTGGAGAGGTTGATTGGACGCGCTATGAAACTAGCGTTGCCCAAGGTGAATATGAGGTTAAATGGCAATACAGTAAAGACGGGTCTGTTGCAAATGGTGATGACAAAGCCTGGATAGACTCAATTGAATTACAAGCGGTGCAGGAGGTTTCAAGGCCAGCAGGAAACATTTCAGAGGTAAATGAAAGTTTTGAATCTGGCGTGCCGGAAAACTGGATTCAAGAAAATGCATTTAATTGGTTACAAGATACGAGTACTGGTGTTGAAGACAACCTTAGTATTAGCTCAGCTGAAATTTCTGACGAAGAAACGAGCAGTATTTCATTAAGTGAATACTTTGCTGAGGGCACGATATCGTTTTATTTCAAAGTTAGCAGTGAAACAAACTGGGATTACCTGAATTTTTATATAGATGATAGTTTACAAGCACAATGGTCTGGTGAACTAGATTGGCAGGAATATAGCTTTGATTTAGAGGAAGGGCAGCATACGCTAAGTTGGCAATACAGTAAGGACGGTTCTATCTCCAATGGAGATGACAAAGCCTGGATAGATAACATTGTCTATCGCACAGCCAGTAAAAACCTTGCTGATGGTACGCCCGGTGATTTTGATGCCGACTCTGTACCCGAACTATTAGTCAGGCAAGTAAGAAGCGCAGAGACGTCTTATCTGGGCTCGAGTACTCAAGAACAAGAAGTTGCCGAATTTGGTCGAAGCACAGATATCCCCATTTTAGGTGATTTTGATGGCGATGGTTATTCTGATTTTGCCATCAGAAGACCATCTTCCCAATACTGGTATGTGCGCAACTCTTCAGGCATTGATATTATTACTGATTCAGATGATGGAAGGACTCGAAAACGCTTTGGCACTCAATCTACCGATATCCCCGTACCCGCTGATTATGATGGTGATGGCATAACAGACATTGCTGTGCGTCGTCCGGGGAATGGTTATTGGTATATTTTGAACTCTTCAGGGCGTGACCTTGTTACTGGCAATGAGGACGGTATTACGCGTAAACGTTTTGGCCTGCAAAGTGGAGACATCCCGGTTCCCGCGGACTTTGACGGAGACGGACAGGTGGATATAGCGGTTAGAAGACCATCAACTAAAACATGGTACATTCTTAATTCCTCTGGTACTGACGCTATAACGGGAAACAATGATGGTATAAGTCGAGTGCGCTTTGGTACTCGTATTGAAGATATTCCTGTTACCGGCGATTTTGATGGCGATGGCAAAGCGGATTTGGCGGTCAGAAGACCATCAACTCGTTATTTTTATATTAAAAACAGTAGTGGTGTAGACACCATTACCAATAATAGCGACGGCATAACCCGACTTCGCTTCGGTCGTTCCGATGATATTCCGTTAACTGGTGACTTTGATAATGATGGGCGACAAGATATTGGATTATTCCGCGCTGACAGTGGCGAATGGTTTATTAAAGTCAGCAGTGGCAATAGCCGAACATCCAGTGATGACATTGAACGTTTCACCTTTGGTGATACGAACTCTATCCCGTTACTTTCGCCTATAGTTGAAGTTATGGAACGGCTAGAGACATTAAACTAACAGTAAGATCGCTTTAAACTACTGTTAAATAGTGAATTTAATATACTAAAGCTTTGACTATTGCGGCATAAATCTATAATATGCGCGCGCTATGTCCAATGTACGACTTCCAAAACAGGTTGAGCCACATAAGTGTGCGATGAAACGTTCCGACTATCGGGGTGTTATGGCCGTTTCTGATATGGCGAGACTAAAGGAAGCTGTACTTGAGATTCTGGACGATGTTGCTGTTGAGCTAAGGTTTGAAATAGACGCGCAGGGTCTTACCTTCTTTCACGGGAATATGCAGACCAGGGTATCATTGGAATGCCAAAGGTGTAATAAGCCTTTTGAATATTCAATTGAGCAGCCATTTTGCTACACGCCAATTAGCGAGGGCCAATCAGTTGAAGAACTTCCGGAAGCTTATGATCCGGTAGAGCTCAATGAGCATGGAGAAATCAATATACTGGAACTTTTTGAAGATGAGTTAATCTTATCTTTACCCTTGGTTGCGATGCATGACGAAAAAGATTGCTCAGTTACCGATGATGAAATGAGTTTTGGTGAAATTGAACCGGAAACTAAGCAACCAAACCCGTTCGCGGTGTTAAAAGAACTTAAGCGGAACCAGGAGTAGATTATGGCGGTACAACAGAATCGTAAGACTCGTTCCAAGCGTGGTATGCGTCGTTCACATGATGCATTAAGCGGTGCGACACTGTCTATTGATGCTACATCAGGTGAGACTCACCGTCGTCACCACGTGACTGCAGATGGCTTTTACAAAGGTAAAAAGGTCATCGAAAAGTAAGGTATCAGCTTGACTGATATTCGACTTGCAGTCGATGTAATGGGGGGCGATAACGGCCCCTCTATTACTTTGCCTGCCTCCATTCGCGCTTGTCGCAATTACGCCCACCTCTACCTCAAGCTTTTTGGTCCAGAAGCAACTATACGTCCCTATTTATACGGCTTACCAGTAGACGTTAAAAATCGAATTTCTATCATCGATGTAACATCGCAAGTCAGTATGGATGAAGCGCCTACATCGGCGTTGCGTTACAAACAAGACTCCACCATGGGACAAGCATTAAAGTCGGTTCAATCTGGTGAAGCTGACGCTTGTGTCAGTGCCGGAAATACCGGTGCGTTATTGGCCTTATCTCTGTTTCTACTAAAGCCATTAGATGGAGTGAAACGACCTGCACTAATCTCTACCATTCCCGGAAACAATAAAAAGCGCGTATTTTTACTCGATCTTGGGGCAAATGTTACGCAAGATGCTAACGCCTTATATCAGTTTGCGGTGATGGGGTCAGTGATGGCTGAAACCGTTGAGGCAGTAAAACAGCCGAAAGTCGCGTTGGTCAACGTCGGGGTCGAACAAAACAAAGGCAATGCCATTGTTAAAGAAGCCAATAAGTTACTTCTTGCTAATAAGGACATTAACTATGTGGGTTACGTTGAGGGCGATGCCCTGTTTAATGCCAGTGTAGATGTGATAGTCACTGATGGCTTTGTGGGCAACGTGGTACTAAAAGCGTCGGAAGGACTGGCCAAGTTTATTGCCAGAGAAGCCAAAAAAGCAGCGACAAAAAATATCTGGACTAAAATGTTGTCATTTATTGCTCGACCGGTGCTAAAAAAGATCTATAACAGGGTGAACCCCGACCAGTATAACGGCGCCAGTTTGATAGGATTGCGCGGCATTGTAGTAAAGAGTCATGGCAATGCCACTGAAGATGCATTCATGTACGCAATTCAGGAAGCAATGAAGGAAGTTGAAAGACAAGTTCCTGACAAGATTCAAAGCAAAATAAACCATGCGCTCGTGAATAAGGCAGAGTAAATGTATTCAAGAATAATTGGCACCGGAAGTTATTATCCCAGCGAAGTCAGGACTAATACTGACCTTGAAAAAATGGTGGATACCACCGATGAATGGATCACTGACAGAACGGGCATTAAAGAACGTCGAATTATCGGAAAGGATGAAACAGTATCCACGATGGGCGTCGAAGCATCCAAAAAAGCACTTGAGATGGCTGATATCGACCCTGAAAGCATTGACCTTATCGTTTGTGGCACCACTACAGCACCGAACTCATTTCCCAGTGCCGCTTGTGAAATTCAAGCTGGCTTGGGTATTCAGTCCACGATGGGAGCCTTTGATGTCGCCGCTGCCTGTTCTGGCTTTTGTTATGCCTTAAGTGTTGCTGATCAATATATTCGATCCGGTATGTGCAAGCGTATTTTGGTAGTGGGTACAGATTGCCTTTCGACGCTAGTTGACCCTACTGATCGCTCTATGATCATTCTGTTTGGCGATGCCGCAGGCGCAGTCATTATTGAAGCCAGCGAGGAGCCTGGGATCTTATCCAGTCATCTGCACGCATCAGGTAAACACGGAGATTTACTATACGCTTCCTTGCCAACACGCGGCGATGCGGCCTCAGTGAACTCGTCGTGGGGGGCCATGAAGGGTAATGCAGTATTTAAAGTGGCCGTCACTAAACTCAGTGAAGTGGTTGAAAAAACCCTTGAAGCCAACAACATGGAAAAATCTGATCTGGACTGGTTGGTACCGCACCAAGCAAATTTCCGCATTATCAAAGCCACTGCAGACAAGCTAAATATGTCCATGGAGCAAGTTGTCTTAACTTTGCCACATTATGGCAATACGTCTGCTGCTACAGTTCCCACGGCACTGGATACCGCAATAAGAGATGGGCGCATTAAGCGCGGTCAAAATTTATTATTAGAAGCTTTTGGAGCCGGATTTACCTGGGCTTCGTTACTGATCAAATACTAAGGTTTTCAATTATGTCTAAAGCATTTGTTTTCCCGGGCCAGGGTTCGCAAGCACTGGGTATGTTAAGTGAATTAGAAGCTGCATCCGATGTCGTCAAACAGACATTCGCTGAGGCGTCTGATGCATTGGGTTATGATTTGTGGAAATTGATCGCTGAAGGTCCAGTTGAAGAGCTGAATCAAACGGATAAAACACAACCTGCGTTACTTGCGTCAAGTGTTGCTATTTGGCGTCATTATCTGGCGGAAGGCGGTGCTGTGCCTTCCGTAATGGCGGGACACAGCTTAGGTGAATATTCTGCTTTGACTTGTGCTGGTGTGCTGCAATTGTCAGATGCCCTAAAACTTGTTAAGGCTCGTGGTGAGTTTATGCAAGAAGCTGTTCCTGCCGGAACGGGCGCTATGTTTGCCATCATTGGTTTGGATGATGCCAAAATCGTAGAAATTTGTGCTGAGCAAGCTAAAAATCAGGTGGTTTCCGCGGTCAACTTTAATAGTCCAGGTCAGGTCGTTATTGCAGGTCATGCAGAGGCCGTCGCTCGCGCGGGTGAAGCTTGTAAAGCTGCAGGAGCAAAACGTGCATTACCACTGCCAGTTAGTGTTCCTTCTCATTGTGCGTTAATGCAGCCTGCTGCTGATAAATTGGCGGTAGAACTCGACAACTTAGTCGTGTCGGCACCAGAAATTCAAGTGATCAACAATGTTGATGTACAGGCTGAAAGTAGCGCTGAAGCTATCAAATCGGCTTTAGTTCGTCAGTTGTACAGCCCGGTACGCTGGACTGAAACTGTACAGAAAATGGCTGAAGAAGGAATTACACAGTTAGTTGAGTGTGGTCCGGGTAAAGTATTGACAGGATTAACTAAACGAATCGATAAGAGCCTTTCAGGGAGTGCTATGAACACACCTGAAACAGTGTCAGATTTACTATAAAAATAAGACAGAGAGAATTAAACATGTCTAATTTAAACGGAAAAGTAGCCCTGGTAACAGGTGCCAGTAGAGGTATCGGCAAAGCGATAGCCCAGGCATTAGTGGAGCAGGGGGCCACGGTGGTTGGGACCGCCACTTCAGAAAATGGCGCAGCAGCCATAGGCGATTATTTGGGCGAAAACGGTGCCGGAAAAGTCTTAGATGTTTCTAATCCAGAATCCATCGATACTTTGCTGGCAGAAATCAAAGCCCAGTTTGGTGATGTCGATATTCTCGTCAATAATGCAGGCATAACACGCGATAACCTATTGATGCGTATGAAAGAAGACGAATGGCAATCTATCTTAGATACCAATCTCACTTCCATATTCCGCATGTCCAAGGCGGTATTGCGCCCTATGATGAAAAAGCGCGCCGGTCGTATTATCAATATCGGCTCTGTCGTAGGTAGCAGTGGCAACCCGGGTCAAACCAACTATTCTGCTGCTAAAGCGGGATTAATTGGTTTTTCTAAATCTATGGCCCGTGAGATTGCATCTCGTGGTATTACCGTAAACGTAGTTTCGCCTGGGTTTATTGATACTGACATGACTAAGGTTTTAACCGATGACCAGAAGTCAGGCATCATGAAAGACGTGCCAATGGAGCGTTTAGGTAAACCTGAAGAAATTGCAGCTACAGTGGCGTTTTTAGCCTCTGATGGCGCCGCATACATCACCGGTGAAACGATTCACGTTAATGGTGGGATGTTTATGGTTTAAGCGACTTTGTAAAAATTTTTGCAAATGCTTAAACTGAGACTTTGAATAAATATTAAATGTGCTAAATTGGTGGTTAGACCAGCCAAAAAACCCATGGTCATGCTTGCATGGTTGGGATTTGAAGCATAGACTAACCGCAATTTTACAACTTGCTAAAAGTTAGGATAACTAAAAATATGAGTATTGAAGATCGCGTAACTAAGATTATCGTTGAGCAACTGGGCGTTAAAGAAGAAGAAGTTAAACCAGAAGCTTCATTCGTTGATGACCTGGGCGCTGATTCACTGGACACAGTTGAGTTGGTAATGGCTTTGGAAGAGGAATTCGACACTGAAATTCCAGACGAAGAAGCAGAGAAAATTACCACTGTTCAATCAGCTGTAGACTACATCAACGCTAATAAAGACGCGTAAGAGTCACAGTTGACCAAAAACGGCTCTATTGGGCCGTTTTTTTGTATCTGGTATTAATAAATTTTGATTACTTTCCTCAGTATCTCCAGCGGAGGCCTTTATGTCTAAAAGACGTGTTGTTGTTACTGGTCTTGGCATCCTTTCCCCACTCGGTAATGATGTTGAAACAACCTGGTCTAATATTATGGCCGGAAAAAGTGGCATAGGTGAAATTACGCGTTTTGATGCGTCAGATTTCAGCACTCGCTTTGCCGGCGAAGTTAAAGACTTTGATGTTGAAGCCTATATCCCCAAAAAAGAAACCAAAAAAATGGATTTGTTTATCCAGTATGGAATTGCTGCTGGTAAACAAGCTTTGGCTGATTCGGGCTTGACAGTTGATGAGAGCAATGCCGCCAGAGTTGGTGTTGCGATTGGATCTGGTATTGGCGGTTTAGGCTTAATTGAAGAAAATCATACTAAGTTGACGAATTCCGGTCCGCGCAGAATCTCGCCGTTTTTCGTACCGTCAACCATCACCAATATGATTTCTGGTTTTATCTCCATTATGGAGGGACTGAAAGGGCCTAACCTTAATATCGTAACGGCTTGTACTACTGGTGTGCACAACATTGGTGTCGCTGCCCGAACTATTGCTTATGGTGATGCCGATGCGATGTTAGCAGGGGGCGCAGAAGCAGCTATTACACCATTAGGTATGGGCGGGTTTGCAGCCGCAAGAGCGCTTTCTTCGCGCAATGATGACCCACAAAAAGCCAGCCGTCCATGGGATGCTGACCGTGATGGATTTGTGATGGGTGAAGGTGCTGGTGTTGTGATGCTGGAAGAGTACGAAAGTGCTAAAGCACGTGGTGCAAAAATTTATGCAGAGCTTGTTGGTTTTGGTATGAGTGGTGATGCTTATCACATGACTTCTCCACCGGAAAATGGTGAAGGCGGTGCGGCAGCCATGCAAAATGCCTTAAATGATGCCGAAGCTAAGCCAAATGAAGTAGGCTATATCAATGCCCATGGTACCTCTACACCAGCGGGTGACATTGCTGAGGTTTCCGGTATTAAGTCCATATTTGGTGAGCACGCTAAAAACTTGTTGGTGAGTTCCACTAAATCCATGACCGGACACTTGTTAGGTGCTGCGGGTTCAGTCGAGGCCATATTCACGATACTGGCTCTAAGAGATAAAAAAGCGCCACCCACCATTAACCTGGAAAACCCCAGTGAAGGGTGCGATTTAGATTTTGTCGCAGGTGCTCCAAAAGCGTTTGAAGAAGATTACGCACTGTGTAACTCTTTCGGGTTTGGCGGAACAAACGGCTCAGTACTGTTTAAACGTATTTCCTAGTCAGCCAAAAACTGTCACAATAAAAGCCTGTTTCAACAGGCTTTTTTTATGCGTATTAGTTCGGATTACCCCTTTAGTTCAAGAGCTGCCAGTTATGGTGATGGTTGTTTTACCACTGCAGCTGTCGAGTCCGGAGAAGTGGAGTTGCTGGATCCCCATATCCAGCGACTCAGAAACGGCTGCCAGCAGCTTAATGTGATTGTTTCTTCAAGCGCATGGCAAGCGCTCGAGCAACACTTAACAAAAGAAGTACGCAACATAGATAAAGGCGTATTGAAGGTCATTGTTTCCGCTGGCAATGGCGGCAGAGGCTATGCCAGATCCGATTCAGCCGAACCCATTGCTTACGTTCATGTAATTAATGGTCAACCAGATTATACTGCCTGGCGTAATAACGGCGTCACGCTTGGAGTATCAGAATTCAAGATAGCCAGGCAACCTGCGCTAAAACAGATTAAACACCTTAATCGTCTCGAGCAAACCCTGATCAAATCCAGCAATCAAAGTGCAGATGATATGCTTGTATTGGATACACAAGGCATGATTGTCGAGGTTTCTGCTGCAAATGTGTTCTGGCGTGCAAATAATCGTTGGTATACACCTGAACTCGAATATAGTGGAGTTTCAGGCGTTATGCGTAACCATATTGTCAAACAACTTGCCATAAATGGCTCTGTTGTTAGTCAAGTTAGAGCAGGTTTAAGCACCCTAACTACATGTACTGATATGTTTATTTGTAATAGCCTGATGAGGGTTGTACCGGTGACAAGCCTTATTGTTAATTCCAAACAAACACTTCAATTTCACAATCAAAACATCCAAAATATTACATCATTAATTTCTGACACCGTATCTATCTAATTAAAGGAACAAGGCTAGACGTGATAAAACGAGGTCTATGGATACCAATAGTTGGTTTAACCGCATTATTAAGTATCGCGGTTATTAACTGGCAATTTAATCAACCTGTGCAACAAATACTGCAGTTGGAACAAGAGTCAACGCTTGACGTGGCTAAAGGGCAATCTTTGCTTGGGTTGGTCAAAACGTTAGCTGAAAAAGGCTTAATTGAACACAGCTTTATGCTGAAGCTCTATTTGCGCCTTAATGCTGATAAATATCCCATCAAGCAAGGGCACTATGCCATAAAACCCGATGCGACTTTATTGCAGCTACTCAGCGATATTTCTCAAGGCAAGGAAAAAACCTATTCAGTGACAATGATCGAAGGCCTGACCTGGAGGCAGTGGTACACCCAGCTAGAACAATTGCCTTTTATAAATATGGACAGCACAGAGTCTGAGTTATTAGCAATGTTAGAAGAAGAGGCCGAATCTTTGGAGGGGTTACTTTTACCGGAGACCTATCAGCTTAGCTATAACACTTCGTTATCTACCTTCGTCTCCCGTATGTATCAAAATATGCAAACCTTTCTGGCTGAGCAGTGGAATAACAGGCAAGGAATGCTGCCACTAAACAACCCGTATGAAGCTCTGATTTTGGCTTCCATTATTGAAAAAGAAACAGGGGTGGCGATTGAAAGACCGCGCATTTCTGCGGTTTTTGTCAATCGCCTGAACGATGGTATGCGTCTGCAAACGGATCCCACCGTTATTTATGGTTTGGGGGAACAGTTTGACGGAAACCTGACTCGACAGCATTTACGCCAGAAAAACCGTCACAACACCTACGTTATAAAAGGCTTGCCACCGACACCTATTGCAATGCCCGGTAAAGAATCTATTATAGCGGCCCTTAATCCGGCTGACACCAATGAGTATTACTTTGTGTCAAAGGGAGATGGTAGTCATCAGTTCTCTGAAACACTACAACAACACAATGCCGCCGTGCGAAAATATCAGTTGGGGTTATAAAAATGAGTTTCCCTTGGTTTGAGTCACAATTCAGAGCCATTGTCGGGAGAGGTTCCGCTAAAAAATTACACCATGGTTTGCTGTTTGTGGGTAGCCGGGGGACAGGTAAAGCCGATATCCTTGTAGAGATGGCGCGCTATTTGTTGTGTTCTAATAAAAGTGCCTGTGGTCAGTGTCAGTCTTGTTTATTGTACAAAGCAGGCAATCACCCAGACTTAATTGTCACGCAATACGAAAAGACCATAGGGGTAGACACCATTCGAGAAGGCATAAATCGCCTTAGTCAGACCTCTCATCTAGGCTCTGATAAAGTGATGCTGGTAAACAACGCCCACAAAATGACGGCGGCTGCGTCTAATGCACTGCTAAAAACATTAGAAGAGCCCACTAAAAATACCTTTATTTTGATGTCCGCAACCAGCACCAATGAGTTATTACCAACAATACTTAGCCGCTGCGAAAAACATACTGTCCAGGTAAAGCACAAAGAAAGTGTGCAACTCTGGCTCAAAGAGAGAAATGTATCCGCAGCTACAGAGCTAATTGATCTTTATTGGACAAAGCCAAAACTTATCGAATCTATTGTGCAAGATGACGGCTTACAAGAATGTGTCGATTGGTTAAAGACCCTGCACAAACCGGGGGCGGCGCTGGCCATTCCCGGTAAGTTACAGGAAGAGCATCAATTATTACTCGACTGGTTGAACTTTCAAATGGCTGAGTTGAGACGAGCTGAAATTTCCGACGCAATAAAACTGCGTATCTTCGATATGTATACCGCCGTTACCGATGCTCAAAAGAAGTTGCAAGCACAAGGCGTGAACAAGGCACTTATTTTGGAAAAACTGCTACAAACATGGCGTCAGTTTTCCACTTTCATTTGAATTTAAGAGGTATTAAATGCTGGTTGATTCTCACTGTCACCTGGACAGGTTGAACAAATCCAAATCAGAACTCAAAGAAGTAATCAAAAATGCCAATGCAAAAGGGGTGGAGCATTTTTTATGTGTTTGTGTTTCGGTAAATGACTATACCTCCATGATAGACATGATCGATGGTCTTCCAAATGTTTATGCAACTTGTGGTGTGCATCCACTGCATCAGGATGAGGCCTGCACTAAGCAAGAATTATATGACACAGCGAACTCTAGAGAAGTCGTCGCCATTGGCGAGACCGGCCTGGATTACTTTTATTCACCTGAGAGTAAAGAAGTGCAGGTAAAATCGTTTATTGAGCATATTCAGGTGGCCAACGAACTAGAAAAGCCACTGGTCATCCATACGCGTGATGCCCGCGAGGACACCATTTCTTTGCTAAAACAACACGGTGGAGAACAATGCGGGGGCGTATTGCATTGCTTTACTGAAAACTGGGAAATGGCCAAAGCTGCCATCGATCTCGGGTTTTATATTTCCATCTCAGGTATTGTTACCTTTCGCAACGCCAGCGAACTTCGAGAAGTGGTTAAAAAAGTCCCTCTGGACAGGCTCCTTGTTGAAACGGATTCGCCATGGCTGGCACCTGTGCCCCATAGAGGCAAACAAAATGAGCCGGCATTTGTAAAAGACGTGGCGCAATTTATTGCTGACTTAAAACAAATCCCGCTGGAAAAGCTGGCTCAAGTCACCACCGAAAACTTTTTTGAACTGTTTCCGCTTACCCGCCAGCAAGTCTAAGCATTTGCATCAGCTTCTGAGTTGAGCTAGAATCCGCGCGCTTTTTAAGCAGCCGATATGATATTGGCTGCAGTCCTTTTAATTTGCACCGGATTAAAGATCCGGATAGCGGAGCAGAATATGAATCAGATCGTGATCTGTGCAATGTATAAATTTGTTGCACTGGATAATTACAAAGAAATTCGAGAACCACTTTTAACTTTCATGGAAGAGCAGGGTATTAAGGGTACCTTACTCCTGGCCAACGAGGGAATAAACGGTACCGTCTCCGGTACTCGAGAGTCAATCGACGCATTACTTGCATGGCTAAATCAGGACGAGCGCATTAACCCCATCTCTTATAAAGAATCTTTTGAAGATAGTCAGCCGTTTTATCGCACCAAGGTTAAGCTGAAAAAAGAAATCGTCACCATGGGCGTAGAAGGAATTGATCCGAGAAAAACCGTTGGCACCTATGTAAAGCCCGAAGATTGGAATGCGCTTATTTCGGATCCTGAAGTCACTGTTATTGATACCCGCAACGACTACGAAATTGGTATCGGTACCTTTAAGCATGCCATTAATCCTGAAACCGAAACCTTCAGAGAGTTTCCCCAGTATGTGGCGGATAACATGGATCCGGCGAAGAATAAAAAAGTCGCTATGTTCTGTACCGGCGGTATTCGCTGTGAAAAATCCACTGCCTACATGAAAGAACAGGGTTTTGAAGAGGTATACCACTTGGAAGGCGGTATTCTTAAATACCTTGAAGATGTACCAAAAGAAGAAAGCTTGTGGGAAGGCGACTGTTTTGTTTTTGACAACAGAGTGGCGGTAAATCACGATCTGGAAAAAAGTCATTACGACCAGTGTTATGCTTGTCGTTTGCCCATTACCGACGAAGACAAACAAAGTGACAAATATGAGTCAGGCGTATCATGCCCTCATTGTTACGGTAAACACAGTGATGAGCAAATCGCTCGTTTCAGAGAGCGCGAAAAGCAAATTGCTTTATCAAAAGCGCGTAACGAAGAGCATATCGGTACGGAAGCTCGCGACGTCATGCACAAAATGCGCAAGCTGAAAATCAATGAGCGCCGTGCTCAGAGACAAGCAGCTAAAGCTAAATAGTGCTTTGTAGGTGCGACATTTATGTCGACGATAATGATCGATTAACCAGCATCGTCCGCATCGCCGTTTAAATGTTCCCGACATAAACGGCATTCACCGCATCCCTGCAGCTCAAGTCGACAATGCTAGACACTGCAGGCCCTAAGCGTTTACACTTCCCATAAGAAAAATTACAAATGGAAGCTTGTTCATGAGCGAAACCAAAAATATCGATCAGGAAAAAATCAACCAGATCCGCGAAGAGTTTGATTTTTTTGATAACGACAAAAATGGTCAAATTGACTTTAATGAGTTCTTCGAATTGTTGAAAGTGATTTCACCTAAAGCTAAAGAATCTCAAGCCAAAGAAGGATTTGAACTAATTGATGAGAACAGCGATGGCTGTATTGATTTCGATGAGTTCCTTGCCTGGTGGCAAAACAACTGGTGGGAATACTAAGTTTAGCCAAGTGTTATTAAAAATAAAAAGCGCCGTGATTTTCATCAATGGCGCTTTTTTTATGTCTGCAACAAAATTATAGGGCTAAAGCCTGTGCTGCATCCATATATTCGAGATCAAGCTGTTCGCCCAGTGCATCGGTAACCGCTTTGTAAGTTACTTTACCTTTGTGCACATTCAAGCCATTTAACAGGTGCGGGTTGTCAAGCATAGCTTGTTTAGGACCTTTGTTAGCAAGGGCAATACCAAACGGCAGAGTCGCATTATTCAGTGCCATGGTAGAGGTACGTGCAACGCCGCCAGGCATGTTAGCCACACAGTAGTGAACAACACCGTCAACAACATATACTGGATCCTGATGAGTGGTCGCTTTAGACGTTTCAAAACAACCGCCCTGGTCAATAGCAACATCTACTACCACAGAACCTTCTTTCATCGCTTTGATATGTTCTCTGGTCAGTAGTTTAGGCGCTGCAGCACCAGGGATTAATACCGCACCGACAACCAGGTCAGCTTTAGATGAATAGTATTCGATAGCGTCTACCGTGCTGAATACGGTTTTTAAGCGACCAGCGAAAATATCGTCCAGATCTCTTAAACGCGGTAAAGAGCGATCCAAAATAGTCACATCGGCACCCATTCCCAATGCCATTTTGGCTGCATTGGTGCCAACAACACCACCACCAACGATTAACACCTTCGCGGGAGCTACGCCAGGCACACCGCCTAACAATGTACCGCTACCACCCTGTGCTTTTTCCAGGAAATGTGCGCCCGCCTGTACAGACATACGGCCAGCCACTTCACTCATAGGTGCTAACAGCGGCAAAGCTCCATTTCTGTCGGTTACAGTCTCATAAGCGATACATGTCGCACCAGATTTAACTAAAAGTTCCGTTTGTGTTGGGTCTGGCGCCAGATGCAAATAGGTGTACAAGGTTTGACCTTCTGACAGCATTTTGCATTCATTGGGTTGCGGCTCTTTTACTTTTACGATCATTTCCGCTTTTTCAAAAATCGTTTCAGGGCCCGCAACAATAGAAGCGCCAGCTTCTTCGTATTGCTCGTTGGTGAAGCCAATCGCAGCGCCACCGTTATTTTCCACCATTACCTGATGGCCGTTTGTGACAAACTCTTTAACAGCCGCTGGCGTTAAACCAATACGGTATTCGTGATTTTTAATTTCTTTTGGTACACCGATTAACATGATAGTAGTGTCCTGTTTTCGTAAAAAATATGTTTGATGAGTATAGGTAAAAATTTAAAGAATGAATCACTTTATTTTGCTATATTTACAGGATATAAAACTAAATTATATTTATTTACGATATTTTATATGCTGGTAAAAACCCCAAAAGACCTTGATCGCATCGACCGCAAAATCCTTATAGAATTGCAAAACGATGGACGCCTCTCCAATGTAGAGCTTTCAAAGCGCGTGGGGTTAAGCCCAACGCCTTGTTTAGAAAGAGTCAGGCGGCTGGAAAATCAAGGTTATATTACGGGCTATATCGCGCAGGTCGCACCGGAAAAACTAGGCGCAGCCATGTTAGTGTTCGTCGAGATAACCTTGGTAAAAACCAGTGTTGATATCTTTGAAGAGTTTTCTGCGGCCGTAAAAAAGCTGGAAGATATCCAGGAGTGCCATCTGGTTTCCGGAAACTTTGACTATTTGTTAAAAACCCGTGTTGCCGATATGTCCAGTTACAGGAAGTTATTAGGTGATATACTGCTAAGATTGCCAGGAGTAAGTGAATCGCGTACTTATGTGGTAATGGAAGAAGTAAAGCAATCATCTTATGTTAAGATAAACGTGAAATAAAAAGCTGTGCGCAATAGTCTCCAAAGAGAGATACAGTAAAAGTTAAAAAAATAACAATAGTTTTAAAGGGAAAAAAGCTTAAACCATGGCTCGATTAAGTGGTATGCAAAGACTGATGGAAGTCGGCATGATTGTGTCGGCTGGCTTTGCGTTGTTTCTATTTCTATCTGTCGCCACCTTTAATTCCGCCGATCCTGGCTGGAGTCAAACGGGGTTTTCTTCTGGAGTAAAAAATGCAGCAGGCCCGGCGGGAGCCTGGATTGCTGATATTTTGTTTTGGTGTTTTGGCTATCTCGCTTGGGTTATACCTTTTATTACCGCCTTTATCGGTTGGTTTATTTTTCAAACCAGCAAATCCATTTATGACTTGGATTACCTTACAATAGGTTTACGCCTTATCGGTGCCTTGTGTCTGCTTATTGGATTAACCGGCATATTAAGTATCAATGTTGATGATATGGTTACCGTCACCTCTGGCGGTATGATTGGTGACGCGATTAGCCATGCCCTGATCCCGTTTTTTAGTTTGATTGGCACCAATCTTTTGTTGCTTTGTTTTGTTTGCACCGGTTTTACACTGGTAACGGGAATTTCATGGTTGTCTATTATTGATAATCTTGGTTCTTATAGTATCTGGTCATATAAAAAAACGGCACAAGTTCCATTGTTGTTGGGTTTTAATGGTGATAGCGGATTGCGACTAACCGACAAGCTATCTTCATCTGATAAAAAAGAGAACCTGCCGGCAAAACGCAGTAATACCCACAATATCGAAATCACCAGTATGCGCCCTGAGCCAGAGCTTGACGGTAACCTCGCCACTGATATCGACGATGAAGTGATTCAAGAAGATGTTGAGGTTCCAAAACGCAAAGAAGAAAAATTAGAAGACACCAGCGACGGTAAAAGCAGCTCATTCTCTGCAATCACCAACTTATTTAAACCGAATCCGGTTACCGTAGAAGTGGTGTCAGAGCAAGCCATTGATGAGCCGGTACCCGCCGTTGAAGAAAAGCCTAAGGCCGCCTCAGAGTCAGCCGAACCAGCTCAACACAGTGTTGCAAAAGAAGCACCTAAAGCTGCTGTTACCGTCGGTGTGCCCGGTGCCAAACCACTCAAAACCTTTAAAGAATTAGAGGATGTGCCCGAGGGTGACGTCCCTTCTTTTGACTTGCTCGACAGACCCAATAAAAAACAAAACCCCATATCAGAAGAAGAACTGGAAGGTATTGCACGTTTGGTGGAAGCTAAGCTTGCTGACTTTAACGTTGAAGCACGGGTTGTAGGTGTGTTTCCCGGCCCGGTTATTACGCGATTTGAGCTGGATTTAGCACCTGGTGTAAAAGTCAGCAAAATCACAGGCCTATCAAAAGACCTGGCGCGAGCCATGTCTGCCATGTCGGTCAGGGTTGTTGAAGTTATTCCCGGTAAGTCCGTTATAGGCCTGGAATTGCCCAATAAGACCCGAGAAACGGTATTTTTAAGTGAAGTAATCGGTGGCCCTAAGTTTCAATCGACCCCTTCAAATCTAACCATGGTTTTAGGTGCAGACATTAGTGGCAACCCAGTAGTGGTGGATTTAGCTAAAATGCCTCACTTACTGGTTGCGGGTACCACAGGTTCAGGTAAGTCAGTTGGCGTTAATGTAATGATCTTATCATTACTTTATAAATCTACGCCGGAAGATGTGCGCTTTATTATGATCGACCCGAAAATGTTGGAACTTTCAGTGTATGAAGGTATTCCACATTTATTGGCGGAAGTGGTCACCGACATGAAAGAAGCCTCCAATGCGCTGAGATGGTGTGTTGGAGAGATGGAGCGACGTTACCGCCTGATGTCGGCTTTAGGGGTTCGGAACTTAAAAGGCTTTAACGCAAAAGTTGCGAAAGCAAAAGAACAGGGCACACCCATTAAGGATCCTCTCTGGTCAGCAGAACAGAGCATGGATACGGAAGCGCCAGAGCTTGAAAAACTGCCATCAATCGTTGTAGTGGTTGATGAGTTTGCCGACATGATGATGATTGTTGGTAAAAAAGTAGAGGAATTGATTGCCCGAATCGCTCAAAAAGCCAGGGCCGCGGGAATACATTTGATATTGGCAACACAAAGACCATCAGTGGACGTTATTACCGGATTGATCAAAGCCAATATTCCCACGCGTATAGCGTTTCAGGTGTCATCTAAAATCGATTCAAGAACCATTTTGGATCAACAAGGCGCAGAAGCGTTATTAGGGATGGGGGACATGTTATATCTCCCTCCAGGTACGGGGGTTCCAACGCGCGTACATGGTGCATTTGTAGATGATCACGAAGTCCATGCAGTAGTCGCGGACTGGAAGAAACGTGGTGAACCAGAATACATTGATGAAATTCTAAATGGTGAGGCTTCTGCAGATGTGATGTTACCTGGCGAACAAGCTGAAAGTGAAGATCAAGAATACGATGCCTTTTATGATGAAGCGGTTGCGTTCGTTACCGAAACCAGAAGAGCTTCGGTTTCAGGTGTTCAAAGAAAGTTCCGCATCGGTTATAACCGCGCAGCGCGCCTGGTAGAGCAGATGGAACAAAATGGTGTGGTTTCACCACCGGGCCACAATGGCAACCGTGACGTATTAGCAGCACCGCCACCTAAGGATTAAGTATGTTAAAGAAATTAGCTTTTTTATTGTTATTTACGGCTGTGAACAGTCTGGTGTTCGCCAGTGAAACCGATAAAACCAAGTTACAAGAAAAGCTGGCTCAATTGCAGTCCTTCAGTGCCAGCTTTGAACAGATTGTATCTGATGTTGCTGGAGAAACACTGCAAACCGCACAAGGTAAGTTGTATCTGCAGCAGCCACAGAAGCTGTATTGGGAATCATTTGAGCCTAATGAGATGCAATTGATTGCCGATGGAGAAACGTTGTGGCATATCGATCCCTTTGTGGAGCAAGTGATTGCCATTAATCAGGCTGATGCGGCTCAAAATCACCCGATCATGTTATTGGCCGACCAGCAGTCTACAATGTGGCAAAACTATCTTGTGGAACAGACCGCAACCAGTGAATTCAAAATGATTAGTTTACTGCCGGATACCGATTTCTTGTCGCTAACATTAGTTTTTGAGAATGGCCACCTCATCCAGTTAAGCATCGTCGATAAAATGGAACAGCGAAACCACCTTACTTTCAGTTCTGTAGAGCAAAATCAGGCAATCCCATCGTCTTTATTTCAGTTCGAACTGCCAGAGGGCTACGAATTGGACGACCAAAGATAAGTTTTGATACCTAAAGTGAAAGCTCAAAACGATATTCCACTTGCCGCCAGGTTACGCCCTAAATCGCTAACCGATTACATTGGGCAATCTCATTTGTTGGGCGAGGGAATGCCGCTACGCACTGCACTTGAAGCAAATAATCTACATTCCATGGTGTTTTGGGGACCTCCAGGTACTGGAAAAACCACCATGGCGGAAATGGTGGCAGCCCACAATGATGCCGATTTAATTCGTATATCTGCAGTGACTTCAGGTATTAAAGATATTCGCAAGGCTGTGGAGTCAGCAAAACAAAACCTGCAGCAGTTTCAGCGCAAGACCATTTTGTTTGTGGATGAGGTGCACCGCTTCAACAAATCTCAGCAAGATGCTTTTCTGCCTCACATTGAAGATGGCACCATCGTATTTATTGGTGCCACTACCGAAAATCCAGCGTTTGAACTCAATCGCGCGTTGTTGTCCCGCGTGCGTTTGTATGTTCTTGAAAAGCTTAGTAAAAAAGAGATTGGGCTGGTGATAGAAAGAGCCAAATCCTTTATCAAAATTCCGCTAACTGAGGCGGCAAAGTCATTATTGAGCGAATTTGCATCCGGAGATGCCAGACGAGCATTAAATTGCCTGGAATTAGCCTGCAGCGTCGCTGATGGCGAAATAACCCCCAAAGAAATCAAGTATGCCGTAGAAGGCAAGGTGGTGCAGTTTGATAAACAAGGAGACCACTTTTACGACTTGATCTCGGCCTTTCACAAATCGGTTCGTGGCTCTAGTCCGGATGCCGCCTTATATTGGTATTGTCGGATTTTAGAAGCCGGTGGAGAGCCGCTTTACGTGGCCAGACGCTTGTTAGCTATCGCATCAGAAGATATAGGTAATGCCGATCCAAGAGCACTACAAATTGTGGTAAGTGCCTGGGATATTTTCCACCGCGTAGGGCCAGCAGAGGGAGAAAGGGCTATCGCGCAAGCCACAGTCTATTGCGCCAGCGCTGCCAAAAGCAATGCCGTATATAGCGCCTTTAAAGCCGCAAGGCAACTTGCGGCCGAAACCGGGGACTTAGATGTGCCCAATCACTTGCGAAATGCCCCAACCCGGATTGCCAAAGAACAAGGACATGGCAGTGATTACCGCTATGCCCACAACGAGCAATATGCTTTTGCCGCTGGAGAAAACTATTTTCCAGAAGCGTTAAAAGAAACCCAGTTCTATCATCCGCAAGAGCGCGGTATGGAAAAGCAAATAAAACAAAAACTCGATTGGTTGAGCGAACTGAATAACAAAAGTGATCAGAAACGCTATGACTAGTTTAACAACTTATGTGTTAGTGGGTGTCGGGGGGGCCTTTGGTGCTGCTTTGCGATTTTTTATTTCACAATTAATGCTGCAATGGTTTGGCAAGGGCTTTCCTTTTGGTACACTTCTGGTCAATGTTTTGGGGTCGTTTCTTCTGGGATGGGTTTATAGCCTGACTGAGCATGGACATCTCGACATTGTTCCCTGGCGAACGCTGATTGCCATCGGCTTTTTGGGGGCATTTACTACTTTCTCTACCTTTTCTCTCGATAGTTTATTATTGCTACAGCAAGGTAACTATGTGAAAGGGTTTTTAAACATATTTTTGAATTTGTGTTGCTGTCTGGGGGCCGCCTGGATAGGACTAAACATTATTAAGGGTTAATAACATACCATGTTGGATGCAAAACTTTTGCGCACCGACCTGCAAGATACCGCCGAAAAGCTGGCGGCTCGTGGGTTTAAATTAGATGTTGATGCACTGGCCGCATTAGAAGAAAAACGTAAAACGCTGCAAGTTAAAACACAAGAATTGCAGAACGAACGCAATGTGCGCTCCAAATCCATTGGTAAAGCAAAAGCCTCCGGTGAAGACATTCAGCCGTTATTGGCCGAAGTGGGTAAATTAGGTGATGACCTGGATGCCGCCAAAAAAGAATTGGATGAGCTACTCAACGAAATCCAGCTTATCTCCCAATCGGTGCCCAATGTGCCAGATAGCTCTGTTCCAGCGGGTAAAGATGAATCTGAAAACCAGGAAATCTCAAAGTGGGGCACGCCTAAAACTTACGATTTCGAAGTGAAAGATCACGTTGATGTGGCTACGGGCCTTGAAAATGGGGCTGATTTTGAAACTGCAGCGAAGCTAACGGGTTCTCGCTTTGTAGTACTCAACGGCAAAGTAGCGCGCTTACACAGAGCTTTGGCGCAGTTCATGTTGGATACTCACACAGCTGAACACGGTTATCAGGAATGTTACGTGCCACTGTTAGTAAACGATGAGTCTTTATTTGGTACTGGTCAACTACCTAAATTTGGCGAAGATTTATTCCACACCAAACCAGCCACCGAAGAAGGTCAAGGGCTGGCATTGATACCTACTGCAGAAGTGCCGCTTACCAACATCGCGCGGGATCACATTTTTGAAGCCAAACAATTGCCAGTAAAAATGACGGCACATACTCCGTGTTTCAGAAGTGAAGCTGGCTCATATGGTCGTGATACCCGAGGCCTTATTCGTCAGCATCAATTCGATAAAGTGGAACTGGTACAGCTAGTTGAGCCAGAAAAGTCCATGGAAGCATTGGAAGAGCTTACTGGTCACGCTGAAAAGATCTTGCAAGCACTTGAATTACCCTATCGTAAAGTGTTGTTGTGTACTGGCGATATGGGCTTTTCCAGCACCAAAACCTATGACCTGGAAGTGTGGTTGCCAGCACAGGATACATATAGAGAAATTTCCAGCTGCAGTAACATGGGTGATTTCCAGGCAAGACGTATGCAGGCTAGATATCGGACTCCGGATATGAAAAAGCCGGAATTAATCCATACCTTAAATGGTTCAGGTCTGGCTGTAGGTCGCACACTTGTGGCTATTCTGGAAAATAACCAGCAAGCGGATGGCAGTGTTATCGTGCCGGAAGTGCTACGTGGTTACATGGGTGGACTGGAAAAAATCACGGCAGCCTAATAATATCTACTAAAAAATAATACCAAGGGGGCGTTATGGCCAGAAGCAAGGAATTCAAACAGATGATGAGATGGATCTACTGGTTGTGTGTTTTCGCAATCGTCTGTTTTGTAGGCTATATAGGTTGGGAAATCTTTCTCACCGTCAATGAGGGCATGGGCCAAAATTAATCGTTTACAAACACTTTGCTGGTTTGGGTAAGCCTGCCAGCTTAGTGGCTTGTTTAGCTGCTCCTTTGGGAAACAGTCGATGCAGATAGCGGCTGTTTCCTTTATCTTCTCCCAACTTTTGCTTCATGGCATTAACCAAAGCTCTGATGGCTGGACTAGTATTGAATTCCAGATAAAAGTTGCGTACAAACCAAATTACTTCCCAGTGATTTTCGGTCAACTCTATATTTTCAGACTCAGCTAAAAGCGGCACCATTTCTGGTTGCCAGTCTTGAACATTTTGCAAATAACCATTTTTATCTAATGGCACTTGCTTATCATTAAACTGCAATGAAGACATTATCTAAACTTCCTTATAATTAATCACTTACCAGGAGATCGAGCGAGAGAATTGAGTTAATAAAGCAATCAACTCATTGTAATCAATCAGTTTGCCTGAAATATCCCGAGGATTGAGCCCCCGCATACTCAAATCACTATTAAGCACGTAAACGGGGCGATGTAGATTTTGACTGGAAAACGCAGAGTAAACGCCTTCAGCCATCAATACTATTGCATCATCAGGCCCCACCAGAAAAGCCTGCTCAGTCAATCTATCGAAACTTTCGTTCGATGTGAGTAGATGTAGCGTATTCAAAAGCGCACCACTTGTTTGTATTCTGCTAACTTATCTGCAAGGGCCATTGGGGCTAAAGGGGTGACAAAGTCGGGCAATGTGCTGACATCGATATCGCGCCGTTCTAAATCCAGTTCGCTAACGTAAATCTCCTCAATATCGTAAAATGGCAATGCCGCAAAAGATTTGGTGAAGTCCTTTATGCCTGTCTTATCAACATTTACCGACCGAAGCTGATACACCGCATCGGACAAGAAAAATAGCGCACCAGGAATTTCAAACGTACCCAGCACCATCGCCATATCCAGCGCATCCTGGCCAGATGAATTGGCAAAAGGGGATTGAGTTAACAATAACGCGATTTTTTTATTCATACTAAAACTGAACTAAGTGATCACTGGTTTGCGATAACTGGCTAAACTCAGCAAGACCGCCAGCTTCAAAGGGCGCTTTTAAATTAAAGACATTTTCAATCTCAGCATCTTCAGCTGTGATAACACCGCGTTTGATAGCCGCCGTTGCGCATACCAGCAATTGTACCTGATGTTGCTGAGCGAGTTGTTGCCAGGCTTTGTAATGATTCAGTTCGTCTCCGGGCGGCTGCATAAAGCTATTGGCATTGTGAATACCTTCGCCATAGAAAAACACGATAACTTTATGCTCTTGCGCTGCAGCCTGAGCGAACGCCAATGCTGACCAACAATTGGCTGAAGCGGTGGGGGAGCTGGTAACTAACAAAAGAAATGTTTTCATGGTGCTAGTTTACTTTAACAATCCTCAAAAACAAAACACCCCGCATTAAGCGGGGTGTTTTTATATTCATTATCGATGGCGATTAATCGTCGCCACCAAAGGCACCTAACAAGTGCAGAATAGAAGTGAACAAGTTATAGATGTTCAGGTACATAGAAACAGTCGCTCTGATGTAGTTTGTCTCACCACCGTGAATGATACGGCTGGTATCAAACAGGATAAGACCGGACATAATGAACACTATCGCTGCACTCACTGCAAGAGACAGCGCAGGAATGCCCATAAAGATGTTTGCGATACTGGCAACGATAGCCACAATCAAACCAACCATCAAGAAACCGCCCATAAAGGAGAAGTCTTTTTTGGTAGTTAATACGTAACCAGACAAAGCAAAGAACACTAGTGCTGTTGCACCCAATGCTTGCATTATCAATGCGCCACCACCGGGCAGGCCTAAATAGGCATTTAGCATTGGCCCTAATGAACCACCTAATAAACCGGTGAAAACAAAGATCCAGATTAAACCAGACGCTTTGTCAGCTTGTTTGTTAACTATAAAAAGGCAGACGAACGCACCAATAGTCATGCCTAAAGCCGCCATTGGTGAAAGATTCATACCCATAGTAATACCAGCACAGATGGCGCTGAAGACCAGCGTCAAAGCGAGTAGCATATAGGTATTACGCAGAACCTTGTTGGTCTCCAGTACTGAAGGCCTTGAACTGGCAGAATACACTGAATTTTGTTGCATCGTTAAACTCCGTAGTTAGTCAGCAAAAAATAGATATTATTATCTAAAGCTAGTTTTAGGGTTTAGACCAGAATTTTCAACTAAAATTCGCGTTTAACAGCCAGAAAAAGCGTAAGCAGATATTCGAATTTTCCTGATTAGCTATAGAAATGAACAATTTGATTAAAGAAGAAGCAGTCAGACAAATTAATGAAATTAGCCCTTTACAAGCCCGAATAACACCATTAATATGCGCTCCACAATTTGGAGAGATGGCAGAGCTCGGTTGAATGCACCTGACTTGAAATCAGGCGTGGGGTTAAACCCACCGGGGGTTCGAATCCCTCTCTCTCCGCCAAATTTAGTAAAAAGGCTGCCTTTAAGGTGGCCTTTTTGCTTTGTGATTACAGATAATCACAAAGCAAAAAAAACGCACTCGAGTGCGTTTTTTATGAAGCTCAACAAAAAGCTGTTATTTGGTTTTTTCTTCAGGACAGTATTTGTCCCCCTTATCAAAAATAACCTTCCAGGAGCCATCTTCCTGGCGTTTCCAGATAGAGGTAAAGGTCTGAAAACGCCCAAGGTCATCCCATACCGGACCGGTACTTAATGCTAAAGTACCATCGTTGAGTACTTCGACCCGTTCTGGTTTCCAGGCAAATGGCGGCTTTTCCTTCTGAAATAACTTTTTCCAGGAGTCGGCAATCATCTGCTTCCCACGATTTACCCGTTTTCCTCCCATAAAAACGGCGTCTTCTGCCAGAAAACTTGTAAATGCTTCATAATCGCGGTCTGCCATGGTTTGTGCAAAAGCCAGCTCCGTATTCCAAACTTGTTGTTTCAATACTTCGACTGAATCTTCTGCCATTAATGGTCTTGTTAAAAGCAAGGTGACTATGAACAATAACCCCATAACACGCTTATTCATAATGATAACTCCAAGACGGTTTAGGTGACATTGGGTCAATAGGTAACATCAAATTCTCAGTATATTATGTATTGGCCATATATCAGTTAAATTACACTTCAAGTATGGCTCCAGCAATTGAATCGTTTACAGCACTGGTATTCCCAAAAATCTCTCGGTGATGGTGACGACAACAATGAGTGCTAACAGGGCAGGGCATATAAAACGCAGAGAGATGTTTAAATATTTCAATATCCACGGATTTACTTTTACCCCCTCAGTCATGAGTTCATCTTCAAGATTTTTAGTTCGCCAGACATAAGCTGTAAAAACGGCAAGTAAAAACCCGCCTACGGGCAACAAAGTATCGCTGGCAATAAGTCCCACAAAAGACATGAAACTGACAACTTGTAGCTCAGCCCCTATTTCTACGAATTGTGTTAACCCATTTGATGCGCCGGATGAGAGCAGTGACGGGATACTGACGACAAAGATGATGCTTGCAGCTGCAACGGTTGCAAGTTTTCGACCTAATCCCATTTCATCTACCAAATAGGATGTAGGGACCTCTAACATTGATACGGTCGATGTTAATGCGGCAAAAGCCAGTAACAAAAAGAACGCTCCGCCAAGAATTGCGCCACCGACGTTACCCAGGCTTTCAAACATTTTCGGAAGTGCTTCAAAAATTAACGTTTCACCGCCATCGGGAGCAATCCCGTGGCTAAACACCAATGGAAAAATCAGAAGCCCAGCCATGAATGCGATGGCAACATCTGCCACGGCTATCATAGTAGCAGATCCAACTATATCCGATTCTTTTGGTAGATAGCTTCCCAATGTGATTAATGTTCCCATTCCCAATGACAGAGAAAAGAAGGCCTGACCCAATGCAGAGAATACTACTGACGTATTCTCTGCGGACAAATCTGGTTGCAGATAAAAGGATAAGCCTGCTGTGGCCCCTGGTAACGTTAATCCATATACAGTAATTCCCAACATGACAACAATTAAACAGGGCATCAGTATTCTTGCGGCAGATTCGATGCCTGCGCTAATTCCTCTACTGACGACATAGGCCGTCATAGTCATGAATATCAGTGCATATAGTCCAACCTTGATGATGTCTGATGTAAATGCGCTAAACTGATCCGCTATCGCAAAGTTAGCCATGGTCATTTCAAACAAATACCCAATGACCCAAGCCGCAATCACATTATAAAAAGATAAAATCAGAATTGAGCAGGTTACTCCCAACAAACCAATAACTTTCCACTTAGGAAACCCTAGTTTCACAAATGCACCCACTGCGTCCCGCCTGGTGTGTCGTCCTATGGCTACCTCCGCAACAATGATAGGGTAGCAAAGTAAAAAACAAAAAAATAAATAGATGAAAACGAAAGCTGCCCCACCATTTTGGCCAACTTCAAATGGAAACTTCCAGATATTCCCAAGACCGACAGCCGAACCCGCTGCCGCTACGACAAATCCAAATCGAGATGAAAAAGTAGCTCTTTGCAAAATCAATACTCCAGGTAATCCAGGAGCACTTTAAAATAGGTTTGTCATTAAAAATAATGATATAATTTTATTATGTTATGAATTAATTTAATGACCTTAATGAGATACAACCTTCCCCCATTAAAACCGCTAAAAGTCTTTGAAGTTACGGCTCGTCACAAAAGTTTCACTCGGGCAGCTGAAGAGTTGTGCATTACCCAAAGTGCTGTCAGCCATCAAATCAAACAACTCGAAGCCTATCTTTGCAAGACGCTTTTCGTCAGAGATAAAAACAAAACGGTATTGACTCAAGACGGAGATATGTTGCTATCAGTTGTTACTGATAGCTTCAGTAGATTATCCGCCGTGTGTAATCACTTGTTATCTGCAGATAAAATGAGTCTTAAAATAATGGCGCAAACCTCAATTGCGGCCGATTGGCTGTCGCCGCGCCTGGCAGACTTTGCGTTGCTTCACCCCGAAGTTGATCTCTCACTCGGTATGGAATCTTATGCTTCTGGTTTTAACGCTAATGATTACGATGTCATTGTCGCTACCTGGCCTGCGCCTGAGGAATTTGTTACGCAAAAACTCAGGCACGAGCATTGGTTTCCAGTGGCAAAACAAGAAATCCTGGATTCGATTGATTGTTCAAGCGCAGCTAACCTCTTACAGTTGCCGCTCTATTCTTCAGAGAAAAAGGAAGACTGGAACTTGTGGATGCAGCAAAATCAAATTCGCAAACCTGTAGATATTCACATCCATCAATTCGAACTCGCTGTATTGGCGGTGAAAGCCGCACTTGGTGGCAAAGGCGTCGCACTTGGGTGTGGTTTTATGACAGATGACCTTGTCGAACAAGGGCTGCTAACTTCATTGCCGGAGTTTAGCTATGAACTTCCCTGGGGCCATTATCACGTTCACTATCGCTCTAATAGTTTCGCTGGCGAGGCAATAGAATCGTTTGTAAGTTGGTTGATAGGAGAAGCAAACAAAAAGTAACTAAAAGACTGCTGCATTGCGCTATACGTAGGAAATTCACTGAAACTGTTTTATCAGTTCACACTCTTGCTAAAGAGAGATAATGAAAGTTTCAGCTTGCCAATACATTTGAGATGGCACCTTCTGCAAGTTGATTGTCATCTTCTGCTAGTTACCAATTCACTCACTTTGCATATCATTTTGTCATCAGATAATGAACAAGAGATGACAATGAGTAATTCAAACACAGCATTAATTACAGGCGCTTCTAGCGGTATCGGTTTGGAACTGGCAAAACTTCATGCCAGTCGTGGCGGAAACTTGGTTTTAGTCGCTCGTTCGGGTAATAAACTAAATCGTTTAAAACAGGAAATTGAACAACAATACAAAGTGGCTGTAACCGTAGTTGTTGCCGATCTCGCGGAAGCTCAATCTGCGAATGAAATCTATGAACAAACACAGCAGGCCGGTATCCACGTATCTACGCTAATAAATAATGCGGGATTTGGAGGGCATGGTTTGTTTTCTGAAAGAGCTTTGGCTGATGAACAAGCAATGATGCAAGTAAACATGACTTCGCTGATTAGTCTTACTCATCTTTATCTTCCAAACATGATTGCGAAAAATGACGGTCGTATACTTAATGTGTCCTCTACCGCATCCTTTATGCCGGGGCCATTGCAAGCGGTGTATTATGCAACTAAAGCATTCGTTACCTCCTTTTCTCAGGCAATTGCTGAAGAGCTAAAAGAACATAACATTACCGTCACCACTTTGTGTCCGGGAGCTGTGGCAACTGGGTTTGTAGCAGCAGCAGATCTGGAAAATGTAGATATATTCAAACAAGCTAAATCTCCACAATCGGTTGCTAAATGCGGTTATGAGGCCATGGAAAAAGGCAGACTTGTGGCCTTCAATGAAGGTACACTGCGTTTTATGTTGGAGTGGGTGGTGCCGCTATTACCGCGTAAGTTGGTTTTAAAACTATCCAGGCAAGCAATGGAAAAGTCTGAGTAATAGAAATCCATTTTCAAGGAGCAAAGGGTGAAAAGAGCGATAAAGTTCAGCGTATCTCCCGGTTGGAAGGTACTGATAAATGATATGGGACTCGATATTGCGGCGGTATTAACGAAGGCAAATTTACCTTTAGACCTGTTTAGCCGTAAAAATGCCGGGTTGACGCCAGATGAATATTTTCGTTTATGGTTAGCCTTAGATGCAGAAGCAGGTGATACTGAACTGCCTTTAGCCCTCGCTCAATGTTTATCAGTTGAAGCTTTTGACCCGCCAATTTTCGCAGCAATTTGTAGCCAAAACTTTAAACAGGCAGTAAAACGGCTCAGCCATTACAAACCTCTCATTGGGCCGATGGAACTGCAAGCCTCAGAAACAGCAGAAGCCTTGACTTTACACCTGAGTTGTTATGGTGCAGATCAAAGTCTGCCAGCGGTTTTGGGGATGGTAGAAATGGTGTTCTTTACTCAATTGTCTAGACTGGCTACCAGGGAGCAGATTAATCCCATCTCTATTAAGGTGCCCAATCTTCCCAAAAAACTGGCCCTCTACGCTGACTATTTTGGCTGCACACCTGAAGTAAGTGATAAGGCAAGTATCACATTTAATCGTGAGGATGCCCGCAAACCCTTCATTACCCACAATGCGCAAATGTGGGATTTTTTTGAATCAAAATTAAACCAACAGTTAACCAATTTAGATAAACAGGCCAGTATCGTGCAAAAGGTAAAAGCGGTGCTAATGTCCGCTTTACCCGGTGGTGAAGTATCCATAGAGTTCGTTGCCGATAAACTTGCTATGAGCAAGCGATCTTTACAACGTAAATTAACCGCAGAGGCGGAAACTTTTCAGTCAATATTGAAGGCTGTTCGCTTAGAATTAGCCGATCATTACTTATTGAAGTCAGAAATGTCACTGGCTGAAATTTCATTTTTATTGGGTTTCCAGGAATCTAATTCCTTCATTCGTGCCTACAGCGGTTGGAAAGGGCGCTCACCGGCAAGTTTTAGAGAAATGCAAAATCAAACGAAGGTTTTAACGCATTAGCAGGTTGCGCTCCTCGCAGAAGTTTTTACAATGAAACGGAAACTCACTACGGCTCTCTATTATTCGTCACCTGGATAGATAATACTCGCCGTTTGATAAAAACATTCGCCGCAATTAAAAAGAGCTCAATGGATAAGATCAAAAACTGTCGCTGTGGCTGCAAAGCAACACTTCCCGTTCAATCTAAAACTTGCCCAGATAGATGGATGATCAAATGTACCCACGATCTCTGTAAAGCCGTCAATTACGGTATTGGATTACCCGACACTATTACGGGCTGGAATCGCCTTAGCACCAGCTTCTATCGTTGATAAGGCTTTCACTCCACACGTAAGTTCAAATAAGCATCAGTATGTAGCAGATTTGGTCTATCCTTTGATACCAAGGCATGAAAACCGATATTTTTACTTGCCCAATTAGATACGGTTTATTACATTCTTAGGTTATAAATTGTTGCGGTGCATCCCGTTGTAACTAGTGGAGCTGTTGTTTGGTTAAACTTCTTTTAGTCGATGATCACGATTTAGTCAGAACCGGTATACGTCGCATTCTCGATGATGTTGATGGCTTCCATGTAATGGCTGAAGCCGACAGTGGTGAACTCGCTGTAAAATTGTGTCGTAAAGATCCGCCAGATATTGTGCTGATGGATATGAGCATGCCCGGTATTGGTGGTCTTGAAGCCACCAAACAGATTTTACGCATCAGCGAAGGCATCAAAGTAGTGGCACTATCGGTGCACAAAGAAAATCCATTTCCCGCTAAAGTCATGCAGATGGGAGCGTTTGGTTATCTCACCAAGGACGCCGACCCGCAGGAAATGATCATTGCTTTGCAAAAGGTATCCCGCGGTATTAAGTATATTGCGCCGGAAATCGCGCAACAGATTGCGCTGGGGCAACTTGATCTCAATGAAGATGATCCATTTAAGTCTCTTTCCGAAAGGGAATTGCAAATCATGATCATGTTGACCAAAGGAACGAAAGTGCCGGATATTGCAACGCAACTCAATATCAGCGCAAAAACCGTTAACACCTATCGCTATCGCATGTTTGAAAAGCTCAATGTGACTTCCGATGTAGAATTGACACACTTGGCGTTGCGACATCAACTGATTAAATCTGATAATTTATAGGTCACATGTCCGATCCTGAGACAGAACAAACTCGCAAATTTGATTCTGGTAGCTTTCTCAAAAACCTGACACAACAGCCTGGCGTTTATCGAATGTACAACGATAAGCGCGAGGTGATTTATGTGGGAAAAGCCAAAAATCTGAAAAAGCGGGTGTCCAGCTACTTTAAATCTAATCTGGATAGCGTTAAAACCATCACCCTGGTTAAAAACATCGCTCACATGGATGTTACGGTTACCCATTCTGAGACCGAAGCCTATATTCTTGAAAATAACTTCATCAAGAAATACAAACCCAGGTACAACGTATTACTGCGAGACGATAAGTCTTACCCCTATATTCATTTATCCGGCCACAAGCATCCTCGTTTAACCATTTTCAGAGGCAGCAAAAAAGACAAAGGCGAATACTTTGGACCTTATCCGAGTGCCTGGTCTGTGCGCGAAAGCTTGCGCTTAATGCAAAAGATATTTCCGGTTCGACAGTGTGAAGACAGTTATTATCGCGCTCGCTCCAGGCCCTGTTTGCAGTATCAGTTGAAACGCTGTTCGGCTCCCTGCGTACCGGGTTACGTTTCTGATGATGAGTATCAAGAGCAGGTTAATCTGGCACGGTTGTTTTTAAAGGGTAAAAGTAAGGATGTCATCGCTTCCTTGGCAGATAAGATGGAATCTGCCAGTCAATCTCTTAACTTTGAGCAGGCTGCGGTCCATCGCGACCAGATTACTATATTAAATCGCATCCAGGAGCAGCAGTGGGTTAGCGGTAGTCAGGAAGAAATGGACGTATTTGGTCTGGCATACCGTAACGGCATGGCCTGCATACAAGGCTTTTTTATCCGAGACAACAAGCTTTTAGGCAATAAGAGTTTCACCCCCAAAGTGCCTGCCAACTCAGAAATAGCAGAAGTTTTAGAGTCCTTTGTGGTGCAGTATTATTTGTCGGGCGGTAAAAGCATCCCGGCACAGGTGGTATTGCCCTTTAAATTGGAAGACAAAGCGTCACTGGAAGCGGCATTGTCGCAAGAGGCGGGCCGCAAAGTTAGCTTCTTTCAGGGACTCAGAGATGAGAAAAAGCGTTACCTGGAGCTGGCCAATACCAACGCTGAAACAACCTTAACCACCATGCTATCACAACAAAAATCCATCCATGCTCGCTATCTTGAGTTGGAACGGGTACTAGAATGGCAAGAGCCGATACAGCGTATGGAATGCTTTGATATTTCCCATACATCCGGTCAACAGACGGTGGCTTCTTGTGTGGTTTTTAATCGCGAAGGTCCGTTTAAAAATGATTACCGGCGTTACAATATCGAGGGCATAACGCCGGGCGATGATTATGCCGCCATGGCACAAGCGTTAAAGCGCCGCTTTAAGCCTGGATGTGATCCCACTAAAATCCCGGATATTCTGTTTATTGATGGCGGGAAAGGGCAGTTAGCTCAAGCAGAAAACTTCTTTGAAGACTGGCAAGGTGAAAAAATGCCACAGCTCATCGGGGTGGCCAAAGGCACCTCCAGAAAGCCAGGCCTGGAAACCCTGATTATGGCGGGCAGCCACGAAACCATTCCGCTGGAAGCTGATTCCATTGCGCTACATCTGATCCAACATATCCGAGACGAGTCCCACCGCTTCGCCATAGCCGGCCATCGCAATCGTCGTCAAAAAGAGAAGAGTCGCTCCAAATTGGAAGATATTCCGGGAGTAGGTGCTAAACGCAGGCAAAGCCTGTTAAGATATATGGGTGGTTTGCAGGAAGTGTTAGGCGCAAGCGTAGAACAATTGGAGCAAGTCCCCGGAGTCAGTCGCGAACTGGCGGAAAAAATTCACGCCTGGTTGCGCTCAGCCTGATGCAGAAACAATTCAAACAATAACAGGACATTCATGTTTACCATTCCTAATATGCTCACATTCTTTAGAGTATTACTCATCCCGGTTTTTGTGGTGGTGTACTTTCTTGACTGGAAATGGGCACATCTGGCCGGTGCTTTTATCTTTTGGCTGGCTGCTATTACTGACTGGTTCGACGGCTATCTAGCCCGAAAACTGCAGCAAACTACCAGTTTTGGGGCATTTCTGGATCCGGTTGCTGACAAGCTCATAGTCGCTGCTGCATTATTAATGATCACGCATACATACAATACACTGTGGATCACTATCCCGGCTATTTTGTTGATGTCCCGTGAAATATTCGTCTCAGCGCTCAGAGAGTGGATGGCCCAACACGGTGAATCCGACACGGTTAAAGTGTCTTTTTGGGGTAAAGCGAAAACCACGGCCCAAATGTTGGCACTAATTGGTCTGCTTTCAGAGTTGGAAATCTTTTACTGGGTAACTCTTGGTTATATTTTATTGTACATTTCCACAATTTTGTCAGTGTACTCAATGGCGCAATACATGATGGCGGCCTGGAAAACCATCAGACGTCACGCTTAGTATTTCAGCATTTTGTTTGAAAATGACGCACATAAGTCAAAAATCAGGCATTCAGTTTAAAAAGGGCATTTTTTCTGTTGACAGGTGAGCCCGTCACTGTAAAATCCTGCTCCACGTTTTGAGGTGCTGTCACTCAACTGAAACATCCCTGAAACGTAGCAAGTATTTGCGGGAATAGCTCAGCTGGTAGAGCACAACCTTGCCAAGGTTGGGGTCGCGAGTTCGAATCTCGTTTCCCGCTCCAAATACTGGCGGGTTGGCAGAGTGGCTATGCAGCGGATTGCAAATCCGTGGACCTCGGTTCGACTCCGGGACCCGCCTCCATAATTTGGAAAATCCAATAGTGCAATCGCACTAACCCCCTAAGCCCGGGTGGTGAAATTGGTAGACACAAGGGATTTAAAATCCCTCGATCGTAAGATCGTGCCGGTTCAAGTCCGGCCCCGGGCACCATTTAAAACCTCAGTAAAAACAACGTCTTGCACAACTTTACTAATTATCAACTTTGAATATCACCTCAAAACCTTCTTACATTCTTCTTGCATAATAAAACCGAATTGCGAAACCGGATTCAATTCAACAACTTTTTCGAGATGGTCAGGCGCATACTGCAAATAAATTTCTGTTGTCATAATTGTCGAATGCCCTAGGCATCTTTGAAGCGTTACAATGTTCCCTCCAGCCATCATAAAATGAACTGCATAGCTATGACGCAATACGTGTGTCAATTGACCTTTAGGAACATTAATCTTTGCTCTATCTAAAGCATTTTCAAAAGCTTCTACAGCGCCACCAAACAAACGAAACTTGTTTTCTGGCTCATGCCCTCTAATTAGATTAAAAAGCTGCTCACTGATTGGTATGGTTCGCCTCTTGCCAGATTTTGTATTACCAAATTGAATAGCATTGTTCTTAACATGGTCCCGCTTTAATGATTCAGCCTCGCTCCAACGCGAACCCGTAGACAAACAAATTAAAACTATCAGGTACAAGTGGCGATTATTAGAATCTTCACAAGCCCTAATCAGTCTTAGTTGCTCTTCCTTTGTCAAATATGTAAGCGTACCTTCTGGCACCTTAATCTTCTCTATGGGCGATACAGGGTCTTTGTGATGCCAATTACCTGTCTTAATTAGGTACTTAAACACGGCCCTTAAGTAATCAAGTTCACGATTAACCGTATTAGGCTTAATACCTGTCTCTATTCTCTTGGCTCGGTAATTCGTAAGCTGCTCTGTTGTCATTATTGAAGCTACCGGGTTCTTAAGCCCATCACATAAGTTATCGAGCTTTTGCTTTCGTCCCTTGCTGTACTTTAAAAATTGACCCTTTGCCTTCCACCATTCATCTATCAATGCGCTCAGCCTTCTAACGTCACGCTTCCCGGCACCTCTCGACTCTTCACCATTTTGATACTGTGCTGTAATTTCTTTTTGCAAGCTCAAACATTGTGATTTTGTATCTCTTACTCGTTTAATTTGTGGGCCTGCTCGACCTATCGGATAGAAATCTAAAAGCCACTTACCATCATCTCTTTTAGAAATTGCCATGATTACAAAAACCTCAACCTTAGATTTAAAACAAAGTGTACCCTATAGCCACCCCATATCTAAGTCACTGATTCAGAAGGGGTTAATAATATTACCCATAAATCAAAGAGGTTTAACTATGAAAAAGTCAAAATATCTATTATTATCCGCATTATTGGCGTGTTTTTTCGCAGTATTTGCAAGCGCAGAAGAAAAACAAAGTGGCCTTGTGACAACTAATGCTTTGTGTTTCTTTGGAATTTGCTTTGAAACAAGAGGTAATGGAGGGGGATGGAAGCCGCCGCAGGAATAATTGATTACGCTTCTTTGTTTCAAATTGATGATGCAATGGTACTCTTTTACACCATTGCATTTTTTCTCTTCTTAGCAGTCAAACCGTTTTCTTCAGAGACTCTTACATATATCTCAATGGTTCCCTTTATCGGGTTTATGGGGTGGATACGTGACCCACTGATACATTTTTGCCAGACAAATCCTGACTATGCTAATTACCTATGGTTTCCATTTTGGATTTTATGTGATCTTTTGTTGATAATTACTCTTCACATTCTTCACAGAGAAAGAATTTATAAACCTTCTAAACTATATGTTTGTGTCTACAGAACATATTTTGCCTTCATAATTGTTCAGTCAGTCGCAATGTTTGAAGCTTTAACAATTAACTCGGAAATATTTTACACATTGTACGGTTTTACTATACCATCACTAAATATCGGAATATTAGTATATTCAATGTGGTACTTACTAAGGAATCTGAGACGTGCTTGATTATCTTTTTATCTTACTTATTTTTGTTGTAATTGCCGTAGCCATTCGATTTAAACCGCAGGTTTCTGATGATGAAATGAATATTGTTAGTTTAAAATCTAGGGTTTATTTTCAAATGGGTAAGGATTTTGAGCAATTAATCAAAACCCCTCCAAGCCTCAGACCAAAGAAGTACAAGGAACTCTGTTCAAGGTATTCAGACGCGGCGTAACAAATCAAGTTTATCGATTTTTATCTTATTTTCGAGTTGTTCAACCATAGACTCAACAACTTCTCTAACGGTAGCTGGGTTGTATTTCTCTGTTACATCAATACATTCAGCAGCAACTAAAGACGTTAGCGCGTCACCAAAAGCATTTTCGAATGCACTCATATCTTCAATTTTACAGTGACCAAAACATAAGTAGTCGATACTACAGTTGTATTGAATACCTATCCTAACTAATACATCGTTCGGGATCTTCCCTGAATTCCTCCAGTTACTTGGAGCAGACTTGTTCATTCCTAAAGACTTCGCAACGCCTGTCAGCGTTCTCTCACTTGTAACTTCGAATATTCTTTTAACTATAACTGAATCATCTAAATTTATATCCATAAATACTATATATTTCATATGCGTACTATTTACTTCGTACGAATACGTAATAATATAACCCCATCTAAAAAATTTACCGTTCTATCAATTAGGCTAACACAAAAATGGAAAGCGCAGATCTTTCAATTGACGAAATGCTGGCTTTGGGTGGTGACCCGATAGCAACTCCCGAGAGGTTCGCAGAGATGGTGGACAAGACCTTGAAAGCCGTTTCACATGATATGGATAGGGGGCTAATTCCTTATATTCAGCTTAAAAAGGCAGGTAAGCGCTACATAAACTTGGTTAAGTTTCGCCAGCAATTGCTTAACATGAAAAGTTCAGGCGTTCTCAGATGATAACTGTTTATTACGACAATGACGGCGCAGGCGTGAACGCTACATGTTCAGACTGGCCCTGTCGTAATGAATGGTTTAACTCCATGTCAGAACTGCGCGACTTCTTAACCAGCGAGTACGGCACTCAATACCAACTAACCGAAATCACCAAAGAAAATTACCCTGAACTATGCAAAGCCGGGGTGTTCTATGAGTAAGGCATGGAAACACCACGATTCGCTATTCGTTGACCATCTGGCCTTTACTGTCCCGGTTTCTGATTTCCGGCATTTAAACCGCGCAGGCAAAGAAAGTACTAAACGCAACCAGTGGGCCAAACTCCCGCAACCGCTATTCAAAAGCGCAAAAACACTGGAAGCAAAAGAAGCTCTGATAAGAGACTATCAAGCCAAATTTGAGGAAGTGTGTTACCAGCGCTGCCACCAGTTCATAGAAAAGATTCTCAACCTCAAAGTGGGCCATCCCCGCAATAAGGGCCTGCACGGCTATCACGAATCCAGACGCCTTTACGACCCAACCGGAAAAATAGAGGTGGGTTTTCTGGCCTATGGCGGTAATAACAACACCGTTTACATTCAAATTTCAGGCACCGGATGCCAGCACACCTTTTCCAAAATTCGCCCCTTTGTGCTGCATTTCTGGCTATCTAAAGTCTTAAGCATCATTCGCCTTTCCCGTATCGACATTGCTTACGATGACTTCACCGGAAACTTTGATACCAAATTCGCAGAACGCGCCTATGCTGACAATGGCTTCAACAATCCCAAAGGTGGAAGAACACCTCAAATAGACATACGCCGCCCACGCACCAGCAAAGAACTCTTCGGCGATACCGTTTACGTGGGAAGCCGAAAAAGCCCGGTTTACTGGCGCATATACGACAAATCATTGGAGCAGGGCGTACCCGGCAAAACATGGTACAGAACCGAAGTCGAACTTAAAAAAGTCTCCGTATCCGTACTTGAAGACTTACCCGCATCATTTGCGGCCCTTTGTGCTTTCTCATTTTCCTACAAAGAACAAATTTCAGCAGACAGATTGCAACGCGTGCGCTTATCGCAGGTAAAAACCCGCCTCGAATTTGCGGGCAAAATCCGCTGGGCGCGCAGGCAAGTTGGCAAACTCCTTACGGACGTTGCCGAACATTTCAAAGGGTGATATTGAAAAAGCTTATTCGATAATCGCCCGAGAATCTGGCGGGCAATTCAACCTGCCGGACACCTATAAACATTTGCTCAACTTCGATTTGAGACCACTTGAGGAAGTATAAAACCATGAAATTATTTGTAACTGGCTTCGAACATTCAAAAGGCGTAGGCAAAACCAATAATAAGCCCTACGAAATAGCAACCCTTTATTGCTGTACACCACTACGCCCATGGAAAACTGACAACGGCGAAAAGCGCGTCGCTGGCTTTCACGCTGATGAAAAACAATCCGGCTTTAAGGTTAAATCAGACCCTAACCTGATTAACGAATTCCTTGGCAATGCATACCCGGCCCACATGGAAGTCATGCTCGAGCCTGACCCCGAAAACCCGATGAAAAACATGGTTGTTGGTGCTGAGCCTATCAAGCAGCACGATGTGCCTAAAAAGAGCGCGTAGTCATGGATAAGACCATTTTTGTTGAGGGCGGTTTAAATGTCTTTCAGGCGCTTGATACTCGTTTCGTATTCAATCGTTATTTTGCTGACGGTGATTTTACCTTTATCAGTAATGGCAAAAATGGTCTTGGTGTCTCCATCCCTTTTGAGCAATTCCAGCAAGCCATGAACCATCTTTCAACCAGTGACGTTGTGACATTTGAATTCCAGGACGATGGTTCTTACGAGTTGTATTTGGGGCTTCACTAATGACCTGCGTCTTTAGCTCCACATACTCCCTACGCTCAAACATGGAGCCTGTCGAGCTTTCTTATGATGATTGTGGCGATGAAGGTTATTACTGGATAGATACCGTTGCAAATTTCGATGTGTATTACAACGCCGACTATCCCGGCTACGTTGCAACACATTTCCCCGCATCAATGGATTGCTCCGAAAAGCGCTCTGACACCCTCTACCAGACAAAAACATCTGATTATGACGTATGCGCACAATGGTATGGCTACGTAGTCGGCTCAAAACAAAGTTGGGACACCCTTATGGGGCTTGACACAAATTCCGGGGGTGAAACAACCACTTTCACTCTCGAAAACTCATTCGATGCCGAGGTTTATGACCTTGTGCTGGGTTCAATGATTCAATTCTGGGTCAGCGGTCTTGGCATTGGATTCATGCTGGCGATTGTAGCCAGATTAAAACGTTAATAACTGGAGATTTACTCATGAAAAAATTGTTAAAAAATGCAAAAAATAAGGCCCACATGGCTTACATAGCATTAGGCGCCACTCTTGTTTCTTCCGCATCTTACGCAGTTGATACTGCCGCAGTAAGCACTGCGATTGAAGCGGCCGAAGCAGACGCGCTTGCAACTGGCGAATTCGTTATTACTACAGTAGCCTCGCTGGTTGTTGTTGGTCTTATCATTACGATGGTTCGCAAGCTATAGGGCCGCGATGATGGATATGGGAATGTTACTTGGCATAGCTGATGGTTTATCTTTTATTTTTGGAGTGGGCCTTGGTTTTTATGCGACACGTTAGCAGAACTATTTCCATCACTTTTTTTGTTGTTCTACTGTTTTTTGGGTTTGTGCTTCCTGCATATTCCCAAATTACGGTAGACAGTAATTTCATGGATGACACAAACAATTTATTCTTTCTTGGCAATTCAAAAAATCAAAAAGAAGAAACAGGCTTTCTGGTCCTTGGCGGCGCTTACGATGGACAAGATGCGTATTATGTTCTGGGTGAAAATTGCAAGGGCTACGATAAAGAGGACAGATATCCACTACGCAACTGCTCTGGCAGTTACACCAACACGCAGTTCTCAGGCGGTTATTTATCGGCAGATTGTCAGTGTTCAACAAAGGCGTTTAACGGTGCTGAATGGGAATCGGTACTTGTCGGTACATCTATATCAGCATACGAATCAATTCAAAAATCTTGCCCTCCAGATGAGCATACAACTTATACAACTACCGTTTCCTATGACAACGGTACAACTGTTTGCTTTGACCCTCTCACTCTTTCTGAAACCGATAGCTGTCCCGTAAATCCACAAGACGAAAACTATTTATTGCCAGCTGGTAGCAATACGGCCCAATCTCTTTGTAAGCAGCAAGATGATGGTTCGCGTTGTGGATATGAAAATACCGGAGATGGCTATTACAAACCTGCATTAGAATCCAACTGTTACGCAGAGCAGGGCGAAAGTTACACTGAATCACCATTAGAGCCATCAACCGATGAGGGCGCATGTGTTGTAGACTCTGGCTTTCTTATCTGTACTGAAAACCCGGATAATATGTGCACCGGTGATGCCTGTTATGACGGTTGCGGCACAGTTACTTTTCAGGGCCAAACCAATTTTGTTTGTTATACCAATGACACCGACAGTGATGGCATACCCGATTACTCTGACCCTGATATTGACGGTGATGGCATAGCAAACGACCAAGATTTAGACGCGGATGGTGATGGCCAAGACGATGTTGACTATGGAAACGTCAATCCCGGCGGCACCCCATCCAGTGAGCAAATTACGGTAGAAATTGACCTTTCCGGTGTTGAATCACTGTTATCTCAGGCCAACACCAAACTTAACGATGCTAACAATTCACTAGATAACATTGAATCTGATGTGAGTACCATCAAAGACGAAATAGAAAATTTAGGCCGGGTCGAAGCAAAAGAAAAAGGCTCAATACTGACAGTCGATTCAGCCAATCAAGACATAGCAGACGCACAAGCAGAGCTTGACGCGCTTTTGACCCAAATCTCGACCGAGATGGATGGTTTATTTTCAATAGAGGTGCCGGAAGGGCAATTCTACTCATGCTTTGACATTATCAAGTTTGGCAACAACACACACCAAACATGCTTTGACAGGATGCACGATGAATTACAGATAATTTCGTATGCCATGCTTTTTATTTTTGCGCTGATAGCCGCTGTTATACTCTTTAGGTGATTTATGGATGTTCGTACAACTTCAAACTTATTGAGTGTCGATGAAGCTCTTTCAAATTTTGTTATCGGAATTTGCTTAATAATGGTTTTTATAGCGGCAATTAATCTCCTGTATATCGTTTCGGTGTATATCTCTTACAGACTTATTGAAAAACTTGAATCAATCATCAAATCAAGAAAAATAGATACGGACTAATGTTATGGACTTTTTCCAAGCGGCATACGATTTCTTCACTATAGATGTCTATGAAATGGCAAACAACGCCCTTGAGTGGCTCGCCCTTAAGCTTATCTGGGCTCGGATTAAATTCACTGTCTGGATGTATAGCTTTGCCTGGTCTGTCGCCAGTGCGTTTATTGCAGATTTACAGCTAGCCGCAAGATTGGCCAGTGCACTTTCTTTCCTCTCTCCCGGCACAAAGGCGGCACTAGAGTTCTTCCATGTGTTTACGGGTATTAGCTGGATAGCCCAATCCCTTACCGCAAAATTCACACTGTCTTTCTTCAAAAAATGAGCATCAAAATTCACCACGGCCCGGATGGCACTTTTAAAACCTCCGGTGCTATCAAAGACGACATATTAAAAATTGTTAAGACAGGTCGAACCCTTGTTACCAACGTGCGCGGCTTCTCAAAAGAAAAGACCATTGAAGTATTGGGAGAGGATAAGGTTCACGATGACTTTGATGTCATACACGTTGACACAGATATACAGGCAGGCCGCGATAAAATGGCGCGCTTTTTCCATTGGGCGCCTAAGGGTGCATTTTTTGTCATTGATGAAGTGCAGCGCGTATTCCCTCCTAAATGGACAGAGAAAGACTTAAGAGAGCTTAATTATAACGAGCCACAAGACCACTTGCCCGAAAATGAGCGAAGACCCGAAACCATACACGTAGCATGGGACATGCAACGTCACCACAATTGGGACTTTGTATTCACAACGACCAACATCAAAAAAGTTCATGAAATGGCACGTGTTATGGCAAAGGTTGCTGTGAGACACGTCAACATGGGACTTTGGCGATTTTATAAAACGGTGGAACATGATGCAGAATCAAACGGCAAAACCGTTGCCAATCAAACAACGGTCAGACTCTTTCAATATGTACCGAAACAAGTTTTTGAACTATACGCATCAACTACAACGGGTGCTCACAACAATACAGAGCCAAGAACCGCTTTTTATAAAGACCCTAAAATACTTGGCTTGCTGCTTATTCTGGTTGCTGGCTGGACTTATATTCTTAGCAAGCCTGCTCCTAAAGCCATTGGTGGCGCTGGCAACAACACTGAGCAAAAGCAAGATAATAAAAAAGGTAATCAGGTATCTGGTCAGAAAAATAGTGTTTCGTCTTCTGGCTCTGCTACTGGTGGTTCAGATAGTAAACGCACTGCTGAACTTGATAGTTTGATGGCACTTCAAGAACGCTATATTACACAATTCGAAAATATTTACTTCACAGGCTATACAAAGACATCTAATTCGATTGAAGGCGCATTTCTTGGCATTAAGTACGGCGAGGAATACACTTTCAACACACAAGACCTCAAAGATATAGGTATTTCATTTATATATCGCTCTGATTGCCTTATTCAGCTTAACTATGCCAACATCATACAGTTCTTTACTTGCCAACCAACCAAAATAAAACCTGTTATACAAGACCAACAACAACCACAATCTATCTAATCCCTCTCAATGGCGCAGCCATGCAAAACGGGCTGCGAGCCTGCGAGTAGTCGCCTGACTATTGGAGTTGCACAGCCGAAAGTCATTGTGGTCACAACTCCAAAATCATCATAGAAATTAATCTGGGCATACCATTTCTTAAATGGCCCTCAAATTGCAAATCCCCATTGCCAAACTCTTTTTTAGAGCTGACCACAGTCGAGCACCTACGGGAGCGCAGGCAGTGGGAAGCTCAAAAAGAAAAACCCCCGTACTGTAATACGGGGGTTAACTATCAGGTTTAGTCAGGACTTTCCTGTATTTGGTTGATTTATTACTTACCGTTGCCAACAAAAATATTAATGTTTTGATTTTTTGTGTGAATTCAAATTGACATTGCAGTGATGCTGTTGCAGATTAAAGTAAAAAACAAAAAAGGATTAAAAAATGCACGCAATGACTCCCTATGCGCTAAGGTCTTATAAGGGAAGAAATGACCAAAAAAAGTTTGAGTATCATAACCTTGACAATGTTAATAATGTTGATTTATTGGAACTAATTTATGATTTCATGAAAGAAAAATCAGCCCATGTGTATTTGTACGAAAAAGAAAAAAGAGTGTTCAAGTTTACTGATATTGACTATGACAAAAATAACCGGACCGTTTCTGGATTTTTGGTTGCAGGGTATTATGGTGTTAAGTCCGACATAGTTGATGTTGTCACTGGTGAAGTCAGGTTTCCAAAATCAGAGAAAGATGCTGAGGTATTAAGGCATTTTGTGATGTTTACTATCCCACCAAACGCTACGGAAGGACTAGCGCTGTTACATAAGAGCAGAGGTGTCGGGATTAAAACGCTTTTCGAAGGCTTATTTAAACCAGTTTTCAGTAAAAAAACTCAATTTTCATTACAGATGGATCCTTACGCGCATACCGATGCTGTAAAAGATTGGGTTAATGGTGCAAGAGTTAAAAGCTTACGTGTTCAAGGTTATGTTCCTAGCTCAGATATTGCTGAAGAGCTAAAGAATATGGGTAACTGCAACACAGAGTTTATTATACGTCCAAAAACAGAAAAGAAGGGTATCGTTGCTAGTTTCGGTGCGCTTAAAGATTTTTATTGTTTTGATGACCCAAAGTCAGAACAAAACCCCATCGTATCGATTTTTAGTAAGGTGGGTGCAAAGGTTTCTGCTACAGCTGAATTAAATGGCAAAAGAAGAACTTTTGAAGTAGGAGTAAATAAAGGCGGTGTCGCATGCGACATCCCATTTGAAGATGAAGCGGGTAATTCTCAAGTTGAACTGATTGGCGAGCAACCTGAATTACAGTCCGTTAAGGATTGGTCTAAGGAACTGGTCAATGATATCCTTAAAGGTATGTTTGGAAAAAAAGCATTTCAGTTGAAGTTGTAATTCTTTTTTAATTTGTGCCAAACATGAAGGTATTGTGGGGTAGCGGGTGAGTTTAAAAATAAATGTTATTGCGTTAACAAAAGAGCATTTCAGCACTTTAGTTAATAACAAAACAGGAAAAGTTTCGATAATCGATATCGTTACATTTTTTATTTTACCTGCAGCTTTATCAGTATTGTCAGCTATAAATGAGTTTGAACTTGGTGAAAGGTTTATCGAAGCAATTATAAACTTCGGTGCAATATTTTCAGCTCTGTTGATGAGTGTATTGGTACTAGTTTACGACCAAGAAAAAAAGCTAGTTGATAGGAAGTTAGAACTAGAAAGTCAGAAGCTTGATGGGCTTAAAATCCAGAAGATTGAAAAGCTAGCAATGCGACATAGATTGTTAAAGCACCTTTATCATAATATTTGTTTTTCAATTGTATCATCACTATTGATAGTAGGTTCAGCTTTATCTCACATAGTATTCAAATCTCTAAGATACAATGAAATAAATCAGTTTATTGTAGATCCGTTTATTATTTTCGTATTGGTAAATATGTTTCTGACCACTTTCATGGTCGTAAAAAGGATGCATACACTTTTAGAAACAGAGTAATTCAATTGTCTAGAACTTCAGTACTAATACAAGTAATCCCTGTTTATCCTTCTTGTGCCAATATTATTGAGCTTTCAAGGGTTCCTGTGGTGGGTGAGCTAATTGAGTCCGGTGACGATATCTATGAGGTATTATCTGTAACTCACAAAGTCGGTCAGAGTTGTAGTGCAATATTAGAACTAAACAAACCTCATTCTGCACCAAAGCTTGAACACGATTGATTTTGTAATATGTGGGAATGTGTCCCATAAGTGTCCCAAGAAATTTGTTTACGATGTAAGACAATGAAACAGGTAATCACTAAAAACTAATTAAAACAAATATATAGCTTATTTATTTGTTATCTCAGAGGCTTGAAAATCCCCATTTCGCAAATAGGCTTAAGATTCTTCTTACATTCTTCTTACATGGAAGGGGATAAAAGGGGTAGTAAAGGGGAGAAAGGCAACGTTTAACCTTTTGTTTTATATGTGATTTCTTTAATTTAGTGACTTCCAGAAAGGTTTTAAAATCCCTCGATCGTAAGATCGTGCCGGTTCAAGTCCGGCCCCGGGCACCATTTTATTCCAACACACGGCTCGGCTCTACCCCAGGCTCTACCCCATAAACGGGGGATCAGCATTCATCTAGTTCTATTTATTATTCAATTTCCTGGATGTAATCAGTAATATCTGAAATCTACCACTATGGTTGAAACCATCCATGGTAAGGGCTTCCGGCCTGGCCGTCCGTTGGCCAGTCGTTCAGAGGGCCGGACCTTCGGTCCCGTAATCACCCTCTTCACCCAACCACAATGGGTCATTACTCTTATTCGATAATTTTCAAAATTTCTGAAGCCATAAGCGCGTCTGGATTTGAATAGTCCTCGCTGTAATCTAGAGCTGTAGCCATATCTACAACCTGACGTATAAAAGCACTTTCAGCAAGTAGGGACAACAGAAGAGGCTAGTCCTGCGTCATCGAGCTTCCCTTTCGAAATAAGCATTTCTGGCAACAATCCTGTTATAGAGTTGAGGTACCGACGAGCTTCCTATCGACTTAGCCGCTTTTGATTTAAGCATCTGTTATTTATGAAGAATAGTTTTAGATAAATTACAAAAACAAATCAAAATCATATAAATATATATCTCTCTTTTAATGGATAGATATTTGAATTGAACGCTGTCTTTTTTAGCGGTCGAAATCTGACCAAATCTGTAGCAGCCCCTTCTTGTATTGAGTAATAATGCTACCCCGCGTAAGTAGATGCCCCTTAATACTTTAGTCGCAATTTGCACCATTTTGGTTGATGAATCAGGTTTTGACCGCTTAAATTTTACAAAAAAGAAGAGTAATAACATTGAATTTTTGGCGTTAGTTATATTACCACTCCTGGCTAAAGTGATTCCATGTCAAAACTCTCAAAGGTCATTTTTTCACTAATTGTGGTAAATAAACACCTGAGGAAAGCACAGTGCACACAGTATCTCGTTTATCTTTATTAGCTCTTGCCCTTGGTTCAATGCCTTTGGTCGCAGCGGCACAAACAAATACGTTGTATGGAGACATCCGTTATTCGTACAACCATATAGATAATGGCGTAACCAGTACCACTAGTGGTGAGAACAATGCGTCTCGTATTGGTCTCAAAGGTGAAACCGAAATCGTAGATGGCCTGTCCGGGTTTTACCACTTCCAGGCTGGTGTCAATATTGATGGCGCAGGCGACGGTGACGCATTTACTCAGCGTTTCTTCTTGGCTGGTCTTAAAGGTTCTTTTGGTAAGCTGACTGTTGGTCGTACTTCAACGCCATATAAAATGGCAGGTCTTAAACTTGACCCATTTTACGATACCTCAGCGGGCAAAGGGCTTGGTGGTGCAACCTATGGCCTTTCAGGTTTAACAAACAGCTGGACTGATAATACGATAGCCTATAGTTCAAATAAAATGGGGGATTTCACTTTCAATGCTGGTGTCTACCTTGATGATTCAGACGCAGACGAGCATGATACGAACTTCGGGATCGCCTATTCCAATAAGTCATTCACCGGGGGCATTCAATATCTCAATATCGGCGATACTGCTGTAGTTGGGAAAAGCATGCCTGACAGCACTGCACTGCGAGTTCACGGTCAATATAAACAGGGACCATGGTCCATCGGCGCATCCTACGAAACAATTGACCCAAGTATGGGCGACTCTCAAAAATATTTATATGTTTCTACAACCTATCAACTCAACAAAAAAACTAAACTGGCGGCGTCTTATGGCGACGTGTCAGATGCCAGTGCGGCAAGCGATGGTTCAGGTGTCAATCTGGGCGCATTTTACAGTGTGCTAAAAGGAACCACTGTTTATGTACTCTACAGTAAAGTCAATGCTGATGATGACATGCAAAACGACAGGGATACATTAGCACTGGGGCTGAGCTACAAGTTCTCATTCTAAACTAACATTCAATTGATTATTTAATAAATTAAGGTGACGTAATGCGACATATTTCTAAATACTTAGTTCTGATTTTCTTTGTGTTTTCTTCCAATGCATTTGCGGAAGGAACAGCTCCTGATACGATTCCGGGCACCACGCTTATCTCTGCAGAGGATCTCATTGATTTAGTGGATGAACTCGATAACCTGGTGATTATTGATTCTCGTATTCCAAAGGACAGAACGGGTGGTTATATCGAAGGTGCTGTTGCTCTGCCTGATATAGACACTACGCCTGCGAAACTGGCTGAGCATATCGCCACAAAAGACACACCGGTCATATTTTATTGTAATGGCCCTAAGTGTGGTAGAAGTGTTAAAGCTTCTAAAATGGCATTAGCCGAAGGTTATACCAACATATATTGGTTCCGTGGAGGCTGGGAAGAATGGATTGAAAAAGGTCTTCCGGTAACGAAATAGCAACGGGGAAAAGCAGAAACAATGATTCAGAGGATCTCTATAAAGTGGTTGGTTTTAGGTGTCATTATAGTGTTTGCGTTGCTTTCTTTGGTGGGAGCAGCCATTACTTCAGCTTTATATAAAGATCAGGCGTTTTCCGCCAACAAACGTATCAGTTCCCGCTTTATAGAGGTTACCAGCAATGAAGCCGTATCTTCCCTCTCTGATTTGACAAACCAACTGGGGGAAGAACTGCAATCCGATAAAACACTTAGACGAAATTTCAATAAGATTTTAAAAGGGAGCGCTGACCGATTTAGTCTGTCGGAGCAACTGAATGAATCATTTCATCGGCGTTACCATACCGCAGGCTTGTTAAACCTTAAAAAGGTGCGGGTTTATGACACGGAACTCAAGTTGATTGCGGCAAGTACCGAAGGCGATTTGTCATCAGATTCGATTGATGGTGCGATTAAAACCTTAATGCTGTCTCGAGACGGAACCGATAGGCTCAAGTTGTTTCACGATTCATGGGAGTCCAACGGTAATACTTACTTTTCGACTTTCTTCCCGATTGGCGGCTTACGCCTGAAAGGCTATGGTGAAATAGTGGTAGAGCCAAGTCATAATTTAAAAAGTATGGAAGAGCCACTTTCTAGTCCTATACGCCTGATTTCAAGCCAGGGGAAAGCCTTATACTCTTCGCCCAACTGGCCAAAAGATATCGCTAACTTCGTGGTATCTTCCTACAGCATGAAAAATCAGTCCGGCAAGGCCACAATGGTTATTGAGACTGCGATTGATAATTCCCAGTTAAGCGGTGAAATGAGCAGTACACGAAATACCGTCTTCATTTTTTATCTGGTGGTGGGCGGTCTGGTCATGGTGTTCTCCATATTATTTTTGAATAAAACATTATTTACCCCAATCAAAACGATTGTGGAAGAACTGGACCAGGTTTCTCAGGGGAACCTGGCGGTAAAAATTAATAATTACGGTGTAAATGAGGCCTATGTCCTTAGTAACTCGCTAGAAAAGCTGGTCAATAAGCTGTCAGGCAATATTCAATTAATAAAGAATAATGGCGATACCCTGCTTAATTCGGCTCATCAGTTATATGATGCAACAGAACAAACAAAACGTTGCATGATTGAACAACAGGACCAGACAATTCTGGTGGCCACGGCAATGGAAGAAATGAATGCCACAGTGACAGATGTGGCTTCCAGTACCAGCCATGCGTCCGGGCTTGCCCAGGAATCCTTAGATAAATGTGAGGGTGGTAAAACATCAGTAACCGGTGTGGTTAATACAGTGAATACCCTGTCAGATAAAATCCTTAACTCAGAAGGTAAAATTCAACAACTCAGCCATGAAACGCAGGACATCAGTTCCATTCTTGATGTTATTTCCGGCATTTCTGATCAAACAAACCTGCTGGCATTGAATGCGGCAATAGAAGCGGCTCGTGCTGGTGAAGCCGGACGTGGATTTGCTGTTGTCGCAGATGAAGTCCGTTCCCTGGCGACAATGACCAATGAAGCGGCAAATGATATACGTAATCGGGTCTCTCAGTTACAAAACGGGGCTAATGACGCCGTAAGCAGTATGACGGAAAGCAGAAAAACCACTGAGATGACGGTAACAGATAGCCAGAATACTGGCGAGGCTATCGAAAGAGTATCCGATGCACTACTTCATATGAATGATGTCAACATGCAAATTGCCACCGCCGCTGAGGAGCAAACGGCTGTTGTGAATGAAATCAATCAGAACGTACTGCGGATAAAAGACATCAGTGAACGCAATTCCTCTGTCGCTGATGATACGGCGAAACAAAGTCAGCAATTATTGGCTATTGCCGAGAGCCTGATTGAGTCGGTCAGTTACTTTGTTCTAACAGACGAAAATCAGTCTGCAAAACGGCATCATCGCTAACTGCGACAATACGGTCAGGCGATCAGGAGGGTAAATGGCTGACTATATACAACGGTTATCGGAAAAATGTATTGCCATTACCGTACCTTCAGGTGCAAATATGTCTAAAGACGCCATCGTAGATTGTTTTGCTCAACTTAAAACTATGACGGGAAAGCAAAAGTATGGTCTGTTAATTGATCGGCACAATGAATACTCCTATGAACCGGCTGCCCTGTATGAAACATTAAATAGCGACCCAAATATCGTATGTGTAGCGGTCGTAGCCGTGAGGAATATCACCGTAGAGCTATGTGAAATAGACAAGATCCTGTGTAAATCTGCATTTGATGTCTTTTACGCCCAGGATAAAGCCATTGGGTGGATCGACAGACAAGTCAATCTGGTAGGTGTTTAATCAATATGTTGATTGCCGTGATTTGAGTCTATGCTTATCTGGGTATCAAAAATATCTGAGAATCAGCTGAATATTCGCTGACATACAGTGAGCAAGTATGGCATTTAATTGGTGGCATTAACGCTATTAAAGGTGAAGGAAGGGGCACGAATGCAGAAAATATCCATAAAATGGCTCGTTTTAGGTCTCATTGCCATATTTGCAGTGTTAACCGTTATCGTAGCAGCGTTAACGTCAACCTTTTATAAACAACAGGCCTTTTCGGCAAATTCCCGGATCAGTTCCCGTTTTATTGAAGTAACTTCCCAAGACGCTATCTCAAAACTCTCGGCGCTAGTGAGCGAGCTGGGAGAAGAAATGCAGTCGGATAAAGCGCTTCGTCGGGCCTTCTCAAAATCGTTAAGCTCAACTGACGCTGCACCAGATTTGACAATGAAACTAGACGAGCCTTTCAGTCGTCGATTTCAGACAGCAGGTTTGTTGAACATTAAAAAGATTCGCGCTTTCGACGCAGAGTTAAATTTTGTAGCTGAAAGTGAAAACGGAGAGCTTGACGGCCAATCCTTTGACGCATCTTTAAAATCTATCCTTGAATCCCGAGAAGGTACAGACAGATTAAAACTCATCTTATACTCTTGGGTAAGAGGTCAGGATGCGTATTATTCTCTGGTCTTTCCTATAGGCGGTTTACGACTACGTGGGTATGGCGAAATCGTTGTCGACCCCACCCACAATCTGAAGATAATGGAAGAACCACTATCCAGTCCAATCCAATTGAAAAACCAACAGGGTCAAATATTATATCGTTCACAGCACTGGCCTGCGGATTTGAGTGAATTTGTCGTTGCTAGCTACTCCATTGTGAATCAGTCAGATGCTAAAACCATCATGATTGATGCCGCAATTGACAATACACAGTTAAGTAATGAAATGTGGCAACTGCGCAATAGCGTCCTAATTTTGTATTTGGTTTTAGGAGTGGTGGTCATCGGCTTTTCGGTGTGGTTTTTGAATAAAACGTTGTTCGGTCCTATTCAGTCTATCGTTCATTCACTGGAGCAAATAGCTCGCGGTAACATTGCTGTTGAAGAAGGTGGTGAACGTCATTCTAACCATTCAAACAATGAGATTGAACGCGTCCTGGCCTCTATGCACGCCATGCAGTCCAAACTGTCTCAAGTGATAAATAAAGACGTTCAAAGTTTGGTGAGCGCCGCGCAGAATGGCGACTTACATCAACAAATTCGGTTGGATGACAAGCCTGGATGTTTTAAAGAGTTGTGTGAAGGCATTAATGAACTAGTCACCGTCTCGGCAGACATTGTCAGTGATACAGGGCGAGTGATTGGTGCGTTGGCTGAAGGTGACCTTTCTCAGACGATTTCTCGGGAATACCGGGGGGAATTTGACACTTTAAAACGAAATGCCAATGCCACCATAGATAAACTCAAACAGGTGATTGAAGGTGATATTCAATTGTTGGTGGATAAAGCGGAAAAAGGCGATTTAACCAACCGACTAGAATTGCAGGGCAAAGAAGGATTTTACCGTTCCTTGAGTGAAGGCATTAATACCCTTGTAGATAACAGCGAAAGTATAATCAGTGAAACCATTGATGTTTTTGATGCAATGTCCAAAGGTGACCTGTCAAAACGAATACAAAAAGATTACCAGGGATCATTTGCCAAGCTCCAGTCTGATGCGAACAACACCGTAGCCAATCTCACGCTAGTGATTGAGGGAGATATTCAGGCTATTGTCAATGCTGCCCTGAGCGGTGATTTAAGCAAACGTATAGACATTACTGGTAAAGCCGGATTCTTTTTGAAGCTCAGTAGCAGTATTAACGAACTGGTAGCTATCAATGAACAGATTGTCACCGATACCGGTGCGGTTTTGGATGGCTTATCATCCGGCGACCTGTCCTGTAAGATTACGTCGGAGTATCTTGGGGATTTTGATAAATTGAAACAGGACGCCAATGATACGATTGCAAAACTGGACCAGGTTATCGAACAGGAAATTCAAATCATCGTCGACAATGCCAGAGCGGGCAACTTGAACAACCGTATCCCACTCTCTGATAAGGCCGGTTTCTACGAGCGTCTGTCTGCAGGTATCAATGACATTCTGGCCACCAGTCAACAAGTCGTTGAGGATACTGTCATGGTGTTAGGTTCACTGGCACAGGGCGACCTGTCTAAAACGATCACCTCTGATTATCAGGGAGATTTCGATCGCCTTAAACAGGACGCCAATACTACGATATTGAAGTTGCGTCAGGTTATCGAAGGCGATATTCAGGAACTGGTGGATGCCGCCAATAAAGGTGACCTGTCGAACCGAATTGACCTGGCAGACAAACAGGGGTTCTTTGCATCTCTGAGTGAGGGTATCAACCAATTGGTAGATGTGAATGAAAACATCATCTCGGACACCTCGGTAGTAGCCAAAGCCCTGGCTGATGGCAACCTGACTAAGTCCATTGAGAATGACTACAGTGGCACCTTTGGTGAGTTAAAACAAAACATCAATCAGTCCGTTGCCATTATTCGTACTATCGTTGGCGAAATCAGGGCAACAGCCAGTACCGTGAGTGCTGGTGCTAATGAAATTTCGGACGGTAATACGAATCTGGCGGATAGAACTCAATCCCAGGCAGCGTCCCTTGAACAAACGAATGCAACAATGCGGGAATTTAAACAGCGCGTTGTGACCACGACGGAAGCTTCCGAAGAATCCGCAAGACTCGCTAATGCCGCCAAATCAGTCGCTATTCAGGGAGGAGAAGTTGTTGAACAGACCATGGCGGCGATGAAGCAAATTGATGATTCCAGTAATAAAATCTCCGATATTATTGGTGTCATCGATGAAATTGCTTTTCAGACAAACTTGCTGGCCCTTAATGCCGCGGTTGAAGCAGCTAGAGCCGGTGAATCCGGCAGAGGGTTTGCGGTAGTGGCAACCGAAGTGCGTAACCTGGCACAGCGCTCCGCTCAGGCAGCAAAAGAAATTGCCGACCTGATTACAGAAAGTGGTAATAAGGTCAATGAAGGTACGGCGTTGGTGAATCAGGCGGGTAGTACGCTGAATAACATTGTCGAGGCCGTTTCTGAGGTGACTAGCTCGATTAATCAAATCAGTGAAGACGCGGCCGATCAGCGCGTTGGCATTGAACAGGTCTTCATCGCTGTAGATGAAATGGACATGAATACCCAACGAAATGCGGCCCTGGTTGAAGAGGTGTCGACAGCAAGTTCCGCCCTGAGTCAACAGTCAGAACATTTGTTGCAGCTGGTATCTTCATTCAACACTTCAGTGGACGTAAATCATGAGCAGGATGACGATGAGTTCTTTGATTAAGCAGTGCAGGCCCCAAAAGCATGGACGAGTCCTATGAAGTTTTGCAAGTGACAGGGGATTACAACAGTGCCTTGATACAGCCACAATGCGCTTATTGAGTAGGCACACAGAACCTGCTGGCACAATAAACTTCTGGCCATACGCCATCTAATGAACAGTGTTTAACAGGATTTTGGTCAGCTTCGCATAGGACACCATATTTTACTATCTGGCAATACATCCGCCACTCTGGAAGTGTTTAAAAACAGGCTTCTGGCATTGGTGAGACACCAATCATTTTAAATCGATTCCAAAAACTTTCTATTCAGCAAAGCCCGGATGTGGATTATGATAATCAAAAGGGGTAAATATTTTTGGAGATTTATGAGAAAAATAGTTAAAAGCCTTATTCCACTACTATCGTTTACCGGCGTTAGCTATGCAGAGACATTATCATGGCAATTGGAACGCGATAACTTACTGGATGGTGTTGTCGATTCTGTGAATGCTGAGTTCACTCAACTACAACTTGAATTTTTAGCAAATAATTTTATTGGTGCTTTGAGTGAAACCGCTGAAGTCGACTTCATTAGTGGTAATGTCGAACAAAGAAACAATATCTCTAATGGTGCTGGAAATGTTGAAAGAATAAAATTTCGTTTCTCTAAGCAGCAAGAGGTTATTGAATATCTTGGCCACGGAGACTTCCTGCAAGGTTTTACGGGCACATGGTATGGCCCAAATGGTGAGTCTGGAGATTTTAATCTGGTTCGTGTGGAAATTCCCGAAAGCCAGTCTTTGGTACCTACCTTATCAAGCAATGATAGTGCGTCCCCTATAACGATCTCATCAAGTTCAAGTCATAATAGTGTGAGCAATAATGTCATACTCTACCCATGGAAAGCCTTTAATGAAAATACTTCTTCGTGGAAATATGGGCAGTGTTTTGAAGGGAAGTCAGGTTGGATAAAAGTTGATTTTTATGATGCCAAATTTGTGACCTCATACACGATGAGAGGTAGAGATGATGCGACATCATTCAGTTTTAAATCTTGGACCTTTGAAGGCTCAAACGATGACGTCAATTGGACGGTGATACATCAACCTGAAGATCAAACGGCATGGCAAAGTGGAGAGGTTAGAGAGTTTAACACTCCGACTTCAATGTATCGTTATTATCGTTGGAATGTTGCAAGTAATAATGGCGGTAATTTAGCCTGCTCTCAAGAATTAAGAATCTACGGTTATTAATCATTAAGCAACACCTAAAGGTGTTGCTTGTTTATTTTTACCTCGAGCAAATCTTTCGGTTGCACTTGTTAATATATAAAAAGCAAACCCCATATCACCGGCTTGATATTAACTTTATTACCTTTAACAAAGCCTTCCCCCGTCCCTCCGTAACAGGATGACAAAAGCTCAATCGCAGGTAATTTGAGAAGTCTTTATGGGAGGTGAAAAGTGCGCCGGGGGTTAATACAATACCTTGCCTTAATTCTTTATGATAAAGAGAGACGGTGTCCATTTGTGCGGGTAGCTTCACCCAGATACAAAGACCTCCAATCGGAGAAGTATATTGTATCTCCTCAGCCCACTGATTTTGCAGGTAGCTTAACAGCGCATTTCTATTTTGCTCTAGTTGCTTAACTCGTTGTTTTAAATAACGCTGATAGTCGCCGGATGCCATAAATTGAGCCAGCGCCACTTGTATAGATGTGTTTCCGGCCAGTAAGCTTACTAATTTTAAGCGACATATAGCGTTATGCCATCTTGCTCCTGCAATCCAGCCCACTCTAAGTTCACGAGATAGCGTTTTTGAAAAGGAACCGCATAAAATCACCCGCTCATGAGTATCAAAGTGCTTAATAGGTTTGGGTCTGAATTGAAATCCTAAATCACCGTAAATATCATCCTCTATAACGGCAAATTCGTGGTCTTCTGCCAGCAGTGCCAGAGTTTTTTTAGCTTCATCAGGCATGCAAGCCCCGGTCGGAGTTGAAAAGGCGGGAGTAACCACACAAGCTCGAACGTCGTACTCAGAAACCACATGTTTAAGCGTATTTACGTCAATTCCCGAGACGTTATTGCATGGTACTTCGATGGCATTTAAGCCAAGCTCATCAAGCAGCTGTATTACGCCATAAAAGCCGGGAGACTCAATGACCACATTATCTCCTGGCTTACAGGTGGCCATTAGTGCCATCAACAAGGCGTGTTGGCAACCGCCGGAAATGGCGATTTGGTTACGGTTTAACGATACGCCAAACTTACTGTAATGCCAGGCAATTTGCTCTCTTAAGACTACTGCACCTTCCGGCTCATCATAGTATGAAGCGTTACGGACACTGTTTTTGCGCATCGTTTTATTTATCAGACGATAAAGTTTGCTGATTAAACGGTTTTCTTGCTCAGGTGTTTCATCCGGCTTAATGTCAAAAGCCGCTCCCTTGGCGATAATCTCTCTCAATAATTCCGGAGTCTGCACGCTGGCGGGACTAATAGTGTCAAATTTAGGGGATTCAGGTGGTTTGTTATGAATAATGGAACACACGGTAAAGCCACTTTTGGGCTGCGCCTCTATCAAGTTTCTCGATTCCAATTGATACAGTGCGGCAATCACTGTATTTTTCGCCACTTTTAAATCAGCAGCCAAACGCCTTATGGAAGGTAACTTATCGCCCGGACAATAAACACCTTTGTCGATAGCCGCTTCTAATGCTTGCGCAATCTGCTGATATTTTTTCATTCGCAATCTGTACCTATCATAAAACAAATAGCTGTAACTGTACCCAATTATATTACTGGATATCATGCTGGCGTTCAAAGTTAGTGACAGTCAGGGCGAATAAATCATGAATGGTGTGCAGCAACAACAGCGTATTGAAATCAAAGATATTACTCAGGTGCCTAAAACGCAGGAGAGAGCGGCAGTACAGTCTCTCGATGCTTCGAGTAAAAGAAATAAGATTTATATTCGCTCTGTTAAGGGCAAAATTGAAAACCTGAGACGCTACACCGGGCTGTATTTTTTACTGATGTTTCTGGTCTTACCTTGGCTTCAATACAATGGTAAACAAGCGATATTACTGGATTTTGTCCATCAAAAGTTTCATTTTTTTGGCCTGACTCTTTGGCCACAAGATTTCACCATATTGGCATGGTTATTTATTGTTGCCGCATTTGCACTGTTTTTTGTTACTGCCATTTGGGGCCGGGTCTGGTGTGGATTTATGTGCCCGCAAACGGTGTTCACTTTTTTATTTGTATGGATAGAAGAAAAAACTGAAGGGGCACGAAATAAACGTATAAATCTTGATAAACAATCTATGTCTCAGCAAAAAGCCATGAAAAAAGGCTTAAAACATAGTTTGTGGCTCACTATTTCAGCATTGACCGCTACAACCTTTGTAGGTTACTTCACTCCGATTCAACCTATGTTGTTGCAACTTAGCCAGCTTAACATCGGATTTTGGACCGGGTTTTATATAGTGCTTTTTACCGCTTGTACTTATGGTAATGCGGGCTGGTTGCGAGAAATCATGTGTACCCATATCTGCCCATATTCTCGTTTTCAATCATCCATGTTTGATGAAGATACTTACACGGTAACCTACAACGCGTATCGAGGAGAAGGGCGTGGACCACGTCCTAAAAGACTTACCCAACAACAATATAAAAGCAAAGGGCTAGGGGACTGTATTGACTGTAACCTTTGTGTACAAGTGTGTCCTACCGGTATCGACATTAGAAATGGACTGCAATATGAATGTATAAACTGCGGCGCTTGTGTGGATGCCTGCAATGGCGTTATGGCGAATATGGGCTATGAATCTAGTCTGATCAGCTATACCTCCGCTAACAATCTCAAGCAAAACGACAAACAAGCAGCGAAACACAAACAATCCTCTTTACTGCGTCCCAAGGTTATTGGCTATTTTGTGGTATTGCTGGTCATGACAGGCCTATTGATTGAAAGTGTTATTAACCTTGAGCCTCTTGATTTAAATGTGATCCGAGACAGAAACGCGCTATTCAGAGAAGCGCCTAATGGCAATATTGAGAACGTATATACCTTGGTGATAATGAATAAAACCCAGTCAAGCCAGCTGGTTTCTTTATCAACAGAAGATTTACCCGGTGCCAATATAGTAGCTGAAAAGGTGGTAACCATCGGCCCTAATCAACTAGTGAAGCATCCAATCACGATAAACCTGGACGCAAGCACACTCAATGACCGCGTTACGCCATTTGTGATCAAAGTGGAAAATCGTGCAGGCGATAGTGCTTACAGTGAAGCAACATTTTTTGGAAGGTAGCAAACCTGGATGTTAGAGCCTACGTTAAACGATAAACTCAAGATGTGACTATTTCATCTTTTTAGAGTCACAATCAGCTTATCGAGAAACCGATCTGAAGCAAAGGGCGATTGCGAAGTACAATTAACTCGTTATGATAAGAATCACATTCAATTATTAATTCTTAAAAGTAACGAGTTCTCCTCATGAATGAAACCGCTAGTGAACAATTAGAACAGGTTCAGCAGATTTACAACATTATTGTCAATTTCCTGGTGAACTACAGCTTCCAGTTGCTCGGCGCTTTGCTGGTATTTATTGTTGGGCTGGTGATAGCCAAACGCATTGCTAAAGGTGTTGTCGCCCTGTGCCAACGCAAGAATCTTGATATAACGCTGTCCCAGTTCATTGGCAATGTGGTGAAAATTACCATTTTGGTGATGATTGCCATTATCTGTTTAAACATGATTGGTATTAGCATCACACCATTTGTTGCTGCCATTGGTGCACTGGGTCTCGGTGCTGGCTTAGCAGTGCAAGGATTGTTGTCTAACTATGGCGCTGGTTTCAACATAATTCTGGCACGTCCGTTTGTGGTGGGTGATACCATAAAAGTAGAAGGTGTCGCTGGTGTTGTTAGAGAAATTACCTTGGCCTTTACAAAGCTAGAAGACGAAGACGGGGTTGAGATCCTTATTCCCAACAAACACATTGTCGGTGAAATTCTGCACAACTCTAAGCACTTTACTTTAACGGAAATGCAAGTGGGTGTGGCTTATGACTCAGATATGGACAATGTAGTCTCGTTGCTAAAAGAGGCCATTCAAAACTGCGCATTAGTTACCCAGGAGCCCGCACCACTGATTGGGATCGCTGAATTTGGAGACAGCTCAGTGAACATTGAATTGCGTTATTGGGTGGAAACCAACAAGCTCTATGCCTCTCGTTACCAAGTGAATAAGCTCATCTGGGATACACTCAAGGCAAACAAAATCGCCATCCCGTTCCCACAACGGGAAATAACTTTTTTGAATCAGGCTTAAATCAACATGAGAATGGCACTGCTATGCCTGACATTCTGCTTGTACAGCGGATTTGCTGCGGCTCAAGCTACGCCGAGACCCGGCAAAGTAATGCAATTCAAAGGCGAACAAAAAGCATGGCATGCCAAGTCCCAAAGCTGGCTGGACTTGCGGGAATTTTGGCTAGCCTATGCACAAGATAAAGGTGGTTTAACCTGGGGTATCAGAGATTCCTATCCACCATTCGAACAAGTTGAGGAATTTAATACCATGATCATGCAGACACCCGACGGCGAATGTCTGCTGGAGTTTTTTCATCAGCGCTGGCGCAAAGCCAATGATGTGCGCCGCTGGGATAACGCGTTCGATAGCTTCAGCGGTTGTGCTACGGTATTTGAATATAATTAATGATAAACATCAGGAATTTACATTGTACAAAATAGAAGTAGAAGAAGTCTTAGATATGCCCATTGACGCGGCGTTTCAGATGTTAACAGACCATGGAAACTACAACTTATACCCCGGGATTAAAGCGGCTCAATTACTTAAATCTGGTAGAGATGAGCCAAATGGGGTAGGAGCCGTACGTGAAGTTAAACTTAGCGGTGCTACACTACAAGAAGAGATAGTACGTTTCGAAACCAATAAGGTAATGGAGTATCGCGTTCGCGATGCCAAGCCACTGGGAATTTATCACCCGATGGGGCGCATGGAGTTCAGCGAAGTTGACGGAAAAACCAAAGTGTATTGGACTTCTGAGTTTGCCATGAAACTACCTTTGTTGGGTCAGTTGCTGGATAATTATCTGGGCCCGAGAATGGCAAAAGCCTTTTCAAACTTACTACAGGGTGTTGCCAGTCGTTACCGCTTTTTTAATCGATAACAAGGATGCTTATTCACTAGCAAAACTATGGTGTATTTATGGGCTACCAGGGGGCAGTTTGTTTAATTCTGTCATCAATGATGACTCTCTCGGCCCATTGCCACGAGGCTTTGGCTGATACTGGCTCAAATTCAAATTCGCTCAAACTCTACACGGAAATTTTTCCGCCTTACAATTTTAAAAAAAATAGTGAGTTGCGAGGTATCAACTACGAGATTGTCGCAACTGCTTGTAAACGAGCCAGGATTCAATGTGATATAGAGCTTGCCCACTGGAACCGCGCTTACAGTAACGCGTTGAACAACATAAATACGGGGGTGTTTACCACTGCAAGGTACCCAAAACGCGAACATCTTTTTAAGTGGGCAGGGCCTCTGGTTTACAGTAATGCGTGCTTTTATCGCTTGCAAGAAAGAGCCGACATTGTGGTAAAAAATAGCGAGGATTTGAGCAACTACACGGTGGGCATTCCCCGTGGCGATATCTATCAAGATGTGTTGCATGATCTCGGGTTGACTGAAGGCAATGAATACATCACCTTTTCTAATAAACATGAAGACACCTTCATGTTCGCCCAGCAAAAACTGGATTTGATGATCGGCTCTTCACTTACCCTCAGTTTTCAGTTGGAACAGGTGGGATTGAAGCCTGATGACGTCATTCCAGTGCTGGAGCTCAATGATGATGCCTTGGGCGGTAATTACCTGGCCATTAATAATAATACCAGCCCTGAAACAATCAAAGCACTACAAGTGGCTTTTGATTCGATGTTAGCCGATGGAAGTTATGGCCACATAATCGCGCATTATGTACAAAAGCCAGACATCAGTAGGTTATCCGAAGGAGCACTCATTCGCTGTCTCAATGGCTCCACAAACATCACACCAGCAAATAAATAAAAAAGGAGAGCAATGCTCTCCTTTTGAAACCACTAAATGCTGATGCTATTAGGGATCTTCGAAGGATACTGAAATGGATATTCCATTGGTCGAGTTTTATTGCGCTCTAGTATTGTAGATTCGATTTCCTTCAAGCTTGCTTGAAACTTTTGCAACGGTGCATTTACACGGCTATCGTCAAAGTAAGGACCTTCTTTTTTATCGTCGCCTTCATCGTAATGACCGAACGTATCGTACTGTAAACTAGATAAAAGGTATTCAAACAGATAAGTGTAGGAGCCAACATCCAACGGCGGGTAATATTTACAACAATCTTCTTCATTGTTAATTACCGTATCTGCGCCCGGTGCAGGCTCGTAGATGGTACCAGCTACACTGGGCATAAATGACATCAACGGATACTGTGCGAAGTTAACTGAAGCATGCTGTGGTCCTGCGATATAAATAATCTGCGCGATAATGCGTTTCAGATAATCTTTTGAGGCCAACAACCATGGTAAAGCGTCAGAAGCGTTGTTCTGTACCAAATGTTCAAATCCTTTAAAGCCGGCATAATCACCAGACACCATTTCGTTGATCCAATTTTGCACTTCGAAATCTTTCACCACGTCTTCATCGTTAGCGTAATAAATATCGATGTAGTCTGACACCCAATTGAATGTTGCCTGCCATAGCAGCATAGTGTCATCTCGGAATGGAAAATTGGGAATAGTGTCAACACCACGTCGGGCAAAAACAACCTCGGGGTTGTTATCATCAAATTTCCAGGCTTTATGCGCTTCAGCCACTAAATCCCATGTATCCTGGATGCGCGGCCCCACATTTGTGGCTACAACACCGCCAGGAATAATTAGACTGTGCAGAGCACTCTGATTGATATTTATAGTGAACCTGAAGTGGGGCTTGAGTAACACCATTAGCGGGTGCACTTTAGCCAGATTGCGGTTAGCGGCGACCACCATGGGATCAATTTCCAAGTGGCAATCCCCCAGGTGAGCCACAGACTCGTGCTGTATAGCGTTACTCACGTTGACGAAATACTTGGCAATTTGCCACTTAAAGCCGTTTTCGTCATTGGCATTACCAGCATCTTTAGGAGTGAAAATAGGGGCCTTTACCGGATCCGGCTTTTGTAATAACTGAATGGCAATAGGCTGTAGCGCCCCACCTTCTGTTTGAGGATAACCTTCAGGTGGATTGGGATTTAAATAAAACAAACACATTGGCGCGCCTAAAAAGCGCTCTTCACCATGCACGGGGACACACGTTGCGCCTTCAAGGCATTCGTAATCCACAACATAAAGGCGATTTTGTTCAGCTGCGGCTTTTAGCGATATGGTGTCGTCTCCAAGTTCGGTGCGCAATATCCCATCGGTTACAGGGAATTTAGTCAACAACTTATCCAATTCCACCACGTCGGAGTTTTCAGGCGCATTGACACGTACGCCTCGCAACATGGTGGTATTGAAGCCACCGATTTGCAGGTAGCCAAGAAACCAGTCCTCCATGCACTGGAATTGTCCACCTGACATCCACGGTTTTTTGTCATCATCGATTTGCAGCATCAATGGCGTTGGGATCTTCTGAAACAGCTGCTTGTAGCGCTCCCAAGTTTCGGCTTCCAGTATTTCCCGACGTTCAGTGGTGGACAGTAAATCCCACATTGAGCTTTTAAGAATGGCAGTGGGGCCATTCTTCTCTACTTCTTTAGCCAACTTTTTGATGGCTTTTAAACTCTCTTGCAGCTTGCCGGGTAAGCTTTCCAGGGCGACCCCGATAGCTTCTGGAATATCATCAAGAGCATCAAAAATATCGCCTATTGCGTCCACCTTGTCACTGATACTGGTATCCTGAAAATCTATGAGTTCTTTGGCGGCATCTTTAATCCGATCTAAAATTGAGTGCTTTTTAGTTAGCTCTCGCTCTTCCTCTAACATGTCCTCAAGATTAGCAATCAGGTTAGCCATCATGGTAGCCACGATAGGGATAAGTTTTAATTTATAAGGTGTATTAAACTCTTCACCTTCAGGCAGATCAGCCGATAAAGCCACCCCCAGCATGTAAGTGTTCATGTAGTTAAAAGATGTGCCAGCAACCGACAGTTGAAAAGCCCTGGCGGCTTGCTGAGCAGAAGAATCTTTTTGCGGGAGTGTGGGCATTACTGAACTCATATTAACCTAATCCTTATGTGCAGGTTTTATTGAAAGCTCCTGCCGGTATATCCGGCAAGAATTTTTTTTCTCTTGCAGCAGAAAATGTAGCAAAAGCGAATGAATTTACCAGCACTTTGTCGGGAATTTTTTGTTAAAAAAGGTAGGTGACTTCTACACCGTAGCGGCGAGCTTCGCCTTTCAGGTCCTGCAGCAGGCCAAAAGAAGGCCCCATATCGAAGTGGATTTGACTGTACTCCTCATCCGTCAAATTTTTACCCCACAAAGAGACCTTCCACGATTCAGACGCCCAACTTACGTTGCCGTTCCAAAGGGTGTAAGCATCTTGTTTAGCGTAAGGGTTTTGATTCTGTTCAAAATAAAACTCCGACTGGTGATCAAATTCCAGCTGCAAGCTCAAGGTGCCATTAAATATATCCATTTGATAATTGGCCAACCCATTTAGATTCCACTCAGAACTAAATGGAAGACGGTTGTCTCGAATAATTTCTCCGTTGATATCAACAAACTCATCCAGGTTAGCTTCAGGCAAATAGCCAATACCAGCCATAAATAGCCAGTGATTATCTGGGGTGTAGCTGATATCCAGTTCCGCACCATAGATTATTGAATGTCCAACATTATCCAGTACCTGTGCCGGTGCTGCCAATTGTTGAGAGGATTGCTGATTCATGAACACCTGTTGATTATCATAATCGTAATAAAACGCGGAGACATTAAGATTTAAGTCGCTCATGTGAGTCTTCATACCCACTTCCCATGCTTTTAACGACTCAGGTCCATACTCTGCTAACCGAGCTTCGTCAGGCGAAAAGGCAAGGGCACCATTGTAACCGCCGCTTTTAAAACCGCGATTAAAACTATAATAAACACTTGTGTGTTCATTTAGCTTTTGCACCAAAGCCAACTTGCCAGAAATGTCATTGTCATCAATGTCGCCTTGAAAATTCCAGCCAGGCACTGTGACGCCATCAAAGTCCCCTGCAAAAGCAGGTACATTGATGATTGAAGTAGCCACATAATCAATATCTTCTTTGGTGTACCTTAATCCAGTTGTTAAAGTGAAGTGCTCATTAATCTGATAGTCAATTTGTCCGAATACCCCAACTGACTGAGTATCCACTGTATTGTCATAATAAAAATGAGCGGGCCCAGTTGCCAGGGCTGCCCTGGCGTCATAGAAAAGGTCGATGCGGTTATCTTGCTCAATGGCTTCATCCAGATAAAACAATCCGGCAATAAAGTAGTGTTCCCCCAGCTGTTGATTGAGGCGGAATTCTTGCGTGATGGTTTGATTGTCTACACCCAAATCACCATCACACAAACGAGCCGTGCTGGCATCACAATTGAACGTGTGAAGTCTTTCCAGGTGATTTACACTGGTAATAGAGCTAAACGTACTGTCTTGTGAAATTCGATAATTAAGCTCAACACTACCACCGAATCGCTCTGTGGTATGGGGACTTTTGTCATCCAAACGAACGTCGTGAAAATTATTGCTGCCGACATTAAAGCCAAAGTTATCGGTGCAGGCAGTAGTGCCTGCTAATTCTGGCGGGCATAATTCCCCAGTGCTTAAATCAGCGATGTAACCTTTACTTCTGACGGGTTTGACATTGCCTTCCCAGTCGGCGCCATGCAGTTTAAATAGCACATCCAGTTGTTCGGATTGATGGCTTAACTGCAAACGAAAATTGTCTTGTTTCATTCCAGCCTGAGGATAACCAGGAGCGAGATTATTGGACGAGTAATCATAATCTTGCTGACTGAAACCCAACCGAATTGCTGTTTGCTCGGTTAGGGCGCTATTGAATACCCCTTCAATTTTATGATGATCTTGATTGGCCGCTCCAAGCGTAACGTAACCTTCGGTACCAAACTCAGGCTTTTCAGTTGTAATCAATACCGCACCACCTGTGGTATTGCGACCAAAAAGTGTGCCTTGGGGCCCTTTCAAAACTTCAATTCGTTCTATGTCAAACAAGTACAACAAGGAGTTGCTTAGTGCACCACCCACGACGTTGTCCACATAAAAAGCCACCGGGGCAGTGGTTGTATTATTGTAATCAAGGCTACCTACACCACGAATATTGACAACGGGTGGCGCCCCCTCACCAGTGTTTGCAGTAATTTTTACATTGGGGATTTGTGCCGAGAGCTGCGTCGTATCTTTTAATTCAAGCTGCTCCAAGACTTCACTGTGCAATACAGATACGGCAACACTGACATCCTTGCTGTTTTGTGCTCGCTTTTGAGCATATACCGTAATATTCTCAATAGTCTGTTGCTTTTCAGAAGGTGCAACTTCGGTACTAATGTTCGCCTGTTCCTGCGCGTGTAAACAGCTACACATCACCGCTAGCGAGAGCGTGGTTCTTTTCATTTAAACTATTATATCTGGTCTAAATCCTCCCTTAAATGTACAAGCCAAGAGGTGATTTCGCACAATAAAATTTAAAAAATCTTCGATTTTTAAGAATTCGGTAGGTAAAAAATCCATAATGTGAATACTGTGACATGACAACAAAGTTGTTAACCTTCACTAACTACAACTTTGTTGCGACCTTCATGTTTTGCTCTGTACAAACCTTGGTCGGCGATGTGTAATAAATGTTCCAGAGTGTCATCGTTTCCGGAGTAACTACACACGCCAATACTGAGTGTCACTGAGAAACGATGTGGTGGACTTTCAATCGATAACTGCTCTACAGAGCTGCGTAACCTTTCTGCAACGTTTACGCTCATATCGATATCTGTATCGGGTAAAATGATGGCAAACTCTTCTCCACCCAAGCGGCCGAATATATCGCCGGGACGCAATGTATCCATACAGGTTTTCACGACTTTTTTAAGTGCTTCGTCTCCGGCAGAATGACCGTAACGATCATTAATGGCCTTAAAGTGATCAATATCAACCATCAGAATGCCTAACGGACGCCCTGAGCGCATACTACGTGCCATTTCTGTATTTGCCACCTCAATGAAGTGGCGTCGGTTAAAAGCACCAGTGAGAGAATCAAGTGTTGCCAAAAGCGTCAGTTTCTCATTGGCTTCGTGCAATTTGTGAGTTCGCTCGGCAACACGTGCTTCTAGTTCTGCGTATAGCGTTGCGTTGTCCATGGAGATAACCATTTGTGACGCCAGTAGCTGAATAATCTCTATCCTTTCTGGAGTAAAAGCGTTGCGCAACAAGTTGTTTTCCATGTAAAGCAAACCAGTCACTTCATTGCGATGCATGATGGGGACGCATAGTATCGACTCTGGTTGATATTTTACGACATAAGCATCCTGCGCACAGAGTGGATCTTCAGTGGCGTAGTGTATGGCCAACGCTTTCTGCGTGCGAAGTACATATTGCAACACTTGTAAAGGCAAGCGCTCATCAGTCATAAAACTAAAGTCATCCTCGAATAACTCCACTTTTTTACCTTCCATTTTGGCACTCGCCGTCCACTGCCAAAGCCCTTTGTTCCTGAGCAATAGCGTCGCATTTTGAGCTCCGGCGTTTTCCACCACCAATAACATCATGGTTTGAATAAGCTTTTCTTTTACGATTTCTCCAGATATCGCCTGCGACGCTTTCATTACCGAATTAAAATCAAGATCCTGATTTTGTGTAAATCCCGAGTTGATTGTTGTGGGAGTCTTCTCCCAAGTCTTTTGTACAGTTTCAAAGTTTAATAATTGCTGGAAGCCTTGGGAAAGCTTTGCCTTTTTGAGTTCACATCCCCACAAGTCGTATAAATGATAGGCGCGCCTCAGATATATTTGAGCAATCTCTGATTTTTCGTATCTCAACCAAAAGCGAGCCAGAAGCTCGTTGCCAAGTGCTTCTTCATGCAATTGCCCTGAAGCTCTGGCAACACTAATAGCTTTCTCGTAGAGTTTAATGTTCTTCAGGTCAAATGAGCTGGTGAGGCGGTATATTTCGGCTCTCAGGAGCAAGGCTTTACTGCCGAAATTTGCCCTGCAATTGTCCGCCCAAAAGTCCAGTTTTGCAGAATACTCTTTGAGCAGGGCGAGTTGTTGGCTAACCACTTCCTGTCCATTGTGATTCATTATCAGGGTCAAAGCTGTGTAAAAATAATATTGTGGGACGTATATGGAAGACACAACCCCTGGCAGGAGAGCCTCCAACTTGTCAGAAAAAGTTTGCGCTAGTTGCCATTCTTCGGCAAAAAAAGCGGTAAACTGCTTGAAGCTGAATAGTTTTGCTAACGCGGTGTGATCTCCCACACTTTCGTGCATCGGTACGCGCCGACTCTCTTGATAATGACTGCCTTCAAGTAGCCATGGGGTGTCACTCTGGGTTTGCAAATTATTGATAGTTTGAGACAACATACAAACATAGTGGTGAAACACCTCCTGTCCAGCCTCATCGATACTTTCCAGATAAGACTCAGTAGTACGGCCAAGGTCCGCAAGGTTTTGCCCTTGGTAAAAACTGTGTACTTTTTCCATCATCGCAGACATTGCAGCATACTCCAGATCCCCTCTGGTCAGGGCCAACTGGAAATTGTTGCGCAGATCGATGATGGAGGTTTTAAGAGGTATCTGCCAGATTTCAACAAAGGTTTTAATAACGTATACGTTTTTAACTTCAATATCTGTGGCGGAGAAGCGACGGTTTAGCTTTTTGGCCACCTCTGCGTAGCGCATGCCACTCTTCACGTCCCCTACAAGACCACATAACAGAATACCAAGGGTGGCAAACGCAAATGAAGATGTGCCAGTACTCCCTTCGCGCAATGAAAGCTGTATCATTTTGCACACGAGTAGTGCAAATAACATGGGCTGGCTTCGAAATGCAGCAGCAGTAAACACATTGAGTACGTCAAGGGCAATTTGCGTTTCCGGCCCCGTGGCGTCATTTTGATTGATTATCCAGTCGTCCGACACTTTAGACAATTCCAGCAGGGTGGAAGAGATTGACTCTTGGACATCCAAATCATCCGGTGCACCGGGTAGCGTTATATCAAATAACGATATGGCTTTGAGTCCGACACTAACCGCCTCATCTGAATGATTTTGTGCAATTAAGGCCAAAATCCTGATTTTCATGGCGCTGAGACGTGCAAACTTATCATCGGTTCGGCTCTCCAGCTGCGCCAAAATGTTTTCCATTTCCGGATAGCTATTGTTGATACAACAGACTTCGGCTGCCTCGAGGAAAATTCCGATAATGATATCGGCATTGTTGTTCCAATCTTGTTCAGTTATGGCATCTATTGCCATAGTAAAATAAGACTGTGCGGTAGAAAAAGCGGCACTGGCTCGTGCTTTTTGTCCTGCAAGTCGGTTTTTATGAATGATATTGAGCCGCTCTTCATCGTCTTTGATGTATTCCCGAGCCACATTAAAATGATTGACCACTTCAAATATTCGTTCGCTAAGTTCTCCACCACTTAATTGCTTGCTCAGCTTTCTACCGATCTGTATATGCAGCTGTTTACGTTCATCCTCAGACATGGAAGTGTAAGCCGCCTGTTGCACTCGATCATGCAAAAAACGATACTCCGCCCGGGTTTTAATGGCGGTGGTGTGAGTCATTTCGGCTTCAGGATCGAGATATTGAGCCCACTGCCACGCTTCATCAACGGGCACTAAAAATCCCGCTTTCAAAGCTTCCATTAACAGTTTCGCCACTTCCTGTACTGTTCTACCGCTGATAGTTGCCAGTGTGTCTAACTCAAAACGATTGCCTATACAGGCGGCCCGTTGCAACAAAACCAAGGCGTCATCCGATAACCCTGTCATCTTTTTGAGCATTAAGTCTATAACGTTGTCAGTACTATCTGCGGCCACTAAAGTAGCGATATCCCAGGTCCATTGCATGCGTTCGTGGCTAAAGCGAATTTGGCCGGCGTCATATAAGGACAAAAGAAACTGATTTAAATAAAAAGGGTTACCTAGCGTTTTTTCATAACACAATGAAGCAAGTTGGCGACAAGACTGAACTTCCAGGCCGGTTGAATCGGAAATGAAACGATTCATATCTTGAGCTGAGAGAGGACTCAACTTTAAATTATTGGTGATAGTTCGGGTGTTTTTTAGCTCTTCTAAAGCCTGAGAAAGTGGGTGAGTTTCATTCACCTCGTTATCACGCCAAGTGAGAACAAGGTACAGGTGTTTGATATGACTATCGTTTAACAAAACCTGTACCAGCTTAAGTGTAGGTAAATCGCACCACTGCATGTCGTCAAGAAAAATAACTAAGGGTCGCTCGGTATCGCATACGGCCCGCATAAAACGTTGAAATGTGCGATGGAATCGATTTTCTAATTCTGTTCCCTGAACATTTGCCAGTTTAGGTTGCTCGCCAATGATGTGTTTCATTTCCGGAATCACGTCAATAACAAGCTGCCCGTTCCCTTCTAGCGCCGTAAGTAAACGTGTTTTCCAGCTCTCAATCTGATGCTGTGATTCAGTGAGTATTTGGCGCACTAACGAGGTAGAGGCCTGAACAATTGCAGAGTAGGGGGTTGAGCGTTCGAATTGGTCAAATTTACCTTCGGTGTAATAGCCCTGGCGTGACACCACTGGTTTTTGAATTTCTCTGATAAGCGATGTTTTACCTATACCAGAGGCTCCGGAAACTGTTAGTAAGGCGTTTTTACCGCTTACCACTTTTTCGTATAACCCCAACATGGTGGCTATCTCAAGCTCACGGCCGTATATTTTTTGGGATAAATTCAGCTCTCCTGAATGATCGTTTGCTCCTAATATAAAGTGGCCAATGTCACCGGTGGTACTGTGTTCACGGCGACATATCTCAAGATCGCGACGCAAACCTGCAATTGTAACGTAACGGTCCTCGGCATTCTTGGCAATTAGCTTCATGACCAGAGCAGACAAGGGCTTGGGTATACGAGGATTGAGTTCATGCGGAGATTGTGGAATTTTCGCGATGTGTGAGTGAACCCATTCAATGGCATCATCTGCAGAAAATGGCAGTTTATTGGTGAGCATTTGGTAAAAAGTGATGCCAAGGGAATAGAAGTCGGTTCGATAATCCAATATACGATTCATGCGCCCCGTTTGCTCAGGAGAAATATAGGCGAGGGTACCCTTCAATACACCGGGCTTCTCAGCATCAATATTTTCCGATGCCAATTCAATTGATATGCCAAAATCGATGAGTTTAATTTTCTGGGTTTGCGTATTGAGTAAAATGTTGGAAGGGTTAATATCTTTGTGGATAACCTTCTCACCATGGACCAGCGCCAGACAATCTACTATCTTTAGCGCAAATCGCCAAAACTCTGGTAAGCGCATCGCACGGTCACGATAAACGTTGGATAAAGAATCCCCGTCAAAATCTTCCAAAACCATGACCAGACTGTTGTCATGGCGAATGAGATCTAATGCTTGAATAACCCCTTTGCCCGACAGTTTTTTGGTAAGTTCGTATTCCCGGCGAAATCGAGCTAATTGTTCTGACGTTGGAAAATCCTGCTTAAGTTGTTTGAGAATGACACTTTTCGGAAAACCATTTGATTCAAAATCAGCGTTTTGGGCTCGATAGACTATTGTGCCGGAACTTTCGAATAATTTTTCACAAACTTTATAACAACCAATTTGGAACATGGAACAGATCCGTTTTATCTATCTTGTCAGGGCAAGTAACACGTTGTTGCAATTCTATAAAATTAGCAAATATTAACGGTTAATACCATTTTAGATTCACCTTGTTTAACCTTTGAGAATAACAACTAGATTGGAGCAATTCCGATACCCCATGTGCAATCAGTATGTAAATAAAATGTTGCTAATCTAAAAAGCTAACCCTATGATTAAATTCAAAAAACAAAGTACAACTGATTGTTTTCTGATGCTTGGCGAAATTCCTTACCCAATTCGGCCAGTAGTGATAGACAGGCAAACCTGCTTCTTCTTGCCATGCGACTTCCATTCTCAATATCAAGATCCTGAACAAGCTCTGCATGAGTTTATGCTGTTAGATATATTCAACTATGCAGATGGAAAGTATTTACCTCAATCAAACGCTTTCCACGACGTGGTTGCATTTGCAAAAAGCTATTTACGCAGTGATGAAGAGAAGCTAAAGAAGCTCTTTTTCCACAATGAATGTCACACTTTTCACCCGGTAAAGGGGGTATTGTCCGTCGCTTTAAAGCTGGCAATTGTTGATGGTATGTCCTATACCGATGCTGCTTATGAGCGCATTGGACTGGCTGCCGCTTTACATGATATCGGCAATATTGTAGAGAGGCAGGAACACGAACAGATCAGTATTGATGTCTCACGCGATAAGCTTGTCCAATTGGGTTACGATCAAAAAATGATAGAGGCTATCGCCTGCTGTATTTACAGTACCGCGATAGACTACAGAGATGGTTTGGTGCGCCGAACGGTTGGCTCGCGAGAAGCTAAAATTGTCTCGGATGCGGATCTGAGTAACCCGGGATTTCTTGATGTGACTAATTTTGCTGCTGAATCCATTAAGATTTGGCTAGAAATAGATGAGTTTGGCATCAAAGATTTCTCGACCATGGGCGTAGCTCTCACCAGGAGTTTCTTTAATCAAATAGGCGATTATTACACAGGCACCGCCCGTTTTATGTTTTCAGAACGGCGTCGCAAAAACCTCGTTGACCTTGAAGCAGCTGTTAAAGATATTCTGAAAAGGGCTAACTACTGCGAGCAAACCCTCATATCCATGTTATCGGAAATGGATGCAGCCCTGAAAGGTATAGGTTGAGCCATTCAAAATCGCCTGGTTGAGGCAAAAAATTGCCGCTAAACGGCACTACAAACCGATTTAAATACCACTTCTTTCCGCCTCATTTTCTTTACCTTAAATTTACATATAACCCACTGAGTTTATTAGGTTTTTCATTTTTAATTTTTGGAACGTAGATTGCTCTTAAAGATCGCGAATTAACGCATGTTAGGAGAAAAAAATGAACTCAATTTCAGGAGTTTCGGGTTTCGACCCTCAAGCGATGATGCAAAAAATGCAAGAACGAGCTCAACAAGCTGATACCGATGGTAATGGCGCTTTGTCAAAAACAGAGCTGACAGAGTCAATGGAGGGAGCAGGGCGCACGCCACCAAATTTCGATAAGATGTTCGATAAAGCAGATACAGATGGCAACGGTGAATTGTCAGCTGATGAGCAGCAAGCTATGCAAGATCACATACAACAGCGTATGGAGCAATTTCAATCCATGGGAATGCCAGGCGGCTCTTCAGGTTTTGGCTATCAACAAAACAGTTCGTTTGACAGCTTATTGAAATCACTAGAGACAGACGATGAGCAAAACAACGATTTGAAATCAGCGATTGAGCAAATCCAGAGTGGACATTCATCTGGAAATCAACAAGCGTGGCAAGTATTAAATGAAAACTTACCAGCGGTAAACACATACGCTTAATAAGTTGATTGCTTTAAGTGAGGCAAAGAACGTGAAAAAGCATTGGTTGCCTCACTTTTCATTCGCAAAGACGCTCACGAATGGTTACGCGTACTAGTGAACCGCCAATAAAATCAGCTCTTTTACTCGTACTTACTCAGAAGCTTTATTTGCTATGCCATGTTCTAATAAAAGCGCATGATGCTCACTCAATTCAGTCAAGAACTGTTTATTTATGACGATTCCCAACTCTAGTTTGAGATCATCAGGTAACAAAAATGGAAATACAGAAAGACTAATCGTAGAGATCAAGACATGTATCGGGTCAAAGCTAGCTGAAATATTATTATTGTTCTCGATACTACTTTTTAGTTGCGTTGCTTTATGTGCCATCAGTTCTCTAAAAACATTGCTTACGATAATGTGTTCAGCAGCATCTGGGTCGTGTATGGAGCGAAAAATGAGTTTGGGCAGTTCTGGTGCTTCAGACAGCAATGAATAGTACAAAGAAATAAATTTTTCTGGCGATATCGTTTGTCCACTTGATTTATCATCTCGGATTTTAGCAAGCAATGGTTGCACGGTCTCCCTGAGCACAGCTTTAAACAAGTTTTCCTTACTGCCGAAGTAATATCTGATCATGGCCGCATCAGTTTTTGCTGCCAGGGCAATCATACGTGTGGTGACTTTTGCATAGCCTTTTTCAGCAAATAATATCCTGGCTTGCTGCAATAATTTTTGACGTACATCTTTGTTGTTTGAAGGACGTCCGGGCATCTTACTCATTTTTAGTCCTTTGTTTTAAGTCGCCAAATTACTGCTGATAACATCAATAACGGCAAACAGAGACATTTCAGATCTTACAAATAAATTCTGGAAAACAAACTATAAACTGATTATCCACAAAATATCAAATATTCCCATAATGTATATTATGTTAAATATGATATTTACCCACAAGTTGTTATTAAGTTAATAAATTCAGTACCTTGCATATCCTCATGGTTTTTTAATGTTGTGAATCCCCTGTCCAATAACGAAATAAAGTAATCGTGCGCTACGTGCATGAAAATGAATTCAGTGAGGCTCAGTATTGTTTTATTCACGTAGCAACGCTTTAAAACCGACATCAAAATCTGGTACTTCCAGACAGGCTCTTCTATGCTCTGAAAGTCATCGTGTAACTGTTCTTCAAAAATGTCCTATACAATAATTAAGTTCATCGCGCTGAGTTGTATTGTCGTTTTGTCAATTGAGATTGATGCCAGCGAAAACTATTCGGTAATGCTCTATGAGCCGAATAATCCTCCTTATGTCATTTTTGATGATGCTGAAACCCGTGGTGTTTTTTTGGATGTGTTTGCCGGAATTGAGCAACGTACAAATCTAAAATTTGAATTTGTCTATATGCCCATAGCACGAGCGTTACATGAGTTTGATGCCGGCAATATTGATATTGAGCCAGGAGTGCATCCCGACTGGCGTCGTCATATGAAAGTACTGGGAGAATATTCAGTAACCTATGCAATTTCAGAAGAAGTCGTGGTGTTTTCCCCTGGCAATTATAAGGAAGTAAACGGTCCCGGTGATTTACTGGATGAGATTGTAGGTATCGTTCGAGGCTTCTCTTACCCAGATTACGATGCCGCGTTCAGCTCTGAAATGATCATCCGCATTAATAATGTGTCTCAAACTAATCTACTACAACAGTTGTTAAAAGATCGATTCAAACACGTATTTGTGGGACTCAATACCATCCTCTATTTCCAAAAGGAAATGCCAGAGTATAGACACTTACAAATTGGCAATGTCGTGGACAAACGCGATGTTATGATGCGTGTTCATCCCAAGAAAAAGTCTATACTTCCAGTTATGAACGCTGCGTTGCTGCAGATGATCAGCGACGGAGAAATAGAACGAATTTATGCCCGCTATCGCTAAGGCTATTAAATAGTGCAAAGAATATTTTTCAACGTTGCGCTATGTTTATAAATAGCTAAGCAAGAATAAGAGCCTTAATGAAACAACCTAACCAGACAATATTATTATTAATATTCATCGCTTTTTTAACATCTGGCTGTGTTCATTTTGGTCCTCAGGCATTGCAGACAAGTCGCTCTGATTACAACCAGTCATTGCGCGCCACAGAAGATGAACAAATGCTGCTAAACATAGTTCGTTTGCGCTACAGAGATCGCATGTACTTTTTAGAAGCCGATACCGTTACGACTCAATTCTCCTATTCTGCTTCGATTCAACCGGGATTCAACTGGATACCTGGGCTTGGCAGCAATGAATCTCTAAATAACCGAGTTGCCATTGAGGAAAGGCCCACGGTAACTTACCGACCTCTGCGGGGAAAAGACTTTGTTGAGCGAATTTTAACTCCCGTTAATGCCGAAACACTGATCTTACTGAGCAATTCAGGCTGGCCAATTAGTCGAATATTGCGTACCTGTCTTGAGCGCATCAACAATCTTGAAAATAGTTATCAAACCAATCAACGAGATTTTACCGTTAACACGCAATCCCATAAGACATTCATCGAGGTTGTATATGCCTTGCGAGAGTTGGAACTGGCAAATTTAGTGGCTGGCGCTAAAGATCCAGTGTCACAACAAATCGTACTGCAATTTAAAAAAGAGGCACACAAGCACCCTGCTTTCATGCGTCTTTCCAAAATATTGAGTTTTGCTCCTGATTTGACTGTGTTGCCTTTAATGAATGCTATAGAAACCGAAAATAAAGATGTACTTACGATTCAGGCCCGGTCCTTTGATAGTATTATGTTTTTCCTGTCCCAGTCAGTAGAAGTTCCAGACTCTGACCTTCAACAGCGGCGTGTCCCTTTGCGCAATGATGAGCATGGGACTGTTTTTGACGAAGCGCGAGTCACTAAAGATTTATTCAGAATTCACAGTTCCATCGAAAAGCCGGAAAATTCGAATGTTGCGGTATTTTATCGCAACAATTGGTTTTACATTGATGATAGTGATTCAGCCAGCAAATCAACATTTAGCCTGTTAACACAGATATTTGCTTTGCAATCGGGCTCTGTTCAACAAGCTGCGCCGATTCTGACAATTCCTCTGGGGAACTAGGTTTATTCAGCGTAAAAAGGGCGCGTTAAGGGGAATAGATACTGTACCGGAGGACAGGTTTGGGTTTAATTTGGGTTTAATTTCACTACGCCCCCTTTTATTTCGCCCCCTTTTATTCCAGGACAAAAGTACAGCTATCCGGCTATTTGGCTGACAATCACCATCAAGCAAATCGTTTTTAGCAAGATTATCGAAAGGTAAGCCCTGGTC